>JADLGW010000043.1 GCA_020849105.1 Phycisphaerales bacterium | reverse complement strand
TCAAGCGCCGGCAGCGGGGAAGGTTCTGCCCTCCGGAGAGGAGCGTCTCGATCACATGAGAGTCGAACTGCCCCTGACCGGCTGGAACACGGCGTCCCGCCCGAACGTGCGGGTGCATAATCTGCGCCTCGTGGACGGCTGCCTCGTGCCCCGGCCCACCCCGCAAGTGTGGCACGCGCTCTCCGAACCGTTAGGGGCCGGGGAATCGTTTGTCGGGCTGACGCAGATCGTGAAGGAGTCCTCCTCCGGCGTGCTCGGAACCGTGATCGCGCTTCTCTCGAAGGGCCATGCGTCGGGCGCGCGGTTGTGGCTGAAACGCTTCAACCTCGTGCTGGGGCCGGTTCCGGTTTACCGGACGGACAACGTCGGCGTGGGCGAAGAGGACGACTTCTTCAACGCGGCCCTGGCCGTGCCGCAGTTCTTGCCCTTAGGGGATAAGCTTTACATCAATGTCGGGGGACACGTGTTCGACGTGCTCTCCTACACCTACCCGATCAAGATGTTTCAATGCACCGCCCGTAACGCGGTGACGAACCTCGACGAATCGCATACGTTCGTCGTCAAGAGTATGGATTGGGACGGGGACGATGACGTGAACGCGACGGGTAGCTACAACGCGGGCACGGGGATGTATGAAGTCGCCTATACGGGGGATTTTGTCTTTTCGTTCGAGTGCGCGGTGGGGAACTTCCCCTTGAACGCCTTCGAGCTGCCCTTTTTTGCCACGCTCTCCAACATTGACCCGGCGGCGACCAAAATCTCAGTGGAACTCTACGACAGCGTCGGCACCCGGATCGACCCGACCGAAAAGGCCAAAGCCGCCGACGGCTCGCTGCTCGAAAACTTCGTGCTCGACCTGACCGACCCCACAGTGATGCGCCGGCGCTCGATTTACCTGGCGACCGATGACATGCTGGCCCTGGGGAAGCGGGTGAACAAGATCAAGTTTGTCGGGACGGGACTGCCCGGCGCGGGCACGTTTGCGTTTCGTTACGGGCATAGCGCCGGCATTTTGCAGCCCGGCGACGGGTATTATGTGTTGCCTGCGAACCTCCCCTTCCTGGGGCTGACCCAGCAGACGAGCCAGGCGCTCCCCGCCGGCGTGGGCCTCCCGTCGGCGATGGCCCAGGACAGCCACCCGACCGTGACGACCCAGAGCGGCCTCACGATGGACGGGTTTACGCTGGCCCTCGGCCTCCCCTACACGGCCCCGGCCCGCACGCGCTTCACGGCCTGGTTTGCCGCCGAAGACGGCACGTTTCGGGCCGTTCCGGTCGTAGTCGAGGATGTGGTCGACGGGGAGACGACGGTACGCTACTGGTATCTGTTTGACCTGCGGGACGCGCAAGTGGCCCGTTCGGACATCTACCAGGGCTGGGCCTTCCCCCATGTCGAGACCGGAGAAGCCCCGCTCATCCTGGCCGCGGTCTTTTGGAACGGGCGGCTGGTGCTGTCCACCTCGGACGGGAGACTCTGGGTCTCCGATGCGGCGGACAGCTTCGCCTTCGGGGGGAATTCGTCCGGGCGCATCCTGACGCTCCCGAACGTGGCCTATCAGCTCGTGCCGAGCGAAAACGTCCTGTTTTGCGTGGGCCCGGAAGGGATTCACGTCCTGGCCGGGCTGCCCGACAACGAAACCCCGCCGCTCCGTCGCGTCCGCAAGGGCCGGGGCCGGGCCAGCGGGGTCAGTGACACTTTGCTGCTGATGCAAGACGGCGTGTATACGACCGAAGGGGACGAGATCACCCGCCCCTTCCGGAGCGAACTGTTCGCCTCCGAGTTCCTGGAATGGAACGAAAGCGAGAAGGGCTACTATGGGGTGGTGCACGATAGGCTTTCTGCTGAGCGCGTTTTGTGGTGGCATGAAGAGGGTCATTGGAGCCGCTTTGTGTTCGATCCTTCGGAGATGGTCTTGCAGACCGCCTCGGATTTGCCGGGGCAAGGCCTGGTATTGGCCGGCGAGGACGGCCTTTATACCCTCGATGGCCCGCCCACCGAATTCTGGGAATACAGTCTCGACGTGCCGTTCCCGTCGAAGTCGCGGATTACCTTGATCGAGGTCGAGGGGCAGGGCCGGTGTCAGGTGAGCGTCAACGGCCTCCCGGCGACCGCCCAGATCTTGACCCTGCCCGACAACACCAGCAAGAACGTGTTCGATGTGGCTGTGCAGCAGGCGACGGCCCGGATTACGCTCTCCGGGAACGTCCCCGGCGCCGCGCAGGCCACGATTGAGCGGCTGTGGGTGGAATACGAACCGCTGGACGCTCAGAAGGGGGGCCGCGTCCATGCCTGAACTGATGACGAGCGATCCGATTGTGCGCGAAGACCTGGCCCGCCTGCGGGCGCAAAATGAGCGTCTCCAGGCGCGGATCCAGACGTTAGAGGCCCGCGTGGACAACCAGGAGCGGATGCTGGCCTTGCTCGGGCAGCCGTCCCCGCGTTTGGAGGGCCGCGCTGCGGTCGATCTCGACCGGCCCTTGCACTTCCGATAAGCCATGAGTCAAGACTTCCTGAAACTGTATTGGATGAACCCCACCGCCGGCGAAACCGACGGGACCGAGATCAGCCAGGATACGGAAGCCGCGCCGGTGGAATCCGGCTGGCCGCGCCAGTGGCTGAAACCCTGGATTCAGCAGGCGAGCCGTCCGATCCTGTGCGCGGCTCGCTGCCGGAAACCGCTCTTTACCGAGTCGGCCCTGATTGTGCCGGAAGGGGAGTCGGCGGACTGCTGGCGGCTGGCCCCGTTTGTCACCGCCCGCGATCCGGTCTGGCTGGCCTGGGGGCAAGGGCTCCAGCTGTGGACCATCGGGGCGAAGAATCGCCTCTTCTGGCTCCAGGCGCGGGCGAAAGTCGCGGATATGGACGACGGGCGGCGAACCGACAGCCGCGTGAACCTGCGGGTGCGGGCGAAACTCTACGAGGTGCGTTAATGGAGCATTTTGCCGAGCCCTTCGACGGGGTGGCGGAAGATCAGATGCAAGGGCTGTGGACCAGTTGGAACAACTATTTCAACCTGGCGGTGGGCGTGCCCGGGATGACCGGCAACTGCATCCGCATCGGGACGACCTTTGCCACGATCCAGCAGACGCTGACCGCTGCGCCCCGGTGGGTGGTGTCCTGCCGCATGAAAACCGACACGCTCAAGGAGAACAACTTTCTCCAGCTCAGGAACGGCTCTCAGATCCAGATGGAGGTCTTCACCACCGTGTCGGGGCTGTGGAAGGTGCGCCGGATCGGGAACGCGGGGGCCGAAGCGTCGGCCTCGGTCGTGGTGCCGGTCGAGGTCGCGACCTGGATGGAGCTGGTGGTGGATTTCGCCACCGGCCCGACAGGGGAATACTGGCTCTATATCGCGGACCAGCTGGCGCTGCACGAGAGCGGGGTCGTCACCGCCGTAGGCGCGGCGCAGGCCGATAACGTCCGGTTCGGCATCCCGGCCGGGGTGAGCGGGATCGTCTACCATTTCGACGATGTGGCGCTCCAGTGCGGCACGGCCGAGGAAGTCGACCGGCTCCTGGACAGCCAGATGACCGTGCTGCCGACCAGCGCCGATTTCCAGAATACCAACTTTGCCCCGTCGACCGGCAGCGACCTGTACCCGCTGGTCGCGGACGCCAGCGATGCGACGTATGTTTCGGCGGACACGGCGGGCGACCAGTTTGCCTGCGATCTGGCCGATGAAACGGTGATGAACTATGTCCACTGGGTGCAGCACGACCTCCGGGTGCTGGAGGAAGCGGCGGCCTCCCGGCAGGTCAAAAGCCATCTGATGCAAGGGGCGGCGCATGGGTACGGCCCGGCCTTCCCCTGCTCGACCTCTCCGGCCTGGAAGCGAACGACCCACCTGACCGACCCGACCGACGCAGCCGCGTGGTCGATTGCGAAAGTCAACAGCCTGAAAGCAGGCGCGTATATCGAGTCTTAAGGAGGCCGCATGGCCGCGTATATTTTCGGCAAAACGTATGAAGCCTGGCTTCAGGGCAACGTCGACCTCGACGGGAACGTGAAAATCCTGCTCGTTTCGACCGGCACGGAACCGGGCGACTGGACGCCGGCAGAAAACACGGACGAATTTCTGGCCGACATCCCGGCGGGGGGCCGCGTGTCCGCGTCGGGGAACCTCGCCAACAAAACCTTCACCTTGGGGTGGTTCGATTCCGACCCCGTGGTGTTTAGCGGCCTGACCGGAGAAGAAATCGAGGCCTTTGTGATCTACCTGGACACCGGGGTGGAAGGGACGAGCCGCCTGATTTTCTTTTGCGATACCGCCAGCGGTTCGCCGGGTCTCCCGCTCACGCCCAATGGCGGGAACGCTACCCTCACCCCGGACACAAACGGCTGGTTTCACCTCTAAAGGAGCGTTTCATGGCCCTTCAGTTTCAAGATAAGCGGAACCTGGCTCAAAACCAGTTTTTTCTCGACAAGGTGGAGGTGGCCCTGGTGCAAGCGGCGCTTGCCATCGCCAGCGAAGACCCCGCCGCGAAAGACCATGACCGGCGCGTATCGCTGGCCCGCGAGGTGCTGATCGACTCGCCCGGCTGGGCCCGGCGTATGGCGCTCGCGGTCGCCGTTTCCCTGGAGACGAGCGACAAGGACGCGGCGGAGATTGACCGGGCCGACATCGTGGACGATGCGGCCTTGTCCGCGCAGGTGGCCGCGATCTGGGGCGCGTTTCTCACGCCCCCCGTGACGCCTTAAGGAGGCCCCATGGCATCGGCTCCGGTGACGACGTTCAACAATATCGCCAACGCCTACAGCAGTCAGAGCTTGGCCGCCTCGGGAACGGCGACCTTTTATCTCGACCTCTCGGCGAAGATCGAGACGATCCTTCAGGTCAAAAACGCCGGGGGCGGCACGGTGCAGGCCGGGGCGTATGTGAAAATCGAGGTCTTCGCGGGCCTGGACGACGATGCGACCCTCGCGAACCTCATCTACGGCACTGACCCGATGTATGGGCCGTTTCAGCTCGTGACCGTGCAAAGCGTCAGTAAGTATAAAACCATTCGCCTGCCCTGGGGCAAATACAAGGTCGTCCTCACCAATATGGACACCGCCAACGCGGTCACGGTCGAAGCCACCACCGCGACCTGGGACTCCTGGAGTTAACCCCGCATGCTCGCGACGGCACCCTGGCAAAAACCGCCCCTCGGCTGGAAGCCCGATCCGGACAAGCTCGCGGCGGTGGGCGCGGTGGCCTGGTATATGTTCAATGAGGGCGGCGGCCTGACGGCCCTCGACGCTTCGGGATTCGACCATCACGGGAGCCTCGGCGCGGGCAACGCGGCCCCCGCCTGGGCGCCGTCCCCGCACGGAGGCGGGCTGGTCTTTGATAAAATAGACGATGTGGTGAACTGTGGGTCGGCGGCGCGGCTCGATAACCTGTCGGCGCTCTCGTTGGTGGCGCTGATCAACCCGTATGATGTGGGGGAGGGCAGCGAAGGCACGGTCGTCAACAAGATGAATAGCAGCTTCAACCTGGGCTATTCGATTGCGATGCGGGCCAGCGGCGCGGTGCAACTCTACCACACCACGACCGGGACCGACCTGCTCCGGCGCTCCAACACGGGCTTTTTGACTTACGGAACCTGGAGCGTGCTGGCCGTGACCTGGGACGGGACGCTGACCGCAACGGGCGTTAAGCTCTACCTCAATGGGCGCGAAATGACCTATGCGGTGACGCAAAACGGGTCCGGCAGCCGGGACTCGGACGCAGGCAACGATTTACTCATCGGCAACGACGTGACTGGGGCCTATACGTTTAGTGGCGGGATAGACTCCCTCCTCTTGTGCAGCCGAGTGCTGACCGCCGAAGAGCTCCTGCGGATGGCGGAAAGCCCGTTCGAGTGGGCCGCGCCCGAACCCCGCCGCCGCCTGTTCGTGCGCCCGACACAGACCCTCTTCCCCGCCGCGTTTGCGGGCAGTTTCGCCGCCGGGAGTGCGGCCCTCACGAACGCGAACGCCGTGACCCCGGCCGCGTATGCGGGGGCGTTTGAGGCCGGGGCCACGCAGCTGGCGCAGGAGGCGACGCTGACCCCGGTCGCCTATGACGGGGGCTTTGGGGCGGGCGCGGCATCGCTGTCGCAGGCCGCGTCGCTTTCGCCGGTCCCGTTTGCCGGCGGGTTCGAAGCCGGGGCCGCGCAGCTGTCGGTGGCAGCGATCCTGCTGCCGGCGGCCTTCCCCGGCGGGTTTGAGGCGGGCGACGCCGATCTGTCCTGGTCGGCCAATCCCATCCGGGTGCTCGATCAGCGGCTCACGGCGATTGGCCGGCAGACCGGCGCCCCCGTCCGGGTGCTGGATCAGCGGCTCATCGTGGTGGGGCGTCAACTCCCGAACGTGCGGGTCCTGGACCAGCGCGTGGTGATCGTCGCCGCGCCGCACCAATTTGTGATCGTGGACGCGCCGTTCGACACGAAGCGATTGATCGGGGAAACGCCCTTGCCCGGCGGCGTGCGGATCGAGCAGGCGATGGTGGACGCCTTCGGCCACTGGCAGATCGTCCCGGTCGTCCACCGGGGGAGACCGTTCCGGGCGAAACTGCTCGTGCCGGGCGGGGGGACTTCGACCTTTGTCTTGACGCTCCCGCCGCTCTCGAACACCGACGGGGCCGAAGTCCCGCTCTCGGCGGGCTGGCCGGGCACGCTGAAATTGACCTTCCAGCGGGGGAGCCTGACCCATGCCTTAGGACTGGCGGTGGATACGTATACCCCCACCGGTGCGCCCTGGACGGTGCTTCAAAGCGACCTGGCGACCGCGCCCTTGCCTTCGGTGGCGGCCCTCGGGATTTTCTATGATCGGATCGTGTTGAAACTGACGCTCCCCGAAGGGGCGCCGCTCGAAACGGTGCGCCTCGTCGGGACCCTTTCGGACGG
>JADLGW010000042.1 GCA_020849105.1 Phycisphaerales bacterium | reverse complement strand
GGCGAACTCGGGGGTCGCGGTCAGCAGGGCGACGACAACGTTCAGGGTGTGCTTCTCGACCGTTCCCGTGTAGGTGATCTTGGCGATCAGCCCGATGACGCTGCCCTCGATCAGCGCCTGTGTGGGCGAGAACAGGAGCGCGGAGAGCAGCTCGCGGCGGAAGTTGCGGCGCGACATGGGGGCCACGCTCGTGGGCTGCCACGAGCGGACGATGCGGTGGATTGACGCCAAGAGGGACGTACGCGGCTCCCGTGGAGGGCGTGGGGACGGGAGCATTGCACCGCGCGCCCCGGCGGGCAAGCCGTCGCCGCCTACGCTTGGGCCCATGGCCGCTCCAGCCACCACACCCGATGCCCCGTACGTCCTGGGCGTGAACGACACCGAACTCGCCCGGCTCGGCCTCCAGCATCGGCTGTGGGCCGCCCGTGCCCATCAGTTGTGGGAGCGGGCCCGGGTCGCCCCGGGGATGACCGTTCTGGACCTGGGCTGCGGGCCCGGTTTCGCCAGTGCCGACCTGGCGGAACTGGTCGGTCCGACCGGGCGCGTCATCGCGGTGGATGAGTCCGGGCTGTACCTGAAGCACCTGCACGACCTGGGCGCGGCCCGGCGGTTGTCCAACATCGACCGTGTCCTGGGGGACGTCCAGAACCTGGGCGACATCCTGCCGATGGACCGCGGCGTGGATATCGCGTACGCCCGCTGGGTGCTGTGCTTCGTGCCCGACGTGGAGGCGGTGGTCGCGGGGATCGCCCGCGTGCTCAGGCCCGGGGCCCGGCTGGCGATCCAGGACTACTTCAACTACGAGTCGATGACGCTCGCGCCGCGTCGCCCGGAGTTCACGCGAGTGATCCGCGCCGTCGCGAAATCCTGGCGCGACCGCGGGGGTGACCCGGACGTGGTCGCGCGGCTCCCGGGCCTGCTGCGGAAGCACGGGCTGGAACTGGTCCACCTGATGACCGAACCGCGCGTGGCCCGGCCCGGATCGACGATCTGGACCTGGCCCGACTCATTCTGGCGGTCCTATGTCCCGCGCCTGGTCGAGACGGGCTACATCTCGCAGGATGAGGCGGACGCCTTCAACGCCTGCTGGGCCGAGGCCTCCGCCGACCCGGACTGTTTCATGACCCTCCCGCCGGTGTTCGACGTGCTGGCGGAGAAGAGGTAGCGTCCGGAGTCTCGACGCGGGTTGCACAACGGGGTGCGGCTCCGATTGCCAGCCGCTTCGGCGCCACAATCCTTGCCACGGGTGTCAACCCGTGGTTGGCTTGTCCAGGGTCATGCTCGCCCAACATTGATCGAGCCGCTTCGGCGTCACAGCCCACGGGCTCACGCCCGTGGCAACGGTTGTACCGCCGAAGCGGCTCCGGGCATTGCCCGTCGCGATCATGGTCAGCGTGCTACTTCTGCTCTTTCCCCAGCCGCTCCAGGAGTTTGTCCGCCTGCGGGTGCTTGTTTTCCCTGGCCCGCAACGCGAAGACGGCGGCCTTGTCGTTCTGATCCGCACGCGCGAACCACGTCGCCGCCTCGTACGCAAGGTTCGGGTCACCCGGCTTGGCGTCGGACGCGTCCGCAAAGACGCCCGCGGCATCGGCCGGTCGGTCGAGCAGGCCGTAGCACTCGGCCAGCAGGCTCAGGGTCGCCGGTTCCTTCTTCTCCCCAGGGGAGAGCCCGCCGAGCACGAGAAGGGCCTGCTCCACGTCGCCCTTGCGCTTGAGGGCCCGGGCCTCGATAATCCGCCACGCCGCGGTGTCCGGCTGGAGTGCGCGGGCCTTGGCGATGTGCTGCAGCGCGATGTGCACGTTGTTCTCGCGCAGCGCGGTCTCCGCCAGCGTCCCCCAGGCGATCGCGCTGTCGGGGTCCAGCCGCGTCACGAGCATCAGGTTGGCCTTGGCCGGCTCGGGCTGGTTGAGTTTCAACTGGACCTGGGCCAGGTACAGCGGGTAGGTGGCGTTCTTCGGGTCGCCCGCCTGGGCCGCGGAGTAGTGCTCGACCGCGCGTTCGGGCTGGCCGGTGGCGCTGGCCAGGGTCCCCGCGATGAACTCGACGCCGGGCGTCCGGGGCCCGATCGCCAGGGCCGCGACGTACTGCTGGTACGCCTCCGGGAACGAGCGCAGTTGCATGAGCGCCTCGCCCAGCGCGATGCGGAGGTCCTGGTCGTCGGGGTACTCTCCGACGGCCTCGCGGAGGACCGCCTCGGCCTTGCCCGCTTCGTTCTCCTTCAGGTGCTTTCGTCCGGTGTCCAGAGCCGTCTTGATCGCCACATACGGGGCAACCGTGGTCCGGGAAGACTGCCCGTTCGCAGGCACGGGACCCCAGGTGCCTGCCTTGTACCCCGCCACCAGGATCGCGATCAGCCCGCCCGCCAGCAGCAGGAGAATGAGCGTGAGAAAAGGGCTGGGCCCGCCCCGCGGCGTAGGCTCGGCGGGGCCGATGCTGTCGAGGCGCGGTCTCATCATCTCATCCCAATATCGGCCCGACTACACTCGCCACTCTATGGCGGAACCGGCGGATAGTGCAGGGTTTGCAACAGGCGCGGGGACGGGCGGGGCCCCGGGGGACCTCCCCAAGCAGTACCGTCCGGCGGACCATGAGGGGCGGATCCGGGAGGCGTGGGAACGTTCCGGAGCGTTCCATCCGGACCCCGGGCGGGTGCTTCGGGGTGAGGCTGAACCCTACTGCATCATCATTCCGCCCCCCAATGTGACAGACCGGCTGCACCTGGGGCACGCCCTCAACAACACGCTCCAGGACATCCTGGTCCGGGCCCACCGGATGATGGGGTATGAGACCCTCTGGATGCCGGGGACCGACCACGCCGGGATCGCCACGCAGGCCGTCGTGGAGCGCCGGCTGCGGAAGGAGGGGCGGCTGTCCGGCCCGCTGAAGCAGGCGATGACGCGCGAGGCGTTCGTCGCCATCGTCCAGTCCTTCAAGGACGAGTACGAGGCGACCATCACCGGGCAACTCAGGGCGATGGGCTGCTCCTGCGACTGGCAGCGCCAGCGGTTCACGATGGACGAGCAGTGCGCGCGAGCCGTGCAGGAGGCCTTCTTCCGCCTGTTCAGGGATGGCCTCATCTATCGCGGCAAGCGGCTGGTCAACTGGGACCCGGTCCTCCAGACCGCCGTCGCCGACGACGAGTGCGAGGATGTCGAGGTCGACGGCGAGTTCTTCTACCTGCGGTATCCGTTGGTCCGTGGTGGCACTGCTCTCCAGAGCAGTGGGAAGAACACCGGTCTGGAGACCGGTGCCACCACTCCGGTGACCTGGTCCGAACTTCGCTCCCGCGGCTGGCCGGCCGCGGAGAATGCGGACCACGCCGATGAACACCCGGCCTGGGTGACCGTCGCGACCACGCGGCCCGAGACGTACCTCGGCGACACCGCGGTGGCCGTGAACCCGCGCGACCCCCGCGCCGGCGCCCTCCGCGGACTCTCTGTCGAGTTGCCCCTCGTGGGCCGCGTGATCCCGCTGATCGAGGACGATTACGTTGTCATGAAGAAGGCACAAAGGCACGAAGGCACGGAGGCACAAGGGGAAGAACCGGAAGACCCGAAAGCCGAGTATGCGACGGGTTTCCTGAAGGTCACGCCGGCGCACGACCCCAATGACTACGAGATCGGGCAGCGGCACAACCTGCCGCTGGTCAACATCTTCGCGCCGGATGCCTCGATCAGCGACAAGCACGGCTGGACGGACGTGGGCGATGCTCATGTGTTCGTGGGCAAGTCGCGGGAGGAGGCCCACAAACTCGTAGTGCGCGAGTTCCAGGCCCGCGGCCTGCTCGCCGCCCGCCGCCCCTACCGCCACAGCGTCAAGCACTCGGACCGGTCGAAGGCGGCGATCGAGCCCTACCTGAGCGACCAGTGGTACGTGCGCGTGACCGACGACTCGATGCGCGGGTCGGCGCTGCGAGCGATGAGTCAGGGACCTTCTTCCGGTGGCACCGCTCTCGGTGGCACCGCTCTCGGTGGCACCGCTCTCCAGAGCGGTGATTCTGCTCCCACGTTCGGCAAGCAAAACCAGGCCCGCACGCGACAGCGCCCCCGCTTCGATCTGATCCGAGCCGCGGGATTCGAGAAGCGGGACCCGTATCCTCCCGGCGATCCGTCGCCCGGATTCATCAAGACGATCCACAACCTGCCGCATGTGGAGATGAAGGGAGCGACTTACTTCGTCACCTGGCGTCTGCTCGAGGGTGAACTCTCGGCGCCCGAGCGCGATTCGGTGCTGTCCGCGCTCCGGTTCTGGGACGGGAAGGAAGTCACGCTGTTTCTCGCTGTTGTGATGCATGATCACGTGCATGCCCTTGTGAAACCGCTCGTCGGCACAGGGGTTGGTGACTGGGTGTCGAGCATCAAGAAGTTCACGGCGCGTCAGATCAATCAGGGACGGGGTGCTACGGGGCACCTGTGGCAGGACGAGCGCTTTGACCACATTGTCCGTGACGAGCGCTGGTTCGCGGAGTTCGCGCAGTACATCCTGAACAACCCGGTGAGCGCGGGGATTGCACACAAGGCGCAGGAATACCGGTGGTTTTACGTTCATCAGCAGCTCGAAGGTGTGGTCACAGAGTTCGGACGACCAACCACCGCTCTGGAGAGCGGTGCCACCCAAGAACACACCGGCGACGGGAGCCTGACCTTCCACCCCGAGCGGTACGCCAAGACCTTCGAGCACTGGCACGAGAACATCCGTGACTGGTGCATCAGCCGCCAACTGTGGTGGGGGCACCGGATTCCGGTGTGGAAGGGTGGCAGTATCAGCCACTTTTGGGGCACGGATCCTCCGCCGGACCACTTCGAGCCCATCAGATGGACTCGCGAGGGAAGATTGTGGGAAATCGACATTGACGCGGACCATCGGGGTGAAGAGCCAGCGGTCGGTCGTCGCTCGATCGACCACTTCTATTGCGTCCGGGACACGGACGACCGTGCGGTGATCGAGTTCCTGGAGCGGCACGGCTGTGTCCGCGACCCCGATGTCCTCGACACCTGGTTTTCCTCCGCTCTCTGGCCCATGTCCACGATGGGCTGGCCGGAGGACACGGATTTGCTGCGCGCGTACAACCCGAGCGACGTGCTCTGCACGGCCCGCGAGATCATCACGCTCTGGGTCTCGCGGATGGTGATGTTCAACCGGTACTTCATGCCGGAGGGATGGGGAACAGAAGGCACAAAGGCACAAAGCCACAAAGGCACGAAGCAGAAGCAACTGGAGGAGATGGGCCGCGGCGAGGGGCCGTCGCCGTTCCGGGATGTCTTCATCCACGCCATGATCCAGGACGGCGAGGGACGGAAGATGTCCAAGTCCCTGGGCAACGGCGTGGACCCGCTGGACATCATCGCCACGCACGGGGCGGACGCGATGCGCTTCACGCTGTGCCAGATGACGACGCACACGCAGGACGTGCGGATGCCGGTCGAGAAGGACCCGGCGACGGGCCGCAACACCAGCCCGAAGTTCGACCTGGGCCGCAACTTCTGCAACAAACTCTGGAACGCGGCACGCTTCGCGCTCGGCATCCTCCAGAGCCCCCTGCGGGAGCAGGGGGGACAACCCTCCACTCCCGTGGAGGGCTCTGTAGTGGACCGCTGGATGCTCTCGCGCCTGGCCTCCGGCGTCGCCGAGATCGACGCCGCGCTGGCGGGCTACTCCTTCAGTGTGTACGCGCAGACCGTCTACGACCTGCTCTGGCGCGACTTCTGCGACTGGTACCTGGAGGCCATCAAGCCGACCGTCGCGCAGAACCCGGCACAGCGTGCCGTGCTCGCGCACGCGCTGGAGACGATCATCCGGCTGCTGCACCCAATCGCCCCGTTCATCACCGAAGCCGTGTGGGGAAGCCTGCGCGAGATCGAGACTGACCCGGTGCCGGGCATCGACCTTACCCCGTCGCGGGTTGACCGGCTGCTCGCCACGGCCGGGTGGCCCCGGTTGGACGCCTCACTCCGCGACGAGGGTGCCGAGCGAGACTTCGAGCGTCTCCGTGCTCTCATCACCGCGGTGCGCGAGGTGCGCGCCCGGCACAAGGTGCCGCCCAAGCGCCGCGTGACGCTCCATGTCCCGGAAGGCCTGGCCGCCGCGTGCCGGGCCGCGGGCCCGCTGGTCGCCACGCTCGCCGGGCTCGAATCGATCTCAACCTCCGCCCCGGCGGGCACCGGCGTTCCATTCTCCTTCGAGTCTCTCCCGTGCCACCTCGGCAACCTTGCCGACGCCGTCGATGAGGGCGCGGAGCAGGCCCGGCTGACGAAACTCATCGCCGACCTGGAAAAATCCGGGCGAACCCTGGAGGGCCGCCTTGCGAACCCGGGGTACTCAGAGAAAGCCCCCCCGGCGATGGTCCAGCAGACCCGTGACCAACTGACGAAGGTGAAGGCCGACCTTTCCGCGGCCCGAGCGGCCCTGGCGGGGCTGGGATGATGCGCGCCGGGCCCGCAGCCGCACCAATCGTCGCGGCTCTCGCGCTGGTCGCGTGTTCAGCCCCGGCGCCGCGCGCCGCGTCGCCCGCCGTGCTGCACGCGCCGAGCGTGGTCTCGCGGGCGCCCTGGAGTTTCGACGGGCACGCGGGCGCGATGATCCGCACAGCCTCCTATCGCCTCTACACCACGGAAACCGACCCGAACCTGATGCTCCAGGTGCCGGTGTTCCTGGAGGCCGCGCTGCACCGCTACCGCACGGCGGTCACTCCGCTCCCGGAGCCGCCGATGACGCTGGACACATTCCTCATGGGGACGCGAGGGGAGTGGGAGACTCTGACCCGGCAGGTGATGGGCAGCCAGGCGCCGGCGTACCTGCTCATCCAGCGGGGTGGGTTCTCGTCCGGCGGCCGGGCCTTGCTCTGGTCCATCGGCCCCCACGACACGCTCTCTATTGCGGCCCATGAGGGCTGGCACCAGTACACGCAGAGGACGTTCCGCGGGGCCCTCCCGGTCTGGGCTGAGGAGGGCCTGGCCACTTATATGGAAGGGTTCCTGCCCGACCCCGCCGGGCCGCTTCGCCCGGTCTTCGCCGGGTGGGCCAACGTTGAACGGTTCGACCAGTTGCGCGCGGCCGCGCAGCGGAACGGGCTTCTCTCGCTGCCGGACCTTCTGGCGGCGGACCCGCAGACGCTGATCGAGCGGAGCACGGATGACACGCTGACCTACTACGCGCAGGTCTGGGCCCTGGCCCATTTCCTGCTGGAGAGCGACAACGGGCGCCTGCGCCATGGGCTGGAGGTCATGCTCGACGACGCCGCGGAGGGGCGCCTGAGGCGCGAGCGTGCGTTGGGCGGGGCGGCCGGGCTCTGGGGCGCATACTGGCCCGATCCGCTGGACCGAGCCTCGCTCGAGTACGGGGCGTTCGTGGAGCGCGTGGTGCGCCTGGGCTCCCGTGATCGGATCCTGGCGGGCAGGTCGCCCCTTGCGCCGTAGCGAGCCCTGCCGCCCCTGCGTTGTGGACCCGATTCGCGCCCCGAGTTCTCGGTGCACTCAGTCCGCCCCGCTCTCCACGACGGCGGGCTGCGTGACGGCCACCGGCGTCGGCGAGACGCCGAGGTACGCCAGCGCCCGATCCATGAGCCGCCGCACCACCGGCCCGGCGACGTGGGAGCCGTAGTACACGTTTTTGCTGACCAGTTGCGGGCCGGGGTCGTCGATCACGACCAGGATCACCAGGCGCGGGTCGGACGCGGGGGCGCCCGCGATGAAACTGGAGCAGTACTGCTTGTGGAAGTACCCCCTGAGCGCCGCCGGCGACCGCTTGCCCCGGGGGGGCTTGCCCAGCGGGATCTTGGCGGTCCCGGACTTCCCGAACATCGGGTACTTCCACCCGGTGGCCGTCTTGTCCAGCCGTGCCAGTTGGGCCTCCATCGCCGCGGCCACCGCGCGCTCCGTCTCCCGCACGAGTTGGGCGGTCGCCGCGGAGAACACCCGGTAGACGACACCCCGATCCGGGTCGTCGTGCGGCAGCGCGGTGAGGCGTGCCCGCGGCAGGGTCCCGGCCATCTCTCCCGGGCGGGCGAACACGCAGTACGCCCGCGCCAGTTGCACCGGGGTCACCGCGATCTCGTTTCCAAACGACACGGACGTCTGTGTGGACGCCTTCCACCCCGCCCTGGACGTGACGATCCCGGACGCCTCACCCGGCAGGCCCAATCCCGTCGGCCTGCCGAACCCCAGGCGCAGCACCGAACTGCGCAGTTCATCGGAACTGATCCGCTCGACGGCCATCGACATCCCGATATTCGAGGAGTTGACCAGCACCTCGCGCCAGGTCTGGTCCATTTTCGGGTGGACATCCTCGACCCGCCGCCGCCCGATCATCCGGACCTTTCCGCCGGTGTGGAAGTGCTCATCGGGCCGCGCCCGGCCCAGGTCCGTGATGGTCGCCCAGACGAAACTCTTGAACGTGGAGCCCGGCTCGTACACGTCCTCGACGCACCGGTTGCGCCCCAGCGCCGGGTGCACCGCGCGCCCGGGGTCCGGCCTGACCACGATGTACCGCTGGCGCGGCGACTGGTCCGGGTCGTAGCGCGGCGAGCCCGGCGCAGTGTCCTCAAACGGGAAGGGCACGGCGTCCGGCACGTCCCGCAGCAGGTCCACCATCGACAGGATCTCACCGGTCAGGCAGTCCATGACGATGAGCCGCCCGCCGGCCGCGTCCGCTTCCTCGACGCCGCGTTGCAGTTCCTCCGTCGCCATCCGCTGGATTTCCAGGTCCAGGGCCAGGCGCAGGTCCCCCCCCGGCTCGGCCGGGATGAAGGATCCCGGCCCCATCCAGAGCGGGCGTCCCATCACGTCCCGGATGTACCGGATCGAGCCGTTCTCACCCTCAAGTTCACCCTCATGGGACCGCTCCGCTCCCAGCAGACCGCCTTCATCGGCGCCGACCTTTCCGACGATGGAGGCGACCAGCGTCTGCGCCGGATAGTTGCGGACGCTCCTCAACTCAAGGTGCACGCCCGGCACATACCGCTCGCGGCTCGCGGGAACGGTCAGCGCCTTCACACGCTCGACGACGCCCTCGGGCAGGATGTCCGTCACGCGGACGTACCGGAGCGGCCTTGCCGGTGGTTGCGGCGGGCCCTGATACTCGGCCCCCTCGGGGCTGAACAGCGCCGGGAGTGGATCGCCGACCACCCCACGCCCGCGCCTCTCTTCCAGCGACGGGCGCACGCGGGCGGCCAGGCTCTCCGCCGATGATCCGAGCGCATCGGCCAGGCGCCGGATCGCCGGCGCGGCGTCCGCCGGGAACTCAACCGGGTCAATGAAGACCCTGTACCCGAACTCGGTCGTCGCCAGCAGCCGGTCGCGACGGTCCAGGATGTCCCCGCGGGCAGACGCGATCGGTCGCTGCGTCTGCCGCGGACTGAGGTGGGCCACGAGCCGAACGGGCGGGGCGAGTTGCAACTGGGCGACGCGCCCGAGGAGCGCCGCCAGAAGGACGGTCAGGCCGATGCCCGTCACCCGCGAGACCAGGTCTGTTCTGGTAGTCAAGGGCGTGTGGTCTCCACCGCGTCGCGCAGGAGGCGCTGCGCCAGGGCCATGGCGCGCTCGGGTTCGATCAGTTTCAGCGGCCCGATCCGCTGGGCCATGCGGCGCACGGAGTCCGGTGTGACGAGCCGAGCGATCCCGGCCCGCAGTTCCCGCAGTTCGTGGTCCTGCTGGGTGTGCCGCAGCCTCAGGTCCGCCAGGTCGTGCGCGGCCTGCACCCGTGCCTGCCGCAGCGCGAGCAGCGCACCGGCGATGAGCCCGACCGCGATGATCAGCGTCAGGATCTTCGCGAACATCGCCGCCCTCTAGCCGGGAACCTTCAGCACCATGCCGACCGTGAGCCGGTCCTCATCCTCAATCGTGGACTGGTTGGCCGCCAGGATGTCCCGCCACCGTCTGGACGTGCCGTACATGGCCTTCGAGACGTCGCCCAGCGTGTCGTTCTTCTTGACGATGTAGGTCCTGGCGCTGGCGATGCGGGTGGCGGCGGCGATCGTGGCCGGGCTGACCGTCCGGGCGGGGGCCGGGTCAGGCTTGCCGGTCAGCACGGTGCGGGCCGGTATCCGCAGGGACTGCCCCTCGCGAAGGGCGCCGTTCCTGCCGATCCGGTCCTTGTTGTACTCCGCAAGTGTGGTCCACAGCCGCCCATCGCCGTAATAGGCCTTGGCGATGGCGAACAGGGTTTCGTTCTTCTTCACCACATGCGTGCGGTCCGGCACCGCCGGCTTTGCCGGCGCCCCACCCGGCGGGACGGCGGCCCTGGGCGCGTCGGCCTTCCCGAGAGTGAACTCGCGGACCCCGCCATCGGCCGGCGCAATCGTTCCACCACTGCGCAGGATCGAAGATTCGAGCGACCCGTCGCCCCCCAGCCCCGCGCCCGGTTCGTGGACGGCGACCCGCTGGGTGTCGGGTGTTGCACCCGCCAGGCCGAGGACCGTTCCGCCGGATGGCTCCGGGATCACCGTCACGGCGGCCGCTGTCGGTGTCTCCGCGGTACCGGACCCTGCGGCTGACCCGCTCACAGGCAGAAGGGGATCCATGGGAACTTGCTGCGACGGGGCCTGGACCGCCGCCGCGGGTTCCATGGTCACCGTGTCGATGCGGGCCTCACGGGCCCTGGACAGGTGGTCGCTGATGAGCACCCCCACCAGGAGCAGCAGCGAGAATCCGACAATGAGCGCAAGTTTGTGTTCACGGGTCACGGTGCGTCCCTGCTTTCCTGCCGACCTTTGGGCCAACCCTTCGGGTCCATCCCTGGCCCGACCATGATCGCAAATTCCTTGCCGTGGCCGTGTCCAGCCGCGGGAGGGGATCAGAACAGAAGTCGTATGACGCGCAACTTGGCCGACCGAGACCGCGGGTTGGCCGCAACCTCGGCGTGCCCGGGCGTGACCGGCCTGCGGGTCAGGTGCTCCGCCCTGCCCTCGTGGACGAGTCCTGCGAAGGTGTGCTTGATCGGACGGTCTTCGAGCGAGTGGAAGGAAATCATGGCAACCCGCGCCCCCGCGGCAAGGAACGGGGCGCCGCTTCCCGCCGCGGCACGGGTGATGCTGGCCAGCAGGGAGTGGAGGCTGCCGAGTTCATCATTGACGGCAATCCGGAGGGCCTGGAACGTACGCGTGGAGGGATCGATTCCGACCGGCGACGCGGGGACTGCCTGACGCACCAGGTGCGCAAGGCGTGCGGTGGTCGATATCGGCTCCGCTCCCCGCGCCGCGACAAGTTTTCGCGCAATGCGCGCGGCGTGGCGCTCCTCGCCGAACTCCCCGATCAGGCGGGCCAGTTCGGCCTCCGGCAGCGTCGCGACAAGTTCCTCCGCCGTAACCGGCGAGGTGGGATCAAACCGCATGTCCAGCGGCCCGTCCCGCTGGAAAGACAACCCCCGCGCCGCGTCGTCCATCTGGCTCGACGCGAATCCCAGGTCCGCCAGGACCATGTCCGCCCGCACCCCGCGCTCCGCCAGCGCCCGCGGAAGGTCGGCAAAGTTCCCGTGGATCGGCACAACCTCTGCCGGCCCGGACACCTCCCGCACACGGGCCACGGCCGCCGCGAGGTTGCCCCCGTCGGCGTCGCTCAGCACCGCCCGCCCGGCCGTCCCGAGCCGCGCCGCGACCGCCGCAGCGTGCCCGCCCAGGCCCGCCGTGCAATCAACGAAGGTCTCTCCCTCCCGCGGAGCGAGGTGTTCCAGGGTTTCGGCGAGAAGGACGGGAACGTGGCGGAACACGCCGGACGATACGCTCCGGGTACGATCCACCGGTGTCACCTGACCGGGCGCGAGCGCTGATGCACGAGTGGGTCGAGTCGCCCTCGCTGCGCGGGCACATGGAGGCCGTGGCCGCGTGCATGGGTGCGTATGCCGCGGTGCTTGCCCCGGGCGAGGCCGACCGCTGGACCGTCGCCGGCCTGCTCCACGACTTTGATTACGAGCGCCACCCTACGCCGTCCGAACACCCGTTCATCGGCGTCAAGGAACTGGAACGCCTCGGCGTGGATGCCGAGATTCGCACGGCGATCCTCGGGCACGCGCAGTATTCGGGCGTGCCCCGGACCACGCCCATGGCCCGGTGCCTCTTTGCGGTCGACGAACTCGCCGGCTTCATCGTGGCCTGCGCCAAGGTCCGCCCGGCCGGGCTGTCCGACCTTGAACCCCGGAGCGTGAAGAAGAAACTCAAGGACCGGTCCTTCGCGGCCGCCGTGAGCCGGGAGGACATCGCGCTGGGCCTGGCGGAGTTTGGGCCGGTCGGTGGGGTGGATGAGACCGCACATCTCCAGGTATGCATCACCGCGCTCCGTACCGCCGCGGCCCACCTGGGTGTGCCCGCCCGATAACCCCGTTGCGGTAATCGCCCTAGCCGCTTAGGCACGATCAAAGAGAGCCATGCCACGGACCTCCACGGAGCCGGCGCGGCGCCCTCGTGCCGCGTTCTCGATCACGGAACTCGTGGTCGTGATCTGCATCCTCGGCGTGGTTGCGGCAATCGCGATCCCGCGCTTCTCCGTCGCGACCGAGATCGCCCGCACGTCGGCCCTTCTCTGCGACGCGTACTCGCTCCAGACCGCCATCCAGCACTACGCCGCGGAGCACATGGGGCGGCCCCCCACCCAGAACGTTGACGGTACGGCAGCCGGCCCCGCACTCTTTGCACGCCGACTTCTGGAGAAGTCCGACGAGTGCGGCACGCTCAACCCGGCCGGAGCGTTCGGGCCCTACCTCCGCTCGATGCCCGTCAACGGGGTGAACGGCATGCTCTCGCTCCGCATCGGCGGCAACGCGCCCGGGGAGAACTCCGCCGGGTGGCACTTCGATCCCGTGACACTTGAAGTCTCCGCCGATGACTCCCCGGAGAGCGCCGCCGCGACCAAGGGGCACCGGAAGACCAAGGAGTTCATCGCGAAGGCGAGGAAGAAGTAGTCAGCCCCATGTCCGCCGGGCACAGGTACGCCTCCCCGCCCCACCTCTGCTCCACGCGCACCGGTCCCTTGACGTCCGGCCGCCCCGGCCGGGTGAATGTCACGATATCCACCGCGATCGCGAGCACCCCCGCCGCGGCGCCCGCCGCGATCCACGCCCCCGCCATGGATGACCGCGGACGGCCCGCGCTCCGCTCCACCAGGCTCAGCACACCGTCGAGGCCCGCCGCGACAAAGACCGCCAGCGCCGGGAGTATCGACGCGGCCTGTCGGGCGTACCCGATGAACAGCACGCACACCAGCAGTTTCGCCAGGATTACGAGCATCCACGCCCCGCCGCGCCGCGCCCGCGCCGCGATGACCGCCCCCGCGAGCGCCAGCCCGCCGAGGACGCACCTCCACACCACGCTCCGCCACGAGCCCGATGCGGTGAACTGATCAACCGCTCGGCGCCGGCCGTCGCGCCCCAGCGGGACGTTGGCCGCCGTCATCCCCTGCGCCGCTCCGTCGGCGAAGATCGCGAGTTTCCGCCACACCAGCCGCGCCCACGCCGCCGGATTCGCGCGGATCCACTCCCAGCCGGCCCGGTACCCGTGGATGTATAGGTAGTTGTGCGACGGCATCGCGAGGCTCAGGGTCGGGTCCGCCCCGAACCGCGGATCGAGCGCTGCCTTGCTGAAGCCGCCGGTCGCGCCGGCGCTGTTCCCGAGGGCGAACACGAGCGGCCCCTGGCTCGACACCTCCAGCCGCAGCGGCAGCGGCTCGGGCTCGTGCCCGAACTCTCGAAGCAGCATTGCCCGTGCTCGCTCCGCCGTCACCGGACCGCCGCCCTCCCGGCCCGCCATGTATGACAGGTACCGGGCAGTGTCCGCCCGTGCGAAGGCCGGGAGCGACCCGATGTACGCGCGCCCGTCCGCGGTCCATTCCGCGCCGCCGTCATCCGTCGCCGCGGCCTCCACCGAGTTCATCCGGTAGGCCGCAAGCCTTCCCTGGATCATCCACGGCAGGCACACCCCGAACGCGACGGCCGCGATCACCGCGATGACCCCCGCCCGCTGCATGAGCCGCGCCCCCGGGCGGCGCTCGCGCCACCACCCCATCACCACCGGCAGCACGAGGAGCGCCGCGACCAGCGCGTGCTCCGCCCGAAGGAGCAGCGCCGCCCCGTGGACGACGCCGAGCGTCGCCGCCGCTCCCCACCCGGGCCGTCGGGTCAGCCGGTGCGTCAGCCCCACCGCCGCGACCACCAGCGGGGTGTACAGCGCCTCCACGTTGAGCGACACGGCCTGCACATACGACGCGAACGAGAAGGCCACCAGCCCGGCCGCGATCATCCCCACCCGCCGCCCAAACTCGCCCGCCACCACCAGGTGGGTCATCGCACACCCGGCCGCGCTGGCGGCGCACCACAGCACCTTCGCCCAGGTGTAATCCTGAGCCCCGCCGAAGCCAAGCCAGTGCAGGAGGTACGCCGCGCCGGGCGCATGGATCGCCAGGCCGTGCTCGAACACGCCGCCCGCCGCCAGCGTCCGCGCCCATTCATCCCACAGCGGCGCGTCCCCCTCGTACCACAGGGAATGCGGCCACGACCGGTCCGGCCACGTCAGCAGGAACAGCACCCGCACCGCCAGCGCGGCCGCGAAGACGGCGAGCGCGATCCACCAATCACCGCGCCGGAGCCGGATGGTCCCGGGTTCTGTCACGGGTCCACGATACCGCCTGGGCGGGTGTGAATCCCCGCCCGTCCCCTGCCGACGGGCATCGCCGCGGTCCGCTCGGGTAGACTCGCGCCATGGATACCATCGACCGCCGCGAGTTCCTGGCCGCCGGGGCCGTCTCCGCCCTGGCCGCGGGCCCGCTCGGAGCCGCCGTGACCCAGCACCCAGCCGCACAACCCGCCGTGCAGCCCGCCGGAGCGGGGGGCGATGCCCATCGCGGGGCGTGCTTCGTCTCCTCGGCCAATGGCCTGCGGGCGGTGGACCGCGCGATGGAACTGATGGCCGGCGGTACGCACCCGCTGGACGCGATCGTGGACGGCGTAGCGATCGTCGAGGACGACCCGCACGACAACTCCGTCGGCTTCGGGGGCCTGCCCAACGAGGAGGGCGTGGTCCAACTCGACGCCTCCGTGATGGACGGCCCGCTCCACCGCGCCGGCTCCGTCGGGGCGCTGGAGAACATCAAGAACCCCGCACGGGTGGCGCTCCAGGTCATGCGGCGGACCGACCATGTGATGCTCGTCGGCGCGGGGGCCCTGCGGTTTGCTCTCCGTCTCGGGTTCAAGGAGGAGGACCTGCTCACCGAATCATCGCGCCGGGCCTGGCTGAAGTGGCGCGAGAACCTCTCCAAGGACGACGACTGGCTCGGCGACGACGATCGCGACGCGATCGAGGGCAAGCCCCTGGGCTGGCGCGCCGCGCCGATCGACATCGAGTCGGGGCCCTCTGTCCCCGGCGACAGCGGCGTCCCCCACACCACCGGGACGATCCACTGCTCCGGCGTCACCGGCACGGGCCACGTCGTTGCCTGCACCTCCACCAGCGGCCTGTCCTGGAAACTCCCCGGGCGACTTGGGGACTCACCCATCGTCGGCGCGGGCATGTACTGCGACAACGGCATCGGCTCCGCCGGCGCCACGGGCCGGGGGGAGGCGGTGATCGGCGTCTGCGGCGCCTTCAGCATCGTGCAGCACATGGAAGCGGGCAAGACACCCACCGAGGCGTGCCTGGCGGTGCTCACACGCATGGCCGACCGCACCCGGGAGAAGCGTCTGCTCGACGACCGGGGCAGGCCGAACTACAACGTCACGATGTACGCCGTGCGGAAGGACGGCGCCTACGGCTCCGCGGCCATGTGGAAGGGCTCCAGGTTTGCCGTGGGCACGTCCGGCCCGGCAAGGCTGGAGGCATCGGCGTGGCTGTACGAGAAGTAGCCGCTACGCGCCCAGCACCCCGCCAAGCACCGCGACGAACCGCTCCACATCCCCAAACGAGTTGTAGAGCGGCACCGGCGCTGCCCGGATCACGTCCGGCTCGCGGAAGTCCACGATGACGCCGCGCTCCCGCAGGCGGTGCTCGATGTCCCGCGGCACGCCGGGCAGGACCAGCGACAACTGGCACCCGCGGTGGTGCGGATCGCTCGGCGTGATGATGTTGACGCGCCCGGGCGGGCGCTGCCGCAGCAGCGATTCCAGGTGCGCCGTGAGGTGGATGGACTTGCCGCGCAGCGCATCCATTCCGACGCGGTTGAAGATATCGAGCGACGCCCTCACCGGCGCGAGAGAAAAGATCGGCGGGTTGGAGAGTTGCCAGCCGTCGGCCCCGGGCCGCGCGACAAACTCCGGGCCCATCCGGAACCGCGTCGCCGGGTCGTTCCCCCACCACCCGGCCAGCCGCGGCAGGCTCGTGTCGCGCGCGTGCCGCTCGTGCACCCACGCCCCGGCCACCGCCCCGGGCCCGGAGTTCAGGTACTTGTACGAGCACCACGCGGCGAAGTCCGCGTTCCAGTCGTGCAGGCGCAGCGGCACGTTGCCCGCGGCGTGAGCCAGGTCCCAGCCCACCACCGCCCCCTGCCTCTTCGCCGCGAGCGTGATCCGCGCCATGTCCATCCACTGCCCGGTCAGGTAGTTGACGGCCCCGAGCAGCACGAGCGCGACGGCCTTGCCCTCACGCTCCAGCGCCGCCTCGACATCATCCGTGCGCAGCGCGTGCTCACCCTCGCGGGGCCGCAGCCGCACCACCGCGCTCGCCGGGTCCAGCCCGTGCCACGCCGCCTGGCTCGCGACCGCGTACGAGTCCGACGGGAACGACGAATCCTCGATGACGATCTTGAACCGCTCGCGCGTCGGGCGGTAGAACGTCGCCATCAGCAGGTGCAGGTTCACCGTGAGGCTGTTCATCATCACCGCCTCGCCCGGCACGCCGCCGACCAGCCGGGCCGCGGGCTCGCGGAACTGCTCGTGATACGGCAGCCAGGGCTCGCGCCCCTCCAGGTGCGCCGCGACGCCGAGGCGCGCCCAATCCTCCATCTCCTGCTGGACGAGCCCCGCCGCCGACTTCGGCTGCAAGCCCAGCGAGTTCCCGCAGAGGTACACGCACGGCTTCCCGTCCGGCCCGGGCGGGATGTGGAACAGGTCGCGGCACTCCCGCAGCGGGTCGGCGGCGTCGAGTTCGGCGGCGGAGGTCGGGATCACGAGGGCAGTCTACTTCGACGGATGCCCTCGGGTCTCCATTGACAATACGGGGCAGCGTGGTAGGTTGGGACTCATGGGGACGATGCGGGGACGGATCATCGCGGTCCTGGCGGGCGGGGCGCTGCCCCTGTATGCCGCGGCGCAGACCATGCCGCCGAGCTACGGGCTGGACTTCGTCACCATTGGCGCGGCCGGAAACAGCGCGGCCAACCAGCAGGAAGCGCCGCGCCTGTTCCCACCGTTCCAACAGACGCCGCGGCTGGTGGGCGCGGTGAACTACGAGTACCGCATCACGCGGATGGAGGTCACGGTCGGGCAGTGGTTCGAGTTCGTGCAGGCCTACAAGCCCTACTACACCGGCCCCGCGAACTCCTCGGCGTTCAGCAGCGACTGGATCCACTGGAACGGTTCCAACTATGTGATGAACCCGATCGCGGGCAAGTTCCCCGCCAACATGTCATGGCGCATGGCGGCGCGGTACGTCAACTGGCTGCACAACGGGAAGGCCCTGAACCAGGCGGCCTTCGAGAACGGGGCCTACGACACGTCCACGTTCACGCAGAACCCGAACGGATCGTACAACGACCAGTCCGTGCACTCGCCCGGCGCCCAGTTCTGGATCGCCAGCGAGGACGAGTGGGCCAAGGCCGCGTATTACGACCCGAACCGCTACGGCAAGGGGAAGGACGGGTACTGGCGCCAGCCGGGAGCGCGGCAGGAGCCGTTTGTTTCCGGTGTCCCGCAGAAGGGCGGCGAAACGAACGCGGGCGTCCCGTGGATCATCTACGGCAACGGCCCCTACATGAATGTGGACGCATACCCCGACAGCAAGAGCCCGTGGGGCTTACTAGATCTCTCGGGTGGAAGGTGGGAGTTCACAGAAACCTGGAATAGCGCCGCCCATATCGGTCGGCAGCGGCATGGCTCATGGTGGGCCAGCGGAGTCGGTAGTTACGGAGACCAGGACGCCATCGACCGGTATGGTGGCATCGTTCCTATCGAGTCGAGTGGAGGATTTCGTATTGTGTCCATCGTCCCCGCGCCCGGAGGCGTGGGTGTGTTCATGGTCGTGTTCGCTCTGGTTTCAGGAACGAAGCGCCATGAGTACCCGTTCAGTTCTCGTTCTCGTGCTGGTCCTGCTGACGGCGTCCCTCTCCCGCGCTGACGTCACCGTCGGCATCAGCCCGTCCAACGGAGGGCAGGTCACCGAACTGCAGGAGGTCGGCGGCAGTGGCGTGTGATCGTCGAAGCCTTTGATGGCGGGAACGTGACCTTCACCATCAAGGGCGACACCACCGACCCGATCGAGTACATCTACGTCACGGGCGTCCACGAGGGCTACTGGGCGAAGTTCTCGATCGACGGCGCTTCTGATCCATACGACATCCCGTCCATCGACACCTTCGGCTTCGGCGCCGGGTACGCGGGCGGCAAGGTCTGGATCACGAACCTGAAGACAAGCGGGGATGCGGGCACCATTTCCGCGAACCGGGCTGATGACCTCCGCATTCTGGGAGACGTGACGGGCGACACTTCGGTCTATCCCATCGACTTCTCAGATACCCTTCACTACATGTTCGTCGGGGGCGACGTGCTCGGTGATATCTACAGCACCTTCATCGAGCACCTGGAAGTCGCCGGCGACATCGGCACTACGGCCCGGTCCAGTGGGCCTCCGGAGACCCGGTGGCGGTCTATTACCGGGTTGCGGGGACAACCACCTGGTACGAGCTCGATCACGGGTACTGGATCGCAACCGGCGGGTCGAGCCCGCGCGACATCTATGTGACCGTGATCACCGAGGAGGACTTCACGCTCGTGTACGACTACAAGATCGTTCCGTCGGCCACCCTGGTGCGCCGACGTGACCGGCAACCCGGCCGTGGACCAGTGGGTCTATTACCTCTACGGGCAATAGCGCTGGGCATTGAGTTTGGGGTCGCCGCGCGCAGTCACGGCGGCCCCAGGTTGGAGTGGAAGATCGGCATCGGGGCGTCGCGCAGCGCATCTATCGGCAAGCCGAGGAACTCGAGCGCGTTGTCGCGCAGGACCCGAGCGCGGGCGGGCTCCGCCAGGTCCGCGAGCGATTCGACGAGCCGCCCGGGGTGCTCCTCGCCCAGCGGGAACGGGTAGTCGGAGCCCAGGACGACGCGGCGGTCCCCAAACAGCCCGAGGATCAGCCGCAGCGTCCCCGCGTCGTGAACAAGCGAATCCACATAAAACCGGGCCGGCGCGCCGTCGCGGGCGAGGTATTCCCGCGGGCTGACGGTGTTGTCGACGGCGCACAGGTCCGGTCGCGCGTTGAACCCGTGCGCGATCCGACCGATCGTGCCCGCGAACGACCCGCCGCCGTGCGCGAAACCGATCCGCAGCCGCGGGAAGCGCTCCAGCACGCCGCCGAAGATGATCGAGCAGATCGCCCGGCATGTTTCCGCCGGCATCCCCACCAGCCACGGCAGCCAGTACTTCGCCATGTCGCGCTGCCCGAGCATCTCCCACGGGTGTACGAACACGCACGCCCCGAGCCGCTCGGCCTCCGCGAACACCTCGAACAGGGCCGGCTCGCACAGGTTCCACGGCTGGTCGTCCACCCGCGGCACGTTGCTCCCGACCTGCACGCCGCGGAGGCCGAGTTCAGTCACGCAGCGCGCCAGTTCGCGGGCCGCCAGTTCCGGGGCCTGGAGCGGGATGGTGCCCAGGCCCGCGAAACGCCCCGGATGGTCGCGCACGACGCCCGCGATGTGGTCGTTGAGCAGGCGGGAGAGGTCGAAGGCGTCGTGCCCGTGCGCCCAGTAACTGAACATCACCGGCACGGTCGAGAGCACCTGCATGCCGACGCCGGTGCGGTCCATGTCCGCGATGCGTGCCGGCGGATGCCAGCAGTTCTCGCCGATGTCGCGGAAGGTCGCGACGCCGCCGCCGGGTTCCGTGCGGAGCATCCGGGCACAGCCGGGGCCGTGGTGCCGGAGGCTCACCCAGCCGGGGTACCCGGTCCGCCCCGTCCAGTCGGGCCATTCCCTGGGCAGGATGTGGGTGTGAAGGTCGACTTTCTGCACGGGGGTTTTCCGCCGGAGGGAGTGTAGCGAGACGCCGCCCCCGCACGCCGGCCGCCCCACTACACTGTTCCCGCAAGAGGCGATGGCCCCGGCAACATTCCCGGGGACGCCGCGTTGTGCCCGCGGACCCCCAGGAGATTCCCCCATGCGTTTCGGACTTGGCCTCGGTCGTGCGGCGGTCGCCGCGGTCGTGCTCTGCGGCGTCGGCCTCGCGGTCGGCCTCGCCCCCCGCGCCGAGAAGCCCGCGGCGGCGCTGCCGGCGGCCGAGGGCGAGTGGAAGATCGACAGCGTCCATTCCTCGATCATCTTCCGCATTCTGCACCAGAACGCGGCGTACTTCTACGGGCGGTTCAACGACCTCGGCGGGACGGTTTCCTGGGACGATGCGAACCCGTCGGCCGCATCGTTCAACGTGGAGATCAAGACCGGCAGCGTGGACTCCAAGAACGCCGCGCGCGACAAGCACCTCAGGAGCGCCAGTTTCTTCAACACCGAGCAGTTCCCGACGGCCACGTTCACCAGCACGAGCGTGAAGCCCGCGGGCGAGAACACGGTTGAAGTCACGGGCGACTTCACCCTCAACGGCGTCACGAAGCCGGTCACGGCGAAGGTTGAGAAGACCGGGCAGGGGAAGGGTCAGCGCGGCGAGGTCATCGGGTTCGAGACCGTGTTCACGCTCAGGCGCAGCGACTTCGGCATCACGTTCATGCCCGGCGGGCTGGGGGATGATGTCAAGATCTTCGCATCGTTCGAGGCCGGTCGGCCATAAGTCCGCGGGCAGGCCGGTTGTTCGAACCACCGGCGGAACGCCCGCCCCACGGGACCAGAAGGGCGAGGGATGGACCCGAAGATCGTCCCCGTCATCCACGGCGTGCTTGTACCCGGTGGTGTGGCGGCCGTCTTGACCGCGGCGTGCCTGCGCCCGTGGTCCAGCGCCCAGCCGTACACCGCGCGGCTCGCGGGCGGGCTCGCCGTTGCCGGCGCCGTGGTCACCACCATCGTCCTTGCCATCGGCTGGCCGGGTTGGCTGCCGCCGCAGGCCGACCGGTACGCCCTCCACATCACGGCCTTCGGGGCCATCCTCGGGATTGCCCGGCGATGGTGGGTGAAGCCAATGGCGCTGCGGGCCGTCGTGTGCATCCTGGCCTCGGCCGCGGCCGCCTACCTGCTGACTCGCTACAAGTGGAATGCCGCCTGGTCCGGCCGCGAGGGCGCCGTGTGGCTCGCGGGCATGGGGCTTTCGGTCGGGCTTGCCTGGCTGGTGCTGGAAATGCTCGCCGACCGAGCCCGCGGGGCGTGGCTCCCTCTCATGCTCTGGACGACGGCCGCGGGCCTGGGGCTGTCACTTGCGCTCGGAGCGAACGAGGTTGCCAAGGCGGAACTCGCCGCGGCTGTCGCGTCCGCGTGCGCCGTGCTCGTGATCTGCGGCTGGTGGAGGCCGGCGTGGCCGCTCTCGGCTTCCATGATCGCCCCGGCCGCGCTTGTCTGCGGGGCCCTGGTGTTCAGCACAGCGCCAAAGGGAAGCGATCCGCTTCCCATGTTGTCCGCCTCGCTGCTTGTGCTCGCGGCCCCCGCGGGCGGCCTGGTGCGGGAACTCCTTGCACGGGGCCGCGTGCCGGGCTGGCTGGCGACACTGCTCGCGCTGGCCGTTGCGGCCGGCCTGTCGGCGTGGGCCGTCACCGTCGCCGCGGCGGAGTTCGTCCCGTTCGAGTAAGCGGATACCGTTGAGGGCATGAAGAGGTTCAGGACGGTCATCGTGGGTGCGGGCGGGTACAGCGGCGGCGAACTGGCCGCCATCCTGCTCGGCCATCCACGGGCCGAGGTCGTCGGGCTCTTCGGGTCCGCTCGCCGGGATGAGGGCCCGCCCGCGATGATGCCCGACCTCCACCCCCGCCTCCGGGGCCTGCTCGACCTTCCGGTCCTTCCCGCCGATCCCGGCGCGATCCTGGCGCTGAAACCGGACGCTGTGTTCCTGGCCACGCCGCACGAGGCAAGCCTGGAACTGGCGCCGGCGCTTGCCGGCTCGGAGAGCCGGCCCGCCTGTCCGACGGTGCTCGACCTTTCCGGCGCCTTCCGGCTCAAAGACGCGGCGCTCTACCCAACGTACTACGGCTTCGAGCACACTCAACGCCAGTTGCTCAGGGCCGCGATCTACGGGCTTCCGGAACTCTGCCGTGGCGAACTCGCCGCCGCGAGGGGGCTGGTCTCCGTCCCGGGCTGCTACGCCACCGCCGCGATCATCCCGCTCGCGCCGCTCGCCCGAGCCGGCGCCATCGAGCCCGGCCGCCGTCCGATCGTGGACGCTATCAGCGGCGTCAGCGGCGCCGGACGGACACCGACTCCGCGGACCCTGTACTCCGAGGTCAGCGTCCAGCCCTACAACGTCCTGCGGCACCGCCACACCCCGGAGATCGGTGCGTACGCGGGTACGCCGGTGGTCTTCACCCCGCACCTGGGCCCGTACGACCGCGGCATCGTCTCGACGATCCATGTGGACCTGGCCGGCGGCTGGACCGGGGCCCGCGTCACCGATGCGCTGGCCGCCGCCTACTCGCGGGAGCCGTTTGTGCGCCTCCTCCGCGACGGCCTGTGGCCCTCGGCCTCCGGCGTGTGCGGCACGAACTTCTGCGATCTCGGCTGGGCCGTCGATGAGGCACACCGCCACCTCATCATCGTCTCCGCGCTCGACAACCTCGTGAAGGGGGCGGCGGGCCAGGCAGTTCAGTGCATGAACGCGGTGTTCGGCCTCGACGAGACGACCGGCCTGTTGTCGAGCCGCGCATGAGCGAGCCGCGCCCGATGGTCGTGAAGATCGGCGGGGCGGCCCTCGACGACGCGGCACGCGCAAGCGAGTTGTGGCGGGCGCTCGCCGAGACTCACGCCGCGACCGGCGGCAGGCTGATCGTCGTGCATGGGGGCGGGCGCGCGGTGGACGAGCACCTTGCGCGGCTCGGGATGGTCTCCGAGCGCCGTGAAGGCATTCGTATCACGCCGCGAGAGCAGATCGACGAGATCGTCGGCGTACTCGCGGGACGTGTGAACAAGGCGGTCGTCGGGGCGCTGCACGCCGCGGGCGTGCCGGCCGTCGGGCTGTGCCTGGGCGATGGAGGGATCTCGCGGACCGCCCGGGCCACCGGCTATTCGTTCGACCCCGGCTTCGTCGGCGAGATCCGCGGCGGCGACCCGCGTCTGCTCACGCTGCTCATAGGTGCCGGCTTTCCACCCGTCGTGTCGTCGATCGGGCTCGACGAGCAGGGGCGACCACTCAATGTAAACGCGGACGATGCAGCAGCCGGGCTCGCGCGCATCGTTGGCGCGTCGCGGCTCGTACTGATGACGGATGTGCCGGGGATACTCGGGGCCGACCGCCGGCTGATCGCTCGCCTGACGCCGCGGGAGGTCGAGGGGCTGATCGACCGGGGCGTGGTCAGCGGCGGGATGATCCCAAAGGCGCGGGCGGCGGCCCGCGCCGCCGAGGCCAGCGGCTCGCCCTGCACCATCTGCTCCTGGAACGCGCCGGGCGACCTCATCCGCCTGGCCCGCGGAGAGCCGGCGGGGACAAGCGTCGTGCCGGGGTAGGGTGGCCCGCCGCTCCGCGGCGGTCTTTTCCGTTATCTGATCGTAAGAGCCGCCGCGGAGCGGCGGGCTACCCGATCCCGCCTATCGTCCCGGTTTCCCTCGTCACGGGAGACCGGCATGGCGAACACGTTCATCCCGCTTGGTTCGAAAGACCTGCTCACGTTCGCGTCCCTCTCGCCGCGAGAGGTCGCGGCGCTCTTCGACACCGCCGCGGCGACGAAGCGATCACCGGCGGAGTACCGCGCTGCGCTCGCGGGTTGCAGCGTCATCATGCTCTTCGAGAAGCCCTCCCTGCGCACCCGCGTCACGTTCGAGGTCGGCCCGGCCCGCATGGGCGGGCACGCGATCTACTACGACCACTCGAAGGATCGCATCGGGCAGCGCGAGAGCGTCCGGGACTACGCGAAGAACCTGGAACGGTGGGTGGACTGCATCGTCGCACGCGTGTTCAGCCATGCCGTTCTGGAGGAACTCGCCCGAGAGACCCGCGTCCCCGTCGTCAACGCGCTCTCCGACCTGCACCACCCGTGCCAGGGCCTCGCCGATTACTTGACCCTGGCGGAGCGGTTGGGCGGCATCACCGGCCTTCGCGGGTTCGAACTCGCCTACATCGGCGACGGGAACAACGTGTGCCATTCGCTCATGCAGGGCGCGGCGCTCACGGGCGCCCGGCTCACCGTCATCACCCCGCCGGGGTACGAGCCCTCCGCCCCGGTCGTCTCCGAATGCCGGACCCTGGCCGAACGCCACAACACCGGCGGCTCTGTCCGCGTCACGACCGACAAGGCGGGCGTCCGCGCCTGCCGCGCGGTCTACACCGACACCTGGGTCAGCATGGGCCAGGAGGGCGACGCGGGCGGCCGCAGGCGGGCCTTCGAGCCCTACCGCGTGGACGGGGCGCTCATGGCCGCCGCCGCCCCCGGGGCGTGGTTCATGCACTGCCTGCCCGCCCACCGTGGCGATGAGGTGACGGACGCGGTGATCGACTCGCCCGCATCGCTCGTCTACGACCAGGCCGAAAACCGCATGCACGCCCAGAACGCCCTGCTCCTGCACCTCTTGGCATCCAAAGATTGACCATGCCCAAGAAGATCGCTCTCGCCTACTCCGGCGGCCTCGACACCTCCTGCATCGTCCCGTGGCTGCGGGAGAACATCCCCGGAGCCGAGGTCGTCTGCGTCGTCGGCGACGTGGGGCAGGGGTCCGACGAACTGGCCGGAGTCGAGAAGAAGGCCAGGGACTCCGGGGCCGCCGAGTGCCACGTCGTGGACCTGCGGGCCGAGTTCGTGGACGAGTTTGTCCTGCCCACCATGATCGCCGGCGCGATCTACGAGGGCCGCTACCTGCTGGGCACCGCGATGGCCCGCCCGGTGCTGGCCCGCGGCCAGGTGAGCATCGCCAAGAAAACCGGCTGCACGGCCCTGGCCCACGGCTGCACCGGCAAGGGCAACGACCAGGTCCGCTTCGAGTCCGCCTACGCCGCCCTCGCCCCGGAGATGGAGATCATCGCCCCCTGGCGGCACGACAGGTGGAACCTCAGCGGGCGCCTGGCGATGCTCGATTACCTGAAGGCCCGCAACATCCCCACCACGGCCAGCGCGACCAAGATCTACTCGCGCGATCGCAACCTCTGGCATATCTCCCACGAGGGCGGCGCCATCGAGGACCCCTGGAACCCGCCGCCGGCCGACGCCTGGATGCTCACCGCCGATCCCGCCGCCGCCCCCGCCTCGCCCGAGGATGTCACCCTCTCCTTCCAGCGCGGCCGCCCCGTCGCCCTCTCCGTCTCTACCCCGCCTAGTGGCACAGGCGTCCCGCCTGTGTCTACCCGCCCTTCCTCTCTCCCCGCCTGGCAGATCATCGAGAAACTCAACTCCATCGCCGGCCCGCACGGCGTCGGCCGCGTGGACCTGGTGGAGAATCGCCGGGTCGGCATGAAGTCGCGGGGGCTCTACGAAACCCCCGGCGGGACTGTCCTCGTCGAGGCCCTGCGGGCCCTTGAGGAACTGGTCCTGGACCGCGAGACCCGCCACTACCGCGAGCACCTGGGCCTCACCTTCGCGGAACTCGTCTACGACGGCCGCTGGTTCACGCCCCTGCGCCAGGCCCTCTGGGCCGCCGCGGAGAAAATGGCCGAGCCGCTGACCGGCGAGGTCGTTGTCCGCCTCTGCCGCGGCACCGCCACCGCCATCCAGCGCAAGAGCCCCAACTCCCTCTACGCCGAGAAAATGGTCTCCTTCGAGGGCGAAGAGGTCTACAGCCAGAAGGACGCCGGCGGCTTCATCAGACTCCTCAGCCTCCCCGAACGCATCAGGGCGATGAAGAGCCGGACGTAACAGTCCGCCGTGATCTCACCTCAACTCATCTTTGAGGCGTGTCATTTCCGCTCGCAGAATACGGATCGATTGTCGCACGGTTGGTGCTTCAAGCAGTCTCTCAAGAAAGCGATGCTTGGAACTTGCGCTCTCGACGACAACACCCCCCATCGGCCCGGTACGCTGCTTGCATCGCAAGAGTGCAGCGACATCATCAGTCGCGGCGTACGTCGCATCCGCGAGTGCGTTGAAGCTCCGCTGAATGCGTTTGAGTCGATGAGCCTCGTGGGGTCGCCACCAAGGCGTCGACTCGATCACAGTCTTAAGGCTTCGGTCCGCGTCGATGTTCCTCTCCCCCAACATTCTCTCAAACTGAGCGAGAGCGGCATCTGACTCGTCCAGCCTCTGCAAAGTGGTAACGCGAACCTCCTCAATCAGCAACTCCACGTCAAGGTCGCCGTCGGCCTTCCGATACGCTTTCACCGTCTGAACGAGCGTATCAGAGAAACGCAAGCCCGCTGCCGCTGTCATAAGCGCGTCATCAATACCAAAGGCCATGGGAACTCCGGGAAGGAGGAGCGAGAGCCGGTTGGAGGCGGCATGATACCAATGAAAACACCCCGCCGCAGGGCGGGGTAGTGGTACACCTAGGTTGTCCGGGGCTTCCTACGCCGCCATCTTCAGGTCGCTGCCGCCCTCGACCAGCGTGATGGTCTGGCCGCCGACGCCGAAGTTCACGGTGAACTGGGCGGAGTTGCCGCGTGCGGTGGAGCGGACGGCGGTGATCTTGTAGGTCACCGGAGCCGAGCCGGTTGGCAGCGTCTCGTCGAGGAATGTCTTGACGCCGATACCGCCGATGAACTGAAACCCGGCGTTACCAATCTTCCGCTGAACCTCGTAGATGGTGCCGACGGACCCGGTGGGTTGATGCACTTCCACTTGAACCGAGCACGCCCGACTGGAGCAGCGACACCGCGAAGTCGGACGGCGTGCCCCGGGGCGATAATCGTGCTTTGCTCCCGCCCGCGCGCCTCCGCACGAACCTCCGCAAGTCAGGACGTGGCGCGCATGTCAGCGGGGATCACCGCCCTTGATCATCTCCGCGATTTCCTCCACTGTGCACCAGTTGCGCACCGTCATGGGCACTCCGCACGCCTTCTCCATCCCCGCGGCGAACTTCGACGTGCCGAACCCGTCCGGTGCGTGCAGGTAGACAACCCCGCCGGCCACGACGAACTCCTCGGTCCCGCCGGTCCTTTGGCGCAGGTCCTCCAGCCCCTTGACGCTCGGCGTCCCCTCGCAGAAACCCGCGTGCACGGTCTTGGGCCGCTCCGCGCTGAACCCCGCATACGGGTTGCGGCGCACCGCCCCGCCCCAGGCCGCCCCGGGCACCACGATGACCCGTGCCGCGAATCCGAACGACCGGGCGAACTCCGCCGCGATCATCCGGGCGATCGTCGCGGCGGGCCCCTTGCCCGAGAACACGATATTGCCGCTCTGGATGTAACTCTCAACGGCCCGGTGCCCGAGCCGCTCGTGCATCGCGCGCAGCCCGTCCATCTTCACCGGGTTCCTTCCGCCGACGTTGATGCCGCGATACAGGGCGACAAAGCGCTCCATGCCGACCTCCCGCCGGCAGTCTATCTTCGCTACGCTCGGGGGTTGACAGGAGCACGCGATGGCCCTCTGGGGTGGACGATTCGACAAGGCCGCTGACCCGCTGTTCCGGGAGATCAACGACTCGCTGCCGTTCGACTACCGGCTCGCCGCCCAGGACATTGCCGGGTCCGTCGCCTGGGCCGGGGCGATCCAGCGGGCCGGCGTGCTGACCGCCGACGAGCACCGGCGGCTCGTGTCGGCGCTGGCCGACCTGGCGGTGCTGGTGGAGGAAAATCCGCGGGCGCCGCTCGAAGAGCAGGAGAAGGCCGCGACGGAGTCGCCGGGTACCCCGGAGGACATCCACTCGTGGGTCGAGGCCGAACTCATCAGGGCGGTCGGCGACCTTGGCAAGAAACTCCACACCGGGCGCAGCCGCAATGACCAGGCGGCGACGGGCCTGCGGCTGTGGGTGCGGTGCGAGATCGACGCGCGGCTCGCGGAGGTGCGGGCCGCGCAGCGGTCGCTCGTGGCCCTGGCGGAGCGCGAGGCGGCAACCATCCTCCCCGGCTACACCCACCTGCAGCGGGCCCAGCCCGTACTGATGGCCCACTGGGCCCTGGCGTACTTCGAGATGCTGGAGCGCGACGCGGCACGCCTGGCGGGCGCGCGGCGGCGGGCCAATCTCTGCCCCCTCGGATCGGCCGCGCTCGCCGGCACGACCTACCCGATCGACCGCGCCGCGCTCGCCCGCGACCTCGGCTTCGATGCCCCCACCGCCAACAGCCTCGACGCCGTCGCCGACCGCGACTTTGTTGTGGAGACGCTGGCGGCCGCGTCGCTGTGCGCCGTCCACCTCTCGCGGCTCGGCGAGGAACTCATCCTCTGGTCCAGCGGCGAGTTTGGGTTCGTGGAACTGGACGACTCCGTCACGAGCGGCTCGTCGCTCATGCCGCAGAAGAAGAACCCCGATGCCCTGGAACTGCTCCGCGGCAAGTGCGGGCGGATCGCCGGCGCCCACGCGGCGCTCACGGTCACCCTCAAGGGCCTGCCCCTGGCGTACAACAAGGACATGCAGGAGGACAAGGAGCCGCTCTTCGATGCGATGGGCTCGCTCTCGCTGTGCCTCCGCATCGTGCCTCGGGTCCTGGACGGGATGAAGGTGGACCGCGGGCGCTGCCGCGAGGCCGCAGCGGGCGGGCACTCCAACGCGACCGAACTCGCGGACTACCTGGTGGGCAAGGGCGTGCCCTTCCGCGATGCGCACGAGGTTGTGGGCCGCGTCGTCCGGCACGCGCTGGCGGCCGGCAGGGCGCTCGAAGCGCTGACACTCGACGAGTTCCGGAAGTTCGACGCCCGCATCGGCCCGGACGTGCTGGCGGCGCTCACGCTGGAGGCCGGGCTGACGCGGCGTGAGGTTCCCGGCGGCACGGGCCCTCAGGCGGTCGCGGCGGCCATTGCGCGGGCGAAACGAAGCCTCGGCGGCGGCGCGGCCTGAGTATCGGCGGCCGGCGCCCCGGGCTCATTCCACGCAAACTCAACCCCAGCCCCGAAGAGCCCCAGGAGCGACCGCAGTTGCCGCTCGACGCTCCGCCGGGCCTCCGCCAGGTACCGCGCGTCGCTTGACTCGTACAGCGCGGCCGCTTGGGACTGGGCGCTGCGCATAAGGTCCGTCTGCGTCGGCGCGTCCACCTGGATCACGTCCAGCAGGCCCAGCATCCGCCCCGCCTGTATGTCGTAGGGTGTCACGTCCGTCAGGCGCAGCGATCCCTCGACGGGCGGCAGCGCGACCCGGTACGTCGCCGGGCCGACTTCCTCCACATCACCCGGGCGAAGGCGTGACAGGTCGATCGAGTACTGCTTCTCGAACTGGAAGATCATGGCCAGGCGCGCCTGCGAGAGCAGCAGCGGCGGCATCCAGCCCCAGCCCTTGCGGCTCGTGGCGATCTCTTTGGCACAGACCTCCAGCCCGACGAGCCGCCCCACCGCCGATACTCGCTCAAAGATCGTCTGCGTCTGGAGCGCCGCGACCGGAGCACCCCGCCCGATCCGGCGCATGACCACCGCGACGACCACCCCTCCCACAATCAGCCCGGTGACGATCAGGAGCAGTTCGGCCATGGCGGTCTCCCGGGGCCTTCTTGGGGATCAGTGACCGCTGGTTTCAAGGGGACGATGGCTGTGGACCGCGTGACGCCGCGGCTACCGCGAACGCGCGGTTCCGGCCCGACAACGCCTGCAACTCGGCCCTCACGCCGGAGCCTGCCCGGGTGGAATCCCCGCCGCCCGCTCCCGAATGACCCCGCAACACGGAGCGGAAAAAAGGGGGCCCTGAGACATGCCACGACAGATTCTGCGGTTCATCTCGGAACTCATGCGGGAGCAGACGGAGGAGGCGCTTGCCGATTTCCTCCGCACCCGCCGCGACCCGCGGGCCGAGTACGAGAGGGCCGTCCGCGACCTCACCCCGGCAGGTCCAGCAACGCGGCCTCCACGGCGAGCCCAGGGCCGAATGCAAGGGCCACGCACGGGCCCCGCGCCCCTTCCCGCAGCAGCCTGGAGAGGATGAACAGCAGCGTTGCCGAAGACATGTTGCCGTGCTCCGCCAGCACCGCCCGTGACGCCGCCGTGACCCGACCCGGAAGGCCCAGGGACTCGGCGACGGCGGAAAGGACCCTCGGCCCGCCCGGATGGATCGCCCAGGCCGTCACCGAATCGATGCCCAGGCCGTGCCGCGACAGCCACGGCTCCAGCCAGCCCCGAAGGTGCGTCTGGACCAGCCCCGGGACCGCGGCCGAGAGCGTCATGACGAACCCGTGGTCCCCGACGCTCCACGTCATCGCATCGGCCGAGTCGGGAATCACAACAGACCCCGTTGCCCGCAGCAACGGCGCGGATGCCCTGCCCAGCCCGGTGAGCACCGCGGCGGCCGACCCGTCCGCGAACAGCGCGTTGGCAACAACGGCCCCCGGCTCCGCGCCGTAGTGGAAGTGCAGCGAGCAGAGTTCAACCGTGCCCACGAGCACAACGGCCGCGGGGTCCGCCCGGACGTACGCGTGCGCCACCCGCAGCGCGTTCACGGCGGCGTGGCATCCCATGAACCCGATGTGCGTCCGCGCGATGCCCGCGGGCAGGCCCAGCGCGCCCATCAGTTCCAGGTCAACCCCCGGTGCATGGAACCCGGTGCAACTGGCGGTGACCAGGTGAGTGACCGCACCGGGCCGGATCGACGCCGCATCCAGCGCGGAGCGGCAGGCGCCCCGTGCCAGGGCCGCGGCGTGCAACTCGTAACGCTCCATCCGCGTGCGGGTTCCGGGGCCGAGGTCGTCCGGGCCCAACGCGGTCGGGAAGAAGCCCTCCGCGGGCGTCAGCACGGTGGCGCGGCACTCCACGCCGGCGCGGCGGTACAGGGCCTCCAGCGTGCGGGCAGCGCCCGCGCCCAGCCCGGAGGATTGGACGGCCGCGCGCAGCGCGCCGGCCTGCGCGATCCGGTTCGGCGGCGTGGCCAGGCCGATGCCGGCGATGGCGGCGGTCACGCGGCCACCGTGGGTCGGCGGGGCGCCGCCAATCGTGCCAGCACCCGAGCCGCCGTGCCGGTCACGAGCGCGGCCTCGGCGAGCCGGGGCAAGCGAACGAGCATCGAGACCGCCCGGCACGCGCGGTGGCGGCCCGCGAGCAGACGCCGGTGCGCGATGGGCCAGGTCTCCGCCGGTGTGCCGTCTGAAACCAGGGCGGCCTGCACATGCGGAACGACGGCGAGGGCGCCGGAGATCGCCCAGGTCATTCCCTCGCCCGTGAAGGGCTCGACGTATCCCGCGGCATCGCCGATCGCCAGCACGCGCCCGGACTGGACGCGCCGCGAGCGTGTCAGCGACGGCGTGCCGTGCCAGCGGCACTCCGGCGGGGCCTTGGCGTCCACGCCTGTGGAGCGGAGGATCGCGGCGGCAGCATGGGACGGCCCGCCGAGACGCCGCGCGAGCGTGGGGTCCAGCGCGGCACCGAGGTGCGCCCTCCCGCCCGGCAGCCGGACCGCGCCCACATAGCCACCCGCGCCGACGGCCATGTGCACCAGCCCCGGTTCAATCCACCCGGGCGCACCCTCGAATGTGACCGCGGCGCCAAAGCGTGAGTGGACGGCAACCTCCGGGCGGAACTCGGGCAACCCGCTGAGCGATGCCCCACCGATGCCGTCGGCGGCGATAACGGCGCGGGCCCGCACGTTCAATCCCTGCCCGCCGAGCGCCGCGGCCACCCCGCCCGGGCCCTGCGACACCACGCGCGCGACGCACGAATCGATGAACGCAGCACCCGCCCGGATTGCTGCCTGCACGATCGCGCCGTCCAGGTCGCGGCGGGTGACCACCACACCGCCCTGACTCGGAATCGCGGCGCTGCGACGGCCGCATCGCAGGAGGACGCCGCCGAATCGGCCCGACGCGGGAACCCGCACACCCGCCTCGCGCAGCATCGATTCCCCCTGGGCGGCAAGGCAGCAGCCGCAGGCCTTCTCTCTCGGAAACGCCGCTCTGTCCACGAGCAGGACGCGAGCGCCGCACCGGGCCAGGACCAACGCGGCCACGCCGCCCGCGGGCCCCGCGCCGATCACGAGGACGTCCCACTCGCGTGCCGCCGCCGCCGCCACTTCGGTCGTGCCGATGAGCATCGCCCCCTCCGGTAGGCAGGTGCCTCTACTCCGCCAGCATCGCGTCGATGAACGCGCCCGGCTCAAACGGTTCGACATCCTCCGGCGTCTCGCCCACCCCGATGAACTTCACGGGGATGCTCGTCGCCTCCTTGATCGCCACGACGATCCCTCCCTTGGCCGTCCCGTCGAGTTTCGAGAGGAAGATACCCGTCACACCGCCGCCGCCGTCCCGCATCGCCCTGTCAAACTCGGCCGCCTGGCGCAGCGCGTTCTGCCCGGCCGTCGCGTCAAGGACGAGCAGCACCTCATGCGGCGCCCCGGGGATCCGCTTGCCGACCACGGCGCGAATCTTCGTCAGTTGCCGCATCAGCGGGTCCTGCGTCTGGAGCCGTCCCGCCGTGTCAAGGATCAGCACGTCGATATTGCGTGCAACGGCCGCGGACGCCGCGTCAAACGCCACGGCCGCGGGGTCGCCCCCCTGCTGACCCTTCACGACGTCCACACCGAGGCGCTGCGACCAGATTTCCAGTTGCCTGACGGCCCCGGCCCGGAACGTGTCGCACGCCCCGAGGAGCACCGTCCTGCCCTGTTCCCGCAGCATGTGGCAGAGTTTGGCGATGCTGGTGGTCTTGCCCGCGCCGTTCACGCCGGTCACCAGGATAACGGTCGGCCCCTGGGTGGCGAGGCGCAGCGCCCGGTCCTCCGCCGGCCACAATGACCTGAGTTCTCGTCGCAGAAACTCGAGCACGTCCTCACCCCGGTAGAGGCGGCCGGCGACGTGCTCGGCACGGATGGCGCCGATCAACCGCTCCGTGGTCTTCACGCCGACGTCGGCCTGGAGGAGTTTTACCTCCAGTTCACCGATAAGCCCCTCATCAAGCCTGCGCCCGAGCAGGAGCGTCCGCACGCCGTGCCCGAAGACCTGCCTGGTGCGTGCCAGCCCCTTGGTGAGCGAGCCAAGGACGGAACGGAAAAAACTCACGCGCCCCCCTCCGTCTCCGCGCCCGCTACCGGCTCCACCGCGGACACAGATCGCTCCGCCAGCACGCGTTTGAGCACCTTGTCCAGCAGCCCATTGACGAAGGCCGGCGCCTTGTCGGTGCTGAACTCCTTGGCCAGTTCCACCGCTTCGTTGACCACGACCTTCGGCGGGGCACGCCCCACCACCATCTCGTAGTGCGCCAGTCGCAGCACGGCACGATCCACCGCCGGCTGCCGGTGCGCGGGCCATGTGGGCGCCAGAACCAGCATCTCCGCGTCCGCGGCCCCGCGATTCTCGAACGCCGCGAGGGCCAGCGCCAGCGCCCGACCCCGCTCGTCCTCCGTGAACGCCCCCGCCGGGTTCAGCGACTCCAGGATCGACGGCAGGTCGTCGGTCCCCCGCGCATCGATCTGGTAGAGCGCCTGGAACGCCAACCGCCGGATGTCCCGCGGCGTCCCCATCAGCCCCGTCCGGCCTTATCGGGAGCGCCGACAGCAACCACCGGGGATGGCAGCCCGTTCCGCACCGCGGCGAGCGCCGCCGCGGTATCCAGCGCGGCCGCCATCGCCTCCGCCCCCTTGTTTCCCTTCTTCCCGCCGGCCCGGGCGTGCGCCTGGTCCGCGTTGTTCACGGTCAGCACGCCAAAGCCGCACGCCACGCCCGTGTCGAGCCCGACCCTCGTGACACCGTCCGCCACCGCCTGCGCAATGTACCGGTCGTGCCGCGTCTGGCCACGCACGATACACCCCAGGACCACGACCGCGCCGAAACGCCCGGCCCGCGCCGCCTCCATGGCCAGGACGGGGAGTTCGAACGCCCCCGGCGCGTGGAACACCTCGGCGTCCCGGGAATGCCCGCCCCGGTTTTCGTACTCCGCCAGGGCGCCCCGGCACAGGCGATCCGTGACCGACGGGTTGTAGCGGCTGACGATCACCGCGACCCGTGGCAGGCTCGGCGGCACCCCGTTGACGACACTTTCCGCTCTCATTGGTCGATGGTAGAGGCGCCGCTGGCGCTACGATGCCGCCCTCATGCGGACGGCCCTCCTGCGGATCGCACCGATCCTCCACCTCACCCGCGTGAGTTCGGCCGTCGCGGCGGTCGGGAACGTCTGGTTCGTCATCCTCTGGACCCGCGCCAGCAACGGCCGGGAGCCGGACCCCGGCGGCATCACCACCATGCCGCTGTGGCAGGCGCTGGGATTCAGCGCGGTGTCCGCGGCCGGCCTCTACGCCTATGGCGCGGCACTCAACGATGCCCTGGACGCCAAGCGCGACCGCACACTGCACCCGGCCAGGCCCCTGGCATCAGGCGGACTGGCATCGGCCGATGCGGTCGGTGTGATCATCGTCATGCTCCTGGCCGCGGTGTTCGGGGCCACCGCGTTCGGCATGAGCGCCGTCACCCTGACGCTGGCCCTTTCCGGGATCATCCTCTGCCTCAATGCCGCGGGCAAGTACGTTCCGGCCGTCGGGCTCGTGCTGCTGTCGCTCCTGTATGCCGGACACATGATGGTGCCGAACACCCGATTGACGTTCGTATGGCCGGTGTGGCTCGTGATGACGCACACCCTGCTCGTCGCGGCGGTAACGCATGTGGTCGGGCGGCGCGTGCCGCGCCTGACCGCACGGGCTGTGGTCGCCGCCGCGATCGGCTGGGCCGCGTGCTCGGCCCTGCTGTTCGGGCTCGGCTGGGAACGCTCCGGCAGGCCGACATGGTTCTGGCCGGACTGGGTGAGCCCCGCGGCGGCGGCGTACCCGCTGGCGCTCGTTCCTCCGTTCATCGGGATCGCCGTATGGAAGATTCGCCAGCACGGCCCGGGGATCCGTGCGGCCGACAAAGTGCGTCGGTACGGGTCGATCTGGCTGCCGCTCTACGGAGCGGCGTGGCTGCTGGGCGCCGGGCATGAGGCCGGGGCGGTGGTGCTGGGCGGCCTGGCGGCGGTCACGTTCCTGGGGATGACGTTTCTGCGCGAGGTGTACGGCCTGGTCGAATCGCCCGTCACATTCCGGAGGTGAGAGGCGCGACCGCGAGGGCGTGCAGGCGCACGAGGCGCCGCAGAAACGGACCGCGCCAGCGCAGACAGAATGGGTGGATGCAACGAATCTCGAACGCTCACTCTCGGCCGTCAGTCTTCGTCAAACCCGCCATCGACGAGGGCCCTGAGGGCGTCGCACGCCCTGTCGGCGTCCGGGCCGTCACAGGTCACGTCGAGTTTGGTGCCCTTGGTGGCCGCCAGCAGCATCATGTGCATGATGGACTTGCCGTCGACCTCCTGGTCACCGCGACGGACCATGACGCTGCAGGTGAAGCCGCTGGCCGCATCGACAAAGGCCATGGCCGGGCGCGCGTGCAGCCCGAGCCGGTTCACGATGGTCACAGTGACGGTTCGTCGTGTCGCCACGGGCGGTGGGTCAGCCGGCGATCAGGTGGTTGTCGGCCTCATCCAGGAGGGTCCGGACGTCCTTCTCGGTCTGGGCCTGACGCAGGAAACGCCGGAACGTGTCCTTCGATAGATTCTTGAAGATCGCCTCCATCGCCTGAAGGTGATCCTCCGGACGGTCCTCCGGCGAGAGGAGGAGGAACACGGAGTACACCGGCTGCTTGTCGAGCGCGGAAAAGTCCACGCCCTTGGCGCTGAGCCCGATGGCCGCGGCCATCTTCTTCACGGACTTGTGCTTGACATGCGGGACGGCGACGCCCCGCCCGAAACCGGTGGAGCCCCGCTTCTCACGCTCCAGCACGCTCCGGACCAGGTCGTCGCGCAGTTTCGGGGCCGCGGCGCCGCTGGAGACGAGCGCGTCCACCAGTTCGGTAATGACCTCGTCGCGCTGCTGCGCCGACAGGCTCGCGCGGATGGCCCCCTCGGGGACGAGACTTGCCAGTTTCATTCCGTGTCCTTCGCCTGCCGGCTGCCGTCTTTCCTGCGTTCCTTGAACTCGGTCAGTTGGCGGGTGCCCTTCTGGACCGCCTCATCGATGAGGACGTAGAGGTCCTCGCCCTTGGCGTGGGCCACGAAATCATCGTGCCGCTCCACGTCGATCACCAGTTCCACCTCAAACTGCCCCTTGTGCTGGTGGTCAACCCGGGCCAGGCGGAAGGTGATCTGCTGGACGCCCCGCAGGAACTTGTGAAGTTTTTCCGCCTTGCCTTCCGCATGGGCCCTGATCGCCGGGGTGACCTCGAAGTTCCGACCGATGACGTCCGTGCGCATGGTTGCCCCTCAGAACTGACCGTCCGTGACAGAGCCGGACTGAAATCCTGCCGACCCGTCGCTTGCGCTCCGGGCTCTGTTACCCAATAGGGTACCCGCGACCGGCCGGGAGCGCCTGGCGCACGGGCAGCCCGAGTGGGCGTGAAAATGGGCCTGAGAGGACTCGAACCTCCGACCTCGCCCTTATCAGGGGCGCGCTCTAGCCAGCTGAGCTACAAGCCCGGTGCGGGGCAAGTCTACGCCGGGGGCGGGGGTGGTCAACGAACCTCTATCGCAGGGACGGCGTCTCGCCTGAACTCGACGCCCGCCAGTAGTCAATCACCGCGACTCCGATCTGCACGAGAATCGGAGCGATGACGACCCCGGCAATCGCGCGGTACACGCTGTGGAGCTCGGGATTGAGCGCGAAGTAGGCGCTCAGCAGTATGCTTGCGACCGCCAGCGAGACTTGATATGCCATCCGGCGGCGCGTCATGGAGGCATGGTACCGCGGGCCGGGCTATTGCGCGTCGCGCTCGTCCGGCATCACCAGCCACAGGACGATATAGACCAGGATGCCGGGGAAGGCGACCGAGAGGATCGACAGCAAGATGTAGCCGAGGCGCACGAGCGTCGGGTCCCAGCCGAGCCAGTCGGCAAGCCCGCCGCAGACCCCTGCGAGCACACGGTGGCGGGAAGAGCGGGCGAGCACGGGACGGTTCATCGAGTCTTCCATCGCGGGTCTCCGACGGCGGCACGGGCCGCCAGGAGTTCATTCGGAAACCACCGGTGTGGATGTTGGGTGATACGAGCCCCCTTTGCCGCTCCGTGGTCACAAGGGCTCCGGTCATGCAGTGCTCTTCAGCCCGAAGGGCTCGAACGTGAGTAGTCGGGCGTCGGAGGCACGCCGAAGGCGGTCCGACACGCCCGGAAAGGTCGTCCTCGATCATCGGCGACACCCCGAAGGGGTCGATCTTGGCGTCCGTCGCGCGCGGGCGAGCCACGAGCGAGCCCTTCGGGCTGCCCGCGCACCCAAACGCGTTTGTGAGTGCGGATATCGCGTACCGGGCGTGTCGGTCGCTGGCGCAACCTCCGACGCCCGGCTACTCAATACCAGCCCTTCGGGCTGAAGAATGACGACTCGGTGTGACCGCAGAACACCGGCACCACCGACCATCATCATCGCGTGTGGCCAGACTCAGGACTCACATCACCGGACCGTTCTACGCCCTTGCCGCCTCCTTCTCCGCCCGACGCCGCTTGAGTTCGGCGTCCACGAACTCCTCGATCTCGCCCCGCAGCACGGCCTCGTAGTTCCGCGACTCGACGCCCGTCCGGTGGTCCTTCACGCGGTTGTCGTAGAAGACGTACGACCGGATCTGCGTGCCCCAGCCGCGGTCCAGTTGGCCCCCGGCGGCCGCGGCGATCTCCTTCTCACGCTTCTCCTCGGCCAGTTGTTCGAGTTTGGCCTGGAGGACGGCGAGGGCCTGGGCCTTGTTCTGCGGCTGGTCGCGGTAGGTACTGGCGACCACCATGATGCCGGTCGGCTTGTGCACGACGCGGATCGCCGACGCCACCTTGTTCACGTTCTGCCCACCGGGGCCGCTGGCGCGCACGAACGGCGTGATCTCCACGTCCTTGTCGGGGATGTCGACCGTCGCCTCCTCGAACTCCGGGATCACGTCCACGGTGGCGAAGGAGGTCTGCCGCTTGCCCTGCGCGTTGAACGGGCTGACGCGGGCCAGACGGTGCGTGCCGCGCTCGGTGCTCAGGTACCCGAAGGCGTACGGCCCCTTGACGAGCAGCGTAACGGAGTCGATGCCCACCTCGGCGCCGAAGCCCTTGTCCACCTCCTCCAGTTGAAAACCCATCTTCTCGCAGTAGAAGAGGTACATGCGGAAGAGCATCTCCGCCCAGTCGTTCGCCTCGGTGCCGCCCACACCCGCGGAGATGGTGAGGAAGCAGTTTCGATGGTCGTGCCGGCCGGAGAGCAGCGACTGCCGCTCGACCTTGTCCATTCGGGCCCGGAGCGCGAACAACTGCCCGTCGGCCTCGGCCAGCAGGTCCTTGTCGCCCGCCTCCTTCGACATCTCGTAGGCGGCCCTGGCATCGTCGAAGGTGCTGATGACGCCCTGGAGCGGCCCGACCTGCGCCTTGAGCACCTTGAGCTGCGCCACGACTTTCTTCGCGGCTTCGGGCGAGTCCCAGAATCCCTCGGCCCCCATCCGCGCTTCGATGTCCTTCAGGCCCGCGAGTTTGGCGTCGTAGTTAAAGCGAGTCGCGGATCGTCAAGATCCGCGCCTCGAGGTCGTCGATGATCGGCTGGTGGGCGTCGAAGTGCATGGGGCGAGTGTAGGGTGCCACCGCGATCACTCGCCCCGCGGCCCGGCGGCGGTGGCGCCCGACTCCTGCCGGCGTTTCAGTCCCGCTGCTCCGCTCGAAGGCCGGCCAGCGGCGGCACGCTGGGCCCACAGGATCACCCCGGCGCCGACGACGGCAACACACCCGGATACCCACTGCTGGAGCGATAACCGCTCACCGAACAGCGACAGCGATGCGACCGCGACCAGGAAGGGCTGCAACTGGATGACGCCCGCGGAGACCGCTACACCCAGCCGCTGGATCGAGTAGTAGTAGAACACATGCCCCAGCGCGATCCCGATGACCGCCGAGAGCAGCAGCATCGTCATCTGCCCGCCGGGGATCGGCCACCCCCCGACCGCCGCCGCCTCGTGCACCAGCGGCCACGCCGCGGCGCCGTGCCGATCCCCGAACGCCACCATCAGCACGGTCGTTCCAACCGCCGTGTACAGGCTGATCGCCGCGAACGCCTGGAAGGCGTTCACGCCGTGCATGAAGTGCCGCACGGCCAGCGAGTACGCCGCGAACCCGGCCCCCGACGCGATCGCCATCAGCACCCCGGCGAGCGTCGCTCCCTCCAGCACGCCCGTCCCCAGCAGCATCGTCCCGGCGGTGCCGCCGATCACCATCAGCAGTCCGACCAGGAACCCGGGCCTTCGGATGACACGCCGCTCGGCCGCAAAGAACAGCGCCGCCCCGAGCGTCGTGAACACGATGTTGGAACGCAGCCCGAAGGTCAGCAGCCCGGGATCGATCGCGTAATGGGCGTAGCAGAAGACCGTCTGGGAGCCGGCGTTGAGCGCCGCGGGGATGACGGCCGCCGCCCAGAGCCCCGGCGGGAGGGTCCGGCGCGTCACACCCCACACCAGCACCGGCAGCCAGAGCAGCGCCGAGAAGCCGTAGCGCCAGCCGTTGCTGGTCCACGGGTCGATCAGGTGCGAGAAGTGCTTCAGGAAGAGCGGGACGCTCGACCACCCGACGAGTGTGGCGACGATCGTCACCGCCCCGCCGAACCGCCCCCACACGCCGCGCTCACGCATCGCTCACGCTCTCATGAATTGAAACGCGAAGGTCGCGAAGCACGCGAAGAACAAGAAGAAGAAAGAGAAGGAGAAGAGGAAGAAAAAGACCTCAACACGGGGGGCCACGGAGCGCGCGGAGAACAACCCGGTTGATTGCTCCGTCGTGCGTCGCCGCCGTATCCGTCCCTCTCCACTTCGCGTCCTTCGCGACCTTCGCGTTCAACTTCTTTGGGTGACTCGGGCGGATCGTAGGGGTGCGCGGGCGCTACACTGGGTTCGATGCCGACGCGCCCGCGGAACAGCCCGATGGTCCTCATCGTCCGCGACGGCTGGGGCGCGAACCCGAACCCCGAGCACGACAAGTTCAACGCGATCAAACTCGCCCGGACACCCACGAGCGAGCGCCTCGCCCGCGACTTCCCGTGGACGCTCATCAAGACCAGCGGTGAGGATGTAGGCCTGCCCGACGGCACGATGGGCAACTCGGAGGTCGGGCACCAGAACATCGGCGCCGGCCGCGTCGTGGACCAGGAATCCGTCGCCATAACCAAGGCCTGCCGGGCCGGGCTCGAGCACAATGAAACGCTCGTCCGCGCCGTCACGCGCTCCCGCGACGCGGGCAAGGACGTTCACCTGATGGGTATCGCGTCCGACGCGGGGGTGCACGGGCTCCTGGCCCACATGGAGGCGCTCGTCCGCCTCTGCAAGGCGCTCAACCAGCCCAGCGTCTACCTGCACCTGTTCACCGACGGGCGCGACACCGGTCCGTTCACGGGCCTGGGGTTCATCGAGCAGGTCGAGGCCCGCCTCAGGGAGTTCGGCATCGGCCGCATCGCGAGCGTGATGGGGCGCTACTGGGCCATGGACCGCGACTTCCGCTGGGAACGCGTCGCCCGCGCCTACGCCTGCCTGACCGGACGCGCCATCCCGGGGATCGAGCCACCCCGCTACGCCGCGTCCGCCGCTCAGGCCCTGAAGGCCTACTACGACCACCCGACAGCGGAAAACCTCAAGGGAGACGAGTACGCCACGCCCGCCCGCATCGGCCTGGATGAACAGGAGGCGTCCATCAGCCGTATCGCCGACGGCGATACCGTCATCTTCTACAACTACCGCGGCGACCGCCCCCGCGAGATCGTCTCCGCCTTCGTCCTGCCCGACGCCGAGTGGGCCGCCGTCAAGCCCTCGCCCGAGACCGGTGCCGCGGGCTTTGGCCGCGGCCCGCGCCTGGACCTGGAGTTCGTCACGATGACGGCGTACAGCGAGGCGCTGACGCCGCACGTTCACGTCGCGTTCCAGAAGCCCGCGAAGATGGTGAACATCGCGGGCGAGCACCTGGCCAGACTCGGTCTCACCCAGTTCCGCTGCGCAGAGACCGAGAAGTATCCGCACGTCACCTACTTCTTCAACGACTACCGCGATGAGCCGTTCCCCGGCGAGCACCGCGAGAACCCGCAGAGCCCGAGGGTCTCGACCTACGACCTGAAGCCGGAGATGGCCGCGTTCGAGGTGCGCGACGCCGTGCTCCGCCGCCTCGCCGCGGAGGACTGCGAGGACGTGCTGATCGTCAACTTCGCCAACGGCGACATGGTCGGGCACACCGGCAACCTGCCCGCGACCATCATGGCCTGCGGAACCGTGGACACCTGCGTCGGCGCCATCGTGGACGCGACGCTCGCCCGCGCCGGCTCGCTGATCGTCACCGCCGACCACGGCAACGCCGAGCAGATGTGGAACCCGCAGGCCAAGTCGCCCCACACCGCCCACACCGTCTACGACGTGCCCCTCATCGTCGTGGGCAATGTCTTCGCCGGCACGAAACTCCGCGGCGACAACGACGTGGCCGGGTGGTCCGACCCGCAGCGCCGCGCGGCCAGGGGCTGCCTGGCCGATGTCATGCCAACGGCGCTGCACATGCTCGGCCTGCCCAAGCCGCAGGACATGACGGGGCGATCGCTTCTGACGGACCCGTAGCACGGCTTCGGAGGGCAACCAGCCGGGATTGTCTGTCGGGCTCGCCGCGAGGCCCGGCATCCAGACTATCTTGTGGACCATGTGTGCCATGGACGCCGATTCGATCCGGACGATCCCGACCATTTCCCGAATCCGCGCCGAGGGGCCGCTCGTGGACGTGCTGGGCGGTGCCTCGCGGCACGAGATCCGGATCCACGAGCACGGCTTCGTGGCCCTGATCGACGCGATGCCGCGGCTGGTGCCCCAGGGCCAGACCGCGGACGCGGCCATCGTCCAGGCGGCCAGGGTCAGTTACGGGCAGGGCACAAAGAAGGTCAGCGAGGACCGCGGGCTGATCCGCTACCTGATGCGGCACCGGCACACGACGCCGTTTGAGATGCTGGAGTTCAAGTTCCACGTGTCGATGCCGATCTTCGTGGCCCGCCAGTGGATCCGCCACCGCACGGCCAACGTCAATGAGTACTCGGGGCGGTACTCGATCGTCCCGGACCGGTTCTACCGGCCGACGCCGGACGCGGTGCGCAAGCAGTCGAAGGCGAACCGGCAGGGCGGGGAGGAGACGTTTGTCAGAGCCCCGAGCGCGAGCGAGGGGATATCGCCGACTCCCGTCGCTGGCGCTCCGGGCTCTGATGAGGCGCTCACCGCGCAGGCGTTCCTGGACTACCTCGCGGAGGCCGAGGCCCTGTACGCGAAGTACGAAACGCTGCTGAATCAAGGGGTTTCCAGGGAACTGGCGCGGATCGGCCTGCCGGTAAGCCTGTACACACAGTGGTACTGGAAGTGCGACCTGCACAACACACTGCGGTTCCTGTCGCTGCGGATGGACCCGCACGCGCAGGCGGAGATCCGCGTGTACGCGGACGCGATGCACGCGCTGCTGGAGCCCATCGTGCCCGTCGCGATGGAGGCCTTCCGCGACTACGAACTCGACGCGGTGCGCCTCACAGGGCCGGAGATCGCGGCCCTGCGAGCGGGCGGGGGCAGGCCCGTCAGCGACAACACGCGGGAGCAATCGGAATGGGAAGCGAAAATTCTGCGCCTGGGTCTCCAATCCTGAACGCTCGCGCGATTCATGCCCAGAAAGCGGCCGCGGGACACCGCGGGAGCCATTTCCGCTTACCCAGATTGACAGCCGGAAGGGTCCAGCAGGCTGGAACGGGCCCCGGCAAGCAAAAAAATCGGACCTGCGCGAACAAATCTGCGAGATTCTGCTTGCGGACCCGCTGGGAGTGTGATACCTTTGGACCCGGGTCGGGAACGAGTCGTTCGTTCCGTTCCTTCGTCGTGTGTGTCTCGGGAACAGTTCCCTTCGAATTTTGTGAGGAGATTGGATAATGAAGACTCGTGCGATTCTCGCTCTGACGGCCCTGGCCGGCACCGCGGGCATGGCTATCGCCCAGCCCGCCACGCAGATCCGGTTCAGCAACGGCACCAACGAGATCACCGTTGCCGCCGGCGCTGCCGTCCCCGTGTCGATCTACGCCGTTGGCATGCCGAACGTCGGCACCAGCATCCCCTGGACGACGCCCCCGGGCACCGGCCAAGCCGGCCAGTACAACGGCTTCCTGAGCGTCCTCATGGACATGCAGGCCTCCGGCGGCTCGTGGTCCGGCCCGACGATCCCCGGTGGCATGGGCTACCAGGTTCCCCCGTTCGGCAACCCGGGCACCCCGGCCGGCTCGAACGTGACCGGCATCAACATCGGCGTGGGCTTCAACCCGCCGGTGACGGGCAATGAGTTCATCCTGTGGTCCGGGACCATCACGGTCGGCGCCGCGGACGTGAACCTCAGCACCCTGATCAAGGCCACGGGCAATCCCCCGCAGACCGGCTTTGAAGTCGCCCTCGGCGGCATCATCCCGAGCCTGAACGTCAGCCACTTCGTCCAGACCGCCAACGGCACGGGCGTCATCCACGTCCCGGCTCCGGCCAGCCTCGCGCTGCTCGGGCTCGGCGGCCTGGTCGCCGGCCGTCGCCGTCGCGCCTAATCGGCCGTCGGTTCTGCAGAAATCCAAGACCCCTGCCCGGACCCGGGCAGGGGTTTCTTGTTGATGTCATGGAACCTGGGCGCTGACGCCACAGTAATCGATCGCCTTGGAACGAAAGGGGTGCCCACGCGCAGCACTCGCGCCGGGCGCCTGCGTGGCACTCGGGGCCGGCGTGGTGCTCGCCGCGCGCCGCCGCCGCACGGTGCGGACACCGCGCCGAGGCGCCTCGCGGTTGCCTGGAGCCAACGGAGGTAACCCATGAAGACCGCTGTATTCGTGCTGCTCACGACGGCGTCGCTCCCGGCGCCGCCTCGGCGCAGCCGGCGACCGAGTTCCGTTTCGAGAACGGCACGAACGAGATCACGGCCGCGCCGGGCGCATCCGTGCTGGTTTCCGTGTACGTCACCGGGTTGCCGGCGCCGGGCACGCCCATCCCGTGGACGACGCCGCCGGGTACCGGCCAGATTCGGCCGTACGTTGGTTTCCAGGCTTCCGAGTTCAACGTCCGCGCAGCCAGTTTCGGCAGCGTGGCGTGGTCCAACCTGACCATCCCGCCGGGTATGGGGTTCCAACTACCGCCGTTCGGCGCTGCCGGCCACCAGGTTTTTCAGGACGTGCTCGACATTGGAATCGGCGTCGGGTTCAACCCGCCGGTCACGCAGCAGGAGTTTCTGCTCTGGCAGGGCACCGTCACCGTCGGCGGCTCAGATGTGTCCATGGCGACCGAGACACTGGCGCCCATCCAGAGCATGCCGCAGTTGCGCGGGTTCGACGTTCAGTTGCAGGGCACCGTCGGCCTGAACTATGAGCACGTCATGGCGATGTCCGAGGGCTTCGGCGTGATTCACGTCCCAGCGCCAGGGGGGCTGGCATTGCTTCCGCTCGCGGCCTTCGTCACGGCGCGTCGGCGGCGTACGCTTGCCTCATGGCACTGACACGCGAGCAGATCACGCAGCGGGCCGCCGGGGAACTCCGCGACGGGTATGTGGTCAACCTGGGCATCGGCATGCCGACCCAGGTGGCCAACTACATCCCGCGGGGGATGGACGTATGGCTCCAGTCGGAGAACGGCCTCCTGGGCATCGGCCCCTTCCCGACGGAGGCGGAGGTGGACCCGGACCTGATCAACGCCGGGAAGCAGACGGTCACGGCCCGGCGCGGGGCCAGTTACTTCTCCAGCGCCGACTCCTTCGCCATGATCCGCGGCGGTCACATCGACATGTGCATCCTGGGGGCGATGCAGGTCAGCCAGGAGGGCGACATCGCCAACTGGATGATCCCGGGCAAGATGGTCAAGGGCATGGGCGGTGCGATGGACCTGGTGGCGGGGGTCCGGCGCGTCGTCGTCACGATGGAGCACAACTCCAAGGACGGCGGGGCAAAGTTCGTGAGGAAGTGCACGCTCCCGCTCACCGGGCAGCGGTGCATCCACATGCTGATTACGGACCTTGCGATCTTTGAGTTTGACGAGGGCTCGCGGCGGTTCGTGCTCACCGAGGTCGCGCCCGGCGTCACCGTGGATGAAGTCCGCGCCAAGACCGAGGCCGAGTTCAAGGTGGCGGCGCAGGTGAAGGCCGTCGCGGTCTGACCATGACCCCCAGGCACTCGGGGCTCTGTCAGAGCCCCAAGCGCCAGCGCGGGGTCCTTGGCCTGTGCGCATGCACACCCGTCGCTTGCGCTCGGGGCTCTGTAGTACACCCGTCGCTTGCGCTCGGGGCTCGGTCGGAGCCCCAAGCGCCAGCGCGGGGTCCTTGGCCCGTGCGCATGCACACCCGTCGCTTGCGCTCGGGGCTCTGTAGTTACACCCGTCGCGTGCGCTCCGGGCTCTGTCACGGGCATCCGAGCGCAAACTTGGTCTGGAAGCAGCCGAAGTCGGAGAGATTGAGTTGCCCATCGCCGTTGCAATCGGCGTAGGGATCACCAAGGGCAAACCGCGTCTGGAAACAGCCGAAATCCGCCAGGTTCCGCGCACCGTCGCCGTTGCAGTCCTGGTAGCACGCCACGATCACCTGGGCGCCCGACACCGGCCCGTCCACATAGTCCACCGCGTACGCCGCCGGGGGTATCGGGAGCGGCACGTCGGGGTCCACGCCGTAGAGCGTGCGCGTCTGATCGGGGACCGAGTCGCCGCCCGTATCCAGGAATGACCCGGGCGCCGTGCTGAACGCCCCGTTCGCCCCGCTGCTCCAGACGGAGACAAAGTCCAGCAGGTAGAACGAGAGGCTGGTCCCGCTGGCGGGATTCAGGTGGATGTCCACTCGGAAAACCGGTTCGTCCGGAGCGGCCGGGATCGGCGCGGCGGCCGCGGCGCCGTACTCGATGTACTGCACCTCCGGACCCGCAAAGCCCCGGTCCATGGCCGCGAACACGGACCCGGTGTTCCCCGGGTTGGCCGGGGTGCCGAGCGTCGGCGAGAGGCCCGCGACCCGGGGCGGTCCGTCCGGGGGCGTGTGCCCGAAGGCGATCCCCCGGTCCAGCGCGCCGATGTAGCCGATGCCCTGGAGGCTGCGCGTGCCCTCCGGGTCGTAGATGAACACCGCCACCCCGGGCACGACCGTCGTGCCGGGCGGGACCGTGATGCTGGACTGCACACCCGGGCGAGCCGCGTCCATGTCCACCACCACAAGGACCGGGCCCGGGACGGCACCGGGGCACAGCGCCACTGCGGCGAGCAATGCCGGTCTCATGACACCCTCCAACTGCCCCTTCCCAGCGGGGCGCTACGGACACCCGAGGGCAAACTTCGTCGTGAAGCAGCCGAAATCGGAGAGGTTCAGGGCGGAGTCACCGTTGCAATCGGCGTACGGATCACCCAGCGCGAACCTGGTCGTGAAGCAGCCGAAGTCGGAGAGGTTGAGGACGCTGTCGCCGTTGCAGTCGGGGTAGCACTCTCCGCTGGAGATGACGAGGTCATCCACCTGGCCCCGGATTTCCCAGAACGTCGGGCCGATCTCCTGGTGGAGGTAGAACGCCCTGAGTTCGAACGCGCCGAGGGCGATGGCCGCGGGGAGTTTGTCGTCGGAGAAGACCTGGCCCTGGAGGTCGCCGAGGTTGACCTGCGCATAGCCCAGGCCGTTGGGGACATACCCGGAGTATGTGTCACCGGCGAACCCGTTGTTCAGCACGGTGATCTCACCGGGGCCCGAGGCGAACTGGGGGTTCCCGTCCAGTTCCACGGTGGCCTGGCTGATCGCGTCCGCGTAGATGCCGTGGTTGGGGGCGGGATCGGAGTCCGGGGTGAACGAGTCGAACTTGTATTCAAAGGTGAACGGGGTGCCCACGGGTACGGGGGCCGGGCCCTGAACCTCTGTGATGGTCCCGCTGAACTTGAAAATAACGATATCCGCGGAAGCCGGTGACGCCAGCGCCGCTCCCGCGACCGCCAGTACAGCCAAAACTCTCATAGCGCTCCTCCTGGGAATCCCCGCACCGGAACTGTAGCACCCGGCCCCGTCCGTGGGCTGCACAGGGGCCAAATCCAGACGAACCGGTGACTCCGGGGTGGGTTATCGGAGCGATCACCCCGCAGCCGGTCCAGCCCCACTTGCTGTTTGCCGGTGGACCAACGGCCACGCCGGCGACCCTCATGGACGGGCCAGCCGCTCCGCCTGGACATGGCCGGTGCCGTGAACAAGTCGTCTCGGCTCGCGCGAGATCCTTACTTCCGCGCCGCCACCAAGATGCGTGCCGCAACGGCCCCGGCCGCGAACGCCAGGGCCAGGTAGGTGAGCGGGTGCTCGCCCGCGCACTCCGCGAGTTTCTCGTGCATCTGGCCCGCCCTGGCCTTCGCGGCACCGGCGTACTCGCCGGCCATTTCTCCTGTGCTCGCGACCCGGTCCCTGACGGCCTTGTAGCCCGAGCCCGCGATGTTCTTCACGATTTTGGCGACATCGGAGCGGAGCACCGCGATGTCGTCGCGCAGCATCTCCAGTGACGCCCGTGCGGCCTCCGCCACCGACTCATTTGCATCGACCATGGAAGACTCCTCGTTGGTGTGACGCTTGGACATTGTGATCCACCTAGATCGTCCGGCCGCGGTTCGCCAGGCCGAAGATCAGGGAGAGGACGAACAGCACCAGGAACACGAAGAACAGGACCCTGGCGATGGCCGCGGCGCCCGCGGCGATCCCCCCGAACCCCAGGAATGCGGCGATCAACGCCACGATGAAGAACACCAGCGCCCAGTACAACATTGGATCAACCCCTTTCTCGGCCGGCGGCCGCATTGCTCGGGACCGCCGCGTTCGCGCGAACCGGCCGCGTGTGTGTGCCGATACGGAGTCAATCACGACGCCCGATGTCCGATCACTGAAATCGCCGTGAATCACGCATCATTCGCGGGCGCGGAGCAGGGTCGACGTGCGGCGCGGGGGCACGGCAAGCGCCGCCCCGACGGGCCGGAATCCCACCAGATTCAACAAAGAGGAACGGCGGTGACCGTCCCTCTTCGGTGTACGGGGGTTTTGGGTGTGAGATGAACCCCCGCAGCGTTGTTCCGCAACCCCGCCCCCGCGGGCGTCAACTAGCGATCTTCGGGCACCAGCACGGTGGTGCGGCCGCCGGCATCCACGGAGGTCGCCACCCAGTACTGCTTCCCGTTGATGGTCGCGCGGGCGGCCTGGACCTGAACCCGGTCGCCCTTCTTGCAGGTCAGGCTCTGGGCGTCGAAGTAGGACTCCGGCCCCAGGAGGATTTCCTGGTTCCCGTCCGGGGTCTTGATCTTGATCGTCCGCGTCTCAACCTTGCGGTCGCCGCTGAACCTGGTCGTGTCCGTGTCCACATCCACAATCTCGCCCGAGAACGTCACGGTGTTCCCGCGGTCCAGGCTGCTCAGGAAGTGCCCGTCGGACCCCCAGGCGCCGGCCACCCGGTCGCCGTTCATGCCGCCGCTGCGGGCGTCATTGCGGAAGCGGTACGGCTCGACCTGGTACGCGTTGTAGACGGCGGTGTAGAGAGTGCTGTTGTTCAGGGAGGAGATGTCGGGCGGCGTCTCCGGGCTCGCCAGCACCATCTCCTTCGAGGCATCCAGGCGCACCACGCCGTCGGTGGCGATCGTCGCCGTGTTGAACGGCACCAGTCGCTTGGTGTCGCCCATGCCCAGGAAGTTCTGGTTCGGGTCGATGGACAGGAACGCGATCTGGCCCGTCGGCTCATTCACGATGACGTCGTTCACCTTGCCGCACTCCTCGCCGCGGCAGGTGATCTTCATCCCCTTCAGATCGGACAGGAGGATGTAACGCCGCGCGGCGTTCGCGTTGCCGGCCTTGGCGGTCCACACCGGCTCCCCCTGTTCGTTGCGCAGGTCCAGGTCGTGCTGCCCGATCCTGGCGTGCCGGGCGACGAAAGTGTCCTTGCCGGGGACCGGGTAGGCCAGGATGCTCACCGTGTCGCCGCGCATGGGTGCCGCGGCGCTGGGGTTGACGTACCAGGTGGGCCCGAGCGCGATCGTGCGGGTCTCACCGGCGTCGGTGCGGACGGAGATCGTGACATACTCCCCGCTGCCGGTGTAGTCACGGCGGACCCCGGTCACCTCGCCCTTGATGTCCTTCTCCGCGCCGGAGCGGAACGCCTCGCGGTAGGTGTCCATGTCCTCGTGCGTGTCGCGCTTGAATCGCTGCCACAGGCTGCTCCTGCCGGTGTCCCCGGACTCGACCATCGCGGTCCATTCCTTGGCGTTGAACTCCGGGTAGGCCCTGAGTTGCTCCTTCGTGGCATTCAGGATCGCGCGGTCCTTCCCGGTCCAGGAAAAACTCTCGAACGGGATCGCGACAGCCCTGCCGCCCATACCCAGGATGCCGCCGGTCTTGACGACAACGTAGCGCAGGTCGCCCGAACCGCGGTCCACCACAAAGTCGGAGACATCGGCGACGTGCTCGTCGTTCGAGTTGTACACGTCCGTGCCGTCGAGTCTGAGAGCGGAGGCGAAGTTCGGCGGTGCGTGGCTTGCCGAGTCCCTGTTCCAGCCCTTCGTGTCGCGGCTCGTGTCGTGCTGCGCGGCCGGCTGACGGCCGCTGTTATCCTGGGCGCACAGGGCCAACGGCAGCCCGCCCACCGCCGCGATCATCACCAGGCGGCTCATCGTGTTCATCTTCATCCACGTCCTCCTTTGCATGTGTCCGACGTGGGAGAACATCCGCGCCGGGTGCGTCCCCCACGGTCAGGTCCGGGGGAACAGTCCGCGACGGGAGTGACCGCCGGGTGATGACCGGCTAAAACAAACTTCATTTCAGCGGGGAAAACGGGGACTTGGCTCCGGACGGGTATACTCCCGCACACCTCACGCCGGCCCGCACCATTCACGGGGAAGGGGGAACGCACCGGCGCCGGAGACGTGCCCTCATGCGAATCCTGGTGATCGAAGACAACCCCAAGATGGCCGCGGGCCTCGTCCGCGGGTTCAGGGAGCACGGGTTCGCCGCCGACTCCTCGGGGAGCGGGTGCGAGGGCGAGGACCTCGCGGCGACGGGCGTGTACGACGTGGTGGTGCTCGACCTGATGCTCCCGGACCGCGACGGGATGGAAGTGTGCCGCAACCTGCGCCGCCGCGGCGTGGTGTCGAAGGTCCTGATGCTCACCGCGCTCTCGTCCACCGAGGACACGGTGCACGGGCTGGACGCGGGCGCCGACGACTACCTGGGCAAGCCGTTCGAGTTCAACGTGCTCCTGGCCCGCATCCGCGCGCTGCTGCGGCGGGGCGACGCGACGGAGGCCCGCACCCTGCGGTGCGACGACCTGGAACTGGACCTGTACTCCCGCGTGGCCAAGCGGGCCGACCTCCAGGTTGACCTCTCGAACAAGGAGTTTGCGCTCCTGGAGTTCCTGATGCGGAACCCCAACCGGGTGCTGTCGCGCACGCAGATCGGCGAGAAGGTCTGGGACATGAACTTCGAGCCCAACAGCAACGTGGTGGACGTGTACATCTCCGCGCTGCGACGCAAACTGGACCGGGGATTCGAGAAGGAGCTCATCCACACGGTCAAGGGGGCGGGGTACCGGTTCGGAGTCCTGAGCTAGCACGATGACGGCGCACATCAAGACCCAGCCCCCGGTGCCCGACCGGCGCAGGCTGTCCCTGCGCGCCCGGATGACGCTGTGGATCCTGGCGATTTCGCTCGTCATCCAGCTCGCCGTCGGGGTGGCCGTGCTCCTCTACCAGCGGGCCGCGGTCATTTCGTATTTCGATACGCGCCTGCTGCTGGGCGCCTCGTCGATCGCCTCATCGCTCGCGGAGTTTCGTGGGCCGGTCACGGACGAGGCCCTTGGGCGCATGGCCGCGGAGCGGCTGCCCGAACTCCCGTTCCAGCGGTTCCTGGCGGTTCTGTACCGTCCCGATGGCACCGTCGAGGCGACCACCCTGCGTCCCCCGCCCGCACCGGACGATGCCCGGTTCTGGTCGTCACCGGCCGGGTCCGTGCATTCCGGGACCATCGCCTCGTTCGGCTCGCTCTCGGCACACGAGCCGGCGCGCATCACCACCATCGCACTCGGCGGCCCGCCGGGTCGGGGCCGCGTGCTCCTTGTCGCGGCGCCCGGGCAGATCGCGGCCTCCATGCTGTGGCTCGCGGCCCGGGCCCTGATGGTCGTCGTGCCTGTCGGAGCGGTGGCCTCCGGGCTGGCCGGGTGGCTCATCGCGGGGCTGGCGCTGCGCCCGCTGAAGGAACTGGAGGATGTGGCGGGCTCGCTCACGCCCGAGGCGATCGATGCCCCGGTGGCGGCACGGCATGTGACGACCGAAACCGCCGAGGTGCACAAGCAACTGGAGGATGCCCGGACGCGCCTCCGGGCCGCGCTGCACGCCCAGGACCGGTTCATTTCCAACGTGTCGCACGAGCTCAAGACACCGGTGGCGGTGCTGCTGACCGAGGCCCAGACCCTCGATCAGTCCGGTCTGACCGGCGACCAGCGCACGTTCGTCACCAGCGTCATCGATGAGATGCGGCGCCTGGGAAGGATGGTGGAGAGTTTCCTGACCCTCACCCAACTCCGCGCCGGCAAGGCCGTCACAAACGTCCGGCGTTGCTCGGTCAACGACCTGGTCATGGAATCGATCGCCGCGTGCGGGGGGATGGCCCGGCAGTATTCGGTGCGGGTGGAACCGCACCTGGAAGAGGAAGCCGATCCCGGCGTGGACGGCAACACCGAACTGCTGCGGATCATGGTGGACAACCTGATCCGCAATGCAATCCGCTTCGCCCCCGGGCAGAGCCGCGTGGACGTGAGCGTGACCAGGGTCGAATCGGCGTGCGTGGTCAGGGTCCGCGACATGGGGCTCGGCCTGCCGCCGGAGGTCATCGATAAACTCTTCGACCGCTACACCGAGCCCGGCACGGCCAGTTCGCGCGGGAGGGGGTACGGCCTTGGCCTCTCGATCGCGCAGGGCATCGCCGAACTGCACGGAGGGAAGATCTCCGCTGCAAACGAGCCCACCGGCGGGTCCGTCTTTGAGGTCCGCCTGCCCGCGCCGAACGCGGCGGGGCCGCCCGCGACACCCGCGCCGACGGCCGTGGCCTGATGGATGCTGCCGGGGCCAATGGGTCGGTCACCGGGCGCCCCGCACAACCGCAGCGCTGATCCCTACTCAACTCGTGACGCGGGACGGGCCAGGCGCACACGAACGTTGACGAACTCGAAGTCGTCCAGGTCCGAACTGCCGCGCCGCGAGCGGATGGTAATGGCGTTATCGCCGCGGACGAGCGCCTGCACAGGGATGGCGGCCCGGAACTCACCGAAGGAGCCGTCGTCAGGGGATTCGTCGATCCGCTGGTCCAGCAGCCAGCCGTTGATGCGGATTTCGTTGGGCGCCTGGGCCCCGCGCACGAGCATCACGATCTCCGCCCTGGAGACATTCGGGGGCGCCTGGTCCGCGCTCAGCCTGAACACGGCCTCGTAGACCAGCCCTTCGCTCGGCTTCTGAAACTGGCTGTTGATCCGTCCCTCGAACTCATCGTTGCCCAGGTGATGGACCTCCGGGTCGCCCTCGAGCGCGATCGTGCCGCGCTCCGTCGGTGCAAGCCGGAAGGTGTGACGGGCGCCCGCCAGCAGGTCGTCCGAGGCAATGCTGGCCGAATCCGGGGTGTACCCCTCGTGCGAGGCGGACACGGCCACATGATCCGGCAGGCCCGAGGCTTCCAGCATGTATCGCCCGCCCTCGCCCGACTGCACGATCACGGGGTCGCCGCTGGGCATGTCCAGTCGGACGGTGGCCCCCACGAGAGGTTCGCTGTTCGAGGCGTCAAGGACGACCCCGCTCAGCGTGCCGCGAGGGTTGGGGATGGCCGCAGCATCCGGGCCCGGCAGGGGGATCGCCATTGCTGGGGCGACATCCATCGCCACGTCCCCGTCTCGGCGGAAGCCGAGCGCGGCGACCGAGGCCGCATCCGGGGCGGCAAGGAACCTTCCAAGCGGGCGCGACACCGGGCTCGACACGGACGACTCCGGCGCGAGGGCCACTCGCTCCGGCCCCCGCGCGGATGCGGCCGGGGCCGGCGTGGTGGAGCGCACTCCCGCAGCGGGGGCCGCCAGAAGGAGCGTCGGCGCTTCCACTTCGCGGCTCGCGGTGCGCTGCGGTGCGATCCCGCCCGCATCGTTCGGAACCGCCAGGGCGGGAGGGTGAGGAAGATCAGGCGACGCCCGTTGGACCGGGCCCGTTGCCCGAGAAGCGGCCGCGGTGGAGTCGCGGGCTTCCTCGGTCCCGATCGTGGCCGCGGCTGCGAGCACGGCACGACCGGGCTCCACGACGGATGCCCGGGCCGCCGACCACGATGCCGGTGCAGTATCCGAAAGACGCGGCGCGAGTGACCCCGCGGCGGGGGCGGCGTCAACTCGGGCAGCGGCCTCACCGGCGGCGCGTGCCGCGGCCCGATTGCCGGACAGCGGCTGGGCCAGGGCGATGCCGGCTCCGGATGAAGCGGGCGGCGCGTTCGGGACTGCCGGGCCCAGAGCCCGATCATCGGGCGCATCACCGGGAGATGCCGGGGCGTCCACAGCCTGCGCGGAGGTGCGTGTGCGCTCGGCGGCGATGCCGTACACGGAACCGGTGCCGCTGTCGGAGGCTGGCGCCACCGGTCTGGCTCCGAAGTCGGCATCGGCGGCCCGGAGCGACCCGTGGATGTCCGCCTCGGACCCGGGCGGCAACGGCCCAGCCGAAGCCGGCGCCGCGACCACGATTCCCGGCGTGGCATGAACACCCGCCGTCCGTGGCGCCGCCGCGGCTGAGTCCAGCGCGGCAACCGAGACCGGAGCATCCACGGCCCTTGCCGATTCGAGTGCGCCGGGCGGTGCCGTCGGGGCCCGCGGAGCGGGGAGCACCGCGACCCCGGCGCCCGGGCTCGCGCCGGCCGTGCCGGGTCGTGCGGTGCCCGCGGCAGCCCGAGGAATGGCTACGGACAGGCCCACCTCGCTCGCCCCGGGCGCCCTGGACGATGGGGGCGCCGCAACCCCCGTGCCCGGCACGGGTGCCGGAGTTACATCCACCGAGCCGTCGGCGGACGACGGGGATGGTTCCGTGACCTCCACCGCGCTCTCCACCGGAGACGGCATCACGGTCGCCACGGTTCGCACGTCCGCGGGGGATAGCGATGCAAGCGTCGTGGCGGTTCCAGCGCTGGACGCCGGCGCGGTTGGGTTCGTCGAACGTGCCCCAGCCCCATCCGCGGCGACCCGGACCACCGGACTCGGCTCGGCCGACTCAGGGGCCGCCGACGCCCTGGGTGAAGCGAGGTTGCCGAGGGTCGGCGCGGCGTTCGGTGCCGCGACCACGGTGGCCGATCCCGGCACACTGCCATTCTGAACGTCGCCCGCCGTGGCCGCGGCGACAGATACGGGCGTCGTGCCAGCGACCGGTTCGATGGGAACCAGCGCGAGTTCTGGTGACTTCGAATCCGAAGCACGCGGCGCATCGGGCCGGCCCCGTGCATCGCTCGCCTCCTGGGAGGCCGCCCGCACCACCGAGGCGAGTTCCGCGACCGCGGCCGCCGTGCTCGGCTTTGGCGACGCAACACCGGACACTGGGGCCGGTACCGCCGATGGCCCAGCCGTGGGTGCAGCGTTGACCCGCGTCCCTGCCGTCCGGGCGTCGTCCGTCTGGGCCGTCGCCATCGAAGCCGCGGGAACACCCGACTCCACGCGACCCGTGTTCATGGAGACCATGTCGGGAGACAAGCCCTGCGAGGCCCGCGGCGTCTCGGGGCGGCCGCGCGCATCGCCGGCACTCGGCGCGGCCGTCCGGACGATCGTCGGTTGCTCCGCGGCAACCGTCTGCGCTGGCGCGGCGGGCGTGGTTGTGGCGACGCCGGCGGCGGTTGAGGGAACCGACTTGGCAGCACTCGTGAGCGAGGATTCCGAGCCCGGTGCTGTGACATCGGATGCGACGGGACGCGCGAGCGTGGCCGTCGGCGTATCCGTGGCCGCACGCGGCGCGGCGAGCGCGGCGACGGACACCTCCCCCTGTGCGGCTGACACAGGTGCCGCGGGACGCTCTGTGTTGGCCGCGCCGCCGCTCCGTGTTGCGACGGAAGCGGACGCCTCCGTGGCCGGTGCCGGGGAGGCTGTGGCCGGGGTGTCGACCGTGAGCGCCGGGGCGCCCGCGGCGGGCGTGGCCCGCCCCGCATCAGTCGCACCCAATTCCGCGACGTTCGCGGAAGGGGTGTCGGAAGCCTGCGCCGCGGCGAGCGGCGTGGCCGCGGGTGCGGCGCCCGCCGGGGTGATCGCGGCCCGCTCCTGCGCGGGCGCACCCGCGAGGGCCGGGCGGTCGGACTGGGCGGCCCCAACCGCCGCCACCGCGGCACCGGGCTCACTCGCCCGCACCGCCCCCGCGGGTGCGGGAGTGGTCACGCCCACTTCGGCGGGCGCCGTTGTCGCGACCTCCGCGGGTGCGGCGTGCGGGGCCCCCGGCGCCGAGGCGTCTGATGGCGGAGGGCTCGCGGCAGACTGGAGCGGTGCCGGGGCGGTGTGGGTGTCGGGCGCGGCGACGGCGGCCGCGTCAGCGTGGCGCAAGTCCGCCCTCTCGATCGCCCGCGGCGTGGCATCGGCACGGGCCACCACCCCCACCGCTGCCGCGACCTCACGCACGGACTCCGGCGATGGGGCATCCGGGGCCTTCACGCTCTGTGCCACCGTGCCGGGCGCCTCGGCGGTCCGCGTCGGACCCTCGACCGCCGGCCGGGAGTCGTTTGCCGTCCGCGGCGCCTCCGGACGTGCCGCCAGATTGATCTCCGTCGATGTGAGCCGCGCCGTGTCCACCGTCGGCATTGCCCCGGGAATCTGCGCCGCCTCCGGCGCCGGCGCTGAAGTCGTGATTGATACCTCCGTCAGCCCGCCGCGGACCTGGGTCGTGAGCGCATCGCTCCCGTGCCCGCTCGTCAGTGCCACGCGAGTGCCGCTGGAGTGCTGGAGCAGGCCCTGGATCGCCGACCCAACCTGCCAGAACGCCAGGAGCAGGAGCAGCAGCGAGTGGATCAGGAGCGACGCCAGGATGCACTTGGCAAACAGGCCGAGTTTGTGGAATCGATCGCTCGCCCGGGCCCGGGCGATCATCCACAGCAGCAGGCCCAGCAATGCCAGCAGCACAAGAAGCAGCAGCGCGTTGCCGATGGCCGGCCAGTTCACCGCCCGCCGTGCCATCCGCGAATCGCGGTAGATCTCGCGGCTGAAACTCCGGAACAGGTTGTAATCGTGCCGGGCGGGCGCCCCGCCCGCCTCCTGCGGCAGGGGGGTGTCGCGTGCGCCTTCCAACTCGGCGGGCAGGTCCCGGTCCGAACTGAAATAGATCGCAAACCCGCCCATCGTCAGCGCCGGGTCCAGGTCGTTCCCGGAAGAGTTGACCGCGGACCCCAGGTTCTCCGGCACGCCGGGCACGCCCTCGCGCAGGCGCGCCCGGTACAGGTCCAGCCCGCCGAGCCCCCCCTCACGGTCGGACGCGAAGTAGACGAAGTCCCCGAACGGCGCGACGCATGGCGCCCCTTCGTCGCGCGGCGAGTTGAGCGCGGGCACGGGCTCGGCCGCGGACGCCCCGTCGGCGCCGAGAGTCGTCGCGTAGATGTCGTAATCGTGCTGGTACAGTTGTTCGCGAAGGGTCGCTGACCAGGCCTCCTGGTTCGGGCCCTCCTCGCTCGGTCGCGGACGGTTGGACGCGAAGTAGACCCGCTTCCCATCGGGTGACACCGCCGGGCCGTAGTCGTTCAGCGAAGAGTTGACCGCCGAGCCCAGGTTCGTCGGCGCCAGCCACTCACCGTCCTGGCGGTGCGACACCCACAGGTCGTACCCGCCCTGCCCGCCGGGCCGGTTGCTGTAGAAGTACAGGTCGCGTCCGTCCAGCGACGGGCAGGGCCCCAGTTCGTCCGCGCCCGTGTTCACCGCGTCCACGGGACGGGGCTCGCTCCACCCGTCGAACGTCCGCGTGCTCTCGTAGATGTCCGCGTTGCCGCCCGCCTTGCCGCGCACGAAGAACAGCGTGTTGCCGTCCTCGCTGAACCGGGGCTCGTATTCCGGCCGGCCGGAGTTCACGAGGGAGGGCAGCGGTGCCGCCGGCTGCCACAGGATCGGACGCGACGGATCCCTGCCCCCCGCGTCGAGCCGGATCGTGTCGCCGTCGGTGAGCACCCCCACCGACCGGGGGGTCGTGTACCAGAGCAGCGACGCCCCGGCCACCAGGGCCAGGGCCGCGACTCCGAGCACGATCCACACCCCGAACCGCTTCACCGCTCCCTCCGGCTCTCCTCTGGGGCCTACTGCACGACCGTATCCAGGTACGGCTGCTGCACCCCCGCCGACTTGCACACGTCCAGCGCTCGCACGATGTTCTCGTAGGTTGTCGTCCGGTCGCCCCGCACCGTGACTTTCTGCTGCGGGTTGGCGGCCACAGCCTGCGCGACCGTCTCCTTCAGGCCCTCGGGCGTCACCTCGCGCCCGGAAAGGAAGAGCCGTCCGCCGGAGTCCACGTTGACAACGATCTCCTTCAGGGCCGAGGAGATCGGCCCCGCCGACTGGGCGAACGGGAGCGCGATCTGCATCTCCCGCTCCACCTGCGCGATCGTGGTCGCCAGCAGGAAGAAGATCAGCAGGTTGAACAGCACGTCCACCATCGGCACGAAGTCGATGTGGATCCCGTTCTCAACGTCGGACTCGCGGATCAGCATGGCGCGCCCCTACACGGCCCCCGCGGGGGACAGCGACGGTGACGGCTCGCGCACAGCCTCGGCCACGGCCGCCGGGCGCGTCGCTCGCGCGTGCTCACCCGCGACGAAGTCCACGGCCAGTTTGTCGAGGTCAACGATCAACCCGTCGATCTTCCCGAGAACAATGTGGTACGCGATCATCACCGGGATGGCCACGAGCAGGCCCGCGGCGGTACACGTCCATGCCTCGAAGATGCCCTTGGCGAGCAGTTCCGTCTTGCCCAGGGCCTGACCGGACACCGCGATCGCCTGGAACGTCTTGATCATCCCGAAGATCGTGCCCAGGAGCCCCAGCATCGTCGAGACCTGCGGCAGCACGCCGAGCAGGCGCACCCGTTTGCGCAGCCGCATCAGTTCCCGCCGCCCCGCGTCCTCGACGGCCTTCTCGACCGCAGCCTCCGGCTGTCCGCGCCGCCGGATCGCCGCCGCGAGCACCGCTCCGGCCGGGCTCCCGCTCGCTTCGCAGTACGTCAGCGCCCGCTGCCGGTCGCCGCCGATCGCCTCCAGCCCTTCGAGGAACCCGGGCGGGATGACCGCCTTCCGGCGCAGCACGATCGCGCGTTCCACTACCACCGCCAGCGCCACCAGCGAGCAGGCGATGATCGCGCCCATCGTGGGCCCGCCCTTGACGATGAAGTCCCACACCGAGTGCAGCTGCCCGCCCGCGACAATGGGGTTCGCGGCGTCCTGCGCGAGCGTCACGAATCCAGCCGGAGCCATCATCCACCTCCCGGGCGGCCCGGCAGCGGGGCCTGCTTCACGGCCGCGAGGCGCTGCGTGGCCTGCGGCGCCCACTTGCTGTCCTTGAACCGCTCGATCACGGCCTGGTACTGCGCCCGCGCCCGATCCGGATCACCCATCGCCTCGAAGCACCGCCCGGCCTCGAAGAGTGCCGCCGCGGACCACTCCGGGTAGGCGTACAGGATGTCCACCTTCATCAGTTCCTTGGCCGCTTCCTCGTTCTTGCCCATGCCGAAGAGGCACTCGCCGATCTGGAACTGGGCCCGCGCCGCGGTCGGCCCCTCGTGCTTCTCCGCGACCTCCCGGTAGCAGGCGATGGCGTCCTCGGGCTTCGACTGGTTTTCCCGCGCCCACCCCAGCCCGAAGCGGGCCTGGAACCACAACTCCGAATCCTTGTATCTGTTCAGGTAGGCCTCGAAGACCCGCTCGCTCTCGCTCCATTGCTGCAGCGCGGCCAGGGATTCACCCAGGCGCAGCATCGCCGTCGGAGCCGCCGGGTCATCCGGGTGCTTCTCCACCACCTGCCGCAGCCGCTCGACGGCTTTTTCGTGCCGCGCCAGGCGGAACTGCGACTCGCCCGACACCAGCAGGGCCGACGGCCCGAGCGCCCCGGGCTTGCCGGCAAGGAACTCATCCATCAGCGCCGCCGCCTTGTCGAAATGCTCCAGGCGAAACTCCGAAACGCCCAGCAGGTAGGTCGCCCGAGCGCGGAGATCGGCCGGGACCTCCTTCCCGGCCGACCTCACGCTTCCCAGCAGATCGACCGCTCGGTCGTGCCGCCCGGCGTCCGCGTCAATCTCCGCCAGGTCCGTCATCGCGAACAGCCGCAGCGTCGCGTCGTGCCCGGGCTGGATCAGCGCCCTGTACCCCTCGGCCGCCTTGTCCGTCTGCTTCGTCTGCCGCAGGCACCATGCACGTTCGTAATCCAGTGCATCCTTCAGCCGCGCGTCCAGCCCGTCGCGCTTCGCCGCGTCGAGCGCCCTGAGCGCCTCGGCCGGTTTCCCGAGCCGTGACAACTCGATCGCCCGGCGCGCCGCGGCCTCGCCCGCCCGGGGGCTGGTGCCGAACTGATCGACCATTTTGGAGAACGCGTCGAACGCCTCCTGGTGCCGCCCCGCCGCCGCGTGCGCCAGCGCCTCTCGGAAGAGCGCATCGGCCTCCAGGTCTCCGCCGGCGTTACCCGCGGCCTGGAAGTGCTTCACCGCCTCGTCCTGGTTGCCCTTGGCCGACTCGATCGCGCCCAGGTGGTTGTGGGCGTACGGTGCGAACCGTGAGTCGGGCGCCTGTTCGAGCACCTGCCGGAACTCCGACGCGGCCTCGTCCGTGCGGCCCAGCGCCACCAGCGACTGGCCCCGCTCGAACCGCGCCTGCAGCGACTGCTCGCTCCGGGGCATCTTCGAGAGCAGCGTGTCAAACGACGCGATCGCCGCCGGGTGGTCCCCCTGCCGCGCCGCCGCGAGGCCCAGTTTGAGCAGCGCATCGTCGGCCGACGGCTGGTCGAGCCCGAGCGATGTGTACTCCGTCAGGTAGGTGCGGGCCGCCGGCCAGTCACCCTTGCCGAACGCAATGTCCCCGAGGAGCAGCAACGACGTGCGGAACTCCGGGGACGTGTCCTTGCCCTTGGCGACGCGGGCCAGGTAGGGCTCCGCCTCGTCGGGCTTTCCCAGACGGTGCAGCGCCGAACCGAGCCGGAACGCCGCCTTGTCGGCGCGCTCATCCGCCTTGTGGTCCTCCAGGAACGCCGCGTACGCCGCCGCGGCGTCGGCATCATGCCCGGACAGCAGCAGGTTCTCCGCCGCAAGGAACTCGACGGCGGGGAGCAGGGTGTGGTCCTTGTACTTGGCCTCGAACTCGCGGCACGCCGCGAGGCTCGCGTCATACTCCTTGCGTTGGTGATGGACGACCGCGGCCAGGTGTGTGGCCTCCGCCGCCAGCGGGTTGTCGGCAAATCGGCTCTTGAACTCGGCGATCGTCCGGAGCGCCTGTTCGTCCTGCCCGGCGCGCGTCTGCGCGACCGCCAGGTCGTACCGCATCTCCGGCGCGAGCCGCGACTTCGGGAACTTCTCGACCGCCTCGGCGAGCGCCGTCGCCGCCTGTTCCGGGCGGCCGGCCCGCAGGTGACACTTGGCGATCCAGTACGCCGCTTCGTCGTCCTCGCCCTTTGCGGCCTGCTGGACCGCCTGCAAGTCCTGCATCGCGCGGTCGTAGTCCATCAGGTCGATGCGGACCCGCCCCCGCCGCAGCATCGCGTCGCGCGCCACCGCCGACTTGGGGTACTGCGTCAGCAGCCGGTCCAGCAGCGGACCGGACTCGTTGGCCTTCCCCTGCTCGTGCCTCAGCGCCGCCAGCCCCAGCAGCGCATCGGGCACAAACGCGGAGCCCGAGTCGATCACCGCCTGGTACTGCCCGGCGGCCCGGTCCGTGTCGCCCGCGCGGTGGCGCCCCTGCGCCGAAAGCAACGCGGCACGGTCGCGCAGGTCGGTGTCCTTCGCCCGCCCGGCGAGGGCGTCGAACCGGTCCGCCGCCTTCGCGGGTTCGCCCGTCGCCAGTTCCGCCATGCCGCGGAACAGGTCCGCCCGGTCGTGGCCCGCCGCCCCGGGCCACTTGGCTTCGTAGTCCGCCGCGGCCTTCTGCGCGCCGTCATAGTCGCCGTCGCGGTACAGAGCCTCCACCAGCAGCCCGGCCGCGTCGTCGGCCAGATCGTGCGATCCGTACCGCTTCAGGACTTCACGAAAGGCCTCGGCCGCCCCGGCGTTCTCGCCCAACGCCAGCCGGCACTGCCCCAGGAGCACCCGCGACTCGGCGGCAAACTCAAAGTTGCGATCGTCCGCGATCTGCTCGAGTTCCCCCTCGGCGCCCTTTGCATCTCCCATCCGGAAGAGGGCCACCGCCAGGCCGTACCGGGCGGTCGGGGCTTTCTCGTGGTCGCCGTGCTCAGACAGGAACTTGCGGTACTCCTCCGCGGCCAGGTCGTTCATGCCGCGGGAGAGCAGGCCGCTCGCGGTGTTGAACGAGCGGAGGCCCGACCCCGCGGGCTGGGCATGGGCGCTGGCGGACAGGAGAGACAGGGTAAGAGCGGCAAGAGAGAGGGGGGCAGAGAGGGGGCGTCGCATCGCTCGACCTCCGTGTGGGGCGTAGGCGCGGTGGTTCAGCCTGCGCGCGGGGACCGCCGACGACCGGCTGGCGCGCGGAGACTACATCCTAAACTTATACCACACAAGGACTTAGTGCGGAAGCGCCGGGGGCAAAACCGGGGGGATTTCCGCTGGTGGCGGGGTCGGAACCCCAGACGCCACGGGGACTTCCATCACCGGGACGGAAGGAATGACTGCCAGGGGCTCGGGTGCCTCCTCCGGGGGTGCCGGGCAATCCGCGGGCTCGCTGCACTCCGGGCAAGCGTCGGAGGATTCTTCGGCCGCCTCCCGGCAGGTGTCCGCGTCCTCTTCCATCGCTTCGATGCTCTGACGCACCTGATCAGCCTGCTGGCTGATGGACCGGGCTTGTTTGGAAGCCTCCTTGCTCTTGGCCTGGAGTTCCCGGACTTGCTGCTGAGCCGCGGCCCGAGCCTCACCCTCGAGAGTTCCGGCCTCTTCGGCCAGTTGATCCGCTCGGTCCGCCAGATCGCTCGCTTGCTGTTCCAGCCGCGCGGCCTCCTCCTCCAGCCCGTCGGCACGCGACCCCAGCGCTGCCGCCTGGTCAAGACTCTGCTGGGCGACAGCCTCCTGGGCCTGGATGATGGTCTGCGAATCCCGGTGCAGGCGTTCCAGCAGCACCTTGGCCTCGTCGGCCCTGTTCAGGCGGCGGACCTTGATGTCCCGAGCCTGCTTCTCGGCCGCCTTGATCTTGTTCACGATCTCTTGCCGCTGCGTGTCATTCAGAGATCGGAGTGCCCGGAGCCGCGGTGCGGCCTCTGCGTACCGCTCGGCGAGCAGTTGCGCGTGACGGTGGAGTTGCTCCTGCGCCCGCGCCACCTCCTGCTCATGCAGCCCGCGGACCGCGTCGAGGTTCTGCACTTCGATGCGGTAGAGGCCCTCCGCCTCGGCCGCGGCACCCTCATCGCCGGCGCCCTCAGGATTGATGATCCGGATGAACGCGCTGAACGCCCGCTGCTGGGCCTCGTTGCCGTGGACGGCGATGCCGCCCTCCTCCTGGGAGACCACGACCGGCACGTCGTCGCGTGACATCAGATTCCACAACGCCTGGAGTTTGCCGCCGGAGACCCTGTAGACCCGCACCGCGTCTCCGGGCTGCCCGGCCGGGCTTTCGAGCGTCACGGCGTTCGCACCGAGCGTGACGGTGTTCGGACCGAGCGTGCTCGCTCGCGGCGTGGTGATGCTCACCCCGCCCAGGGCCCGCAGCGTCGAGCGCAACTCGTCGTTACGGCCCGCCGGGACCGGCGCCGATGGAGCGGACGGCGCGGACAGCGCGGACGGCGCGGCGAGAACCGCGACGCCACCCCCGCGAGCGGCCGGCGCCGGGGCCAGGACCGAGAGCGGGCCGCGGGGCGCATTGCGGGAACGCTCCAGCATCTCCTGGAGGCGCTCGATCTGGGCGTCCAGCCGCTCCAGGCGGGCCTCGAGTTCGCGGATCCGGGCGTCAGAGTCACCGGTTCGGGATGCTGACGGCTGGCCCGCGTGGGCGTGGAGGACAGCCCCCTGCTCGGCGTGCCGGGCCGCGGTCAGCGCCTCGGCGTGGGCCCTGCCGGCGACGGCCGTGGCATTATGCTCGGCGGCCTGTGCCGCGGCGTGCGCCGGGCCAGCGCCCACGGCGGCGTTGTAATCCGCGATGGCGGCGGCGTAGGCGGCGGCGGCCGCCTCGCGTGACATTTCGGCCGCCCTGGCCGCCCTCGGGGCCCCGGCCTGTGTTGCCCTGGCCGGCTTCTGCGGCTGCGAAACGCTCGTCACGGGCTTCTCATCTTCCGGCGGACAGGCCCAGAGCGAAGCGCTCGACGAGGCGACAATGCCCAAGCCCAGCGACGCGATGACGCCCAGCGCCGACAGGCGAGGGTTCGGACGTGCCTTCATCACCATGGTCAACCTCCTGGCAAAGCGCTCCGCGGACGATGTCATCACGCCCATGCCCACGCTGGGCGGCGTGACGGAACTCCGGCTCAGGTACGACTGCGTGCTCACCAGCGCCATCGCGTAGGCCCGCCGCTCCCGGGGTAAGAGCGCCGTTACCCATGCGTCGCAGCACAGATCCGCCTCGTCGCGCAGGTGCCCGCGCACCCACCAGACGACCGGGTGCCACCAGTACGCCACGGACGCCGCGAGTTCCGCCCACCGTACCCAGTGGTCGCGCCGGCGCAGGTGGGCCAGTTCGTGCAGGATCACGGCCCTGCGGCCCTGGTCGTCGAGTTCGCCCCACAGTCCCGCGGGCAGTACAAGGCGGCAGCGCAGCCCGCACCAGACCATTGGCGACACACGCTGCTCGGTCATCAGGGCCGCGGGCGTCCGCTTCAGCCCGATCTCCTTGGCTGCCCGCTGCACCATCAGCCGCACGCTCGCCGGGGCCGGAGCGCTCCGGGCGAGCACGCGCCGGAAGCGCAGCGTCCGCCCGGCGATGACGGCCAGGATCAGCCCGCCGCCGCCCAACCACAATGGCGTCGGCAGCGGCGGCAGCGTCGCGAACGCGTCCCGCAGGGCCTGGACCTTGGGCGTCCAACGTCCCCACGCCGCGGTGTCAATCCACAACTCTGCCCACCGCGGGGCTCCCCCGGGCTTCACACCTTGCCGCGCTTCTGCACGCTGCGCTTCTGCCGCTGCGCCCGGTCGCGGCAGCGGCGCTGTGAAGGTCGGGGTCGGCGCGGGCGGGACATCGGAGATGCGACCGTGAGAAAGTGTTGCTGACGACCCTTCCGGACTGCGGCCGCCGGGGAGCGGTGTGGCGTTCGCCCTCTCCGCCGACGGCCCAGCCGACCACACCGGACGCGGCGCCTCGACTTCTCGGGTGAGCACCGCGACCTCCCGCTCCGTCCTGTCCGCCCACCCTGCGAGCCCAGACATGGCCCGTGTGTCCACGGTCGATTCCGGTGCCGCGCGATCCACCGCAACCTCTTGGGTTCCGACCGTTGCCACCGGCAGCCGCAGGGGCGGAACCAGCGGAGTCACCAGGAAACACGCCAGCACCACCAGCCACAGGGCGTGCCGTGTGACCGCCCGGCACCACCCCGTGCGGCACACGAGGGCGACCACGAGCGCAACCGGGATTGCCCCGACGGCCGCGGGCCACAACCAGTTCGTGATGACGTGCGCAGCGTCCATGGTCAGCGGCCCCCGGCGTCCAGATCCTCAATCAGGCGATGCAACTGGCTGATCTCTTCCGGCGAGAACTTGCCGGATTGGACGACCTCGAGCACCAGGGTCGCCGCAGCACCGTCGTACAGGTCCCGTACGAGAGCCTGGAGCCGGGCCGTGGTCACCCGCTGCCGGCTGAGTTTGGCCCGGTAGACGTACGCCTGTTCGCTGCGGTCGCTGGCGACCATTCCCTTCTGCTCCAGGCGGGTCAGAATCGTCAGGACGGTGGTGTACGCGACGCGGCGCCCGTTTTTGTGCATGATCTCCAGCACGTCACGCACGGGCGAGGGGCCCTTCTCCCAGAGGACCTTGAGCACCTCCAGTTCCGCGGACCCGAGTTCAAGATTCGGCTTTGCCATATGGCCCCAAGCATACCGCGGCGCCCCGTCCTACTACGCGCGTAGCAGAACTCTACTACAAGCGTCGTAGTACGTCAACGGGGTTCTTCGGGAATCACGAAGATTATTTCTGTGCCCGAAGGGCGGTCTCCGCCGCTCGCGGGCCGCCCCGTGGGCGGCCCCGCCGCCGGCCGCGGGCGCGCAGAGCGCCGAACGACACGCGGCAGACGCCCGCGAGCGTCTGCCGCCGTGCTGCCCTTCGCCGACCCCCCGGCCTCAGTCGTCGTCCGGCTCGAACTCCGGCGTGCGGTGCTGCATCTGGGCCTTGAGCCGGGCGAGGATGGACGAGTGCATCTGGCTGACGCGGGACTCGGACAGGTCCAGGGTCGAACCGATCTCCTTCATGGTCATCCCCTCGTAGTAGTAGAGGATGACGATGAGGCGCTCGGCACGGCTGAGGCCCTTGGTGATCATGTCCTTGAGGTCGCGGCGCTGCATCTCCAGGAGCGGGCTGGAGCCGGCCTCGTCCTTGACAACGTCGATCTCGCGGAGTTCGCGGGTGCCGTCGCTGGAGGCAAACTTGCGGGTGATGCTGTGGGTGCCGACCGCGCTCGAGTCCCGCTTGACCTTCTCGAACTCCTCGGGGACCAGTTGCAGGAAATCGGCGAGTTCCTGGTCGGTCGGGCGGCGGCCGTTCTTCATCTCGAACTTCTGGCGCGCCGACTCGACCTTGGCCGAGCGGGATCGGACCAGGCGCGGCACCCAGTCCATGGCGCGGAGTTCGTCAAGGATGGCGCCGCGGATGCGCGGGGCGCAGTAGGTCTCGAACTTCACGTTGCGGTCGAGGTCGAAGGCGTCGATGGCGTCCATGAGGCCGAACAGCCCGGCGGACATGAGGTCCTCTATGTCCACCTCGTCGGGAAGCCGTGCGTAGATGCGCTCCGCGTTGTAACGCACAAGCGGGAGGAACTTCTCCATGAGGTAGTTGCGCATCGCCTGCGTGCGCGAGGCCTGGTACTCGACCCAGATTTCCTGGATCGGGCGCTGATCCAGCGGCGTCGCGGCCCGCGCGACGATGGTGGCGCGACCCCTGCGGCCGGACTCACGGGACATGACCTTGGCACGTGTCGCTGGCATGGTCGGCTCCTTGACCATCTGTCATGCTGCGGGGGAACTCCCCGAGACAACTCGAACGGCTCCATCCGTGAACCGTGGGGCGGAAGATACACGCCCGGGTCCGCGGATGCAAGCCCACTCTGTCAACTCGGCGCGGATTTCGCGCTCGACCCGGCCGCGGCCCTCCCGGCGTCGGGTGCCTTCGCCCGGATCGTTTCCTTCAGGTGCTCGTGGACCGCCCACTCACCGACGGTGCCCACGATCGAACCCAGGGCGTAGCACGCGATGAGGCTCACGATCGCCACGCCCAAGACCTGTGACGCCGGGTTGCCGGCACCGAGCCCGCCCGCGACCGCCACGACGAAGGCGGCGAGCGCAAAGATCGCGGCGATCAGCCTGGTGGGTACGCCTGGATTCACGTCTCAACTTCTCCGACTGGGATGCGAGCGCGGGAGTACCACCGGGGTCTTTATCGTCGTTTGGCGGGCCCACTTGAATCCGGCGCGGGGAGCGACGCGGACCAGCAGGCTCGCGACCCGAACGAAGACTCAACCTTCGCGCAGGAAGAGCCTGGAAAACAGCCCGGAAAGCCCGGGGCGCTGGACGACCGGGCGGAGCGAGCCCTGCGCAGGCCGCACTTCCCGCATCACCGACAGGGCCAGGTCTCGCAGGTCACGGCTCGCCTGGCAGCGCGGGCTTTCGAGCATCACGGGCGCTCGCTTCCGCACCGCCGCGATGACCCGCACATCCTGTGCCACCCATCCCAGCAGCGGGAGGCGATAGGAAAGGAACCTCTGCGTGACGGCGGCGATGCGGGCGTGCACGCTGCGGGCCTCGCGCTCGGAGTCGGCCTGGTTCACGACGAGGACGACATGTGGCGTTGCTCCACCGCTCTGGAGAGCGGCGCCACCGGGCGTGGTGCCGCCGGGCGCTGTGTCACCAGGAGCCGCGCCGCCCACCACACACTTGACGAGGGCATAGGCGTCAGTGATCGACGTCGGGTCGGGGGTCGCAACGACGACCGACAGGTCCGCGGCGCGGAGGAAACAGGTGACGCCGCGGGAAATGCCGGCGCCGGTATCGACGACCACAAGGTCCGAATCCCGTTCGAGTTCTCCCAATGCGGCCAGGAGACGGGCACGGTCGGCGGGTCCGAGGTCGGCCATCCGCTCGACGCCGACGGCGCCGGGCACAAGGCGGAAGCCGCCCGGCGCGTCGACCGCGAGTTCCGCGAGTGTGATGGGGCGACGCGACTCGCGGAGCAGGGCGTCAAGGCGGCGCGCGGGCATGAGACCGCAGAGCACGTCGGCGTTGGCCATGCCGAGGTCAGCATCAAGCAGGCTGACGCGGCGGCCGAGCCGGGCCAGTGCTATGGAGAGGTTGACGCAGGTGTTGGTCTTGCCGACACCGCCCTTGCCGGAAGACACGGCGATGACCCGGGCGGTGCGGGGCGGGGGTGCGGCGCGTTCGGTCGGGCACCGGCCGCTGGGAGCGGTCGTCGGCGGCACGGCCGTGCAGATCGCGCGGAGGCGCGAGGCCTGGTCGGGGGGGGGCGGGCTGATGAGCAGGCCGCTCATCGGGCGCGGCTCCCGTCAAGCACGAGCCGCGCGAGGCGGTCCGGGCGTCCCATCTCGATGTGGTCGGGGACCTCCTGGCCGGTGGTGACGTAGGAGAGCCGCAGGGCGATGCGCCGGGCGACGCCGAAGAGCACGCCGTAGTTCACCGCCTCGTCGAGTTTGGTGAAGATCACACGATCCGGGGTGACGGCGGAGAACTTCGCGGCGGCGTCGATCATGACGGCCTCGCTCGACGTGCCCGAGAGGACCAGGTGGGTCTGGTGGGGCTGGGCCGCGGCCAGGAACAACCGGAGTTCGCAGATTCGTCCGGCGTCGGCGGGCGAGCGGCCCGCGGTATCGATGAGGACGACGTCGTGGTCGCGCAGGGATTCGCACGCGGAGGCCATGTCGGTCGGCGTAAGGGCGACCCTCAGCGGGAGGCCGATGATCTCCGCGTAGGTGCGGAGTTGGTCGACGGCGGCGATGCGGTAGGTGTCGATCGTGACGAGCGCGACCCTCTTGCCGTGGCGGAGTTTGTACGCCGCAGCGAGTTTGGCGATGGTGGTGGTCTTGCCGACGCCCGTGGGACCGACGAGGGCGATGGTGAGCGGGCGCCCGTCATGTTCCGCCGCCGGGCGCGGAACGTCGTCGCCCGAGGGGATGATGGCGGCAAGATGGCGGAGGACGGTCTCGTGCACCACCCCGTCGTCGCGCATCTCGCCGCTGGAGAGTTCATCGCGGACTCGGGACATGACTTCGTCGGCGATCTCACCGGCAACCTCGGCCTCCAGCAGGCGCAGGTAATGGCCGACCAGGGCGTCGTGGTCCAGGCCGGGTGTGAGGGTGGCGGCCTGGCTTTGGCGGGAGTTGCGGAGCACCTGGCTGACCATGCGCTTGATGGAGTCGAGTTCGCGTTCGAGCGAGTCAGAAGGAGCGGCGGGGCGGGTCGAAGCCGCGGACAGGTCGGCGCGGGGACGGGGAGTCGGGGTAGACACCGGCGGGACGCCGGTGCCACAAACAGCGGTGGGAATGGGAGGCGCGGGGGGGTCGCCCGAGCCCCGCGGGATGGCCGCAACGAAGGAATCTCGCGCACGGCCGGCGGACCCATTCCCTTGGCTGTGCGGCGGCGTCGAGGCAGGGTTGCCGTATGAACGAGGAGGCGGGATCGAGATCGACGGGCCGCCTGTGCCGCGTGATGGGGTTGTTGAGGCGGTGATCTCGACGATGGGGCGGCCGCCGAAGCCGAGCCAGGCGCCGACCTTGTAGGCCCTGGTGTGGAGGATGACCGCGTCCTTGCCGAGATCCTTCTTGACTTCGGCCAGGGCGTCGCCCATGGTGCGGGCGCGGTAGGTCTTGAGAGTCATCTCGGGCATCCGTGCCTCTTCGGTTGACCCGGCGTCCTGCCGGGGGCGTCAGTATGCAATCGGACGGAGGGGGCGTCAAGCGGGAGAAGTGAGAACTCAGGCGGCAACCGCGGCGGGTTTCTCCGTGGGGGGTGTGACGAGGGCGACGGACTCGACTTCAACGGTCGGGATGATCTCGTTGTATGCCAGGACGGCGGCCGTGGGCAGGTGCGGCTCCAGCAACTGCCGGACGACGGCCCGGACCTGGGGGGAGGCAACGATGACCGGCTGGTGGCCGCCGGCGGTCAGCACGCGCATCGACTCAAGGATGCGCTCGGTGATGCGGGTGGCGACACGGGGCGGCATGTTCACGACGGTACCGGCGGCGCCACGGTCGATGAAGGCGGCGACCTGGTCTTCGAGGGCGGGGTCGAGGGTGACGCAGGTGATCCTGGGCCTGGAGGCCACCGCACCCTCGCCGGATTGGGGAGTGGTGACGGCGTGCTGCAGGCTGATGGTGCGCCGGAGGGCGTTGCGGACGTACTCGGTAAGGACATCGAGGTCCTTGGTCCTGGGGGCCCAGTCGGCAAGGGTCTCGATGATGGTTTCGGTATCGCGGATGGGGACGCGCTCGCGGAGCAGGTTCTGGAGGACCTTCTGCAGGTCGGCGGTCTTGACGATGGTCGGGATCGTCTCCTCGACAAGTTTGGGGGCCTTGAGTTTGAGTTGCTCGATCAGGTTGTTCACCTCGTCGCGGGTCAGCAGTTCCGCCGCCTGGGAACGGACAATCTCCGTCAGGTGGGTACCCAGGACACTGGTAGGATCCACGACCGTGTAGTTCAGTCCCTCGGCGCGGGCACGCAGGGAGGGATTGATCCACCAGGCATCGAGGCCGAAGGCGGGTTCCTTCGTGCGGTCGCCCTCGACGGGCCCGCCCGCGATGCCGGAATCCATGGCGAGCAACATGCCCGGGCGGACCTGGCCGCCGGCAACCGTGTTGCCGCGGATCTTCACGCGATAATCGTGGGCCTCCAGTTGCATGTTGTCGCGGATGCGGACGGGGGGCATGACCAGGCCCAGTTCGAGGGCCAGTTGGCGGCGGAGGGCGGAGATACGGTCGAGCAGGTCGCCGCCCTGGCCGGCATCCACGAGGGAGACAAGGCCATAGCCGACCTCGAGTTCAAGGGTGTCGAGTTTGAGGAGGGACTCGATCGGCTGGACGGCGGACCCGGCCCCTCCCGCGGCGGCGGCCTCTTCCTGAGCCCGCTGGGCAGCGGCGGCGGCGCGCCGGCCGCGGTTCATCATGAAGGCGATGCCGCCCAGGACGGTGGCGGTCGCGACGAGCGGCGCGGTGGGAAGGGGCGTGAACGAAAGGAGCAGGAGGAAGGCGGCGGTGATGACCAGGCCGCGGGGTTGGGCGACGAGTTGGTCCGTGAGCTCGTTGCCGAGCTGGTCCTTGGAGCCGGACCGGGTGACGATGAGGGCGGAGGCGATAGCGATGACGAACGAGGGGATCTGGGCGGCCAGGCCGTCGCCGATGGTCAGTTTCGTGAAGGTCTCGGCGGTCTTGGCCGCGAGCCAGCCGCGTTCGATGACGCCGACGGCGAAGCCGCCGATGATGTTGATGGCGGTGATGATGATGCCAGCGACGGCATCGCCCCGGACGAACTTGCTGGCGCCGTCCATGGCGCCGAAGAAGTCAGCCTCTCGGCGGATGTCCTCCCGGCGTTTGCGGGCCTCGGCCTCGTCGATGATGCCGGCGGAGAGGTCGGAGTCGATCGCCATCTGCTTGCCGGGCATGGCATCAAGGGTGAAGCGGGCGGCGACCTCGCTGATGCGCGTGGCGCCCTTGGTGATCACCACGAACTGGACGATGACGAGGATGAGGAAGATGACGATACCGACAAAGAGCGAGGAGCCCGCGACGAAGTTGCCGAAGGCAGCGATGACGTGGCCGGCGGCGTGCATCGCGGCCTCGGGCGTGGGGGCATCCGCGGTGAGGACGAGGCGGGTGGATGCAATGTTCAGGACCAGGCGGAACAGCGTGGTTGCCAGGAGCAGGGAGGGGAAGACGCTGAACTCCAGAGGATGATCCATGTAGATCGTGGTCAGGAGGATGATGACCGAGAGGCTGATGTTCAGGCTGATCAGGAGATCGAGGACGAAGGGCGGAACGGGAACGACGATCACGGCCAGGAGCAGGACGAAGCCGATGGGCACGATCAGGCCGCGGGACCTGTGGACCCACTGGGCCCAGGCCGGGCTGCTCGCGGCGGCGGAAAGGGCGGGGCGCGCGGCAGCCACGGCGGGGGCGGTCGGTTTGGGGCGGGGTCGGTTGGCGGGGGCCTTGGCCAACTAAGCGCTCTCCATTACGCGGCCCTGCCGGCGATGCGGTAGACGTAGGCGAGGACCTCGGCGACGGCTTCGTAAAGGTCGGGGCTGACTTCCTGACCGACCTCGACATTGTGGTAGATAGCGCGGGCCAGCGGCGGCCGCTCCACGATGGGCACACCGGAGCGGACGGCCACATGACGGATGCGGAAGGCCATGTGGTCGGCGCCCTTGGCCACGACCTTCGGGGCGCGCATAGTGGCCTGGTCGTAGCGGAGGGCAACGGAATAGTGCGTGGGGTTGGTGACGATCACGTCGGCCTGCGGCACGGATTGGTTGATGCGCTGCATCGCGATCTCGTAGGCCATGCGGAAACGGCGGCGTTTCACCTCCGGGTCGCCCTCGCTGGAGCGTCGCTCATCCTTCACTTCCTGGCGGGTCATGCGGAGATCCCGGGTGTGCTGCCAGCGCTGGTACATCCAGTCGATGACACCGATGAGGACGAGCAGCGGCAGGAGCCAGAGGACCAGTTCGAGAGCCTTGAGGGCCAGGAGGTAGAGCGCCGGCGCCATCGCGAGCCGGGGGAGCGCGGCGAGTTCGTCCAGTTGATGGCGTATGACGAGCGCGGCGATAAGGCCGGTCAGGGCAAGTTTCCAGACGTTGAGCGCGGCCTTCACGAGGTTGCGCGTGCTCAGGAGCCGCTTGAGCCCCGCGACGGGGTTGAGCCTCGTGAACTTCGGTGAGAGCGGCTCGGTGGTAAAGAGCCAGCCGACCTGGCCTCCGTGTGCAAGAACGCCGACCAGCAGCATCATGGCCAGGCCCGGCCCGATGATCCAGCCGGCCTGAAGGCCCGTTGAGATGAGCAGGGCGCGAATAGAGGCCGGGTCAACCGGGTTTCCGGCGCCGTCGCCGAGGACGCGCCGCATGATCGCGGCCAGGACGGTGATCGCGGAACCCCCGAAGAAGACGATCAGGAGCACGCCGCCGACAAGGTCGAGCGCGGAGGCCAGGTCTTGGCTCTTGGCCACCTGGCCGCGGCCGCGGGCCTCGGAGAGGCGGCGTGCGGTCGGCTGCTCGGTGCGTTCGCCCATTTCCTCGGCCATTACGGGATCCCCGTGGCGGCAGCGGTCATTCGGCCAGCGGACGGCTCACCGCCCCGGAGAGCGGTGCCGCCCAGAGCGCTGGTGATGCCGGTGGCGGCGGCCTGCTGCACAGCGGGGAGCGCGGCGGTCAGCATGAGCAGGCCGAAGATGATCTTGATCGAGAAGCCGACGGAAAGGACGTTGATCTGCGGCATGGTCTTCATGATGAAGCCCATGGCGATCAGCAGCAGCATGATGATGCCCAGGGCAGGGGCCGAGACGCGGATGGCCAGTTCGAACCCGGACGTCAGAACCGCGAGCAGCGACTGAATCGGAAGGTCGGTGAGAGCGAGGTGGCCGGGAGGCATGTGCGCGAAACTGCGGGCGAGCGAGGAGAACACCGCCTCGAGGCCGCCGAGAGCCAGGAAGGCGCCCAGCCCGACGTAGATGAGGAGTTGGCCGAGCAGATCGGTATCGGCGTCGGCCTCGGGGTTGTAGGCGCGGGCCAGGCCCAGGCCCATCTGGTAGCCGACGACAAAGCCCGCCAGGTCCATGGCCATGATCGGGATCGCCGCGGTGAAACCGATGAGCAGGCCGATGAGAAACTCGCCGGCGACCATCGGGGCGAGCATGAGGAGCGACGTGTCGGGCGGCGCCTGGGCGGCCGCGGGGATCGTGGGGTAGAGGGCGGCGGAGAGGACGATCGCCAGCAGGGCGCGGGCCCTGAGCGGCACGCTGCGGTTGGCGAGCAGCGGGGTGAGGACGAAGAGCCCGCCGAGGCGGGTCAGGACGAGCACGAATGGTGCGGCGTGCCACAGGATGGGCCCGAGTGAGATCATGGTCAACCGGCGAGGCGGAAGAGCGCGGCGGCGAACTCCACAAGACGCATGGTGATCCAGGGGAGAAGAATGGCGGCGACCAGGACCATCACCACGATCTTGGGGACGAATGTGATGGTCTGGTCCTGGATGGAGGTGACGGACTGGAGGATGCTGACGATGAGACCGATGGCGACACCGGCGGCCAGGATGGGGGCGGCGATCTTCAGCGACATGAGGAGGGCGTCGCGGACAAGGGTGAGTGTGGCTTCGTCGTAGTTCATGCGGCCCCCGCTGCGGCCAGGACCGGCTGCACAACCGGCCACACCGCCGCGTGCGTTGCGGCCGCGACCGGCTCCTGGACGACGCTGCGCATGAGGCTGCCGACCACCAGCGCCCAGCCGTCCACGAGGACGAAGAGGAGGAGTTTGAACGGGAGGCTGATCATGACGGGCGGCAGCATCATCATGCTCATGGAGATGAGCATGGTGGACACGACCATGTCGATGACAAGGAAGGGCAGGTAGACGCGGAAGCCCATGAGGAACGCGGTCTTCAGTTCGCTGAGCATGAAGGCGGGGATCAGCGAGACCATGTCCACGTCCGCGCGGGTCAGGCGCGCGGGCTCGCTGGTGTCGATGCCGCGGTAGTCGAGCATCATGTAGACGCTGGACCAGTTGCCGGTGGCCTCGATCTGGTTGAACATGAAATCACGGACGGGCTGCTTCCCGCGTTCCCAGAGCGCGTCAAGGCCGGTGATCTCGCCCTTCTGGTAGGGGACGACCGCCTCCTTGTACACACGGTCGATGGTGGGCGACATGACCAGGAGCGTGACGAAGAGCGAGAGGGCGAGCATGACCTGCGGCGGCGGCAGAGACTGCGTGCCCAGGGCCTGGCGGAGAAGAGCGAGGACAACGAGGATGCGCACGAAACAGGTGCACATCAGGAGGATCGAGGGGACCAGGGTGATGACCGTCAGGACGAGCATGATGCTCATCGCGCCGGAGAGGCCCTGGGGTTGGGATGCGCCGGGGGCGGGGCCGGCGGCGGCGCGCTGCACCGTCTCCGCGGCACCGGCAAGCACAGAGAGCGGGTTGATGGCCTGAGGGTCAGCGAGGCCGCGGCCGAGGAGAAACGCCGGGACGCTCATTGGCGCGGGCATGGGTACGGGACGGCCGTCGGCCGGCGGGCCATACTGGGCGCGGGCAAAGGGGACGGGCACGAGGAGGATGAGGAGGCAAGCCAGACGCCCGGCCCGCAAGGTCTGGATCATGCGGCACCACCCCCCCCTACGCGGAGTGCGCCGAGACGCTTGCGAAGGGTGCCGATGGGGCCGGCGGTGTCGGCCCGAAGAGCCGACCGACCCGTGAGGTCGACGACAGGGATGTCGGCGCGGGCATCCCAGACTTCGACGCGGTCGCCGGCGGGCGTGGCACGCGACGGGCGGAGGGTCGGCGCGTCGGTGGGCAAGGCTCGATCGAAGGCGGAAAGGAAGGAGCGGAATCGGGCGCTAGTGGACTCGCCGCCCTCATCCTGGGACTTGGTGAGGATTGCAGCGACCTCCTCCGGATCGGTGATCTCGGTCAGCGTGCTGAAGGTGGCGCCGAGACCGAGCCGCCCGGTGGAAGATTGCGAGAGCAGGAGGATGCGGCGTTCCAGACGCAGCAGCACGAGCGTGGTCCCGCGGCCGACCGGGTAGCGCCCCAGGATTTCCATCAGGCCTGCCGGGCTCCGCCCGCCGGCGCCGAGTGAGGCGCGGATTCCGCCCGAGCGTTTGGCCGCGGTGCGGACGGCGATACCGGCGACGACCACGAGCGCGAGGACGACGGTGAGCGACCAGATCGTGCGTCCGACCTGCGCGGAGGGTGGCGGCGGCGAGGGTTCGGAGGCCGTGGCGGCGGGGCGCGCTGGGCCAAGAGGCTGAGACTCTGCGGCGCCGGCATCCGGCCGGTGGGGTTCAGCGGCAACGGCACCCTGCCGGTGTTCCGCCTGGAGGCCGGTGCCACTGTCCTGGGCGGTCACCGGTTGGAATCCGGTGCCGCTGATCAAGAGGACCAGGATCAGCCGCGGGACACACATCGGTCGCGCCCTCCGTGGCGCATCGTCGCGGGCTCCGCCCGCGTTCATCCGGCCTTGGACTTGGCAGTCTGCACGTCCGGAGCGTCGATCGCGCCGGCGATGATCTCGTTGATGCGGACGCAGAAGTTGTCGTTGAGGACCAGGACCTCGCCCCGGGCGACCGGACGGTCATTGACGTAGACGTCGACGGGGTCGCCGGCCAGTTTGTCGAGTTCGATGACGGCGCCCTCGGAGAGTTTGAGGACGTCCTCGACCACCATGCGGGTGCGACCGAGTTCGATCTTCACGTTGAGGTTGACGTCGGAGAGGAGGTCGATGCCCTTGGGCGGTTCGGCCTTCGGGGCCTTCTCAAAGGGCGGGGGCTCGAAGGGGGCGGGGCCGTCGCCCATCTCCCCGCCCGCCTTCTCGCGGAGGGCGGACTCGACCGCGGAGAGTGCCGCGGCCCCGGATTCTGCGGCCGCCGCGCCGGCCTTCAGGGCATCCTCAGCGGCGCGGACCGCGGCCTCGGCAGCGGCGGGCGCTTTCGGGTCGGCGGGCTTGGTCTTGGCGTCGTCGGGCATGGGCCGTCCTGGCAATGGGAACCGGTGCTCCGCACCGAGTGCGCAAGGGATGCGCCGATCACGCGGGATCGGCGCCGTCGCTTCGGTTGGATCGGGTGCGAGGGGTCAAGAGCGTCAGAAAAGAAGGCCACAAGCGCACCGGAGCGCATGAGCCGCTCGATGGAGCGGATCGCGCCGTTTCTGCGCAAGTCCCGTGTCGCCGCCCGAGCGTGCGATCACACCCCGGGTCACGTTTCGAGTTGGATGCCCTTGCACTTGGGGATGATCACACGCTCGATGCGGCTATTGCCCTCGGCGTCCTGGCCGAACATCTTGTCGAGAAACGCGGTGATCTGGCGGCTGAGGGTCGTCAGTTCCGGTTCCTTGAGGTGGTTGTGCTGGGCCTTGCGGACGATCTGCGAGAGGCCCTCCTTGATCTCGGCGGCGCGCTTCTCGAGAACGGACGTGATGACCTCCTCGTTCTTGGGTTTCACCTTGAGGACAACGGCGATGTCCCAGGTCCAGACGCGCCCGGTCTGCATGTTCTGGAAGCGCTCGTCGGCGACGGGGATCTCCACGGAAGTCACAGACTCGGCGTGTTCGTCCTCGTGGATGTCGGCGACCGCCGTCTGGGGCTTCGGGCCCATGGCGCCGAGCAGCAGGACCGCGCCGGCGCCCTCCGCGACCATGAGGCCGCCGACAATGGCGATGAGTTTGATCGGGGATTTTTTCTTGGTCGCCGCCGCGGCGGCGTCGGGCTTGGGCGCTTCGGCGGGCGCCTTCTCGGGCTTGTCGGCCATGGCCTCGTCCTCCACGCGGCCCTGGCCGCGTCAGTCATCATCGGACCGTCCGGCGCAGGGGTCGCGATGGTGAACCGGGCCTCGGTGCGTTCCGCGGTGTTGACGGTCGCGCGAGCCGCACAGGTTCCGGGTCGCTCGGTGCAGGTCCGAAAACGGACCATGCCGCCGAATCGTCCCGAAGACGCGGGTCGCGGCCAGGGGCCCGCGTCGGGCAATGAATGCGGCGCCGAATCGCGGCCGTCCGGTTCGCTTGCTACGCCGCGAGAGAGTGGGAGATGTCCTCGGCGCCCGCGGCCAGGACCATGGCACGGAGGCGCGTCTCCACCGAACGCGGGTGCTGGCGGGCGCGGATGGAGGTCAGGCCCTCGGCGATCATCGTGCGGGCCAGGATCTCGGCGGAGTCATTGCGTGCCAGCCCCTCGAAGGCGGGGCCCAGGAGCAGTGTCACCAGCAGGCAGCCGGAAAGCGTGAGGTACATCGTGAGGGACGCGGAGATGTCGCTCAGGGGCTTGGCGCCCGACAGGAGCAGCACGGCCGTGCAGAGCACCAGGCCGAACAGGCCCACGGAGGGTGCGATGCGGAGCACGCTGAGAATGGCGCGATGGCCGCCGGTGCGCTGAACCATCAACTGCTCAACGCTGGCGTCCAGGTCCTCGCGGATTCTCTCGGCCGGGGTGTTCGCGGCCGCGAGCAGCACGCCCTGCCGGATGAGCGTGTCCTCGTCCCTCGGGATGTGCGCCGCGAGGTCGCTGAGGCCGCTGGTGCTCGCGATGTCGGCGTACTTCACCATGCGCTCGATGATCGCCTCCGGGTCGCGGGTGGAGGCGAACATGAGGCGGCCGACCATGCGGTCCAGGCGGAGGATGCGCGTGGCGATGATCGCGGCCCCGATGGCGGCCGCCGGGATGATGCCCAGCGTCGCGAGTTGCACGGGCTGGACGGAGCCGACCCAGGCAACCGCGAGGGCGGCCGCGGCGGCCAGGCAGGCGGCCACAATGACCGGGACGGTGAAGTACGTCTTGCTCATTCTCGGCTCCCTCTGCGACGCGCGCCTCTGGAAGGGTGGATCGGGCGTGCGGGGTATGCGGCTTCACGGACCGAAGGGCTTTCCCCGCTCGCGCCGCGGGAACAGGCGGAAAATGCGCTCCGGACGGACGCGGCGAAGGGTTCGCGCCCACCGGGAACATGGCGCCCTCACGGCACGGATCAGCGGGCAGTGTGCGGGCTTCGGCGATGCCTGTTGTCGCGGACAGCGTCTTGCGACGCGGAGGCGCCCCAGCGGGCGGCCGCGCTGCAACGGTTATCGGCCGAGGACGAGGAGTTGTTGCATCAGTTCGTCGGTGGTGCGGATGACGCGCGACGAGGCGCTATAACCGGTGGAGGCCAGGATCATGTTGATGAACTCCTGGGAAAGGTCCACGTTCGATGACTCCAGGGCGCCGGCCACGATCCGTCCGGTGCCCAGAGTGCCGGCGGTGGTGACCTGGGCCGGCCCGCTGTTGGCGCCGACACGGTAAAGGTTGTCACCCTCGTCCACCAGGCCATCCTGGTTGGTAAAGGTGGCGAGCGCGACCTGGCCGAGGGTTCGGGTCTGGCCGTTGGTGAAGGCGCCGATGATGACCCCGTCGGTATCAATGGCGAAGCCGGACAGGGTGCCGATGGGCGCACCGTCCTGAAATGTAGAGGCGATGGCCGATTCATCGTCGGTAAGGGCGGTGAGCGTGTCGCCGTCCCCCCCCGGGCCGCCGAAGTTCAGGGCGATGGCGAGCGGAGTACCGGGGCCAAGGCCGGTGCGATCGATCTGGATGGGGATCGGGGCGGTGGTCTGGAGTTCGCCGAGGGTGTCGAACTGGAGCGTGCCGGTAGCGACGGCCGTGGAAAGATCGGAATCGCCGTCGGATTCCGCGTAATAACGCCACTGCGTACCGGCCGAACTGGCGTTCTCCAGGACCATGGCCAGGTCGACGACGACGGGTGTGCCGAGCGAGTCGTAGGCGACGAAGGAGGTCCGGATGGATTCACCGTCGGCGGACACGCTCTTGTCGGTGACAAGCGGCTGACGGATGAAGACCCCGGCGGAATCCAGCAGGCGTAGATCGGTCGGGTCGATCACGAGGTCATTCACGGTGCCGGTGTTGCCGGTCAGCGTGACCACACCGGTCGTCGGGTTGAGGGTGACGCCGGGGGGCGCGCCGGTCGGGTTCGTGATCGTGGTCTGGAGCCCCAGTGCATCGCGGAAGAAGTCCATGAGGTTCTGGACCGTGGTCGTCGCGGCCACGGTGAGCCGCGCCGTGGGCACGACGCCGGTGCCCTTCTCCGCGCCGCGGAGTTCGATCATCTGGCCCGCCGCGAAGAGGGGGGTGCCGGCCTGGGCCGGGTCCTCGATTTCCGTAAGCAGGCTCCCTGTTTCGAGGCTGTGGCCCGCGCCCGCGGGAACCGTGGCGCCGGGGATCAGGGCGAGGCCGTCCGTGGCGGTTCCAAGGAGGTCCACACTGGCGCCGCGCGTCGCCTCGTCGCCGCCGGCGTTCAGGTTGCCGGCAAAGCGGGCCGTGGTCGTGGCCTCCGCGAGGGTCAGCCCACCCAGCGGGATGGTGAGGTTGGTCAGCGTGCCGGGGATGATGTTGAAATCCTCGTCCACACCGAAGCCCTGAACCAGGTCGCCGTCGATCGTGACGAGTTGCTGGGTATCGTCCTGCCGGAAGGCGCCGTCGCGGGTGTACAGCGTGTCGGCCCCGCGCTGCACGATAAAGAACCCGCGGCCCTCGAGGGCCAGATCGCGCCCGTCACCGGTGGCGCTGATGGTGCCGCCGGAAAAGTTGCGCTGGGTGCCCGCGACCCTCACGCCCAGGCCGATCTGGTAGGGGTTGGTGCCGCCGGTGGTCTCCGCGGGCGGTGAACCACCAGAGAGCGTGCGGCTGAACATGTTCTGGAACATCAGCCGGCTGGACTTGAACGCCGTCGTGTTGGAGTTGGCGATGTTGTTGCCGATGACGTCCAGGCTGCGGGCATTGGCGTTGAGGCCCGAGAGGCCGGTGAAGAGCGCGGTGCTGGAGGCCATGCGTCGGTCCCGTGGCACCGGTCTCCAGGCCGGTGAAGGGGCGGGCAAGGAATCACACCGCGCTGGAGAGCGGTGCCGACAAGGTGGCTAAGCGGGGCGCCGGACACCGCCCTGGATCGCGGGGTCGTCATCGACATGGGAGAGCGTGCGCAGGAGCGAGGCATTCATCGCGGCGGTGGCGGAGCCGGGGAGAGGAACAGGACCGTCCTCCGGGTTGTCCGGGGCGGTCACGAAGGCGTCGATGCCGGTGAGCGCGAGGCCCGATGCAAGGTCAACCCGTTCCAACACCTGGCGTGCCGCGACGTCCACCCGGAGCGCCATGCCATCGACGAGGACAAGGGCACGGGTGCCGCCCCGGGCCTCCGCCCGGTCGGTCGCGGCGGCAACTCTGGCGAGTTGCTCGGGTGTGAGTTCGATCGGCGAGCCGCGGGCGATCGAGACGGGCAGGCCGCTTGACAGGTCACCCTTGCGGGCCCGCTCCAGGAGTGAGGCGAACTCGGCGCCGACGGAGGCCCGGGCGGGGTCCACCTTCGGGGCGTGCCGGGAGCCGCCGAGCCCCAGCAGGCCGAGCAGGCCGAGAGCGGGGTTCACGCGGCCGCTCCCTGGGCGAGCACCTGGTCCACGTTCTTCATCTGGATGCGTTTGCCACCGGCGATGTTGAGCGTAGCGCCCTGGGCGGTGCGCGATACGGACTCGACGCTGCCGGAGACGCGCTGGTTGTCATCACTGATGCCGCTGACGGAGCGGCCGATGAGGCCGGAGGCCGACGCGAGTTCGTTCTGCGCGACCAGGGACTGGAGGCGTGTGGACATGTCCATGTCCGACTGGATGGTGCGGAGGCTGGAGAGTTGCGCCAGCAGGTCCTTGGAGTCGCTGGGCTGGAGCGGGTCCTGGTTGCCCAGTTCCGTGAAGATGATCTTCACAAAGTCCTCGGAGGCCAGCGCGCTGAACGCGCTGGGCCGGGCCGATGGTGACTGCGACTGCGCACCGAGAGCATTGACGGCGGCCATGAGGAACCTCCACCTCTCCCGCGGCTCGCGCCGTCACGCGACGGCATCGAGGCGCAGGCGGATTCCGTGGGCTCCGCCCGTGAACAATGGCCCGTGGCGCGTCGGCTCCGCCGGATCGTCGCCCAGGGTGAGGCCGCGGGCATCCGTGCCGCCGGCCCCTTCGTGCTGCCCCGCGTGCTCCGACGCGGCATGACCCCCTCCTCCTCCGGCGCGGCCTCCGCCGCTGTCTGGGCTCAACTGCCCGGTCCCCGGGTCGTGGTGCGCGTGGCCCTCCGTGGCCTGGACACCGAGCCGATCGACCGTCAGGCCGTGCGCTTCCAGCGCAGCCCTGAGCACGGTCATGTTGCCCTCAAGCAACTTGCGTGCCTGGTCCGTCGTGGCCTCGAAAGTGGCGTCCACGCGGCCACCGTGCAGCGTCAGCGCAACTCGAACCTGCCCGAGCGCATCCGGCGCGAGGCGCATGGTGACGGTGCCGCCCCGCTGGCGGAGGGAGGCGGCCATGGCGCGGCTGACCTGTCGCGCGAAATCCGCCTCCTCAGCCCGGAAGAGGCGGGGCGGTGCAGGACGGCGCAGAGCGGCGGTCTGCGCGCGACCCTCCCCGGCTCTCGCGACGGGTGCCGCGGCCGGGGCGCCCGGAGGTGCGACCTGGGACACCGTGGGGACCGGTGCCGCGGCCGTGGCGACGGTGGAACTCGCTGGAACTGCCGTTGTTTCTGGGGTGGCCTGCGGCTCTGGGGGCTGGGTGGACGTCTGCGCAATCCCCGACTGCGGCTTCGGCCCGCCCGCCGGCGCTTGCGTATCCCTGGGCGTGGTCGGCGTGCCGCCGGGCACGGGCGTCGCACTGGCGGGGGCGGCGGGGCTGGATGCCGAATGAACCTGCGGGATGGCTGCCCCTCGGGGGCGGCCCGCGAAGTCCGGGGCCGCGCGGCCCGCGCGGTCCTCGGCCAGTGCCGATTCGGCGGTCTTCACGGCGGCGGAGGGCGAGTGGTCCTGACGGGACGAGAGTTCCTGAACAGCGAGCGCGGCAAGATCGGCGCGGGTGCGCCGGCGCGGATCGTGCTCGCCCTGCGCAGCCCATGCGCGGGCGGAGGACAGACGGTGAGCAAAGGGTGTGGACGCGACGGCAGCCCGTGTGCTCGGGATATGCCCCCTCGCGGACACCCGGGGCTCGTTCAGGACTGTCTCAGCGGGGGTTGTGGAACCGTGCATTCAGGGGGACCCTTCGGTCCCGCGCGGTTCCACCCCGCGGGCTCGAAGGCGTTCCAGCAAGTCCGCGGCCAGTTTCGGGTCATCCTTGATGAACTCGTCGATAATCTTGGTTCGGGTGCGGTCGGCCATGCCGTCGAGGTAGGCAATCACCCGGGATTCCTCCCCGCTCTCCAGGAGTTGCTTGAGGGCGACCTTGGCCTTGTCGGGCTTGAGCTGCTCATAGGTGCCGAGGGTTTTCTGGAACTGCTCGTCGCGGGCGCTGGCAAGGATCTCCGCACGGTCCTTCTCCCAGCCGGCCCTGAGGGCAGCGAAGTCCGCCTTGTCCTTGTCGAGTTGCTGGCGTTCGGCCTGCAGCGTGCGGCGGAGGTCCCCGATCTCACGCTGGAGCCGCTGCTCGCGCTGGGTGTCCAGCATGGCCTGGCCGCGCTGCGATTCGAGGAGGCCGGCCGCGGGAATCGGCGCCGTGCCGACCTTGGCGTCCTCCTTCGCCTTCGCTTCCGCGGTTTTCGCGGCAGCGGTGTCCCGTTCCTGCCTGGCAACGTCGTCGGCGAGCGTGGTGGAGAAGACGTGGCGGATCTCGCGCATGCGATCCATGTCGAGGCGGCCGGAGGTCTTGAGCCAGCCGACAAGGGCGAGCAGGGCGAGCAGGTTGGCGACGGCCAGGACGGAGAGGATGGTCCAGATGGTCTTCATGGTGCGGCCTCGGCGGCGGGATTGCCGCGGATCACGCTGATTTCATCGACCGCGGCGGCCTCGCGGCGAGACTCCGCGAGTCGCCATTCCTCGAGGCGGCGGTCGCGGAGGAGTTCCACCGCCTTGCGGCGGCGGGTAGCCCCCAAGAGTTCGGCACGGGCGGCATCCAGGCGGGCCAGGACGCCGGACAGGTGCAGAACGCGGCGGCGGGCGTCGGCGTGGAGTTGGGCGATCCGGGCCGCGTGGGCGCGGGTCATGCGGAAATCACCGGAGGAAAGGGTCGCACGGAGTTCGCGGTTCTCACGTTCCACCTCCGCTTGGATCGCCCGGATGGTGTTCTCCGCGTCCAGGCGTTCCAGTTCAATCGCGGCGACGTTTCGCTGGCGCTCTCGCTCGAGCGTTCGCCGGTGTTCAAGGACGGGCTGGAGACGAAAGCGGAACCGTGCCATGGGGAGGAGTCAGGAGTCAGGAGTCAGGAGCAGCAACCATCGCCCGGGCACTCGTGGACCCCTCATTTGATCTTCTTCCGTTGCAACATGTCGCTGGCCTCCAGCACGATCTTGATGAGGCGGTCGCGGGCCTGATCGAAGGGTGCGGTCTCGTCGCGCCCCTGGCGCAGGAGTTCGGTGAGGCGCGGGTAGTAGGCGATGGAGGCGTCGGCCTCGGGGTTGCTCCCCGCGGCGTAGGCCCCGATCTGCACCAGGTCCTCGATCTCGCGGTACACCGCGAGCAGCCGCATGGCCTGGCGACGAGCCGCGGCGTGGGTGGTATCGCACACGTCGTCGGCGACGCGGCTCACGGAGTCGAGCACGTCGATGGCCGGGTAGTGGGCCCGCTGGGCGAGTCTGCGAGAGAGGATGACGTGACCGTCGAGGATGCCCCGGGCCGCGTCGGACACCGGCTCCGTCAGGTCGTCGCCCTCGACGAGGATGGTGTAGAGGGCGGTGATGGAGCCGGGATGAGTGGCCGAGTGGTCGAGTGGTCGAGTGGTCGAGTGAGAAGAAGCCCCCTCCGCCGCGGAAGCCGCGGCACCTCCCCCGCCGGGAGCGGGGGAGGATGAAGACTCCACCGCCCCCGCACGCTCCAGCAGCAGCGACAACTGGGCGAAAACGCTCGGCGTGTAGCCCTTGGTAGCGGGGGGCTCGCCCACGGACAGGCCGATCTGGCGCTGGGCGTGCGCGAAGCGGGTGACGGAGTCCATCATCAGCAGGACGTCGCGCCCCGCATCGCGGAAGTGCTCGGCGATCGAGCACGCCGAGAGGGCGGCGCGGACCCTCAGCAACGGCGACTCGTCGCCGGTGGCGACGACGACGACCGAGCGGGCCAGAGCGGCGGGGTCCAGGCAATCCTCGATGAAGTCTCTCACCTCGCGCCCGCGCTCACCGATCAGGGCGATCACGTTCACGTCGCTCTCGGCGTGGCGCGCGATCTGGCCGAGCAGCGTGCTCTTGCCGACACCGGGACCGGCGAAGATGCCGATGCGTTGCCCGCGGCCGAGCGTGCACATGAGGTCCACGGCCCGCAGGCCGGTGTGCATGGGCTGGGTGACGCGTCGGCGACGCAGCGCGGGGATGGGCGGCGGAGAGAGCGGTGCGGGCTGTGATTCGGTGACGGGGCCAAGCGAGTCGATGGGGCGGCCCAGGCCGTCGATCACGCGGCCCAGGAGGGACTCGCCGACGGCCGCGGTCTGGCGGGATTGCAGGCCGACCACAGGGTCGCCGACACGGACACCGATGATCTGCCCGAGCATCATGACGACGGCGTGATCCTTCGTGAGGCCGACGACCTCGCCGAGGGGGGCCGCAGGCCGCGAGTCATCGAGCGCAGCAGAAGCCGCGGTCACCGCCGGCGTGCCGGCGCCACCCGCCATCCCCCCCCGATGCCGGCGCGCGGTGGTACCCAGTTGGACGAGCGCACCGATGGGGAGAGGGAGGTCATCGACGAGGACGGTAAGGCCGCGGAGGGCGGCGACGCGGCCGGTGACGCGCATCGGCTGGACACCCGCGGCGGCGGCCAGGGGCGCGGCGAGGACGGTCATGGTTTCTTCCGCTTGCGAGCGGCGGGCGACTTGGAAGGAGCAGGGGGAGCGGCCCCCTCCGTCTTCGTCGCTGACGCGACGAATCCACCTCCCCCGCCGGGGGCGGGGGAGGAAGAAGAGGCAGAGGCCCCCTCCGGCGGCGAAGCGCCGCCACCTCCCCCGCCGGGAGCGGGGGAGGAGGGAGAAGAACCGGCGCGGAGCGCCGGGCCACCCGAGCCCGAGCCACCCGAGCCCGAGCCACCCGGGAGCAGCGCCTCGGCAATCCGGTCGATCTGGGTCGCGATGGAGGCGTCGATCTCGCCGCCGGCGGGCGTGCGGGCGATGCAGGAGCCGCGGTCGAGCGTGGCGTCGGTCGCGAACTCGGCGTCCGTGCCGGGCGAGAGGCGGGCGGCGAGCGCGGGGAGTGCCTCGCGGACGACGGGCTCGTCGTCGGGGTGGACGGTGACGACGAGGCGCGTGGGGCGCGTGATGAGGGTGAGGATCGCGGCGAGTTGGTCGGCGGCGGCGGACTCGTTGAGCGCGACGGCCCGCTTGGCGACCTTCTCCGCGACCAGGGCGGCGAGTTGAACGACTTCCGTGCGTGCCTCGCGCACCATCTGCTGACGCGACGCCTCGAAGGAGGCGAGGGCGGCGGCCCAGGCCTGCCCGAGTTTCTCGAGCCGCGGCATCCACTCCCCCACCGCTTCGGCGCGGCCCGCGGCGAGCCCCTCGGCGTGGCCCGTGGCGAGCCCCTGCTCGTGGCCCTGCTTGCGCCCCTCCTCCTCCGCGCCGGCGACGATCCGGGCCCGCTCGTCGCGGGCGGCGGCGGCGGTGCGGTCGGCCTCGGCGCGGGCCGCGGCCTTGATCCGCTCCCCCTGCCGCATCAGGTCGCCCAGGTCCAGCACGACCGCGTCGCGCCCGGCGATGTCGTGCTGGCGGATGAGAGCCATTTACACCACCAGTTCCGCGTCGCCGCCGCGGCCCTGGATCATGACCTCGCCGGCCTCCTCCAACCGGCGGACGACGTCCACGATGCGTTGCTGGGCGGACTCGACGTCGCTGACGCGGACCGGGCCCATGTACTGCATGTCCTCCTTGATGAGTTGGGCCGCCCGCTCGGACATGTTGGCGAATATCTTGGCCTGCAGTTCCTGCGACGCGGTCTTGAGCGCCAGCGCCAGTTCGTCGTTGTCCACTTCCTTGAGCACCGCCTGGATGCCCTTGTCGTTGACGAGCAGGATGTCCTCGAACACGAACATCAGGCGGCGGATCTGCTCCACGAGGTCGGGGTCCTCGGCCTCGAGCCCCTCCATGATGGTCTTCTCGGTGGCGCGGTCGGCGAGGTTGAGGATCTCCGCGACGGTGGGCACGCCGCCGGCCTTCTCCATCGACTGCGTGAGCATGTTGGACAGCCGCGACTCCAGCCCGCGCTCGACCTCGCGGATCACGTCCGGGTTGGTCTGCTCCATGTTGGCGACGCGCTTGATGACCTCGATCTGCTTCTGCATGGGCAGGCCGACGAGGATCTCCGAGGACTTGTGGTGCGGCAGGTGGCAGAGGATGAGGGCGATGGTCTGCGGGTGCTCGTCCTGGATGAAGGTGAGCAGGTTCTCGCCGTCGGCCCGCTGCAGGAACGAGAAGGGCTTCTTCTGGACCTGGGTCTGGATCTGCTGGAGCACGCGGTCGGCGGTCTGCCCGTCGAGCGACTGCGAGAGGATCTGCTTGGCGTACTCGAGGTTGCCCTCGTTGGCGTACTGGGTGGCGATGGTGTGGCTGTAGAACTCCTCCACCACCGCGGCGCTGAGTTGCGAGGGGACGCGCCCAAGGCCCGCGACCTCGCGCGTCACGGATTCGACGGTCTCCGGGGCCAGTTGCTTCAGCAGCATCGAGGCGTCTTCGGGCCCCAGCGCCAGCAGGAGCACGGCCGCCTTTGTCACCCCGTCGAGTTCGGCGGCGGTGGCCGGGAGTTTGTCGTGCGGCTTGCGGGGCATCAGTCCTCCGTCGTGACCCAGCGGTTCAGGAGGCGGCCGGCGACGTCCGGGCTGCTCTTGATCAGGTCGGAGACCTGCTCACGGAGTTTGCCGGCCTTCATCTCGTCCTCGTTGACCTCGATGCCCTCGATCGGCGTGTCGGTCTCGTCGGCCTCGCCCACCAGGTCGCTGCGGGTGTTGAGAGCCGGCGGGAGGCCGACCAGTTCCTCGGCCGTCGGGAGTTCCGTGCGCTTGCCGGCCTTCTTGACCATCAGCAGCATCATGCCGACGGCAACCAGCGCCAGGGCGCCGAGGATGGCCTTGTCGATCATGCCGCCGCCGAGGGCCAGGATGGTGCCGACGCCTCCACCCCCGCCGCCGCCAAGGGAGCCGGCGCCGGATGATCCGCCGCCCAGGCCGGCGGCCGCCAGGCCGGTGGACATGACGACGACGACCTGGCCCGGGACAGCGGTGCCATCGGCGGTGCGGGCGGTGAGGTGCGGGCGGACGGCCTCCTCGATACGGGTCTTTTCGGCATCGAAGCGGGCTTTGAGTTCGGCTTCGGTCGGTGGAGTGGCGCTCCCGGCGGCGGCGGGTGCGCCAGCCTCTTCCTTCTCATGCTCGATGAGCGTCCGGATGTAGCCGCGGGGCACGCTGACGGTCGCGACAAGGGACAGGGCGTTGCCGCGGGGATCGTCGATCTGGCTGACCTTGGTGCCGACGTGGTTCTCGTACTCAGTCCGCGTCTCGCTGGTCTCGGACGCCGGCGCCCCGGCGCCGGCGGCGCCCGCGTTGATATCCGCCCCGGTGTTGGAGCGCAGGCCGGGCTCGGCGGACCTGGTGCCCGTGGACTCGGTCGCGGTGGTCGCCTGCTCGCTGGCGATCAGCGCGAGCGAGCCGGCCTTGACCGGCAGGTTGAAGTTCTCCTGCCCGCGGATGCGCCGGACGTCCACGTCCGCGGTGACCTCCACCACCACCCCCTCGATGTCGGACAGCAGGTTGTAGATACGGTCGCGGAACTCGTGCTCCATCGCGGCGGAGGCCTCGCGGTATGTGGAGGCCATCATCCGAGTGTCGTCGGTGACCGCACGGGCCGCACCGATGGTGGCGTCGGAGACCGTGACCTGGTCGAGCGCCAGTCGCGAGACGGCGCCGGCGACAAACCGGGCGGCGGCGTCAACGGTCTTCTGGTCCACCGCCCCGCCCGTATCGGAGAACAGGGTGATGCTGGCCTTGGGGCGCGGGGCGGCGGCGCCGAACCCGGTGGCCGCGGGGATGTCGAGGATGACCTTCGCGTCGCGGATGCCGTGGTAGCCGGAGATGATCGCGCCCAGTTCATTCTCGAGCGCCCGCTTGTACATCGCGTCGTTGACCTTGTCCGAGTTCATCCACGACTGCTTCGAGATGAGGTTCTCGAACATGAGCGCGGTGCTGGCCGGCCCCTGCCCGGACTCGCTGAGGCGGCTCCACGCGGCCAGGCGGTTCTCGGTCGGGACCATGGCCCTGCCGCCCACGTCCTTCACCCCCAGGTCGGCGCCGGCCAGGACGGTGATGGCCCGCTGCTGATCCTCGCTGGAGCCGGTCGGGACGAGTTCCACCATGCTCGGCGTGCGGGCGTACTGGCTGACCAGGAACAGGGCCATCACAAGGATGATGGCGAGGCTCCCGATCAGAAGTTTCTGCGTGGGCCCCAGCGCACCGAGATGGGTGCGGATCGTGGCCAGGGATTGGCGGAGTCGTTCCACGCCGGGCGGCCTCCGTGCCGGTGGTCACGCGCGGATCCAACCGCGCGGCGCGGCAGGGGCCGCATCGTCCCTTGTCGGACGGCGCCGCGGCGGGGCTTGAAAGACCGCACCGGCTTCCTAGGCCGCCTGGGCCGTCCCCCCCGCGTCCTTGGGCCCCACGAACCCGGCGATCGAGTCCCCGCCGCCGGTGAAGTCCACCGCGAGCTGGTCGGACCAGGCGCTCACGTCCCCGCCCCGCACGGCCTGCACGCGGTACTGTGCGGGGCGGGGGGTTTTGGTGGCACCGGTCTCCAGACCGGTGGCTTGGCTCAGACCGCTCTGGAGAGCGGTCCCACCTCAGAGCGGTGCCGCCCGGGGAGAGGGGGGTCCAGTAAGGGCACCTTT
>JADLGW010000041.1 GCA_020849105.1 Phycisphaerales bacterium | reverse complement strand
CGGACCGCAGCAAGGAACTGGCCGACCTGAACAAGCGGATCAAGACGACGGTCGCGCTGCTTTCCGACAGCGACCTCGCCGACGTCGGCGAACTGCGGACCGCGCTGGTGGACCTGAAGCGCCGCCGAGAGACGCTCGAAGCCGACGTGGCCAACAAGCCCGCGTCCCCGAAGTCGATCGATCCCGACCGCCTGCGGGCCTGGGCACGCGAGCGGATCGCCGACCTTGCGCGGGCGCTCAAGCCAGGCACACCGATGATCGAGGCACGCCCAGCTGTCCATGCGTTCGTCCCGAAGATCGAGATTGATCCCGACCGCAAGGTGGGTGCGCTCTTCCTGCCGCGCGACACGTGCAGCGCCCTTCAATCAGCGTTTGTCAGACGGGATACGAGCGCATCCTCCAGCCATTCGTGGACGGTGCCCGCGGCGGCGCGGCGCGGGTCGCCCAGGTGGTCCAGGAGCGGGGTTTCGTACGGGCTGACGATGCCGATGATGTCCGAGACGTCCTCCATGATCTCCGGGAGGTCGGTGCCGGCGGTGAACGTTGCCTTGCCTGTGAATGCCATGGGTTCTCCTGAAAAGAGTCCTGGGTCCTGTGTCGCGGGTCCGGGTGCGTCCCGGTGTTACCTGGCGCGTTTCATCCGGAGGTAGCGGAGGAGCGCGGCGCGGTCGCCGGTGGCGCGGGCCTCGGTCGCGGCGTCGCCCAGCGGATCGGCGTGGCTGCGCACGGCGCCGCTCATGGCGCCGGCGCGGTGCGGCGTCCGGAACAGGAAGGGCTTGCGCCGGCGCAGGTCCGCGACGGCGGCGGCCACGTCGGGCGCGGACATCGCGGCGACCGCGGCCTCCGTGAGGAGCGCGGCGGTCTCCAGGTCCACCGTCTCGGACGCGGTGAGTTCGCGGTCGATCTGGCGGCGCCGTTCCGCGGCGTCCAGCGCGGCCCTGGCGCGCTCGGTGTCCCGGGCGGCCGCGGCGAGTTGGGCTTCCATCTCCGTGATCCTGCGTTCGGCCTCCGCGGCGCGGGCGCGCCAGTCGGGGTCTGTCGTGACGGCGGCGGCGCCGCCGTCTCCACCTGTGCCGCTGTCCGTTGTCATTGGTTCCTCCTTGGCTGGGTTGGCGCGGGGCCGAGTTCCGTGTGGTCAGACGACGCCGGGGTCCGTGGGCGGGTAGCCGAGTTCGGCGAGCACGCGTTCGCGCGGGACCCCGAGGTCCGCCTTGGCCCGTGCGGCGGCGACCTGGTCGGTGAGGTCGGCGGGCAGCGGGTCGGGCCACTCCAGGCGCACGCCGCGGTCGCGTTCGTCGGTCCTGAGGACGCCGGCGTGGTCCAGGGCGCGGAGGATGAGCGTGCTGATCCGTGTGATGCCGCGTCCGTAGGTGACGCGCTTCCGCGCGGTCTTGGCGAGCAGGCCCATGAGGGTGATGCGGAGGGCGTTGGCGCTGGTCAGGTTGCCGATGCGGGCGCGGAGCACGCCGCTGGCCAGGGGCGGGACGCACGAGGCCTTGTCGATGGCCTCGCGGACTTCCTGGATGTGGGCGGCTTCGCTGGGGGACTCCGCATCGCCGCCGACGGCGGTGATGGAGGCATCCGGGTTGTCGGTCGTGATGATGCGGCCCGGGCCGACGGGCACAGGGCCCGCGCCGTCCAGGCCCCTGGCCAGGAACATGCGGAAGGACTGCATGGTGACGCGGAAGGCGCGGTCGGACAGGCGGGTGTTGAGTTCATCCTGAAGAGGGATGAGGGGTTCGACCTCGCTGAGGCCCTCGTAGCGGAAGGGCTCGCTGACATTCTGGATGTGGGCGACGGGGAGATCGGCGGGGGTGAGGGTGTTGGGGGCGTCGGTGAGCAGGCGACCGCCCTCGTAGACCCGGGTGTGGTGCGGGCCGATCACCTCGACCGTCTCCGTGACGGCGCGGCGGGGGGCGGCGCCGAAGGGTTTGACAAGGCGTCGCCATGGGCCCGGGGCCGGGATGGGAACCGGGGCGGCCGCCCCGCGGGTCTCGCGGCGCACGCGGACGATGTAGGCGTCGAGGGCGCGGTAGTCGCCGGCGTTCACGACCGGGATGCCGCGGGCCGGCTCGATGACTTCCACGCGGAGCACGGGGTCGGCGGCGCCGTCGCCCGGGACCGGCGTGCCGCGGAGGTTGCCGGTCGCTCGCAGAAGCAGGTCCACATGGCCGTAGACGTGGCCGAGCAGGGCCATGTCCTGGAGGAGTGCGATGCCGCCGCTGGCCTCCCACACGGCGTCAAGGGCGTGCTCGACGCGGCGGCGGGTGGCGGCGTCGCGGGCGGTGCTGAGGATCTGCACCGGCTTGCCGAACATGAAGTCGACCATGGACTGGACGCGCCAGGCGATGTCGTTCTCGATCACGATCTCGCGGGTGGCGCGGTCGTCCTCGTGGAGGGCGGCCGGACCGATGAGGCGGGAGGGCAGCCCCTCCGCCTGCCCGAGCCACGCCCCGCCCGGCCCCCCGCCCACGGTGCCGCGGCTGTCGCGCTCGTCGGGGTTGCGGTAGTAGCGCCAGAGGCGCGACAGCCGGGGCAGTGTGACGCGGTCGTGCTCGGCCAGGAGCAGCGTGAGCAGTTCCTCGCTGAGGCCAATCCCCTCGAACCCCGGCAGTGCTTCACTCGCTCGCGGCATCGGTCCCTCCCGGCGGGGCCCGTGTGCCCCCTCTACCCGGGGGCCGCCGGAACCGAACGCGCGCGCGCCGCCGGTCGATGCGGGCGGGCACGGCGGGGCGGAATGGGCGGAAACTCCGCGGCCGGGCGCGATTTGCACGAAATCCGAAAAATGTCCGGGAGGGCGCTGTGGATGGACCGGCTCGCGCGCGCGCCGCTGAGTGATGCGGAGGTGCCGAGTCCGCCGCGACCGGGGCTCGCGGGGAGGTCTTGCCCATCTTGCCAGGGCTACCCTGGAGGTTGGACGCCATGGGGGCAGGAGGCTGGTATGGCGGATCGCTATGTCGTCTCCGGGATCGATTCGCGGGGGCAGTCGGTGACCACGGAGGTCGTGGCCGCGGACCGTCCGTCGGCGAGGGCCGCGGGGGAGCGGATGGGGTTGTCGTTCGTGGTTGCGTACGCGGCATTCCCGGCGCGGTCCGTTCCGGCGGCGATGAAGCAGGACCGCGCGACGCCTGGGCGCAGGGCCGGCACGGATCGCGCGGGCGGTTCGCCGGCCTGAAATCCATGGTGGTCGGGCCCGGGCCGGCTGCTTTCGGGTCGGTCCGCAGGGCTGAACGGGCGGGCCCGGTCCAGAATGACCGTGTTTTCAGGTTGATTGCGTCCCGGTTTCAGCCCGTGGCCCGACCTCCTGGTCTGGCGGGGGATGGCCGGGGCCTGTGGATCTTGGAACGGACGTACGAGGTCATCGCGGTTCACCCGGGCACGGGCGAGGTCACGCGGTTCATGATCGCGGCGTCCAGTGCCCATGAGGCACGGGAGCGCGCCGAAGCCTGCGGGCTTGCCCACGTCGTCGTTCACGGACCCGGAGGCGGCGGGGCTTCCGAAATGACCGCCCCCGGCCTGGCCTGACTCGCGTTTTCGCAGCCAGCCGGCATTGAGATGCGGCCCGGCGCGGTATGCTCCGGGCCTCTGGGCGGAGTCTCCCTTCTGGAGGTCCGCATGAAGTTGAAAGCCGCGGCGGGGCTGTTCCTGGTGTTCACGCGGAGCCTCTGCGCCCAGTGGACCGACGGCTTCAATCGCCCGGACGGGCCGATGGGGCCGGACTGGCAGGTGCTGAGCGGGGCGTTCGGGGTGCAGGGCTTGATGGGGCGGTCCACGGCGTTCACGAACCAGTGGATGCGGCACACGGCGGCGGCCGCGCCGTACTCCACCGTGGTCATGAGCGTGGACGCGCACGCGGTGGGGACGGACCTCCAGTACGTCGCGCTGGCCTCGGGTGTCGGCGGTGCGAGCAACCTGTTCGTGAAGGTGCAGGGCACGGGCGTGTTCACCAACTATGCCTTCTACCAGGGCTTCAACGTCGGGCCATGGGCGGGCCCGGGTTCCGGCTACTTCAGCCTCGCGTCGCCGTTCAGCGCTGCGCGTCTGACGGTGACGACCACGGGCAACGGCGACTCGGTGCGGCTGGACATCGACACGAACTTCGACGGGACGCCGGACCAGACGTACACGGCGAGCGGGCTGAGCACGATCGCGGCGAACTTCGGGACGGGGCTGGGTATCGGGGGGTACAACATCTCCGCGTTCGACAACTGGGCGGTCGCGCCTGCGGGGGTGCAGTGCTACGCCGACTGCAACGGGGACGGGGTGCTGAACCTGTCGGACCTGGGCTGCTTCCGCACCCGGCAGGCGCTGGGCGACCCGTACGCCGACTGCAACGGCGACGGCGTCCTGAACCTCTCGGACTTCGGGTGCTTCACGACGAAGTTTGCGCTCGGCTGCCCGTGACGCTGAACCGACGCGCGACCACACCGGCCCGGGACGGGCCGGTTTTTTTGTCGTGCGACGGCCTTTGATTCGGCGTGCCCGCCCTGCCGCGACTCCGCATCGACGCCCTGGCCGACCTGGCGCGGCAACTGCGGTTTGCGCCGCCCCGGACGGCCCGGCGGCAGATGGACCGGGCGGCGGCGCTGGTCGTCGGGCTCGACCCCGCGCTCACCTACCCGGAGGACTGGCTGATCTACAAGATCACCGGGTTCCGCCCGGAGTTGGCGCGTCCCGCCATGCTGATCGGCGCCGCGTTGCTGGCGGACCTGCCCGCCCTGGTCGAGCGCCTGTCGATCGTCGCCGCCCTGGTCGAGGCCGACCTTCCGGCCGGCAGGTTCCTCTCGCTGGGGGCGCTGGCGGCCCGGTGGGGGGTGACGGCGCGCACCATCGAGCGGCGCCGTCGCGGCGGGCTGCTCGCGGTGCGGTACCGGGGCCGGGGCGGGCGCGTGCGGCTGGCCTTCCTGTTGTCGTCGGTGGTGCGCTACGAGCGGCTCCACGATGAGGGCGTGCGCCGCGGCGCCGCGTACTCGCGCATCGGGCCCGAGATGCGGGCCCGGATGCTCCGGCGCGCGGTCGTCTACCGCGGACGGTTCGGCTGCACGCTGAACGGAGCGGCCACGCGGATCGCCGCCCGTTACGGACGCGGCGTGCAGACCGTGCGCGCGCTCCTGCAGCGCGGGGATGCCGAGCGGCCCGGCCCGGTGGAGCCGGGCCTGTTGACACCCAGGGAACGGCGATTCATCGACCGTGCGGATCGCGCCGCCCAGGAGCCCGCGGCGGTTGCCCGCCGGCTGGGCCGTCCGCTGCCCACCGTCCGCCGCGCGATCCGCCAGTTGCGTGTGGACCGGCTCCGGACCATCGCCCCCGCGGCGCACGCTGCCCCGAAGGCGGGGCAGCCGAGCCCGGCCCGGCCGATCCTGGATGGGCTCGGTGCCCCCGGGCCGGCCACGCTCGGCGCGCTGGTGCAGGCCGCACGCGACGCCGCACCGCCGGCCGCGGCGATGGAACGGGCCCTGGCCCTCCATTACCAGTTCCTTCGCGCTTCCGCCGCCGCGGGCATTGCGGCGCTGCCGGCCCGGGCTCCCGGCGCGACGGCGCTGGACCGGATCGAGACCGACCTGCGGACCGCGGCCCGCATCCGCGCGGAACTGGTGCGCTCGCAGTTGCCCCTGATGCTCCGCACCATCGGGGCGGTCCGTCCCGTCGAGGATCTGCGCGCTCCGCTCCTGCTGCCGCTGGTGGAATCGTGCCTGGCCGCACTGGCCGAGGCCGCGGACGATTTCAACCCCGGCGCCCGGGCCGGGCGTCTGGCGGCGCCCGCGGGGCTTGCGCTGACGCGGGCGGTCTCGAAGTGGGCCGTCGGCCACGCGCCCGCGTTGTCGATCGCACCGGGACGGGCCGCGGCGCGGCCGGGGCCGGACGTGCCGATCACCGATTTCACCGGGCGCATCGCGCCGTGGCAGGCGTTCCTGGACCCTGCGCCCCGCGTCCGCTCGGCGCTGCCGCGCATCCCCGAGCGTGAGCGGCGGTTCCTCGCGCTTCGCTTCGGCTGGTCCGGCCCCGCCCACACGCTCGTGCAACTCGCCGGGCTCCACGGCACGACACTCATCAAGGTCGCGCAGTTCGAGCGGCGTGCGCTCCGTGCCGCGCTGCGCGCCGGGGCGGGCGCGTGAGCGGCGCGCTGGGCCCTCAGGCCCGCATGGCGGGCTCCGCTGGTCCGCCCGGGATGATGGCGTCGAGTATCTCTCGGCACGCGGCGTGCTGACCGGGCCAGAGGAACATGGCCCCGAGTTGTGCGGCGGCGGCCCACCGGTGCGCATCGTGCTCCGCGTTCAGCGTTGGGGACCAGCCGGGAGCGACTTCAACGGCGAACCGCGGCGTGAGCATGACGGCGTCCCACACGGCGACAAAGTATGGATGCACGCCCTGGAGGGCCCAGAAGCCGAGCCAGGCCGGGTCGCTGCGCGTCAGGCCGGCCTCCTCGCCAACCTCGCGCACGGCGCACGCGGCCGCGGTCTCGCCCGGCTCGATGTGGCCCATGATGGGCTGCCAGGAGCCGGGCATCGGCCTGGTCGCACGCCGCAGTTGCAGGAACTCGGCGCTCCTGCCGGCGCGGCGGAACAGGTACACATCGACGAGATCGGCGCGGATCGTGGTCACGGCACGATCGCGGCGCGCAGCACCGCGGCCTTGTCCAGGGTCTCCTGCCACTCGCCCGCCGGATCGCTGCCGATGGTGATCCCGGCCCCGACGCTGTAGGTCAGGCGTCCGTCCACAATGTCGTCAGGTCCGCCCGACCCGGGGCGGCCGACAATGAGCGCGGTGCGGATGGCGACGCTGAGAGTGACGCGCCCGTCATCGCCGAACCAGCCGATGCACCCGCAGTACGGGCCCCGCGGCACGGGCTCCAGTTCGTTGATGATCTGCATCGCACGGATCTTCGGGCACCCGGTGACGGACCCGGGCGGGAAGGTGGCCGCGAGCAGTTCGGCGGCGGCCAGCCCCTGGCGGAGCGAGCCGCTGACGGTGCCCACGCCCTGCCACACACCGCCGCCGTCCCGCTCGCCGCCGTGGCGTTCGATGGCCCGCGGGTCCTCGACGCGGACGGAACCGGCCTCGCAGACGCGTCCGAGGTCGTTTCGCATCAGGTCGATGATCATGTTGAGTTCGGCCCGATCCTTGGTGGAGTCCGCGAGGTCCGACGCCGCCACGCTCGCGGGCCGCGTGCCCTTCATGGGACGTGTGACCACCCGCCGCGTTGCCGGGTTGAAGTCCAGGAACAACTCCGGGCTCAGCGAGATGACGGCGCGCCTCAGGCCGTGCCCGGTCGATTCCATGTAGGCCCCGTACCACGGTCTTGCGGTCGTGAACAGGGCCCCCGCCAGGGCCCGGGCCGAACCATGAAAGGGCGCGCTGAGTCGGTGCGCAAGGTTCACCTGGTAGCAGTCGCCGGCGCGGATGTACCCGACGGCGCGGGCAACAGACTGCTCGTAGGCATCGCGGGTGCCCTCTGGCAACACCTCGCCGAGCGTGAACGGGCGGAGCGGGAGGGGCGCCTGGTCCGTGGGCTCCTCGACACGGTGGAGTTCGATCAGGGGCCAGTGGGGGAGGGGGGGGTGCGGGCCGACGGCGGGCTCGAGGGCTCGGCCCAGGTCATAACTCAGGAGGCCGATCCAGCCGGTTCCCCGGGTATCGGGTCCGTCCCCTTGCTTGGGTATCGGGCTCGTCAGGGTCTCGGCAAGTTCGGGAAGTCCCGCCGGCCGGCGCGGAGCGGAGGTCCACCCGGAAACCGCCCACCGGGCATCCCCGTTTCCCGACCACAGGGCGGCCAGCGGGCGGTCCGGGTCGGCTGCGGCGGGGTTCACGGAGGCGATGGTACCGCGGGGATCAGGATTGCCACGGTCTCACTCACTACACTTCCCTCCCACCGCGGCCCTCCACCCGGGCAACGGGCCGCACGCACTATCGAAAGGCTCCGCCCCTATGGCCAAGCGCACCGTCAGCCGCTCCGCCCGTCGCCACGCGGCCGCACCCACCGCCAGCCGCAAGATGACCAAGAAACTGCCGCGGCAGCAGAAGGGCGGCCCGAGCCCCAAGGCCGGCAAGATGGTGTACTACTTTGGCCCCAGCCGGACCGAGGGGTCGGCGAAGATGAAGGAGTTGCTGGGGGGCAAGGGGGCGAACCTCGCCGACATGACATCGATCGGTCTGCCGGTGCCGCCGGGGTTCACGATCACGACCGAGACGTGCGCGGCGTACTACAAGGCCGGGCAGCGCATCCCCACGGGCCTGATGAACGAGGTCCATAAGAACGTGGCGCTGCTCGAAAGGGACCTGGGCAAGAAGTTCGGTGACACGGCCAACCCGCTGCTTGTGTCGGTGCGTTCGGGAGCGGCGGTGTCGATGCCCGGGATGATGGACACGATCCTGAACCTGGGGCTCACGGACGCGGCTGCGGAGGGGCTGGCGAAGGCCACGGGCAACCGGCGCTTCGCCTACGACGCCTACCGCCGCCTCATCAACATGTTCGGCGACGTGGTGATGGGCGTGGACCACGACCACTTTGAGGCGGCGTTCACGCGGGTCAAGTCCAAGCACGGGGCGGCCAGCGACACCGACGTTCCGGAAGAGGGCCTGGTGGAACTCTGCGACCTGTACAAGCAGGTGTACAAGCGGTACGTGGGCGAGGAGTTCCCGCAGAACCCCTTCAAGCAACTGGAACTGGCGGTGGAGGCGGTGTTCAAGAGTTGGAACGCGGAGCGGGCGATCTCCTACCGGCGCATCGCGGGGATCACCGGCCTCTCCGGCACCGCCGTCAACGTGCAGGCGATGGTCTACGGCAACATGGGGGACGACTCCGGCACCGGCGTCGCGTTCACGCGGAACCCGAGCACGGGGGAGAACAAGTTCTACGGCGAGTTCCTGATCAACGCGCAGGGGGAAGACGTGGTCGCCGGCATCCGCACGCCCAGGAGCACGGCGGAGATGCCGAAGTGGAACAAGCCGGTCTACGACCAACTGATGAAGATCAAGTCGCGCCTGGAGAAGCACTACCGCGACATGCAGGACATCGAGTTCACGATCGAGCGCGGGCGGCTGTTCATGCTCCAGACCCGCACCGGCAAGCGGACGGGCTTCGCCGCGGTGAAGGTCGCGTGCGACATGGTGAAGGAGGGCCTGATCAGCGAGGAGGAGGCGCTGCTGCGGATTCCCGCGGGCGACCTGACGCAACTCCTGCTGCCGTCGTTCGACCCGGTCGCGCGGGCGCGGGCGCATGTGCTGGCCAAGGGCCTGCCCGCATCGCCCGGGGCGGCGGTGGGCAAGCCTGCGTTCTCCGCGGCCGAGACCGTCGAGCGCACGAAGGCCGGCGAACGGGTCATCCTGGTGCGCAACGAGACGAGCCCGGAGGACGTCGAGGGCATGCACCACGCGGCGGGGATCCTGACCAGCACCGGCGGGATGACGAGCCACGCGGCGGTCGTGGCGCGCGGCTGGGGGAAGTGCTGCATCGCCGGGGCGGGCGGGGTCGACATCGACCCGGAGCGGGGCACGTTCACAGCGGGCGGTCAGACGGTGGGGCGCGGCGACCTGATCAGCATCGACGGGACGACCGGCGAGGTGATCGCGGGCGAGGTGGCGACGCGCGAGCCGTCGCTCTCGGGCGATTTTCTGAAGGTGATGAAGTGGGCGGACAAGCACCGGACGATCGGGGTACGGACGAACGCCGACACGCCGGCGGACGCGAAGCGCGCCCGCGAGTTCGGGGCCGAAGGGATCGGCCTGACCCGGACCGAGCACATGTTCTTCGAGGGTGAGCGGATCAAGGCGATGCGGGAGATGATCCTGGCCGAGAGGACGGAGGAGCGCGTCAGGGCGCTGGCCAGGCTCCTGCCCTATCAGCGGGACGACTTCATCGGCATCTTCAAGGCGATGAGCGGGCTGCCCGTGACGATCCGCCTGATCGACCCGCCGCTGCACGAGTTCGTCCCGCACGACGAGCCGGCCCAGCGGGACCTTGCGAAGGCGATGAACGTGCCGCTGGAGAAGGTGCGGATGCGCGTCGCCAAACTCCACGAGCAGAACCCGATGCTCGGGCACCGCGGCTGCCGCCTGTGCATCACCTACCCGGAAATCCTGGATATGCAGGTGCGGGCGATCGTCGAGGCCGCCATCGAGTGCCTGCGATCGGGCGTGCGGGCGATGCCGGAGATCATGCACCCGCTGGTGGGCACGCGGCGCGAGATGGCCGTGCTGCGGAGGCAGACGGAGGAGGTCATCAAGGCCGTCAAGCGGGAGCAGGACTATTCGCCGCGACTGGACATCAAGATCGGGACGATGATCGAGGTGCCGCGGGCCGCCCTGGTCGCCGATGAGATCGCGGAACTCGCGGATTTCTTCTCTTTCGGCACCAACGACCTGACGCAGATGACGTTCGGGTACAGCCGCGACGACATCAACTCATTCCTGCCGGACTACCTGTCCGGGGACATCCTGCCGCGGGACCCGTTCCAGTCGCTGGACCAGTCGGGCGTCGGGCAACTGGTGGAGATGGGGGTGCGCAAGGGGCGCGGCACGAAGACCGACCTGAAGATCGGCGTGTGCGGGGAGCACGGCGGGGACCCTGCCTCCGTCCACTTCTTCCACCGGGCGGGCCTGGATTACGTCTCCTGCTCGCCGTTCCGCGTGCCCATCGCGCGCCTGGCGGCGGCGCAGGCGGCGCTGATGGGGTCGAAGGGCTGAGGGAGCCGGCGCGCGTCCGGCTCGCACCGGAGGGGATCCCTGACGCCCGGAATCGTGTCCGTGAAAAACGCCGGTCGGCGCAGAGGAGCGCGGACCGGCGTGGGTGTGTGAGAATCCTTGGCGGATGCTCGGTGCTACTTGGTGAAGTCCGGCTGATCGGCCGGACGGGTGTTCGGATTGGCCGCGGCCGGGGCGGCAGTGCCGAGGCTCGCCGTGCTGGCGCGGGTCAGGAAGATCTCGACGCGCCGGTTCTGCGGCGTGTTGCCGTTGCTGGAGTTCGGGACCAGCGGGCGGTACTCGCCCCACCCGGCCGCGTACATCTTCTCCGGCGGCACTCCGAGCGCCGCCAGTTCCTTGCGGACGGCAATGGCGCGGTGGCAGGACAGGTGCATGTTGGAGGCGTGCCCGCGGGAGACCGTCGCGGCGCTCACCGGCTGCGAGTCGGTATGGCCGACGATCATGACCTCGTAGTTCGCGGCGGAGGCCCCGGAGAGCACCTTGCCCAGGGCCGCCAGACTGGCCTTGGCGCCCTCCTTCACGGCGTCGGAGCCGGAGTCGAAGGTGAGGTCGCTGGAGAACCGCAGCATGCCCTTGGCCTGGTCGTAGGAGATCAGGTTCGGGTTCTGGGCCGCCAGAGCGGCCAGGGCCGCGTCCGTCTCCGGGTCCAGCGGCCCCAGCTGCAGTTCACCGAAGCGCTTGTCGAAGTTCGCGAGGGCTTCGCGGTACTTGCTGGAGTCGCCCCGGGCGTCGGCCAGTTGTTTCTGCAGTTCCGCCACGGCCGAATCGCCGGCCGAGCGCTGCCGGGCCATCAGGGCGCCCTCGTTCTGCAGTTCCTGAACCTGCCGCACCAGTTGGGCGTTTCGATCCGTCAGCCCGCGAATCTCGTCCCGCTGGGCATCGACAACCTGCTGGTTCGAGCAACCGCCCATCACACCCGCGAGGGCGAGGACTCCCGCCGCCCACCGCACGACCTTGGAACCGCTTTTCATGCCGGAACTCCGTTCTAGCGGACACACCCCGCGGCACCTCCGTGCCCCGGGCAAGGCGCGGAGAATAGCGTGCCGCCCACCCGGCGTCACCCACCGCACCGGGGCAAAGATCGGAGATTCCGGCCCGCCATGAGCACAAACCCCATCACCCTTCTGACCTGCGCCGGCCTTGCCGATGCCGTAAGTATTGAGTTCACCGGGGCCTCGGCGCTGCTGGAGCACGTCGCGGATGGGGCGGTACGGGTCCTGGCCGCCGGCAAGACTAAGGAAGTCACCCCGCATGAGGCCGCCCGCGCTGCCCGGGTGGTGGGCCTGCCGCGGAGCGTGCTGATCCCCGGGCTTGTCAACGCCCACTGCCACCTGGACCTGACCCATGTCGGCCCCGTGCCCGCGGACCCGGCCGGCGGGTTCGCCGCGTTCGCCAGGGTCGTGATGGGGCGGCGTGCGCAGGATTCCGAGGGGATCGCCGCGTCGGTTCGGCGGGGGATCGACTTGTCGCTGGCGGGGGGAACGGTGGCGGTGGGGGATATCGCGGGCTCGCCGCGGGCCGGGCCGACGCTCGTCCCCTACGAGACTCTGGGCACGTCCCCGCTGCGGGGCGTGTCGTACCTGGAGTTTTTCGGTATCGGGCGGAGCAGCCCGTTTCGTCCGGGGGCGGGGCCGTCACCGCCGCACCCCGGGGGCCCCCCCTGGCAACAGTTGCTGGAGCCGGGGGCGGTGCGCTCCCCTTCCGGAGTGGCGCTTGGGCTCCAGCCGCACGCCCCGTACACCGTGTCGCCGCGTCTGTACGCATGGGCGGCGGGGCGGGGCCTGCCCCTGTCCACACATCTTGCGGAGACCCCCGAGGAGCGCGAGTTCATCGCCCGTGGGACCGGGCCGCTGCGGGAGTTGCTGGAGCGGATCGGGGCGTGGGAGGATTCGGTCCTTTCAGAAATCGGTAGCGGTCAACATCCTGTCCACCACTTGCGCCAGTTTCTGCACGCCCGCCCGCTGCTGGCCCACGTCAATGACTGCCCGGACGATGCTCTGGGAGTCCTGGCGGCGAGCGGGGCGAGCGTCGCGTACTGCCCGCGGTCGTCGGAGTACTTCGGGGCGGAGCGAGCGTTCGGGCCGCACCGCTACCGCGACATGCTGGCCGCCGAGATCAACGTGTGCCTGGGGACGGACTCGATCATCAACCTGCCGGCATCGGCCGACGACCCGAACCGCGGCGGGATCAGCGTGCTCGACGAGATGCGTCGGCTGTGGGCGCGTGATCGCACGGACGCGCGGACGCTCCTGCGCATGGCAACGCTGAACGGGGCGGCCGCGCTGGGGCTCTCGCGGTCCTCATTCAGCCTCGCGCCGGGGTCGGAGCCTCTGGGGGTTCTGGCCGTCGATGTCTCCGGCACGCCGACGACGCTGCCGCCGCTGGAGCGGGTGATGGCGTCGGGTGCGCCGCCGCGGTTTGTCGCGGGAATCGGCGCGTAGCCATTTCCGCGCGGCGATTGGCACGATCGGGCTCCGCGACTGCGGCTCGATCGTGACTCCCCTCTTCAGCCCTCAGGGCTGAAGAAGCGAGTTCGGCGGCTCGTGTGACGAGGTCGGCGTCGGAGAGACAGCGGCCGCGAGGTCGGCGAGTTTCACGCGCTCGCGCTGCTCGCCGGTGTCGAGGTTCTTGAGCGAGCATTCCTCGGCGTTCTCGACGATGGCGGCGAAGCGGGCGGCCGACTTCCGCGCGTCCTCCAGCAACTTGCCGATGTTCTTCGTCGCCTTGTACGAGTGGCGGGCGTGGAGGGGGGCAGCACCGGCTCGGGTGGCACCGGTCTCCAGACCGGTGGTCCTTTCACCGCTCTGGAGAGCGGTGCCACCAAATCGATCCTTGCCCCACGGCTTCCTCCCCTCGCGCGACAGCCAGGCTTCCGACTCCTCCCCGCGGCGGAGGCGGGCGACGAGGGGGCGGACCTGGGCGTCGGCTTCGTCCGAGCCGTTCGAAACCACGAACACGTCGGGCCGCAGGCGCGCCGCGGGCGCCGACAGCGCCTCCAGCAGCGCCGGGCCCTCCGGCATCAATCCCTTGTCTTGAAGAAGGTTGCCGAGCACGACATCACCCATGCCGAACCCGACGGCGGGCGTCGGCGGGCCGCCGAAGAGTTCGATCAGGTTGTCGTACCGCCCGCCGCCGCACACCGCGCGCTCGCCTTCGGCGATGGCTTCAAAGACCATGCCTGTGTAATAGGCCAGGCCGCGCACAATGCTCGCATCTACATCAAGCCAAGCAAAGTGTGATGTTCGTTGCAACGCTTGTTGAAGGAGGTTGAGTTCGCTGCATGCCGGACCATACAGGTCGTCAAAGATCCACCTCTTTGTCGGATCAAGCATCTGTGGCCCAGCGATCTCGGTCAGGAACTTGCCCCGCACTTCATCGTCACCCTTTGAAATCGGTTGCGCTTTCTTGGCGATTACTCGTTGCAACCTAGCCGCTGTTGGCGGAGTCGTGCCGATTGCTACCGCTGCTTCCAGAAACGCTGCCTCGGGAATCTTCGTCGCGCGATCGAGAAGATTGAACCAGGGCGGGTCCTGTGCAGGCTCAACACCGGCGAAACGTAGCATTGCCGTTGTCAGCAATCGATTGTTGAGTCGAAGTCGCACATCTGACGGCTTCAGTCCAACACCGTCAAAGAGATCTGCACAGCATTCAACAACTGCTAGGTCTCCCGCCCGCCGCTGCGCAAGGTCGTCGCCACCGATGAAGTCCACATTCCACTGGCAGAACTCGCGGAGGCGGCCGCGTTGGGGTTTTTCGGCGCGGAAGTAGGGCCCGGCGGTGAACCACTTGGTGGGCCTCCCGAGTTGGGCGGCGCGGGCGGCGTACATGCGGGCGAGGGTGGGCGTGAACTCCGGGCGCAGGGCGAGCGGGGCCTCGCCCGTCTCGCGGAGGTGCTTCAGGTCCTCCTCGGCCTTGCCGCTGAAGACGCCGAACATCTCGCCCAGGATGCCCTCGCCGCTCTTGACCTTGTAGAGGTCGGCGGTCTCGAAGGTCGGGCCCTCGATCTCCTCGAACCCGTGGCGGATCGAGGTGTCGCGCCACGCCTTCTCGATGTACCGCCGCCGCAGCAGGTCCTCCGGGTAGAAGTCCCGGGTGCCCTTGGGGGCGGGGAGTTGTTTCCGCTTCGCGGGGCGGGGTTGGTCCGGTGCGGGCATGGGGGGTAGCGTATTGCGGGAGAAACGGCGGAAGGAGGTACCGGCTGGAAGCCGGGCCCAACCAGGAATCACCGGCTGGAAGCCGGTGCCACGCACCATGCGAATCCCCTCGTACTCTTCGGTGCTCGGCTTCTCGCTGCTGGCCGGCCTGCTGGCCGCGGCGGTGAGCCTGGCCCGCAACCTGCCCGAGAAGCCGGCACGTTCCGCCGGTGAGTTCCGTCAGGTTCCCCTGGAACCGGAGGAGAACGCCGACAACGCGATGGCCAAACTCGCCGAGGGAGAGCGGGTGGCGGAGCAGGACCCGGCCGCGGCGGCCCGCTTCTACCAGCGGTGGCACGCGGCGACGGAGAAACTCCTGACCAAGCCGGGCGCGAACTATCGGGCCTGGTACGCCGCGGGATGGGCCCGGAGGAGGATCGGCGATGATGCGGGGGCGGGGGCTGCGTGGGAGCGGGCGGCGGTCCTGCTGCGAGGATTGCCCCCGGAGCAGGGGACGCTGTACGACCTGGCGTGCACGCTGGCGCTCCTGGGCGATACCGACGGGGCGCTCACGGAGCTGGGCCGGGCGATTGACGCCGGCTGGGACCAGCGCCGCTACACGCGCCTCGACCGCGATTTCGAGAGCATCCGAGAGGACCCGCGTTTCCAGGCATTGCTGGGCCGGATGACGCCGCCGCGGCCGCGCGACGGGTCGCGGTACCTCGGGTCCTGAGTTCGTCCTTGCGTTTTTCTCGATCCGTGCAATGATCGGTGAATGACCAACCGACTCTTCGTGCTCGTGCCGCTGATCGCGGCCCTCCCCGCCCCCCACGCCCTTGCCCAGTGGTCCGGCAACCCGGCCGTCAACCTCGCGATCGGCGACAAGACTGGGGAGCAGAACCAGGCGAAGATTGCCGCGACGACCGGCGGCGGGGTCTACATCTCGTGGTTCGACAACTCCGCCGGCGGGTACGACGTGTACCTTCAGCGTCTCAGCGCTGGGGGTGTCGAGCAGTTTCCGCACAACGGGGTGCTGGTCGCGGACCGCTCGTTCAGTTCCACGCAGGACTACGGGCTGGCGGTGGACGGCGCGGGCAACGCGCTGCTGGCCTACCGCGACGACCGGGCGGGGGGGACGCAGGTCGGGTGCAACATGGTGGCGCCCGACGGCACGCTGCTGTGGGGGCCGCTGGGCAGGGTGCTGACGGGCACGACCGACTTCATCGCCAGCCCGCATGTCTGCGCCACGAGCGACGGCTTCGTGGTGGTGGCGTGGACGCAGGGTTCCGGCACGATGGTGCAGAAACTCGACTCCGGCGGCAACCCGGTGTGGGCGTCGCCGGTCGCGATCACCCCGGCCAGCGGCTCGTACACGGCGACGGACGTGATCCCCGGCGATAACGGCAGCGTGATCGTCGGGCTGGTCAAGGGGACGCAGCGCAACCTGCACGCTCAGAAGATCAAGAGTGACGGCACGGTCGGCTGGGCCGCTCCGCTGGTGGTCTTCGACGGGTCGGCTGTGCAGTTCGGGTACTTCCCGGCGCCGAAGCCCGACGGGACCGGCGGCGCGGTCTTCGCGTGGTACGAGACGGGCGGGACGCGGAACGTGTACGCCCAGCATGTGAGCGCCGCCGGGGCGGAGGTGTTCCCGCACAACGGCGTGGCGGTCTCAACGGACACGGGCCTCATCCGCCTGTCGCCGGACTTCGCGTATGACGGGTTGTCCGGCGACCTGTATGTGTGCTGGACGGATACAAACCAGGGGCAGTCGCAGTGGGGGCTCTCCGGGCAGAAGATCAGCGCGACCGGGCAGCGGGCCTGGGGCGACCAGCCGGCGGCGATCCTGCCGCTCTCCGGGAATCAGAACGCGTTCGTCAGGGCGTGCCTGACGCCGGCGGGTCCGGCGGTGTTCTGCTTCGACCGCGCGGGCAACGCCCAGGTGATCGGGTTCGGGCTGAACCCGGCGACCGGGGCGCAGGCGTGGTCCACAACCGTCTGCTCGGTGCTCAGCGGCAAGGCGCGCCTCGCGGCCTGTGCGGCCGGAGGCGGGTCGCGGCTGGCCTGGGGCGATGCCCGCACGGACCAGAACGACATCTACGCCCAGAACGTCAACGCCGACGGGACGCTGGGCGCGGCGTCGTGCTACCCGGATTGCAACGGCGACGGCGCCCTGAACCTGTCGGACTTCGGCTGTTTCCAGACAAAGTTCGCCCTGGGCGATCCGTACGCGGACTGCAACGGGGACGGGGTGCTGAACCTCGCCGATTTCGGGTGCTTCACGACGAAGTTTGCGCTCGGGTGCCCGTAGGCGGAAGATCGGTGGAGAAGGGCGCCGGGAGCCCCGCCGCGACCGGTCCGGCGGACCTCGGAGGGAGTTGGGTGGTCGTGGCGACTTCGGTGCGCGCGCGCCCCGCCTCCGTATGATGCCGGTCGCCGCTCGCAACGGTGAGTCCCGGAGTGTCCCATGCCAGCGATCCCGACCGACTTTGTGCCCCTGGCTCTTGACGCGACCCGCTGGGAGGCCGTCGAGCCCTACTTCCAGTCGCTCCAGACCAGGCCCGTCGGTTCGCCCGCGGACCTGGAAAAGTGGCTGATCGACCGCAGCGAACTGGAGGCCTCGTGCCAGCAGGCCGAGTCGATCCTGTACATCAACATGACCTGCCACACCGAAGACAAGGGCGCACAGGCCGCGTGGACCAGGTACCTGGAGGACACGCAGCCGCGTCTGAAGCCCGCGGCGTTCGAACTGGACAAGCGGCAGGACGAGATGTTGAAGCGCCTCGGGCTCGTGCAGCGGGCGGGCGGGCGGTACCGGGTCCTGGCCCGTGACACGGCGGCGGAGGTGGAACTCTTCCGCCCGGAGAACGTGCCGCTCCAGACTGACCTGGCCAAACTCGACCAGAAGTACCAGCAGATCACCGGTGCGATGACCGTCCAGTTTGACGGTCGCGAGCAGACCATGCCCATGATGGGCAAGTACCAGGAGTCCACGGACCGCGGGGTCCGCGAGGCCGCGTGGCGCGGTGTGGGCGAGCGGCGGCTCAGGGACGCCGCGGAGATCGACGGCATCTACGACGAGATGGTCGCGCTGCGGCAGAAGGTCGCGGAGAACGCCGGGTTCAGGGACTATGTCGGCTACGCCTTCAAGAGCAAGCGGCGTTTCGACTACGGCCCGGCGGAGTGCTTCCGTTTCCACGAGGCCGTGGAGAAGGTGGTCGTGCCGTTCATGCGGCGCCAGGACGCGCGGCGTGCGGAACTGCTCGGCCTTGGCGGCGCCGCTTCCCGGTCGGCAAGCAGCCTGCGCCCGTGGGACCTGATCGTGGACCCGAAGGGGCGCGAGCCGCTGCGCCCGTTCGAGGGCGGGCGCGACCTGGTGCGCAAGAGCAGGGCCACGTTCGACCGGCTGGACCCGCAACTGGCGGGCATGTTCGCGGGGCTCGGCGACGGGGCCAGCGGCAACGGGGCCGCGGGCGGCGCGTGCCTGGACCTGGATTCGCGAAAGGGCAAGGCGCCGGGCGGGTACCAGTCGATGCGGGACCGCGACCGCAAGCCGTTCATCTTCATGAACGCCGCGGGCCTGCACCGCGACGTGGAGACGATGGTGCACGAGGCCGGTCACGCCTTCCACTCGATGCTGGCGATCGATGAGCCGCTGCTGCACTACCGGCACGCGCCGCTGGAGTTCTGCGAGGTCGCCAGCATGAGCATGGAACTGCTCACCATGCCGTACTGGGGCGACCCCGCCGGGTTCTACCCCACCAGGGAGGACGCGGACCGGGCCCGCCGCCGCCAGATCGAGGGCAGCGTGTCCATGCTCCCGTGGATCGCGACGATCGACGCGTTCCAGCACTGGGTGTACACGAACCCGCGGCACACGCGCGAGGCCCGCACCGCGCAGTGGCTGGCGCTCGACACCCGCTTCGGGCACGCCGTGTCGTGGGACGGGCTGGAGCCCTTCCGTGCGTCGACGTGGCAGCGGCAACTGCACCTCTTCGGCGTGCCGTTCTATTACATCGAGTACGGGATCGCCCAGTTGGGGGCGCTGCAACTGTGGGTGAGTTCACTGGAGCAGGGCCAGGCCGCGGCCATCGCGGCGTACAAGAAGGGCCTGTCCCTCGGCGGGTCGCGCCCGCTGCCGGACCTCTTCGCCGGCGCGGGGCTGAAGTTCGACTTCGGCCCGGAAATCGTCGGCCGCCTGGTGGACCGGGTGGAGAAGGAACTGGCGAAGTTGCCGGAGTAGGACGCGGCCAGCGGACTGCCCAGGCGCTTGGGGGGGCCCGGCGCTCCGCGCCGGTTCCTCCGCTCCCTACCCCTTCTCGTGGCACATGCGTCCCGCCTGTGTCTGCCCCGCCTCCTTGCGCGTGTGGATCGGCACTCTGCGCGCCCCTGTTTAGGGGGCTCAGCCCTTATGGCGAACTCTGCGATGACGCCGCGTGGCGCACCGGATTCCAACGAGCATTCTCTTGACAGACGCCGCGGCGTGTGTCATACTGGGCGCATCCTCCGGGTCGGGGCGTCGCCCTGTATGTGCAAGCCCGGTCTGGATGCACGCGGTATCCGCAACTGAAAGCGGAGGCGGCGATGAAGCTTCAATTGAAGCGGTCAGCGGTCAGCGGTCAGCGGTCAGCGGTCAGCGGTAGGGATCGCGGGCTGCGGCTCGTGACGAACTGGGAACTGTCCACGGCGCACGGCGGCGAGGTGTTCGTGACCGGGCAACTCGAGAACAGCGCCGGCAATCGCGACATGTACACCATGAAGTTCGACACGGCGCCCGTGCTACTTCCCCCGCCGAATGACAATAAGGGTCATCGCTGGACCATCGAATTCCCCTTTGCCGGGCAGCCCAACGTCGGTTCCGACGGCCCGGAGTCCATCGCGTTCCTGTTGGGCGTGTCGGACCCGAACATCGTGCCGCCGCCAACGTGGTTCCTCTACACCGGCCCCGGCTACGACCTGATCCTGCCGACGATCATTGTCGTCGGCAGCGGGGTGGACGCCGGCACGGGCGAGAACTGGAAGATCATCCGTTATGTGCAGAGGTGGCCGTAATGAATCTGCGTGCAGCCGTTCTGGGTGCGGCCGCCGCCGGCGCCCTTGCCCCGCCCTGCGCTGCGCAGCCCTGCCGGCCCTACTGGACACTCGCCGGGGCCCAGATCGTGACGTACGGCATGGTCACGTTCGACGACGGCTCGGGCCCGGCGGTCTACAACGCGGGGTATTACTGGTGGCCGCCCATCCCGGGCAACCGATTCCCCGTGCACCGGTGGCGGGGATCGCAGTGGGAACAGATTGCCGATGGCGTTCCTGACGGCGTGGTTCAAGCCTCGCAGAGCGTGCGGGTTCTGGACGATGGCTCCGGCCCGCGCCTGTACCTGACGGGGCTCTTGCCGGGCTACACGACATGGTTTATTCGGCGCTGGAACGGCGCGGCGTGGGAGCCAGCGAACCCGCTGTTGTGGAGCGGCGATCCCGGCGGGGGGGTCGCGAGGATTTCGTACGACGACGGGAGCGGACCGGCCATCTACGGTATGGCCGCGCCGAACCGCATCGTGCGCTGGACGGGAAGCGCGTGGCAAACGATCGGGGAGGTGTATCCGGCAAACGTGCATATGTTTGAGGTCTTTGACGACGGCACCGGCGCGGCGCTATACATCAACGGCGACTTTATCTCCGTGAGCGGCGTGCAGGCCCGCGACATCGCGCGCTGGGACGGCCACCAATGGTCGGCCGTCGGCGGCGGGATTGTGATCAGGGAGGCCCGCGACATGTGCGTCTACAACGGCGCCCTCTACGTCGCCGACATGACCATGGGGGGCGGACAGCCCATCAACCGCCTCGGGCGCTGGGACGGCACGTCGTGGTCCAACGTGGGCGCGGGCTTCACCGTCACCGGCTTCCTCGAGTTGTACTCGATGGAGGTCTTCGACGACGGCACGGGCCCCGCGCTCTTCGTCGCGGGCCTCTTCGAGGACGCCGGCGGCGTGCCCGCCCGCAACCTGGCCAAGTGGGACGGGCAGCGGTGGCACGCCGTGCCCCCAGGCATCGGCTACATCGTGAGTTCCATGGCTGTGTACGACGACGGACGCGGCGAGTCGCTGTTCCTGGGGGGCGACTTCGTGTCCGCCGGCGGCGGCATCGGCAACGGCCTGGTCCAGTACGTCGGCTGCAAGACCGGCAACTGCTACGCCGACTGCAACCGCGACGGGGCCTTGACCCTTGCCGACTTCACCTGCTTCCAGCAGAAGTACGCGTCGATGGACCCCTACGCCAACTGCAACAAGGACGCCTTCGGCCCCCCGGCAGGCGTCTACGGGATCAACCTTGCCGACTTCGGCTGCTTCGCGACCAAGTTCGCGATGGGGTGCCCGTAGGGAGGTGGCACGGTGGCACAAGGGCACAGAGGCGCGAAGTGAAGAACCAAGACCCGATGGATGGGCAAGAGCCGCCGCAGGCTGGTGGTGGGGTATCCATGCAAGAGCGATCGCCGGACTCCCAATCCGTGTTCGGCCCATGCGGGCCGGGAGGTGCACCATGATGAGGCTTGTCGGTGGAGTGGTGATGGGAGCGGCGTGCCTGGCCGCGGGGCAGCAGGCGGCCTCGCCCCTGGCCGGGCCGCGGGTTGTGGAGGCCGGTGAGGGGACGAGATCCCTGGTGCGACACGGGTACGACGGGTCCGTGACGCGGCTGGAGGTTCCGCCGGAGGAGGCGGCGGTGGGGCTGCTGACGCTCGACGACGCGGCACGGGCGGGGGTGGAGCGGGTGTTCTCCGGGCGTGCGGCGGTGCTGGACCGTCTGGTGCTCGACAACCTGGACAAACTGATCGAACTGAACACGGCCGGACAGGCCGGTGATAAGCCACGGGTGGCGGCGCTGGCGATGGAACTGATCGCGAAGTCGGCGCCGATGCGGGAGCACGGGCTGCTGCGGGACGAGGTCGCGGCGGCGCTGCCGCGGGAGTCTCGGGCGGAGTACCTGCGTCTCGTGGAGGGGTACTGGCGGGCGATCGGGGATGAGGCCAAGGAGAAGGGCAAGGGGCGGCTGGGTGCGGTGGTCCAGGAACGGGGGCGCCTGCTGGGCGAGGCGGTGCGGCGGTCATTGGAGCGGCAGATCGACCCGAAGGGGGAGGAGGACTTTGACCGGCTGATCGCGAGACTGGAGTTGCGGCCGGAGCAGGAAACGAGGGTTCGGCACATGGCCGAGGAGTTCATCCTGGGTGCCAGGTTCCGGCCCACGCAGGCCCAGGAGGTGGCGTTCATTGCACGGGTGGCGGCGATGCTGGACGCGGAGCAGCGGGGGCGTCTGGCGGCCTACATCGCCGAGCGGAAGGAAATGGGCAGGTAGGGGCGAGCGCCGGGGGGCCACCGGCCAAGAACGGCGGGGCGGTGGGGGTGCGCGCGGTGGCTGTCCCGCAGGGTGCAGGGGGAGTAGAGTGGTGGCCCGATTTGGGTGGGCAATGAAAGGCGAGGCATACATGAAGCGTGCGATTCTGGTGCTGCTGGCGGCGGGTTCGGTGGCGGTGGGCCAGACGAACTCCATCCCGAACGGGAACGGGACCACCACGACCACGCTGGACGGGACCAAGACCCTCCAGCCCGCCGACCCGACGGCGCCGCGGGTGGTGAGCCAGAGTTTCGACCAGATCGTGATCCGCGACTCCGGCGGGAAGGTGGTGCGGCTGGGCGGGTTCCTGGACGTGCTGGCGATGCGGATGGCGCCGGACATCGACGACGCGACGTGGACGAAGGCGACGCCGCTGATCGACGAGTGGGTGTACGACACGGACCGTTCCGTGATCGACAACCTGGACTTTGTCGAGGCGCTGGACGGCGGGGTGCTGGACACGCTGAACCTGATGGACCAGGCGAGCAACCGCCGGATGATGGAGATGGTGATGCAGTTCGTGGCGATCGGGCCGCTGGCGTCCTACCTGGAGATGAAGGGCGGGCTGACGCGGGCGCAGGGGCAACTGGTGACGAACATCGCCAACGAGTACCACCAGCAGATCATGAACGAGATCAACGAGGCGACAAAGAAGCAGGTGTCGGGCCTGCCGGAGGATGAGCAGCAGAACAAGATCGTGCACGCGTCGAGCCGGTTCATCTTCAAGTTGATGGCGCGGGATGCGCTGGCGTCCTACGACCGGCAACTGGATGCGCTGGCGCCGCGGTTTGACGCCGTGGTGGCGGGCGTGAAGCCGGACGCGAAGGCCGCGGTCGCGATCAAGGCGGCGTCGGCGGCGATCAAGGCCGCGGACTCGCCCGACGACACTCGGGCGGCGGTGAAGAAGGGCCTGGCGGCGCTGACGTTCGATCAGCGGCGCGCGGTGCTGGACGCCTCGTACACGCAGATGCCGAAGTTCGACGCGCGGACCGCGTACCAGGCCGAGGTCGATGAGATCCGGGCGGCGAAGGCGAAGTAGAAGGCCCAGGGCGGCCCTGAGGATTCTCGCTTCGCGCTACTCCGGCCGCATGAGGGGGAAGAGGATCACGTCGCGGATGGTGCGCTGGTTGGTGAGCAGCATCATCAGGCGGTCGATGCCCAGGCCCATGCCGCCCGCGGGGGGCATGCCGACCCTCAGGGCGCGGATGAAGTCCTCGTCAAACGTGCGGAAGGTGGACTCCTCGTCGTCAAGGCCCGCGAGTTGCTCGCGGAAGCGGGCGGCCTGCACGTCCGGGTCGTTGAGTTCGGTGTAGTGAGGGGCGATCTCCATGCCGCCGATGAAGAGGTCAGCCCGTTCGGCGATGGCGGGGTTGTCGGGGCGGGCCCGGGTGAGCGGCGAGAGCACGGCGGGGTAGTCGGTGATGAAGGTGGGGCGGGCGGGGTCGAGCGTGGGCTCGGCGGCTTCCTCGAAGAGTTCGTTGATGACCAGGGCATCGTCCATCGACTTCGCCCGGTCGTCGGGGATCAGGCGGCGGGTGCGGGCCTCGTCGCGGGCGCGCTGGACGTTGGTGGTCGGGAAGCCGAGGGCTCGTTCGAAGAGTTCGGCGTAGGGGACGCGGGCGAAGGGGGCCTCGTAGTCGATGAGCAGGTCGCCGAAGGGGAGGCCTTGCGCGGAAGCGTGCCCTGAGGAGCCGGTCGGGCCCCCTCCGTCTTCATCGCGGCGCGATGAATCCACCTCCCCCGCCGGGCGCGGGGGAGGAGAAGAAAGGAACCGCGCGAGGTGGCGGATGGCCGACTCGGTGAGTTCCATGACGGTCTGGACGTTGCCGAAGGCGTGGTACGCCTCGAGCATGGTGAACTCGGGGTTGTGCTGCTTGTCCAGGCCCTCGTTGCGGAAGTTGCGGTTGATCTCGTAGACGCGGGGCAGCCCGCCGACGAGCAGACGCTTCAGGTAAAGTTCCGGCGCGATGCGCAGGTAGAGCGGCATATCCAGCGCGTTCATGTGGGTCTTGAATGGCCTGGCGGCGGCGCCGCCGGCGAGGACCTGGAGCATCGGTGTCTCGACCTCCAGGTAGCCGCGGGCGTCCATGAGCCGGCGGAGTTCGGCAACGAGGCGTGAGCGCATCTCGAAGACGCGGAGCGTGTGGGGGTTGGCCCAAAGGTCCACATAGCGCCGGCGGTAGCGGAGTTCGACGTCAGTCAGACCCGCGTGCTTCTCAGGCGGCGGCTCCAGGCACTTCGCGGCGGGCAGCAGGGCGGCGGCCCAGATGGTGGTTTCCCCGGTCCTGGTCCGGACCAGCGGGCCCTCGGCGATCACCACGTCACCCAGGTCGGTGAGTTTGGCCAGGTCGAAGCCCGGGCAGTCGCGCTGGCTGACAGCGACCTGGAGCGTGCCGGTATGGTCCTGGAGGTTCAGCCAGATCAGTCTGCCGTTGTCGCGGGAAAGGACGACGCGCCCCGCGACCCGGACGCGGGGTCGGTGGTCCGCAAACCCCGGCTCCTTGCCGCGGGCCTTCTGATCCTCGTCGGCGGCCTGGTCGTAGCGAGCGGCAGCCCCGGCAAGACTGAGCAGGCCGTCCTCGCGCGACCCGTACGGGGTCAGGCCGAGCGCGGCGGCGGAGTCTCGGTTGGCGCGGCGCTGGGCCTCAAGCCGGTGCGGTTCGCTCGGGGTGGGGGGCGTGCTGGCCATTGACGGCGATGGTAGGGGTGAGCGGGTCCCGGCCGCCTTCATCGCGCGGCCGTCCTTCGCCGCCGCAGAGCGCCTCACCGCCGCCTCGGACCAGGTCCCCGAGGGTGACGCCATCAAGGATGACGATGGCGGCGCGGGCCGCGTCGTCCAGGACGCGGTGCAGGGCGCAGAGTTTGGCGCCGGGCGGTCCGTTGGGACACCCGTGAAGACGGTCAAAATCGCTGACCGCGCGGACGATCTCGATCAGCCGGACGTCGCCGCCGGGGCGTCTGAGGCGGTAGCCGCCCCCGACGCCGCGGCGTCCGACGACGAGTCCCGCGGCGGCGAGTTGCTGCAGCACCTTCGCCAGGTAGTTTTCCGGTACCCCGGTCTGGCGCGCCAGCGCCGGCGTCGGCGCTACCCCGTGGGGCCGCTGCGCCAGGCACGTCATGACTCTCAGGGCGTACTCGGAAGTTCGTGAGAACATCCGCCCCTCCCCTCGTGTTGTCGCGGACCGTATGGCCGCGGATTCCTCGTGTTTCGACTATAGCGCGCGGTGGGCGGGGCGCCTCAGGCCGGGAGCGGGGGCGCGGAAACCGGCAGAACCGGCACGGGCAGCGGGTTTTCCGCGGGTCCGGGCACCAGGAGAAGGCGGAGGGAGTTGAGGACCACCAGGAGGGTGCCGCCCTCGTGCGTGAGCACGGCGATGGAGAGCGGGACGCGGTAGCCGAGCAGCGAGCCGGCCAGCGTGATGCCGGCCATGAAGGCGATGGTCCCCAGCGCCACGGCGAGATTGAACGCGACCACCGAGCGGGCGTGGCGGGCCAGCCGGATGGCCCAGGGGACCGTGAGCAGGTCGTCGTTCAGGAGCACGATGTCCGCCGACTCCAGCGCGGCGTCGGAACCGATGGAGCCGATGGCGATCGAGACGTCCGCCGCGGCGAGCGCGGGGGCGTCGTTGACCCCGTCGCCGACAACGGCGACGGGAGTGGGCGGGGTCGCCGCGTGCTTCATTTCCTGAACGATGCGGACCTTGTCCTGGGGAAGGAGTTCGGCGTCAAAGGCGTCCACGCCGGTACGCTGGGCAATGGTCCGGGCGGTGATCGCGTTGTCACCCGTCAGCATGCGGACGGGCGATATGCCCAGCGCGTGGAGGCGCTCCACGAGCGCCACCGCGCCGGGGCGCAGGGCATCGGCCAAGACCAGCACAAGGGCGTGGGGGCCCGCGGCCGATTCCCAGGCAAGGGCGGTGCCCATGTCACCCCGCAAGCGGGCGCGGTCCAGGGCTTCCCGCATCCGGGGGTGCAGGGCCGGCGGGACCAGGGGCTTGACATGCTCGAACGTGCCGAGCCGGGCGTCGCGGCCGCCGATGACGCCGGAGAGGCCGCGCCCGGGCAGGTCCTGCAGGTTGGTGATGTCCGGCGGCGTGATGGAGAGGGCCGCGGCCCGCTCCTGGATGGCGACGGCAATCGGGTGGGTTGAGCCGGACTCGAGCGCGGCGGCGACGGCGAGGTAGTCCGGGCCGTCCGGGCCCGCGATGACGTGGACCTGCGCCAGGCGCGGGCGGCCGAACGTGAGCGTGCCGGTCTTGTCGAGGCAGAGTGCGCCGGCCCGGGCCAGACGCTCGATCGCCTGGCCGCCCTTGAGCAGGACGCCGCTGCGGGCCCCGCGGCTGATGGCGGCGAGCGTGGCGGTGGGGGTGGCGATGACCAGCGCGCAGGGAGAAGCCACGATGAGGAGGGTGATGGCGGTTGTGACGGCGTCGGGCTCGCCCGCATTCCCGGAGGCCGCGGCGGCGGCGCTGGTCGGCGGGAAGTTGAAGACCTTCCACCAGACCAGGAAGACGGCGATGCTCAGGAGAGTGACACCGACGGCGTAGGGCTGGCTGAGGCGGTCGATGATGCGCTGGATGGGCTCGCGCCGCTGCTGGGCCTCAAGGACCAGGTTGAGGATGCGCTGGAGGCTGGACTCACCGGCGGCGCGGGTGACCTCCGCCTCCAGCGGGTGGTCCAGGTTGATGGTGCCGGCATAGACCTCGTCGCCCTCTTCCACGGCGCGGGGCACGCTCTCACCGGTGAGGGTTGCCTGGTCGATTGAGGAACGGCCGCGTGTGATGCGGGAATCGGCGGGGATGGTCTGCCCGGTCCTGATGAGGATGCGGCGGTCGGGGGCGAGCGAGGCGGGGTCCACATCGATCCAGGCAGAGGCGGCGGTGTCCCAGGCGACGGCGGCGGTGGGCATGAGTCTGTGGAGCGCCTCGATGGCGTTGCGCGTGCGGGCCATCGCGCGGGTCTCCAGGGCGCCGGCGAGGGTGAAGAGAAAGAGGAGCAGGGCGCCGTCGCTGGGGTGCCCCGTGGCGCCGGCAAGCCCCGCGGCGACGACCATCAGCGCGTCGATGTCGAACCGGAGGCGGAAGAGGGAGCCGAGGGCATCCCATGCGGAATAAATGCCGCCGATGGCGAGGCTGATCCACGCGAGGGCCGCGGCCTGGTCCGCAAGGTCGAGCCACCCCATCAGGAACGAGGCGGCCAGCAGGATGCCGGCGACGATCGCCGCGGGCAGGGCGTGAGGAAGATCGCGCCGGTGCGACTCCTGTGTGCCTGGATTCGTGGGGCCGGGTTCGGGCACGGCAGAAAGGGTAGCGGGCCTCGCGCGGTCTTCACCAAGCCCGAAGCCCGGACGCGCTGCCACGGCCCATCGCCAACTTCAACCAGAATCACGGGCCTTGTAAGGTGGCGTGGCTTGCCCCTCTCATATCCCCGGTCTTCCGCCTCTGCGCTCCTCTGTGGCCCCCGGGCCACCGCGTTCTTCTACGGGCACCCCAGGGCGAACTTCGTCTGGAAGCAGCCGAAGTCGGCGAGGTTGCGGGCCCCGTCCTGGTTGCAGTCGGCGTAGGGGTCCGCGGCGGCGAACCTGGTCATGAAAGCACGCGAAGTCGGGGAGGGTGAGCGCCCCGTCCTGGTCGCAGTCGGCGTAGCACGGCCCGCCGGGCGGGAGCGGGCAGCCCCAGCGGGCGATGCAACTGGCGGGCACGCCGCCGGCAAACCCGAAGTCGCCGCCCACATACAGCCCGCCGGGGTTGGGGCCCGGGCCGTCCTCGTCGTAGACGCCCAGCGCCCAACCCTCGGGCCCCGCAGGCCCGCCGGTGAGCCCGCTCCCCAGCTGGTCCCAGCCCTTCTGCCACCCGTTGTACTTGGCGATGCACGAGCCCGGGTAGAGGAAGGAACCGGTCAGGAACAGGCCGGGCGGACGCGGGCCCGACCCGTCGTCGTCGAAGACCACCATCGACTTCGGGCCGCCGTAGACGTTGTCCACCGCGGACCACTGGTGGCCGTCCCAGCGCGCGAACTTCCACGCGTTGACGCCGCCCGCCCAACTGAAGGCCCCCCCGACAAAGAGCGCCGGCGCCCGCGGCCCGGCGTCGTCGTCATCGAAGACCGCCATCGAGTAGACCGAGGAGTTGACGCCGAGGTCAAGGCCCTCCCACGCGACCCCGTTCCAGCGCACGATGTTGTAGCACACCACTCCGCCGCCCCCGCCCAGCGTCCCCCCGACGTACAACCCTTCGGGGCGGGGCCCGCCCAGGTCATCGTCGAAGATGCACATGGCCAGGACTTGGGCATCGTTCGTAGGAGGGTCCGGGGCAAGCGGAACCGGCATGGGCGACCAGACGGCGCCGTCCCAGCGGAGGAGCGCGATGTCGGTGGGCTGGCTGGCGGGGCTCGACGCGCCGCGGTAGAGGTAGGGCGCGCCGGGCCCCTCGTGGTCATCGTCGTACACCGCCAGGCTGCGGACGTTTCGCGATGACTCTTGGCCGAGCGCTTCCCATTGCGACCCTGACCAGCGAGCGATGTTATGAATCGCCAATCCGCCAATGCTGTCGAAGTTTCCGCCGACGTGGAGCAATGGTGGTGTTCCGCCAGCATCCGTCCACATCGCCAGATGCTCAATGTCGTCGTATTGAGAGCCTGTTAGCCCGGTACCCAACGCGGACCAGGCACCCCGATAGTGACGGGCGATATCGTGCATCGGCGCAGATCCGACGCTGTGAATGTTAGCGACGTAGAACGGGCCGTAGGCCTTTGAGTCAAGGTCACGCAACATTGCGGTGGGTGCGCCCTGCACGTTGGCCACTGCCGACCACGCCGGGGCGCACTGGGCGGCGGCGGCGCCATTGAGCGCGAGCACACCCAGAATCAAGAATGCCGTTTTCATGGCTTGCTCCGCGTGAAAGCCGCCGGGCGCGCGGCGAAGCGCGCCGGGCAGCGGGGCCTTGATCTCGCTACGGCACTTCGTAGAAGCGCAGGGTCACGGCGTCGCTCCCGTTCGTGACGGAATAGGTGAACTGACCGACCACGAAGACCTCATCGCCGTTCGGGCCGCCCAGTACCGCCCCGATCCCCTGATCGAACATCGCGCTGTTGTCGCCCGGGTACCGGGCGG
>JADLGW010000040.1 GCA_020849105.1 Phycisphaerales bacterium | reverse complement strand
ACGCCGACGACACGCTCACCGTCGCCGACCTGACCTGCTTCATGGGCAGGTACGCCGCGAGCGACTACATGTACGCCGACTGCGACAACGACGACCGGCTGACGCTGGCCGACTTCGGCTGCTTCACAACGAAGTTCGCGCTGGGGTGCCCGTAGCGCCCGTCCGCGCTCCGTCACGCGGCCCTAGCCAGTGCGCGCGGTGTGCGCTCCGCGGGCTCTCCGCGGGCGCCCAGGGCCAGCACGGTGATGTCGTCCACCTGGTGCAGCGACCCCGCCTGCTGATCGAGCAGCCCGGACAGGTCCTCGATGGCCTGGGGCAGAGTCCGGCCGCGAGACGGGTCGAGCCACGCCAGTTCGCCGACCTCCGCGACATGGCGGCCCACGCGGCGCAGCCCGGGTTCCTGGTCCGGGGGGCTGAACGCCGTTTCCAGACCGTCGCTGTAGAGGACCAGGGTCTCGCCGCGGCGGAGCGTCAGCGTCACCTGACCGAACTCCTCATCGGGGAATACGCCCAGGAGCGGCCCGTCGGTCTCGATCCGTTCCACGCCGCCGCCGGCACGCACCAGCAGCGGTTGCGGATGGCCGGCCCCGCACACCCGGACCTCGTGCGTCCGCGTGTTCACGACACCGTACGCCGCCGTGCCGAACCGCGGCGATTGGCGCCGTCCGCGCAGGAGTTCGGCATTCAGGCGCGACATCGCCTCGCAGGGGTCCAGGATGGTCCGCCTGCCCCCGTCCACCCGGGTCATGCCCAGGCTGCGGCTGATGACCATCGTCATGAGCGCGGCCGGCACGCCGTGCCCGACCGCGTCGGCGATGAAGAACCCGAGGTGATCGTCGTCGAGTTGCGCCGCGTCGTAGATGTCGCCGCTCACATACCCCACCGGCCGGAACACCACGCCCAGGTCCAGCGTCCGGGGCTGCGGGAGCGACTTGGGCAGCAGTTCGCTCTGGATGGCCGCGGCCAGGTTCAGTTCATCGTGCATCCGGGTGATCTCGCCCTGGAAGCCGCCGTGCTGGCGCATGGCGAGCCCGAGTTCGCGAGAGAGGCTCCCGACTACGGGCTGGCGCTCCGCGAGGGTGAACAGGACCGTCGCCAGGAACTCGGGGTCGGCGTCCCAGGGCTCGACGAGCACGCCGCTGCCGCGGAGGGCGGCGGCCTCGGGCCCGGGCGACGGGAGCAGGATCACGCCCGGGACGAGCGCCCGGTGCAGAAGGTCCACGAGTTGATAGAGCGTCACCGGCGGGACGCCGGGACCGAGCACGACCAGCGCCGGGCCGCGGACCCCCGCCTTGGCGGATTCGGACCATTCCTTCAGCACCCGTTCGACGGGCCACGACTCCATCCGGGGGCGCGTGCCCGGCCACCGTGCCAGGATCGGGTCCACCCAGCGGCGATGCGCTCCCGGTGGCGCCTGCCCCGTGATGAAGTTGATCGCGGTCTGCATGAGGCCGGGTCCGGGTGGGCCCGCGCGCACCCGGTGCGAGCCCGGAAGGGCCACGGGCCCCTGACCCGGTATCGGCCTATTTGGCGGCCCGCTTCAGGCCCTGGATGTCGAGGTCAACCTTGTCGCCCGGCTTGATCGGCAGGGTCCTGAGCGTTCCCCCCGCGACCTCGATCACAAACTGGGCGTCAAAGCGGCTCGGGTACTTCTTCAGCCTCTTTTCATATCCGCTGATCCCATTTGCATCGACGGCCTTCTCGGCCTCCGTCGGCGGGGGCTCCGGAACCATCTCGTGCATCGCCGTGATCCGCCCCGTCGGGTCCAGGAAGACGATGTCGATAGGGATCGGGCAGTCGCGCATGACAAAGTTCAGATCAGCCGGCTGCGGGAACGCAAAGAGCATCCCCCCGTCGGGCTCGATGAACGTCCGGCCCGACAGCCCCTTGAACCGCGTGTCCGCGTCCAGCGCAAGTTCCAGGTGGAACGAACGGCCGCCCATCCGCACCGTCCCGACCTCGGCGCCCAGCGCCCTCCCGCCGAAGCCGCCAGCCTCACAGCCGCGCACCGCAAGGAACGAGGCCGCCGCGGCGACGAGGACGACCAGCCCGACGCCAATGGGCCCGTGGGTCACGGTCCAGACCATCCCTTCTCGACGAGCCATGCGTGATGTTCCCGGGTGAACACGATGTCCTGACGCGGGACTTTATCAAGTCTGAAGGCCGCGGCGAACTCCAGGGCCCCCATCGGGCGTGGCGGCCCCAGCCCGCACCAGGACGCGACCAGGCCGACGACCCGCCCCGCGTTCACCCCGGCGGCACGGTAGGACTCCAGCCGCGTGTCGCCGTGGCGCTTTGCCAGCCGCTTCCCATCCTGCCCCCGGACCAGCGGCAGGTGCAGGTACGACGGCTCCGGCGTGAGGGCCAGGGCCCGGTAGAGGATCAACTGCCTGCCCGCGGAGTCCACCAGGTCATCGCCCCGGACGACGTGGGTCACGCCCTGCCGCGCGTCATCGACGACCACAGCCAGTTGATAGGACGGCTGGCCCCGCTTCGTCCACACGGCGAAGTCTCCGACGCTGCGAGAGGGATCGACGGCCTGCGGCCCGCGAAACTCATCGTGGAACGCGACCGGTCCGGGCGGCGTCGCGAGTCTCCAGTTCGCGCCCTCATCGTCAAACCCTCGCGGGCACAGCGGCGGGCGCAGCGACGACGGAAACGCCGCCTCGTGCACCCCCTCCTGCGGCGCGGATGCCGCTGCCTCCGCCTCCCCCCGAGTGAGTGCGGACGGGTACACGAGCCCAGCGCCGGCCAGGGCCCGCATCGCGGCCCGGTAGGGCTCCAGGTCGTGCGATTGCACGACAGGGCCCTCATCCCAGTCCACCCCCAGCCATCGCAGGGTGTCGAGCGTCGCCTCCGCGGCGCCGGCCCTGACCCGCGGCGTATCCAGATCCTCGATCCGCAGGAGCACCCCCTGTCCGCGCTGCCGCGCCAGCGCCCAGTTCACCAGGAACGTTCGCGCGTTCCCCAGGTGGAGGGCGCCGGTCGGGGAGGGCGCGAGCCTAGTGCGTGCTAATGCCGGGCGATGCATGCGCGCCGCCACGATACACTCGTCCCATGGCGGAAAGCCCGAAGAAGATGACCGACGCCCAGGTCGTGGCCGCCCTCCCGGCGGTCCCGGAATGGGCGGAGGTGGGGGAGACAATCCAGCGGACGTTCCATTTCCCCGACTTCGCGGCCGCGATGCGGTTTGTGGGCGGGGTCGCCAGAGCGGCCGAGGACAGCGGGCACCACCCCGACATCCTGATCCGCTACAACAAGGTCACCCTGACCCTGGCGACCCACGATGCGGGCGGGATCACGACCCGGGACTTCGCGCTGGCCAGGGAAGCCGACGGGCTGTTCGCGAAGAAGTAACGGCCTGCGGAGCATCCACCTACCGCGCCAGCGCGAGCAGGCGGGCGATGCGGTCCTGGATCGGCGGATGGGAACTAAAGATCGAACTGCGCTGCTGGTGCGACCGGCGCATCGTCCGCAGCGGGTTCACGATGAACATGTGGGCCATGCCGCGGTTGGCCGTGTCCACCAGAGGTTCATCATCACCGGCGAGTTTCTGGAGGGCGGAGGCCAGTCCCTCCGGGTTCCGGGTCAGTTCCACGGCTCCGGCATCGGCCAGGTACTCGCGCTGCCGGCTGTAGGCCATCTGGATGATCCGGGCGACGAGGGGCGCGATGATCGCCAGGAGGAGAGCGACGACGATGACGATGATCATGGCCGCCCCGCCGCCCTTGTCGCCCCCGGACCGGCGGGACGACCCGCGCCGCCCGGAATAGAACGCCATGCGCAGGAACGCGTCGCAGGCGAACACGATGAGGCCGGCCATCGTGGCCATGAGCATGGCGAAGCGGATGTCCAGGTGCCGCACATGGGCCATCTCGTGCGCCAGCACGCCCTGTAGTTCATCGCGGTCCAGCCGCTCGCGCAGCCCCGTGGTGATCGCCACCACGCCGTGCGCCGGGTCGCGCCCGGTCGCGAAGGCGTTGAGCGCCGTTTCCGGGATCAGGTAGACCTTCGGCATCGGAAGCCCCGCCGCGAGCGAGAGTTCCTCGACCACGTTGAGCAACTGCGGGTCCTGGTCCCGGCTGACCTCCCGTGCGCCGACGATCGACAGCATCGCGCCCGCCCCGCCGTACCAACTCCACACCGCCCCGAGGATGGCCGCGACAAGCCCGACCACGCACCCGAGCACGATGGACGGCACCAGCGTCCGGAAGTCCGCGGCCCCGCTCCAGGCAACGACCGCGGAGGCGACAATCCCGCCGACGGCGACCGCCAGGCCGACCATGACCACCATCAGGACCGCGCTGTCACGCCGGTTCCTGCGGATAAGGTCGTGGAATGTGAGCGTCCCCGGGTACGCGGAGATGCGCCTGCGGAGATCGTCGGATGGACTGTCAATTCTGGTCATCGCGGAGTGGGCGAGTGAGGTGTGGAGCATTGGGGGAGTGGGGAGCGGGGCATGGGCCTGCCGTCGCCCACTCCCCAAATCCCGAGAGTGCCCGACTCCCCGACTCGCTTATGTGAACGACACCTTGGGCGCCTCCCTCGCGGCCGGCTCATCGAGTTTGAAGTACTCGCGCCGGTCAAAGTTGAACGCCCCGGCGACGATGTTCGTCGGGAACGACTGGCGGGACTCCTCGTACCGGGCGACGCAGTCGTTGTAGTGCTGGCGCGCGAATCCGATCTTGTTCTCGGTGCTCGCCAGTTCTTCCTGGAGGCGTGCGAAGTTCGTGTTCGCCTTCAGGTCCGGGTATGCCTCCGACAGCGCGAACAGGCGGCCCAGGGCCTGCGTCAGCACCCCCTCGGCCTCGGCCCGTTGACCGGCCTGCGCGGCCCCCCCGCCGACGGCGGCCGCCCGGCTCCGGGCGTTGATGACGGCTTCGAGCGTGCCCTTCTCGTGGGCCGCGTAACCCTTGACCGTCTCGACCAGGTTCGGAATCAGGTCATACCTGCGCTTGAGTTGGACATCGACCTGCGACCACCCGTTGTCGCAGTCGATCCGCCGGCGCACCAGCACGTTGTACATGCCGATGAACCAGAGCAGCACCAGCACGAAGACGCCGACCACGACTCCAGCAGCGATCCACCCCGTCATGCGATGCCCCTTTCTTGGGTCGGCCGGCTCCCAGCCGAGCGTTCCCCCACCCCCGCTCTCCGAACGGACGCCGCCCAACCGATGATACAGCAACGGAGGACGGCTCCGGGTAGGCTATGCCCCGGGGGTCTTCTTTCGTAGACCCGACCGGCGGGTTTCGACAGGGGTGTACCACATGGCGATGCCTGGGACCGATTGGACTCGAACCACGGGCGCCCGTGAACCGGGGGCCCACGCGGCGGACCTGTTCCGGCACCTGCTCTGGCCGCGGATCTTCCGGGCCCCGGGCCTGGCGCTGCGCCCGGAAAGGCTGTTTGTCGGCCTGCTGATGGTCGTGCTGCTGGAACTCATCGCCCGCATCCCGGAGATGTGGCACGGCGAGCAATGGCGTGCGGCGGTCGCTTTCCCCATGGAGGAGGTCGCGGAACAGCCCCTATGGGCATGGCCGCTGGCGTTCTTGGCCGCGGCATGGCACTGGGGCTGGGGCCTCGCCCGTGTGTACCCCTGGAGCGCCGCCCTCGTGAAGGTGCTGTCGCTCATCGTCATCTCGTTCGGCGGGTGCATGCTCTGCCGAATGGCGGCGTGCGATTTCTCCATCCGCCTGGTGGTGGGGATCGCCGAGGCGCGATCCTTCACAACCAAGCGGCTGGGGTCCGTGCTCTTCGCGGTGCTCGGGCCGGTGATCCTGGCCCTGCTGATCGCGTTCGGCCTCGCGGTGGGCGGGCTTGTGCTCTTCGGGGTTCCCTACGTCAACGTGCTCGGGGCGATCCTCTACTTCCTGTTCCTGATCGCCGGCGGCGTCATCACGGTGATCCTGATCGCCTATGCCTTCGGGTATCCGCTCCTCATCCCCGCTGTGGCCTGCGAGGGATCGGACGGCATCGACGCGATCGGGCGGGTCTACCCATATGTGTTCAGCAGGCCGCTCCGGCTCATCTTGTACTACCTGATCGCCGTCGCGCTCGGCTGCGTGGCGGCCGCCGTCGTGTGGATCGTGCTGGCAACGGTCGCGAACGTCACGAGCACCGCGACGACGTGGTTCCTGAGCCCCGGGGCCGCGACCACGTTCAGCACCTTCGTGGACCCGGCCCAGCGACCGGGCGGAGGAGCGGCCGCGGCGTCGATCGTCAACTTCTGGACGGGGCTGCTCCTGATGCTCGGGGCCGCCTATGTGGTGAGTTACACCTTCTGCGCCTCGACGATCGTCTATCTGCTCATGCGGCGGCTCTGCGACGGGCAGGACACGAGCGAACTCTGGATGCCCGGCATGGTCGAGGGCACCATGGCCGAGTCCATGCAGGCCCGGGCGACGGTCGCCGGCACGGCGGGGGGGCCGCCGGCCTGACACCTCAGGCGGGCAACAGGTCGGCCTGCACAAGGCGTTCCGGCAGGTCATTCAGCGGCGCGGCCCGCTCGATCGTGAACTCGCCGACAGCCGTGCGACGGAGGGCCGCGAGCATCCCGCCCGTGCCGAGCGCGACGCCCAGGTCGCGCGCCAGCGACCGGATGTACGTCCCCTTGCCGCAGCGGATGTCCAATCGCGCGATCGGCCAGTCGTAGCCGAGCACTGCGATGGAATGGATGACGACAGGCCGCGCGGGGAGTTCGGCCGCACGCCCGGCACGGGCCATGTGGTACGACCGCTCGCCCGCGACCCAGATCGCCGAGTACGCCGGCGGGCGCTGCGGGATCGTTCCCACGAACATCGCGCACGCGGCGTCCAGTTGCTCGCGCGTTGGCGGCGACGCGACCGCGATTTCTACGAGTTCACCCTCCAGGTCGTCCGTCGTGCTCGTGCGCGACAGGTCCACGTCCGCGACGTACCGCTTCTCGCCTGCCATCACCGAGTCGCACAACTTCGTCGCGTTCCCGACCAGCACGACGACCACGCCCGTCGCCAGCGGGTCCAGTGTCCCGCCGTGCCCGACCTTCACGCGCTTCGGCGCCCCGGCCGCCACCAGGCGCCGCTTTACCACGCGGCACACCGTCATCGACGTGAGCCGCAGCGGCTTGTCGATGACCAGCAGCCCCGACGGCGTGTTCGAGGGCTGGGTCATGGCGTCGCCCGCTGGATTTCGTACCGCTCGAAGCGCCCGCGCGAGTAGTTGAACCCCTGTGCGACGCCGACCCGGTCCGCCAGCAGGCCGAAGTTGTCCGGGACCACGATGACCCCGCCCGGGTGCCGCGGCAACCAGCCGATCGCCTGTTCCGGGCTCACCCACTCGACGCGCCCGCGCGTCAGGAACACGAGGCTGTCCTCGCGGTACCCGAGCGATGCAACCGGCCCGTCGGCCTGTGCACGCCGCAGCACGGCCCCGATCTGCCGCGTGATCCACAGGTTCGGCAGGTACGGGAGCAGCCCGACGCCGAGCACCGCGACCGCAAGGGCGACCGCGACGCCCCGCCGCTGGAGTCGCAGCCAGCCGTCGGGGTGCCTCGGCACGCGGAGGCCCAGAGCGGCGGCGCCGAACACCGCCGCCAGCAGGACCACGACCCACGCGACGTGGAACCGAACCGGGTGCTGGTAGAGCAGCAATGGGAGGAGCACAAGCGCGGCCGGCAGGATCGCTGTCAGCCCGGCCCACGCGCGCACACCGACGATCACCGCCGCACCGCTCGGCGTCAACCGGGCAAGCACCACCTCGCGGAGGCCCCACGCCGACACGAGCGCCAGCGCCGGGTACAGCGGCAAGGTGTAATGGGGGAGTTTGGTCGTCACGAGTTCGAACGCGATCCACGACGGCACGAGCCAGGCGAGAAGGAAGACGAGTCCTGTCCCTGAACGAGCCCCGAGCGTGAGCGAGTGGGATTCATCGGGGCCAACAGTTGTCGCTCCCTCACGGTCGCGGCTCTGAAGGACACGGCTCTGAAGGGCGCGGCTCTGACGGACCCGCTTCCACGCCGTGACCAGCGACAGCCCCGTGAGCATTGACCCCGGCCAGAACAGCACCGGCATCAGCACCGTGTGGTACCCCGGTGGGCCCCAGTGGCCTTCCTTGGTCGCCAGGCTCCGCCCGATGGTCTCGTCGTAGATCGCCGACCAGTAGTGCTCCCACCCGACGCGCGACGCCACCGCCCACACCCACGGCCCGACCGTCGCCGCCAGGATCAGCATCCCCGGCACCGGCCGCAGCGCCGGCACCCACCGCCACTCGCGCCGGCCGATACACACCGCCAGCACCGTCAGCAGCGCGACCATCGGCGTGATCGGCCCCTTGGTCATCGCGCCCGCCGAGAGCGCGAGCCAAAAGACGAGCGCCCACCAGAGCCCGGAGCGCGAGCGATGGGTCTCGGCTGAAGAACCGCCACGGAGTGGTGGGGTACCCGAGTAAACCTTCCACAGCCCCAGCATCGCCACCGTTGTGCACGCCAGTAGCACCATGTCCGCCCGTGCCTGGTGCGCCTCCCACACCACCACCGGGCACACCGCGATCAGCACCCCGGCGAGAAACCCCGCCGCCGACCCGAACATGGACACGCCCAGTCGCCACGTCGCCAGCACCGCGATGATCCCTGCCAGCAGGGACGGCACCCGGTACATCCAGATCGCGTCGCGCAGCGGCTCGCCGCCGGTCAGCACCGCGGCCGCCCCCGCCTGGAGCCAGTAGATCAGCGGCGGCTTGGTCAGGCGGTCCCGCCCCTGCACCCGCGGCAGCACCAGCCCGCCCCCGTGCAGCACCGGGTCGCGCTGCGCCTCCGGCAGGGCCACCGACTCCAGCATCTGCCGGCTCGCCTGCGCAAACCGCGACTCGTCCCTGTCCACCGGCGGCAGGTTGAAGAACCCGGGCAGGAACACGAGCAGGCACAGCCCGACCAGCAGCCCGGCCGCCCGGCCGGTAGGGTGTGGGCCCGTGAGCAGCCCCGCCAGCCGATCAAGAACCCTCGGCCCGCGCGCCGGAGTACCCGCGTCAAGGTGACTGATCCCGCCGTCCAAGCCGAACGCGACTATACCCGCAGCACGCCCAGCGGCCTGTGGGTGCCGACGCTCATCCTCCTGGCTGCGGCGTGCTTCCCGTACGACGGGGCGATCTCCCACGGTGCGCAGCGGCTCAGGGGCCACGTCGGCGGCGACGTGAAGCGGCAACTCGAATGGCTCCAGGAATACGGACAGTTCGGCTGCATCGTGATCGTCGCGCTTGTGGTCTGGCTCCTCGACCCGCCGCGTCGCCGCCGGCTCCTCGATCTGCTGCGGGGCGTGATTCTTGCGGCCGTTATCGTCGTCCCGGCCAAACTTCTGATCGGCCGGCCGCGACCCAAGTTCGACGACCCCGGCGTGATCCTGGGGCCGTTCGGCGCGTACCCGATCGGTCCGGGCAAGGGCATCCACCACGCCTGGGAGGTCTGGAGAGGCATCTCGTCGGACCTGTGGTCGATGCCGTCGAGCCACACCGCGTACGCGGCCGTGCTCAGCGTGTTCCTGGCCGCCGTGTACCCGCGGCTGCGGTGGCTCGCCCTCGCGCTCGTCGTGATCGTCGGCCTCTGCCGCGTGCTCTTTGGGTCGCACTACGCCAGCGATGTCTTCGTCGGCGGGGCGGTCGGCCTGGCGGCGGGGGTGCTGACCATCGGATCAGGGCAGCGGCCCTGAGGGAGCGGCGGGGCAACCCGCCGGTGCAGGGCGGCTCGTTCAATCAGTGTGGTGCAGCGGTGCTCGGCCAACCGCCGCTTCGCCGCTTCTTTCGGCCCGCCCTACACTTGCCCCCTTCCCGGAGAGGTGTCCGAGTGGCTGAAGGAGCAGCACTGGAAATGCTGTATAGGGGCAACTCTATCGGGGGTTCGAATCCCCCCCTCTCCGCTTGAACCGGTAGCCCGCGGGCGAACGGTCCGTCTAGCCTTGCGCCCCATCATTGAACACCGAGATCCCGAACGAGCGCCCGCCCGGGGGGGCGCCGCCGCCCTTTCGCGGCTATCTCCGCATCCGCCCTCTTGCACTCTGGGTGCGATAGGTCGGTAAATGCTCCGCGACCCGATCGCCACCGTTCCGTCGGCGCGTTGAAGCTGCGCCCCAGGTTGGGCGCCGAGGGGCATGCAGTCGCCCCCAGGCGACCATCCACACTTCGCCGCAAACCCCGACGGCCTTGGAAGCGCGGCCGGAGTGTGTCCGATCGTGGGTCTTCTGCGCAGAGGGAGCGAACCGTTGACAACCCGGCGTTCTCATGATACAAACGCGCCCATGAAACGATTAACTCACGTCGCATCATTCCTGTGTGCAGTCCGCTTGGCGCCGCTTCTGACGGCCCAGACATGCAACCGGGAATGGTCCGCGGGCTTTTTCGCGCCGGGGATCAACACAGATTCGGGCAGTGGCGGCATCGTGGAAACTATGGAAGTCTTTGACGAGGACGGCGCGGGACCCAAGGCACCTTTGCTCTGGATCGGCGGTAGCTTCGTCCAGGCCGGCGGGTTGGCCGTGGACGACATTGTGACGTGGGACGGCGCCAACTACGCACGGCCGCTCGGGTCCACGAATCTCGGTGGTATCAGGGAGTTCGCCGCGTACGACCTCGGCACGGGAACGCAGTTGTACGTGTGGGGCACCTTTGATGGGTCGCGATCGTTGAGGCGATGGAACGGCTCAGGCTGGTCCTTCGTTCCCGGAGCCCCGGACACCCAGGTCATGGCCATCAAGGGGGCGGCGATAGGCGGGTCCCGCGCGCTCTACATCGGCGGCAACTTCACCAGCGCCGGCGGCGCCCCCGCCAGCAGAATCGCGGGGTGGAACGGGGCATCGTGGTCCGCCCTCGGGTCGGGCGTCAACGGGGAAGTCCGGGCGCTCTGCGCCTTTGACGCCGGCACGGGCGAGAACATCTATGCAGCCGGCACGTTTACGTCTGCCGGCGGCGCCCCATGCACCGTGGGCCGGTGGGACGGCGCCGCCTGGCACGCCGTGGGCGGCACCTCGCTCGGGCTCGAGCCGGTGCACGTACTGACCATCCACGACGACGGTGCGGGGGCGCGGCTCTACGCGGGCGGCGCGGGAACCGCCGGTGTCATGCGCTGGGACGGCGGCGCCTGGGGCCTGGTAGGCGGAGGGACGGGCTCCGGCGGCGTCTACGCGTTGTGTTCGGCGATGCACAACGGAGTCCCCTCCCTGCTCGTCGGCGGCGAGTTCAACGGGGTTCTTGGCGGGTCACCGGCGAGGCTCGGCGCGTGGGAGGGCGGAACGTGGAGGTCTTTCGGCGCCACGGCCGCGACGACGATAAACGCCATCGCCGCCTTCCCACAGAGCCCGACCTTTCTCGCCGCGGGCCATTTCTCGATTATCGGAAGCGTCGCGGCAGAGGGCATCGCGCGCCATGACGGGGATTCTTGGGTGGCTATGGGCAACGGCGTCCAAGCCCAGAGTTCTACGCTCGTTGCCGACTTACTCGCGTTTGAAGACGGGACTGGACCGCGCCTCTTCGCCGCTGGTTACATGGGCACGTTGGGCGTCTCGCGCGTAAATCATGTCGCCGCGTGGGACGGCGAGCAATGGAGCCCATTGGGAGGGGGCCTGCCGTACGGCGGCGGTGGGTTTTCGGCGCCGCCGCTCGCGCTCGCGACGTATGACCCGGACGGTCCCGGCCCCCAGCCTGCCTCGCTCCACGCCGGGGGCGGTTTTTTCGAGCCCTTCTCTTCGGCACGTGGGGTAGCGCGGTGGGACGGCCTGTTCTGGGTGCCGTTAGGCGGCGGGACCGACAGAGTCGTGTATGCCCTCCGCGAGTTTGATGACGATGGGCCGGGGCCGATCCAGCCCGCGCTCTACGCCGGCGGCACGCTGACCGCCGCGGGGGGGCTGCCGGTGAACAGGATGGCCCGATGGGACGGATCGGTGTGGTCCGACGTGGGGGGCGGCGTGGGCCCTCCGGCGGGCAGTTTCATCGCCGCGCTGGAAGTCTTTCACGACGGAGCCGGTCCGTCCCTGTGCGCGGGCGGGCAGTTTGAGACCGCCGGAAGCATGCCGGCCCGTTCGGTAGCGCGATGGGACGGCGCCCAGTGGCACGCGCTCGGGGCCGGAGTCCAGGGTCTCTGTCATTGCCTTGCAGTGTTCAACGATGGGTCGGGCGCCGCCCTCTACGCGGGCGGGCTCTTCGCCGGGCCGGGCCAGCCCACCAACCTCGCGCGCTGGAATGGATCGGCGTGGTCGCCGGTCGGTGGCGCCCCCGATGACTCCGTCGAGTGTCTTGGCGTCCACGACCCGGACGGCGCCGGCCCCGCCCAGCCCGTCCTAGTTGCGGGGGGCAGATTCACCCACATCGGGTCCGCCCTCCTCAGCCGCGTCGGCACATGGAACGGTGCTGCATGGATGCCCTTGGGTGGGGGAACCAACGGCGCCCTGTCGGCTATCGCGACGTTCGACCCGGACCAGGGCGGGCCGCTCCCGGCGAGCCTCTTTGTGGGAGGGGAGTTCAGCATGGCGGACGGCGTGATGTCATCCCGCATTGCCGAGTGGCGGTGTGGCCCCCCCGTCTGCTATCCCGATTGCAACGCGGACAGTGCCCTCAACCTCGCGGACTTTGGGTGCTTCCAGACCAAGTTCGCGCTGGGCGATGGCTACGCGGACTGTAACGGCGACGGGGCGCGGAACCTCGCAGATTTCGGCTGCTTCACGACCAAGTTCGCCCTCGGCTGTCCGTGACCCCTCCGTACCGGTCGGCCTACGCGCCCATGCCTGTGCCGCACGCGGACGGAGCCCCGCGCCGCTCAATCTCCCGCCGCGTTGCCGCCGGAGATAACGCCGTGGCGCGGCGAACCGCGCCGGGTGCGGGCCCGGTTCGGAGAGTTTCTCTGCCGGCCGGCATTCAGCGTTCGCTCGCCCCGTCGCAGATCAGGTTCGCCACCAGCGCCGTCCACCCTGTCTGGTGCGTCGCGCCCAGCCCCTTGCCCGTTTCCGCGTGGAAGTACTCGTGGAACAGCACAAGGTCCTTCCACGCCGGGTCGCCGGCGAAGTGTTCCTGCCCGCTGTGGCACGGCCGACCGCGGCGGCCCGGCAGGAACAGCGACGCCAGGCGCCCGCGCAGATCGTCCGCGGCCTCCGCCAGTGTCACCCGGTGGCCCGACCCCGTCGGGAGTTCCACCATCAGCGACGGCCCATAGAAGTAGTGGTATCGCTCCAGCGCCTCGATCAGGAGGTAGTTCAGCGGCATCCAGATCGGCCCGCGCCAGTTGCTGTTCCCGCCGAACAGGCTCGAGTCCGACTCGCCCGGCGCGTATGTGACGCGGTACTCCTCCCCACCCGCCCCGCGGAACACGAACGGGTGGCGCTCGTGCACCTTCGACAGCGACCGCACGCCGAAGGGCGAAAGGAACTCGCTCTCGTCGAGCAGGTACCGCAGCACCCGCTCCAGCCGCTCCCGCGAGGGGATGGACAGCAGGCGGTGGGGGTGCTCCTCGCTGGCGTCCTTGTCCAGGTACGCGATGTGGCGCGAGAGGTCCTGCCGGTTCTCCAGGAACCACTTCATCCGTTTGACGAACCCGGGAAGGCTCGCGATCCGCTTCGCGTCGAGTACCTGGGCCGTGAACAGGGGGATGATGCCGACCATCGAGCGCACGCGCAGCCGTGTCGCCCCCCCCTCCAGCATGAGCTGGTCGTAATAGAACCCGTCCTCCTCGTCCCACAGGCCCGACCCGCCCAGCGTGTTCATCGCGTCGGTGATCGCCACAAAGTGCTCGAAGAACTTCGAGGCCACGTCCTCGTACGCCGGCTCGTGAGACGCCAGTTCCAGCGCCATCGACAGCATGGTGCCGCAGTAGAACGCCATCCACGCCGTACCGTCCGCCTGCTCCAGGTAGCCGCCCGTCGGCAGCGGGCGCGAACGGTCGAACACCCCGATGTTGTCCAGCCCCAGGAACCCCCCGGCGAAGAGGTTGCGCCCCTCGGGATCCTTGCGGTTTACCCACCATGTGAAGTTGATGAGGAGTTTGTGGAACGCCCGCGCCAGGAACGCCAGGTCCCGCTTGCCCCGCGGCCCCGTCATCTTGTAGACGCGCCAGCACGCCCAGGCGTGCACCGGCGGGTTCACGTCGCCGAACGCGAACTCGTACGCCGGGATCTGGCCCCCGGGGCTCATGTACCACTCCCGCAGCAGCAGCAGCAACTGGTCCTTGGCGAGTTGAGGGTCGATCCGCGCCGCGGCCACGACGTGGAACGCCGTGTCCCACGCCGCGAACCACGGGTACTCCCACGCGTCCGGCATCAGCAGCACGTCGCGGGCGTACAGGTGCCGCCAGTCGGCGTTGCGCCCGTGCCGCCGGGCCTTCGGCGGCGGCGGCTCATGCGGGTCGCCGTCCAGCCAGTCGCTCACCACAAGGTGATAGAACTGCTTGGTCCACATCAGCCCGGCCCACGCCTGCCGGGCCACCGCGGCCTCCAGGGGCCTGAGCGATCCGGGCAGATGCCCGGCGTAGAACGAGTCCGCTTCCTTCTTCCGCTCCGAAAACGCCGCGTCGAAGCCCGCGCCCAGCGGCTCGCTCACGCCCCCGCTGTCCGCCCACAGACGCAGCCGGATCGTCATGGACTGTCCGGGGCCGAGCGTCCCGGTGACGTGGGCGGCCGCCTTCGTCCCGTATCCCTCGGGGTTCACGGCGTCCTTCGTCCCGTCGATCACGAACCGGTGGAACGCATCCTTCGTCCACCGCGACAGGCTGCCGTAGCCCCACAGCCGTTCCGCGTTTGTCTCGTTGTCCGTGAACAGGAAGCCGCCGTCCCATGCCGCACCCGGCCCCGCCTCGCAGGCCAGGTGGAACGTGCCGAGCGTCTCGTGTTCCGCCCGGAGGAGCCCGCGCCCCCCACCCCGCTTCAGCCGCGGTTCGCTCGATGAACCCTCGTGCGTGTTGCCCCACCGCCAGGTGTTGCGGAACCACAGTGTCGGCAGGACATGCACGGGAGCCGCCTCCGGCCCGCGGTTTGTGACGGTAAGACGGATCAGGATGTCGTCCGGACCGCCCTTGGCGTACTCCGCCTGCACGTCGAAGTACCGCCCGTCATTGAACACCCCGGTGTCGGCGATCTCGAACTCCGGGTCGGCCTTGCCGCGCTTCCCGTTCTCGGCCACCAGGCGCGCATACGGGAACTCCGCCTGCGGGTACTTGTACAGGGCCCTGGCGTACGAGTGCGTGGGCGTCGAGTCGAGATAGAAGTACTCTTCCTTCACGTCTTCGCCGTGGTTGCCCTCGGGCCCCGTGAGCCCGAACAGCCGCTCCTTGAGGATCGGATCCTTCCCGTTCCACAGCGCCACCGCGAAGCACAGGCGGCACTCGCGGTCGCACCACCCCAGCAGGCCGTCCTCACCCCAGCGGTACACGCGGCTGCGGGCGTGATCGTGCGGGAAGTACGCCCAGACCGTCCCGTCCGCCGAGTAGTCTTCGCGCACCGTCGCCCACTGCCGCTCCGACAGGTAGGGCCCCCAGCGCTTCCAGTTCTTCTCGCGCCGGGCGTCCTCGGCCAGGCGCTGCGTTTCGGGATCGGTGTGCCTGTTCGTTTCCATCGGAGCCGCGATCGTAAGGGAGCGATCAGAGCCCGAGCGCCGGCGCGGGGAGTTCTGCAGAGCCCACACGGAAGTGTGGGGTATACCCGTCGCTCGCGCCCCGGGCTCTGTTCCGGCGGCGCGCGCAAGCAGCCTAGCGGGGACGCGCTCCGCGCGTAGAGTACCCCGTTGCTCCCGGCCGGTCGCGGCCCCGAACGGGGGACGCGCGGCCGCGGTTCTGAAGGAGTTCACACATGGCCGAGACCCCGTCCTCCATGCTGCCCCTGGGAACCCGCGCCCCGGACTTCACCCTTCCCGATGCGGTCAGCGGGCGCAGCGTGTCGCTCGCGGACTTCGCGGGCAAGCGGGCCCTGCTGGTCATGTTCCTGTGCAACCACTGTCCGTTCGTGAAGCATGTGCGCTCGCAACTGGCCGCGCTGGGGCGTGAGTACGGCGAGAAGGGCGCGGGCATTGTCGCCATCTCCTCCAACGACGCGGTGAACTACCCGCAGGACGGCCCGGTGAAGATGAAGGAGGAGGCGAAGGCGGCGGGGTACACGTTCCCGTACCTCTATGACGAGTCGCAGGCGGTGGCGCGAGCGTACCACGCCGCGTGTACGCCGGACTTCTTCCTGTTCGGCGCGGACCGCGCCCTGGTCTACCGCGGGCAACTCGACGACAGCCGCCCCGGCAACGGCGTGCCGGTGACGGGCAAGGACCTCCGCGCTGCCCTCGACGCCGCTCTCGCGGGCAAGCCGCCGCTGCCGAACCAGAGGCCGAGCATCGGGTGCAATATCAAGTGGAAGCCGGGGAAGGAGCCGGAGTACGCCAGATAGCGTTTTTCCCGAGAGAAACGCGGTTTTCTGGGGTCTGCCGGGAGGGAGTATGCGGGGCTGAAAACGGGCGTCTGGATATGGGCTGGATACGGATTGGCTTACCGGACGGTGGGAACTTCAAGTGAGTCAGGCACCGCCACTCTTCCCCGACGCCCAGGGCGCGGACACGACCTTGGATGAGGCCCGCTCCGGCGTCGCCTCATTCCTGCGAGCAATGTGGGACCGGTTCCACCCTACGCCGACTCCACGTTCGTCAAGGAACTGCGGGACGCGGTGCGCGGGCTGCGGAAGCACGCGACGCCCGGTGTAGAGAGGGACAGGGCCTACTTCCTATTCCAGCAACGGTTCTGGGAGATGTACGTCGGGTGGGCCCTGCTGGACCAAGGGGTGAAGCTGGTGCCTCGGGTCGAATGGGACAAGGCATGGCAGGGGACTGGTCCCGATCTCATGGCAACGGTGGAGGGCCGTCGCGTGTGGGTTGAGTGCGTTGCGCCCGGGCCAGGGACCGGCCCTGACGGGGTTCCCGAGATCGGCGACAAGCAGATTGGCCATGTGCCCGTCGATCAGATCAAGCTTCGGTTCCTCAGTGCCTTGGATGGGAAGCGGAAGCAGGTGGCGAAGCACGCGGCGGCGGGCATTGTGAAGCCAGAGGATGCCTTCGTGGTGGCGATCAACTCCCGATGTATCCCGTTGGCGTTCCTCACCGATGATCCGCCGTGGATCGCACGTGCGCTGTACGGGATCGGCACCCATGCCGTCACCTACAACGCGGTCACGAAGGAATGGTCCGAAGCCTCCCTCACGCCTCAGCACTCAGTCACGAAGCAGAACAAAGAACCCATCGACGCCAATCTCTTTGGGAGTGGGAAGGCCGGAGAGGTGAGCGGCATCATCTATTCACCTGTGGACCCTTGGAATCGGAAAGGCGATCTCGCCAGCAGCCTCGTGTTCATCCACAATCTAACCGCCACGGTGCCTCTGCCGGATCGGTGGCTTCCCTTCAGCGTGTCATATGCGGTGAGCGCGAACGGCAAGGTGGGAACCATCACGCGAACGGACCCGGAGTCTCCGCCATCGACTCATACGGATCACCCCTCCAACTCGGGGCCGGGTGGCACGCTCATCGCGAGGCCTTGAGAGCGGTGATCGTGTCTGGAGAATGGAGGGGAAACACGATCATCCGGTCAAAGCACCGGATGATCGTGGCACAATCGACGGGTAGGCTGAGGTGGCACGATCTGTGGCACGATCAGCGCGAGGCCTTGGGAGCGGTGATCGTGTCTGGAGAATGGAGGGGAATCATGAACATCCGGTCAAAGCACCGGATGATCGTCGCACAATCGGCCGGTAGCCCCCGGTCTACCACTCACGAACCGTTGTGGTTGTCCCTGCTTCTTCCCACTGGCCCCCTTCCGGGCCTCCGCCCCCTCACCCGTACCGGCTTACCAGTTCCAGCACCCGCGGTTGGTCGGGGCGGATCTGGAGGGAGCGCTTCAGCAGCCGCACCCCCTCGTTCTTGGCCGCTTCGTCCGTCCGGTCGCTCACCAGGTACTTGTTGAGCAGGCACACCCCGACGCCGTTGAGCGCCGGGTAATAGTCCGGGTCCATCTCCAGGGCCTTGCGGAACTCCGCGAGCGAGGGCTCGTACTGCTGCAGGCGGAAGAGCACCGACCCCATCCGCTCGTGCGACACGGCCGAGGGCGACGTGGCGATGAGTTGCTCGAGCGTGTTCTGCGCCTCCTGAAGCCGCTCGATCTTCGCCAGGCTGTCCGCCAGGTTCAGCAGCAACTGCGGGTTGAGTTCCATCAGTTCCGCGGCCTGCTGGTACTCCAGCACCGCCGACTGGTGCTCGCCCATCGCCGCGTAGATCGCCCCCAGGTTCACCCGCGCCGCCCCGTCCTCGGGCTTCAGCCGCACCGCGGCCTGGGCGAACTTCAGCCCCGTGCGCGCCTCGCCCACCTGCATGTACGCCGTCGCGATGTTCAGGTTGGCGTTGAAGTCGTCGGGCCGGATCGACAGCGAGCGCAGGTACGCCCCGATGGCCTCCGGGAGCCGGTTCAGCAGTTGCAGCGACAGGCCCCAGTGGTACTGCGCGTCGAAGTTCCGCGGCTCCAGGCCCGCGGCCGTCGCGTACGAATGCTCCGCCTTGCCGTACTCCCCGGTGTCCCGGTAGATATCGCCCATCGCCAGGTACGCCGTGGTCAGGCGCGGGTTGATCGCCACCGCCCGTTCCAGTTCCGCCAGTGCCACCGCGAACAGCCGGTTGTTGCGCAAGTTCTGCGCCCGGATCACATACCCGGTCGCATCCCGCGGCCCGTTCTTTAGCACCGGGACGTTGACCGTTCGCCGCGTGGCGATGCACCCGGGCAGCATGATGGCGCAGCACGCCGCGGCCGTCAGCAGGCGCCCGCGGGTTGCAAGTCGTGGTCTCATCAGGGTTTGCTCGTCGTCTTCCGGACTGGTCGGGCGGGGCCGCGGGCCGCCTGCCGGGGCCGTGCGGCTCCTGATATCGGCATTTTTCCGGGCCTCAGCAAGGATTTGAGGCGGGCAAGGTTCTCCGCGTCATACGGCACCCCCGCCGGGCTCGTTCCCTTCGGAGTCTCAAGAATCTTGGGAATGCGCCGGAGCGCCGGGTGGTTCACCACCGCCGCGAACCCGCTGGCCCCCAGCCGCGGCCTCCCGATCGTCCCGGCCCCGATGTGCTCGTGCAGGTCCCGCCGGCTGCCCATCGCCGCCTTGGAGTCGTTCAGGTGTACCACCTTCACATGGGCCAGCCCGCACACCCGATCCACTTCATCCAGCGTTCGCGCCGCCGCGTCCCGGCTCGCCATGTCGTACCCGCCCGCGTGCAGGTGGCATGTATCGATGCAGAACCCGACGCGATCACCCGCACCGGTCGCCTCCGCGATCATCGCCCGGAGCCGGGCCAGTTCCTCGGGCTCACGACCCAGGTTTGAACCCGACCCGACCGTGTTCTCCAGGCAGCACACGCAGGGCGCGGCCGCGCCGGCGGGCACCTGCCGGAACACTTCCGTGTACGCCGCGGCGATCTTCTTCAGGCTCGCCCCGCGCTCCCCCGTGGTGTACGCCCCCGGGTGGTGTACCAGCGCCGCGATCCCGAGTTCGTTGCTCCGTTGCAGTTCCAGAACCATCGAATCGATGGACCTTGCCCACAGCGCGCCGTCGGGGCTCCCGAGGTTGATGAGGTAGGAGGCGTGCGCGACGATGCGGCCGCTCCAGCCCAGCCGCGCGACGTGGCCGTGCCACTCCTTCACCATTGCGGGGTCCAGCGGCCCGGTGCGCCACTGCCGCTGGTTCTTCGTGAACACCTGCACCGTGTCCAGCCCGAGCCGCTCGCCCTCGAGCAGCGCGTTGACCATGGAGCCGGCGATGGACAGGTGAGAGCCGAACACGCGCGGAGTGTAGTTCCCGTGCGGGTGGCCACCACCCACCGCCGTCCGCGACGGGCAGCGAGCGGCACCGGTCCTCTCCGTGTTCCTAGTGATCTCCGGGCTTCGTCTCGCCCCGTCCGGCCTTCCCGCGCCACAGCCCCCTGGCCCGCCTGGTCACGCTCCGGCCCTGCTGCTTGAACTGGCGCAGCAGCCGCCGCGCCCACCAGAACTCGCTGGCCAGGATCGCCAGCCCGATGGGGATGACAATCAGCCCCGGGCCCGGCGCCACGATCATGACGATGCCGATGAGCACCACCGTGACCCCGACCACGAGGATGACGAGCCGGCGCGCCTGCCGGAACGCCGGCTTGGCGTACCGCTCCACGTCCGGCCCCAGGAACGCGCGGCGGGTGATCTCCCGCCCCCGGTCATCGATGATCGACGCGAGCACGCCGACGGCCAGGACCGCCCCGATCACGCCCAGGTTCTCCCCCGGGCCGATCTCGAACCACTTGTGGAAGAAGATCTTCGCACCCAGGTACAGCAGGATGAACGCCAGGCTGACCTTCAGGTGCCGGAACTTCTCCAGGAACGCCGAGATCGCGAAGAACAGGCTCCGCAGCCCCAGCACCGCGAACATGTTGGACGTGAACACCAGGAACGGTTCCCGGGTGATCGTGAACACCGCGGGGATCGAGTCCAGCGCGAACGCCGCGTCCGCGATGTCCACCACCAGCAGCACCAGCAGCAGCGGCGTGGCCAGCAACCGGCCGTCCCGGCGCGTCAGGAACCTGGACCCGTCGTACTCGTGGGTGAAGGGCAGGAGCCGCCGCGCCGCCCGCACCGCGAAGTTGCGGTCCAGGTCGATCTCCTCCTCCTTCAGCATCAGCATCTTGGCCGCGGAGAGGATGAGCACCCCCGCGAAGACATAGAGGACCCACTCGAACCTGTCCAGCAGGGCGGCCCCGATCGCGATCATCACGCCGCGCATCACCACGACGCCCACGATCCCCCAGAAGAGCACGCGGTGCTGGTACTGCGGCGGGGTCGCGAAGTACTTGAAGATCACCGCGATGATGAAGATGTTGTCCACCGACAGCGCGTACTCGATTACGTACCCGGCCAGGTAGTTCCACGTCGCCGTCACCCCATCCAGCGGCAGCAGGCCGGGGGCGATCACCGGGCCCTCGGCCGGCGGTGGGGCGTTGGTGGGCAGCGGCAGGAGTTCCGGCGGCACAAGCCCCAGCCCCAGCCAGTGGTGCGTGTACGCGAAATAGACGAACACGCTGAACCCGACGCCGACCGCGACCCACAGGCTCGACCACAGCAGCGACTCCTTGACGGAGACCGTGTGGGTGCGGCGGCTCAGCACGCCCAGGTCGATCGCCAGCATGACCGTCAGCGCCGCGAGAAACCCGGCGTAGGCCCAGGTCTCCATCGGCACCGTGAATCCAAAGATGTGCATCGCGCGAACGCCCCGCCCTCCCCGGCCCCCCCACCGTGGGAGCGCAGCCGGGTGCTGTTGGTCTGGCCGATGCTCAACGCCCCCGGCGGCCGGGCGCTTCCGCGCCGTGTTGACGGCCGCCGAGCCCGCGCGCGCGGGCGGCTACTCCCCAACCGGAAGTGGGCAACGGTAGGTGGGTGCCCGCGAGGAGGGAGTGATGCCGCGAAGAGAACGATCAAGGACGCTCTCCACAGCGCCGTACCGACACCTCCAACCGGGCCGATCGCCGCGGGATTCGTTCCCCGGTGGCGACCATGATGAAAAACGGCCCCTGGCGGGCCGTTGGGAGCGACGGGCTGGATGGTCAATCACTCGATCACGCTGCACGGGCACTTCACCGTAATGTCGCCGGTCTCCGGATCCTGGACGTACTCAATGACGCACTCCTTCGGCGGGGCGCAGTCGATCGTCCGGAACGCATAGGCGCCGAAGTTGGGGTCGTAGTACGCGAAGCACGGGGTCGGGGCGGCGGTCATCACCCAACTCTTGAGGCGGCCCGCCGGGTCGAAGGTCACCGACGCGAGCCGGACGTTCGGGTCCGGGAGGGCCACCCCATCGAGCGGGGGAAGAGCCGGCGAGAATGACTTGACGTACCCATCCGGATTCAACTCCACACGGCTGCACTTCACCACCGCCAGGAAGCCAAGGGAGGCATGCTGGAACTTGCGGGCTCCGATGAACTCGGGCGCTTCCCCATCGTTCACGATGTATGTGTCGGCCACCAACCAGTCGTCCGGGATCCGGCACATCGCGGAAACGGGCACCAGGCAAATGAGCGCCGCGGAGGCGGGCGAGCAGACGGCAACCAGGAAGAGGGCGGACAAGAGCAATCGGTTCTTCATGTGGTTACTCCGTCTTGAAGTCTTTGCGTCGCGTCGATAACTCTGTCGTCGTTTGTGTTCCGGGTCTGGCATGAGCAATCGCGGACGAGACCGGCGGATCAGGAGCATTCTCCACCGCCTGTCCACAAGTTGTCCACCTGAATCACCTGTCGGCAACCCGCGGCGTCGCCCTATTCGTCGCGCGCGCCGGCAGCGCCATGAAACCGGGCCCGACGCGGCGTCCGGGATCGATTACACTCCACGGCCCGTTTCAAGGTGGGACGGGAAAGAGGGATCGCACAAGGGGGCTTGGAGGTCCAGATGGCAGACGCCAAAGAGACGACGGTGATCGGGCCCGACACGCACATCAAGGGCGACATGTCGTTCGATTCGACCGCCCGGATCATGGGGAACTTCGAGGGGCGCATTACCGCCAAGGGCGACCTGCAGATCACCGACACCGCGACCTGCAAGGCCAGCGTCGAGGCGACCAAGGTGCAGGTCGACGGCATGGTCGACGGCAACGTCACCGCCCGCGACCGCGTCGAACTCTCCAGCAAGGCCCGGCTCAAGGGCGACGTCGTCGCCACGCGACTCATCGTCGCCGAGGGGGCCTCGTTCGTCGGCCACTGCACCGTGGGCCCGGAGGCCGCCAAGGCCATCAAGTCGGCCGGAGGCGGGGGCTCGCTGTCCACCGGCGACAACGGCGAGGCGCACCCGGAGCCCAAGGTCGTCATCCCGCAGCGCGCCGAGCCCGCCGGACGCCGCTAGGCCGCGGCGCCCGATGGAGTCGGCCCCATGGCCCAGGCCCAGCGCACGGTCCAGTGCTACCACTGCCGCCACCGCTTCCCCGTGGGGGCCCGGGCGATGACCCTGTCGTGCCCCAAGTGCAGCAAGGCCCTGCGCGTCGACGACATCATCATCAAGACGGTCGAGGCCGTACGGAAACTCCAGACCTGCGGCTCGCTCACCGTGACGAAGAAGGGGCGGATCATCGCCCAGCACGTCGAGGCCCACGGCGGCGTCGAGTGCGAGGGGATCATGGAGGCCAACGTCCTGAGCGGCGGCCCGGTCCGCATCGCCGCCAAGTCCCACTGGAAGGGCGACTGCCGCGCCCCGTCGGTCTCCATCGAACCCGGCTGCGTCATCACGGGCGGCATGTTCGTGATCCCCGACAACACGCTCGGCCTGGCGGACCTGCCCGGGGCCTAGGCGCCGAGGGCCGGGCCCAGCGTGCCCTCCGCGCCTCCCTTTTTTCCTTCCGTGAGCGCGGACTTACTCAGGCTTCGGGCCCTCTTCACCCCCGCGACCCACCCCATGCACGGACCGGGGGCGTGTCCGACGCCGCCGCGGAGCAGAGGGGAGCCCGCCATGAGGAACCACATCCTGGGGACCAGCCTAGCGATCGCGCTGTGTGCCGCGGCCAACGCCGACGTCCAGCAGTTCCGGCTCAGTGACCACGGCCTCACGGCCGGCGGCCACGAGTTCGGCATCCGCTTCGACAACCTTTTCAACACGCACAACTCGGCGAACAGCGGCTTCGGCGGGCAGTCGGGCGGCTTCACGACGTTCTCGCTCAGCCGCTTCGGCGACACCGTGATGACGGTCTCGCAGGAGGGCGGCACCCTCACGATCAGCATCCACGGGACCGTGGACGGCGGCCGGGCCACCGGCAGCGGCTACATCGCGGGGCTGGGACGCGGATCGTACGAACTCGGCATGACCTACACGGCCAACATCCTCCAGGGGCCCAACGGCTGGCGCGTGTCGGCCCCGAGCGTGCAGAACAGCGGCTTCATCAGGGCCATGTCCGGCGTCACGGGCATTGCCGCGGGCACCACCTGGTCCTTCGGCGACCGGGCGATGGCGCCGGCGAGCAACTCGCTGACGTTCTTCAAGTACGGAGCGACCGCGGTTCCCGTGTGGACGGGCACGGGCTGGCTGCTGGCCCCCTCGCCCACCGTGGGGTACCAGCAGGCGATGTTCACCGGCACGATGGTCCCGCTCCCGCCGGGCGCGGCCCTCGGCGGCGTCGGCCTTGCCGCGCTGGGCGGGGTGTGCGCGGTGAGGCGCCGCCGCCGCGCGACCGACGCGCCGTAAACGCCGGCACGGATACGATGGGGCACCCGGGGGTGCCGTTGGCCTATTGCCCGATCGAGCAGTACGGTGTGATCGGGAACATGCGCTCGGCCGCGCTCATCAGCGCGGCCGGCTCCATCGACTGGCTCTGCCTCCCGCACTTCGACTCTCCGAGCGCCTTCGGGGCCATCCTGGACGACCGGATCGGCGGGCGTTTCCGCGTCGGCACCCGGCACGAGTCGGTCTCCGTCAAGCAGTTCTACTGGCCGGACACCAACATCCTCGTCACCCGCTTCCACACCGCCGGCGGCGTGGCGGAGATGCTCGACTTCATGCCCGTGGGCCGCAAGCCCGGCAGCCGAAGGCCCCACCTCATCCGCTACTGCCGCGGCGTGTACGGGGAGGTGGAACTGGAGATGGAGTGCCGGCCCGCGTTCGACTACGCCCGCGCCGGCCACGCCCTGCACCTGGCCGCGGGCGGCGGGGTCTTCGATTCACCGGCCCTCAAACTCGCCCTGTCGTCCAGCGTTCCGCTGGCCGCCGACGGTCCCGCGGCCGGGGCCAAGTTCCGCCTGGGGCCCGGCGATGCCGCGGCCTTCGCGCTCACCACCATCGAGCCGGGCGACACGACGATCCCGCCGGTCCCCGCCGGACGCGCCGACGAACTGTTCCACGAGACGCTCCTGTACTGGCGCCGCTGGGTGGGCAAGTGCAGGTACACGGGGCGCTGGCGCGAGATGGTCCGCCGCTCCGCCCTTCTCCTGAAACTCCTGACGTTCGAGCCCACGGGCGCCATCGTCGCCGCGCCGACGTGCAGCCTCCCGTCCCCGATCGGCGGGGAACGCAACTGGGATTATCGCTACACCTGGGTCCGCGACGCCGCGTTCACCGTGTACGCCCTCATGCGTGTCGGCTTCCCCGACGAGGCGAAGGCCTTCATCCGCTGGCTCAGCGACCGCGCCCACGAGATGGGCGAGGGCGGGATGGTGCAGCCGCTCTACGGCATCGACGGGCGGCACCGCGTGGACGAGATCGTGCTGCCGCACCTCGAGGGGTACCGCGGGTCCAGGCCGGTCCGCATCGGCAACGCCGCGTACACCCAACTCCAGATGGATGTGGCGGGGGAGTTTCTCGACTCCGTGTACCTCTACAACAAGTACGCCGAACCCGTGTCCTACGACCTGTGGCTGCAACTGACGCAGATGGTCGAGTGGGTCATCGGGAACTGGCAGCGCAAGGACCGCGGCGTCTGGGAGGTCCGCGGCCCGGAGCGGCACTTCGTGTACTCCAAACTCATGTGCTGGGTGGCGCTGGACCGGGCCCTGCGGCTGGCGGACAAGCGGTCGTTCCCGGCGGACACGGCGCGGTGGCAGGCCTGCCGCGACGACATCTACAACGAGATCATGCGCCAGGGATGGAGCCGCACCCGCCGCGCCTTTGTGCAGCACTTCGACGGGGAGAACCTGGACGCGTCGAACCTGATGATGCCGCTGGTCTTCTTCGTCGCCCCGCAGGACCCGCGGATGCTCAGCACGATCGACGCGATCCTCACGCCCGCGAGCCACGGGGGCCTGACCGCCGACACCCAGATCTTCCGCTACCGGGTGTCCGAGACCGACGACGGCCTCACGGGCGAGGAGGGCGGCTTCAACATCTGCACGTTCTGGCTGGTCGAGGCGTTGACGCGGGCCGGGCGGACCGACCCGGCGCGCCTGGAGCAGGCCCGCCTGCTGTTCGCCAAGATGCTCGCCTGCGCCAACCACGTCGGCCTCTACGCGGAGCAGACCGGTATCCACGGCCAGGCCCTGGGCAACTTCCCGCAGGCCTTCACCCACCTGTCGTTCATCAGCGCCGCGTTCAACCTCGACCGCGCCCTCGGCAACAAGTAGATCACGCGACCGTGATCGACGCGTCCAGGTAGACGTCCTGCACGGCGTGCAGCAGCGCCACGCCGTCCTTCAGGGGCCGCTGGAACGCCTTCCGCCCGCTGATGAGCCCCATGCCACCGGCCCGCTTGTTGATGACGGCGGTCGCGACGGCGTCCGCAAGGTCCCCGGACCCCTTGCTCTCCCCGCCGCTGTTGATCAGCGGCACGCGCCCCATGTAGTTGTTGATCAGTTGATACCGGCACAGGTCGATCGGGTGCCCGCCGCGTCCCTGCTCGTCGCTGCCCGCCAGCCTCGTGTACGCCCGCGGATCCCACTTGCCGTAACTGGACCCCCCGGAGTTCAGGGCCGCGTACCCGCCGTTGTTCACGGGGAGTTTCTGCTTGATGATGTCGGCCTTGATGGTCGCGCCCAGGTGGTTGGCCTGTCCCGTCAGGTCCGCCGAGGAGTGGTAGTCGGTCGTCTTGCCGTCCGCGCCCTTCACCTTGAACCCGGCGCTCCGCGTGTAGCACCACAGCACCGTCACCATGCCCAGCGCGTGGGCCTCCTCGAACATGTCCGATACATACGCGATCTCCTCCCGCGACGAGTCGTTGCCGAAATAGATCGTCGCCCCGACCGCCACCGCCCCCATCTCGAAGCACTGCCGGATCGACCCGAAGTAGCTCTGCTTCCCGATGTTCGGGTGCGTCAGCATCTCGTTGTGGTTGAACTTCGTCAGGAACGGGATGCGGTGGGCGTACCGGCGGGCCACCGACCCCAGCACCCCGATCGTGCTCGCCACCGCGTTGCACCCGCCCTCCAGGGCCAGTTTCACGATGTTCTCCGGGTCGAAGTACGACGGTTCCGGCGCAAAGCTCGCCCCCGCCGAGTGCTCCACACCCTGGTCCACCGGCAGGATCGACACGTACCCCGTGCCGGCGAGGCGGCCCGTGTTCAGGATCGTCTGGAAGTTCCGCAGCACCGGCACCGAGCGGTCGGTGGAAGCCATGATCCGGGACACGAAATCGGGCCCCGGCAGGTGCAGCGACGACTTCGAGATCGTCTTCGATTCGTGCTTCAGCAGAGAGTCGGCGGCCGGTCCGAGCAGGGATCGAACATCCGTGGGCATGGTGGGGCTCCGTGAATGGAGGCAATCCTAGGGAGCGGCGTCTAGCCTTTGCCGGATGCACGACGCCGCGATCATCGGGGCCGGGCCCATCGGCCTGGAGGTCCACGCCGCCCTGCGGCGTGAGGGGCTGCGCTGCCTGCACCTGGATGCCGGCCCCGTCGGCGCCACCTTCCAGTGGTGGGCTCCGGGCACGCGATTCTTCTCGTCCCCGGAGCGGATCGGCATCTGCGGCATCCCGCTCGTCACCGTCGGCGGCGAGAAGGCGACCCGCGAGGAGTACCTGGCCTACCTCCGATCCGTGGCTCAGCAACTGGGCCTCCCGGTCCGTACATACGAACGCGTGGACGCGATCGCCGCTCTGGCCGGCGGCGGGTTCACCCTCCGCGCCTCCACCACCGCCGGCACCGGCGCGGCGCACAGCGCCCGCCGAGTGATCTTCGCCATCGGCGACATGCACCGCCCCCGCCTGCTGGGCGTCCCGGGCGAGGACCTTCCGCATGTGTCGCACTACCTCGCCGAGCCGCACCGCTATTTCCGTCGCCGCGTCCTCATCGTCGGCGGGCGAAACTCGGCGGTCGAAGCCGCGATCCGGCTGCACCGCACCGGCGCCGCCGTCACGATCAGTTACCGCCGCCCGGCGATCGACCCCGCCCGCATCAAGTACTGGCTCATGCCCGAACTCCGCGATCTCATCGGCTCGGGCGCGGTCGCGTTCCATCCGCTCACGATCCCCGTCGGGATTGGCCCCGGCGGCGTGACGCTGGCCCGATGTCCCGATGACAGGGCGCTCCCTTCCCGCGCCGCAGATCGGTTCGAGGTCGCGGCCGACGACGTGCTCCTCCTGACCGGCTACACGATGGACACGGCGATGCTGGAGGCCGCGGGCGTCGCGATCTCCGGGCCGCGACGCGCGCCGGAGTTCAACCCGGCCACGATGGAAACGAATGTCCCGGGCCTGTACGTCGCCGGGACCGCCACCGCGGGCACCCAGGAACGTCACCGCGTCTTCATCGAGAACTGCCACACGCACGCCGCGCGCATCGCCGCCGCCGTCCTGGGCCGCGTCGCCGATGCCCCGGACGAAGTTCTCACCATGCCCGAGGCCTGAGCCGCGACGCCCGTATCTTTGACCCGTGGGACTCTTCGCCGGCACACCCCTGGAGCGCCCCGTCACCTGTGAGCGCTGCGGCAATCCGCTCGCCGACTGCCGCTGCCCGCGCGAGCCCGGCGCCGCTGGTTCACCCGGCCGCATCCTCCTCCCGAAGGATCAGCCGGTCCGCGTCCAGCGCGAACGCCGGCGCGACAAGACCGTCACCGTCGTCCGCGGCGTCACGGTCCCGCCGGAGGGCGACCCCGCCGCGTTCCTGAGGTCGCTGAAGACCAGGCTCGGCACCGGCGGCACGCTCACGGATGGCGCCCTCGAACTCCAGGGCGATCATGTGGCAACGGTCGTCGCATACCTTCGCTCGCTCGGCTACCCGGCCAAGGCCGCCGGTGGCTAGGTCGCCGGCGCGGGCGGACCCGTCGCATCGATTCACCGATACCCCGCCCCGGCGGCCGGGCGCGCGCGCAGCGCCGCCCGCATCGATTCAACCTCGTCGTGCAGACGCTTCAGGGCCGCGTCGGGACCATCGCGCATCAGGTCCACATGCGGGATCGCGCGCCCGTACATGACCGCGACGCGGTGGCCGAACCACCGGGGGAGTCGGCGCGTCCGCGGCCAGGCCTGGTACGCCCCCTCGATCGCGACCGGGATCACGGGGCAACAGGATCGCTTCACCAGCACCGCGACGCCGCGTTTGAACTCCGCCACTTCGCCGTCGGTGGTGCGGCTGCCCTCCGGGAAGATCAGGACCGCCCGCCCCGCACCCAGTCGGCGCAGCACCTCCTTGATCGCCCCGGTGTCGCCGCCGTCCTCCTTGACCGGCACCGAGTGCAGCAGCGAGAACAGCCGCCCCATCGCCGGATTATCGAACAACCCGCCGCGAGCGACAAAGTCCAGGTGCCGGCGGTAGATCGGGCAGCCGACGATGGGCGGATCCATGTACGACTGGTGGTTCGCGACCAGCAGCGCCGCGCCCACCACGGGCACGCGCTCCGGGTAATAGGCCCGCATCCGGAAGAAGAGCAGGAGGATGAGTCGCAGGACGGCGCGAAGGGCCTGGTAGAACGCCACCTGCGGCAGGGGCGTCCCGGGGTGCTTGCTTTGGAGCCAGCCGAACATGACGGCTACAGGGCCGCGACCCGGGCCCGGACCACGTCCTCGAGCCGGTCGACAACCTGCTCGAACGCCAGGCCGGAGGTGTCCACGCGCTCGGCATCCGCGGGGCACGTCAGCGGACCGTCGGGGCGGGCCGAATCCGAGCGGTCACGCTCGATGATCTCGCTGAGCAGCGTCCGCTCGTCCACCGGGCGCCCCGTGCCGCGCAGTTGCTCGGCCCGGCGGCTCGCGCGGACCTGGGGTGAGGCGTCCAGATAGAACTTCACCGGCGCATCCGGGAAGACGACCGAGCCCTGGTCACGCCCCTCGGTCACCAGACGCTGGTGCTGCTGCCCGATGACCCGCTGCTTCTGCACCAGGTGCCGTCGAAGCGCCGCCAGGGCCGCCAGCGGAGACACGATCGCCTCCACGTCCGCTTCGCGGATGCGGGCGTCGATCGGCTGCCTCCACGCCAGGATGCGGGGCGGGTCGGCGGACCAGTCAAAGTGCAGGTCGGCCGACGCGACCTCCCGGGCCACCGCCGCCTCATCGAAGCGGTTCACGCCACGGTCCAGCACCACGGCCGCGGCCGCGCGGTACATCGCTCCGGTGTCCAGAAAGTCGAGGCCAAGCCTCCGGGCCAGCGCCCTCGCAACCGACGATTTCCCCGTGCCCGCGGGTCCATCGATCGTGACGATGATGGGGGTGGAACTCTGGATCACGACCGGTCCGTGCCGAAAGGAGCCGGGAAGCAACGTGGTCCTGGTCACGGGAGCCCCTCGTCGAGGCGCAGCAGGCCCTCCAGGGCCTGCCTCGTGCGTTTCACCCCCACTGTAGGGTCGCCGGTCCCGCGGTACTCGATCGCGAGGGTTCCGTCATAGCCCACCGCGGCGATGGACGAGAGCAGGGGCTCCAGTGCGTACGGCGAGTGCTTCGGGGGCTTGGCCGGGGCGGATAGGGGCCGCGCGTCAGCATCATCGGGCTCGGCGGGGGGTAGAGGCTCCGGCTCGGCCTTATCCACCGTGAACTTGACCGTCGAGGCGCATATCACCGCCGCGTAGGGCGTCAGCCGGCGCAGGTATGTTGCCGGGTCCGCAGAGGCGGCCGCGGCCTGGAAGTCCGGGTAGGTGCCGACGCGGAACCCGCCGACCTTCTTGATGAGATCGGTGACCCGCTCCGGCTGCGAGGTCAGCCCATCCGTTGGCGCGATCAGCACATTGATCTCCAGCCGCTCGGCCCGGCGCACCGCCTTGCGCAGGCGATCCGCCGTGCGCGACAGTGTTTCCGCGTCGTCCCGCCCCGACAGCCGCAGGGCGACGGCGTTGCAGCCCAGGATGTGCCCGGCCTCGATCACCCGCCCCAACCTGTCCACCGCGCCCGCCGCCACCGCCTCATCGGCGGCGCCCATCGCCTGGGGTTCGGCCTCGAAGAGCAGGAGGATGGCCGCGGCGGCTTTGTCCGCACGCTCGCGGAGTTGCTCCATCCGGGCGCGGCTGGCTCCCGCCAGCAGTTCCGTCGTGAGGGTGACCCCGTGGAGCCCCAGCACCTGCCGGGCGTACTCCGGGAGTTCCATGAGGTCCATCCGGGGCTTGCCGGACTTTCCTTTGGCAAGCAGCGAGCGGAGCGAGGTTGCGGAGAGGGTGAGCAGCACGAAAGAGCCCTGTGTTGTTGTGTCCTCACGAATGCCGTATCGCCGCCGCGGGGCCGGGATCGGCCACGAATGTACCCGCACCCGGGTTTTCCTGCGCGCCGGGGGCGGGGTAGCATCCGGCCCGACCGGGACGCGACCCAGGCTCACGACACAGGACACAGGAACATGCCCTCACCCGCCGACCGCGTGTACTCCGAGACCCACGAGTGGCACAAGACCGAGGGCAGCAGCCTGACCCTGGGCCTCTCCCGCTTCGCCGTGGACGCCCTGACGGACATCACCTATGTGCAGATGAAGCCCAAGGGCACCAGGGTCAAGGCCGGGGACGTGATCGGGGAGGTCGAGAGCGTCAAGACCACCAGCGACGTGTACTGCGCGGTCGATGGCGAGATCGCTGAGGTCAACCCGGCGCTGGAGTCGGACCCGGGGCTGCTCAACAGCGACCCCTTCGGCAAGGGGTGGCTCGTCAAGATCAATGTCACCAACCCCGCGGGCCTGGCGAAACTCGCCAAGGCCGAGGCGTACGACGCGGCTCATCCCGCGTAGGCGGGGTTCAGAGTTCCTGGGCCATGTGGGCCAGCAGGCTCTGCCAGCGGTCGACCTGCTCATCCATGTCGTACGCGAGCGCGTCGGACAGGGCCTGCCAGTCCTGGACCGTCAGGCTCCGCTTGATCTCGGTCAGGGTTGCTCCAAGCGTCGTGACGAGTTCATCGAGGCCCACCTGGCCCGCCCCGGTCGGGGCGATGGCGACGCTCTTCTGCACGGCGTCGCGCACGATCCGCCAGACCTCGATCGCCTCTCCCAGCGGCTTCAGAGATTCCTCGGGCCGGCCGGCACCGATCAGTTCCGCGCCCATTTCCTGTGCCCGCCGCGCCTGCTCCAGCGCGCCCTTCGCGTCCTGGAGCGTGGACCGGGCAAGGTCCCTGGGTTCGACCGACACGAACCTCAGGTCGCCGTCAAAGGGTGTATCGGGCGGATCCTCCAGCATCGGCTCCGCGATGGGTGCGCCGCCGGCGGTCGCCTCAACGATGATCCGCCCGTGACGATGCGCCTCGTCCGCGGCCGCCCGCAGGCCCGCGCCGAGCGTGTCGCGCTCCACCGGGAGCGGCCGGCCGTCGAGGTACACGCGGGTGGACACGGAGCCGTGCCTTTCTCACCGGCGGGATGCCGGTGCCACTCAGGTCACGCAGCGGCGAGCCGGGCTGCCCGCCGCTGCAGGCGGATCAACTGGATATTGCGGGCATAGATCACGATGCCGCTGGACTGCCCGAGCACGCCCACGAGGTCGCGCCGCCACACAAAGTAGCAGAACAGCATCAGCCCCCCCGCAAGGCTGAACCACCAGAACGAGGAGGTGACGATCGACGCCTGCTTCCGCTCCGACACCAGCCACTGCAGGAACATCCGCCCGGAGAAGCATACCTGCCCGAGGAAACCGACCGTCACCCACGCGATCCCCGCCCACGACGTGATGTTGAGCACCTTGAAGAGGCCCCGGGGGTTTCCCGCCGTCGCGTGCTGGATCGCCGGGCCGAACATGTTCCGCAGTTCCGCCGCCGACAGGACGCTGGAGGCGTGCCCGTCGAAGATCAGGCGGTAGGAGGGTTCCCCCGCGGCGTCGATCGCGGTCTCCAGCGCCCCGTGCCACCACCCCACCTGAACCTCATGGACCCGGGCCCCGTTGCGCAGCGCCACCCCGCCGAGGTTTGAGGCGGACTTCGACACCAGCCACACGCCCAGGAAGAGCAGCGCGAGCATCGCCAACACCGGGCTGGCCTTCATGCGAGGATGGTAGTAGGAAACGCGGAGGGGTGGTTACGCGTGCCCGCGGCCCACCGGCGACGCCCCCGCCGCCGCCCAGTGCCCGTTGCCCACGGCCTCCGCCGCCCGGGTGTGAACAGCCAGCACCTCCTCGCACTCCACGCACCGCCGCCGGCCGCGCATGTAGCGGACGACCAGCAGGTCGATCAGCCCGGGGATCGCCCGCTTGGTGATGCCCAGGCCGTACTTCGTCGTGCCGGCGACGCGCGGGCGATGGCTGACCCTCATCTCGACGACCGTGAAGCCCAGGTGCCGGGCGGTCGCCGGGATGAACCGGTGCATCCCGCGGAACTCCAGCGGCAGGCGGAGCGCGATCTCCCGCTTCATCAGCCGCAGCGAGCAGCCCGTATCGCGGATCGTGTCGCGGATGAACCAGAGGCGGAACTTCCGCCCGACGAGCGAGCCGAAGCGACGGACCGCGTTGTCCCGCCGCGCGTGGGAGCGGTCGCCCTGCACCATGTCCGCGCCGGTCTCTTTCATCAGGCGGTACATCGCGGGCAGATCGTTCGGGTCGTTCTGCAGGTCGGCGTCGAGCACCGCCACCAGGCCGCCCCGGGCGGCCCGGAACCCCGCGTGGAAGGCGGCCGACTGCCCGTTGCCGCGACCCGGTGGCGTGCCCTTCATGGCGATGCAGCGCAGCCACGGGCGGGTGGCCATGAGGTCGCGGACGATGCGCCGGGTGTCGTCGGTGGACCCATCGTCGACGATCACAAACTCGTAGGGCACGCCGAGCGACGCGCACGCCCGGCCGACCTGCTCGACCAGTTCCGCGACGTTCTCCTGCTCGTTGTGAGCCGGGGCAACGACGGAGATCACGGGATGTGCCGGGTCACGGGTCACCGCGTGAAGGATAGGAGCGGGCGGCACCGTCCTGTGCCACGGGGCCCGCGTGCCCGGCGCGGGCCCGGTTCTCGGACACAGCATTCGGGACCACAGGTCTCAGGCCGCTGGACCCCTAGAGTTGCGGCACAGGAGGTCGCGATGCACCTGAAATCCTCGGGCAAGGTCCACGGGCCGGACGTGGTGCCCGTCAAGTACGTCCTCGAAGACCCGCAGGGGCTCGCCGGGACCGACCAGAGGGAGCACCAGTTCCGCGGCGGCAAGGGCGAGCACCTGCTGGAACTGGCCCTGGAGAACGGGATCAACATCGAGCACGCCTGCGGCGGCGTCTGCGCGTGCTCCACCTGCCATATCTATGTTGAGAAGGGCATGGACCAACTCTCCGAGGCGACCGAGGCCGAGGAGGACCGCGTGGAGGAGGCCCCGGGGCTGCAGCGCAACAGCCGCCTGGCGTGCCAGTGCGAGATCATCGGCGAGGGCGAGATCATCGTGCGCGTGCCGTCGTGGAACCGCAACGCGGTCAAGGAAGTGCCGCACTAGTGGAGAGAAGTTGCGAAGTGGCGGAGTGGCAAAGTGCACTGGCTTGATGTTGAAGAGATTGGCGGGGCGCTGGCGGAGCGGCACCCGCAGGCCGACCCGTTCGCGGTGCGCTTCACGGAACTGAAGAGGATGGTCGAGGCCCTGCCGGGCTTCCGCGAGGAGGCGGGGCACCCCGCCAACGAGCGGATCCTGGAGACGATCCAGAAGCACTGGATCGAGGCGCGGGAAGAGTTGCGCGAGGACAACAAATAAGGGTGGCATGGGCAACGCTTCGTTGCCCGTGGCGAGAGCGACGTGCCCCAGCCCCGCAGACTCCACGACCGCTTCTTCAAGCAGGCCAAGGCCGAGGGGTACCTGGCGCGTTCCGCGTACAAGTTGCAGGAGATCCACGAGCGCAAGCGGCTTCTCAGGCCCGGGGACCGGGTGCTGGACCTGGGCTGCGCGCCGGGCGCGTGGCTGCAGATCGTGGCCGAGGCGGTGGGCGAGCGCGGCCGCGTCGTCGGGATCGACCTGCAGGAGACGCGCCACGACTTCGGGCCGAATGTCCGTACGCTCGTCGCGGACGCGTACACCGTGGACCCGGCGATGCTGAAGGAACTCGCGGGCGCGCCCGCCGGCTTCGACGCCGTGCTCAGCGACATGGCCCCGAACACGACGGGGCACGGCGACGACCTGCTCTCGGCCCGGCTGTGCCGGCGCGTGCTGGAACTCCTGCCCGCGCTCCTCCGCCCCGGCGGGAACCTCGCCATGAAGGTCTTCGAGGGTTCCGAGTACCCCGCCGTACTCCGCGAGACCGCCGACGCCTTCCGCGAGGCCCGCGGCTTCAAGCCGAAGGCCAGCCGGGACGTGTCGCGGGAGATGTACATCGTGGCGACCGGGTGGCATGGGTAAGCCGCTTTGGGCTTGCCCGTGCGGTCAACCCGCGGGCAACGAAGCGTTGCCGCCCGGCGTCATCAACTCCCACGGGAAGCCCGGCGGGACCAGGTCCGGGCGCTCGTTGAGCCAGCCGACCAGCCACTCGAAGGCGTCCACCAGTCGCGGGCCCGGTCGGCTGAACATCTGGTTGCCATCCACCAGCGCCACGTGCCCGGCGCGCACCGCGGGCAGGTCGCGCCACCAGGGCTGCCGGGCCAGGGCGGCCGCGTCGCCGCGGGCCTGGTCGAGCGTCCGTCCGCACGGGGAGATCACGATGCGCTCGGGGCGCGTGGCAACCAGGACCTCCGGCGGGACGGTGACGGAGGGCCCGGCCGTGCGGAACGCCGCCTGGGGCCCCGACGCCGACCCGGACCCCTCGGCCGCCACGGTCGGGTTCAAGGGGTGCCGCCCGCCGGCTCGCTCGACGAGTTGCGGCACCCAGTGCCCGCCGACGAACAGCGGGTCGGTCCACTCCAGGAACGCGACGACCGGGCCGTCCACGTACGGGTTCACATGGTCGGAGGCCCGGCTCAGCCGGTCCCTCAGCGCCACGACGGCCGCGGTCGCCTGCGCGTCGTGCCCGATCGCCCGCCCGATGGTCAGCACGTCGTCCAGCACTCCCTCGACCGTCCGCGGGTTCAGGCTCAGCACCCGCGGCGAAGGCGACAGCCGCGCGGCTACCGCCCGGACGGCCCGCAGGTCGATGGAACAGACGTGGCACAGATCCTGGGTCAGGATGAGGTCCGGGTGCAGCGACGCCAGCAGGTCGGCGTCGAGGCGGTAGAGCGGGGGCGGCGATTGATCGGATCCGGGATCGGCCCCGCCCCGGGCGCGCACCGCACGGTCGATCTCACCCGGCGCGTCCCCGAGCGCCGCCGCGGGGCCCGTCAATACCGGGAGATGGGCAATGCCGGGCGGGTAGTCGCACTCGTGGCTCCGCCCGACCAACAATCCCGATCCGCCCACGAGGCACAGCGTCTCCGTCGCGGAGGGGAGCAGGCTGACGACACGCACGGGCGGGTTCCCTCTCGCCCGGCGGGCGCCGGGCGGGTATAACGGTACCGCGACCGGCGGCCCGGCGGAAGGATGGGGCCGAACTGCAAGGAGAAGCGACGGTGCATCGAACACGGCGATTCAGACGCGGGATTGGAGGGGCGGCGGCCGCGGTGCTGCTGGCCTGCGGGGCCGCGCCCGCGCAGGACTCCACGACCACCGTCCCGGGCACGGGCGACAACCCGAGGACCACCGCCACGCCATCGCCTCGGCCCGGCCAGCCGCAGGCCCAGCCCGGCAAGACCGAACTCCCGCCCCCCCCCGGCGAGGGCGACATTGAACTCTCGGTCTTCAGCGAGCCGGTGGACATCAAGGCGTTTGTCGAGTACGTCGCCGATGCGCTGCAGATCATCATCGTGGGCAACGACCAGTTGTCCGGGACGGTCGTCTTCAACGCCCCGGTGAAGGTGAAGCGCCAGGGGCTGCTCCCGCTGCTCGATTCGCTCCTGGAGCAGCACGGCTTCACCATCGTGCACGACCCCGCCGGGTTCTACACCATCCAGGCCTCCACCTCCGTCAAGATCGGCCCCGGCGGGGAGCAGTCGACGACCCGCCTCATCGCCACGCCCGGCATACGCCCCTCCTCACTCCAGCAACTCGTGTCCGGCCAACTCGGCGGGGCGGACGTTGCCTCCCGCGTCGCGTACCTCGACGACCTGGGCGTCATCGTCATCACGGACACGCCGCGACGCATCGCGGCCCTCCAGACGCTCATCACGGAACTGACCGCACGGCTCGCCTCCCAGCAACTCATGCGGTTCGAGGTGAGCCACATCGCCGCGTCGGTCGCCCGGGACCGGATCCTGAAACTGGTTGGCGCAGGACCATCCTCCGCCGGCGGCGTGGTGAACCCGCAGCCGGGGCAGCCGCAGGAGGCCGTTCCCGGCAGCGGCGGCGACCCGACCCGCCTTGCGAACCTGCCCGAGCGCCTCACCGTGGACGCGCAGGGCAACGCCCTGATCTTCCGCGGCGAGCCCTCGGAGGCGGATTATGTGGAGAAGGTTCTGTCCGTCGTGGACGTGCCCAACGTGCTGGAGACCCGCCAGTACTTCGCCGGACGCGCCGCGTCCTCCATCGCGGACGTGGCCCAGTCCCGCGGCCTGGGCGAGGTCCAGGAGATCCAGACCCGGCCCACCTCCGCCCAGCCGGGGATGCAGGAGTTCATGCAGGGCGGCGGCGTGAACCCGGCGACCGGGCAGCCGGTGCCGGTCACGGCGTCGGGCCCCTCGATCGTGGTGGATTCCTCCCGCGGCCTGATCGTGTTCTCCGGCACGCCCTCGCAGCACGAGCAGATGGAGCAGTTGCTCAGGGAGTTCAACACGGAGGAGGAGCAGATCGTCGTCCGCCCGTACAAACTCAACGATGCGGATTCGGAGGAGGTCGCGGACCTCATCACCGGCCTGCTGGAGAACCGCGCCAAGGGCACGGAGACCGGCAGCCTCCTGCCGGGGCAGGAGAGCATGATCGAGAACATGCGGAACCTGAACACCTTCGGGTTCATCCCGCCGCCGCAGCCCGGCGAGAAGGGCGAGGGGGTCAACTTCGCCGCGGGCCAGGACATCTTCGTCCTGGCCGACAAGGCCAACAACCAGGTGCTGGTGAAGGCTCCCGCGAAACTCCAGAAGCAGTTCGCGGACCTCATCGAGCGGCTGGACCTCCGCCGCCCGCAGGTGTACCTGGAGGCCAAGATCGTCTCGGTCACCGCGACCGACGACTTCCGGCTGGGGTTCGAGTACCAACTCATCAACGCCGGCGGCAAGGGCGGGGCGTTCAACTTCAACAACGGGCTCGGATCGTTCGGCACCAGCGGTTTCACAGACCCGAAGTCGGTGAACACCGCGCTCAGCGGGTTCACGGCCGCCATCATCAACAGCGACTACGTCCCCATCATCATCAACGCCATGCAGAAGGACGTGGACGCCCGCGTGCTCGCCACCCCGCAACTCCTCGTGGACGACAACGAGCCGTCAACCATCGTTTCGGAGCAGGTGCAGCAGACCAAGGTCACCACCCAGACCGTCGGCAACCCGGCCCAGACGTCGGTCGGTGAACCCCAGACCGCGGGCACGACCCTGGAGGTCACGCCCCACATCAGTCGCGGCGGGTACGTCCGCCTGGAGTACAAGATCGAGCAGTCCCGCTTCCTGGGCCCCAGCGTGGACGGCATCCCGGCGGACAAGGAACGCAACGAAGTCTCGGGCGACTCGGTCACCGTGCCGCAGGACACGACCGTCGTGGTCGGCGGGTTGCGCCTGAGTTCGACCGGGGACACGGTCGTGAAGATCCCGCTGCTCGGGGACATCCCGATCATCGGGCACCTGTTCCGCGACACGAACAAGAACAGCCGGGACACGACGCTCTACGTCTTTCTAACACCGCGGATACTCCAGGAACCGACCATCCAGGACCTGACGCTCCTGACCCGGGGCCCTCAGGCGGAAGTGGGGGAGTCGCAGATGATCCCGCCGCTGGAGCCGCTGTTCATCGACATCGTGCAGCAGAACCAGCCCGTTCCCGATGGCCCGGGCACGGAGCCGGTGGGGGGCTAAGGTGGCACCGGTCTCCAGACCGGTGGGTGGATCGACAGATGACACCGCTCTGGAGAGCGGTGCCACCAAGAAGACCGATGCCGAAGGATCGCAGCCTCGCCCGGGTGACGACAACCAACGGCGACGCCCTGCGCGCCGCGCTCGTCACGGACGACTGGTCCCGCGTCGCGGACCTGCTGGGCCCGCTGCGACTGCCGCCCGACCAACTCCGCCGCTTCCCCACCGAGCCCGGCTCAGACACGGAGCCGTGGGACGCCCTCCTGTCCATGCTCGCGCTCGACGAGCACACGGCCCTGGCGAAACTCGCGGAGCGCACCGGGCTGGCCTTCATCCCGGAGCCGAAGCGACAGGAATCCGCGGGACGGTTCTACGAGGTCGTGCCCGCGGACCTGGCCCGGGCTCACCACGCCACCGGCATCGAGAGCGACGGCCGCACCATGACCGTCGCCACCGCCCAGCCCATGCAGCCGGCCGTCTTCTCGATGATTGAGGACCTGCTGGCGATGCCCGTGCGCATCGTCCTGTCCCCCCGCGGCCAGGTCGCCAACCTCATCAACCGCGGGTACGAGCAGCGCCAGGACCTGGTGACGGAGATCATCGAGGAGATGCCCCTGGACGAGTCGGCGATCGCCATCGCCGCGGGGGCCATCGGCCAGTCCACCGACCTCCTGCAACTGGCCCGCCAGACGCCGGTCATCCGCCTGGTCAACATGATCCTGTTCGAGGCGCTGCGCCGGCGTGCCAGCGACATCCACGTCCACCCGCAGGAAACCCGCCTCATCATCCGCTTCCGCATCGACGGGATGCTGATCGACTCCTTCACCCCGCCGCTGGCCCTGGCCCCGGCCATCTCCAGCCGCCTGAAGGTGATGACGGAACTGGACATCGCCAACCGCCACAGCCCGCAGGACGGCCACACCACCGTCCGCATCGGCAGCCACAAGATCGACATCCGCATGTCGGTCATCCCCACGATCTACGGCGAACGCATCGTGCTCCGCCTCCTCGACCAGAGCCAGACGCAACTGTCTCTCGACCAGGTCGGCATGAGCACGCCCATGCAGGACCAACTCGTCGGCCTCATCAGCAAGTCCAGCGGCATCATCCTTGTCACGGGCCCCACCGGGAGCGGAAAGACCACCACCCTGTACGCCGCCCTGGGCAAGATCGACCGCGACAGCCGCAACGTGATGACCATCGAGGACCCGGTGGAGTACCACCTCGAGGGCATCAGCCAGATGCAGGTGAACGCCAAGCGGGGCGTCACCTTCGCCACCGGCCTGCGCAGCCTCCTTCGCCAGGACCCGGACGTGATCCTCGTCGGCGAGGTCCGCGACAGCGAGACCGCCGACCTCGCGATCCAGGCCTCGCTCACCGGCCACCTCGTCCTGGCCACGCTCCACACCAACGACGCCCCCAGCGCGATCCCCCGCCTCGTGGACATCGGCGTCGAGCCCTACCTGGTCACCTCCAGCCTGCTGGCCGTCGCCGCGCAGCGCCTCCTCCGTCGCGTCTGCACGGTCTGCGGCGGGACGGGTGATTTGGGTAGGTCGGCTCTCCGAGCCGACAGCAAGGCCCAGAGTCGGCTCGGAGAGCCGACCTACACCCAGCGCTGCGAGGCCTGCTTCGGCACGGGGTACAAGGGGCGCCTGGCGGTCTACGAGATCATGCCGATGAACGACGAACTGCGCACGCTGACCGGTCAGCGGGCCGACGCGGTGGCCCTCGCCAAGGCCGCCCACAAGGCCGGCTTCAAGACGATGGTGGACGACGCCCGCGACAAGGCCGCCCGGGGCCTGACGACGGAAGAGGAAATTCGCCGCGTTCTCCTGTGACCGGCCCGCCGCGCGAATCGGCGGTCCACCCGTGGCACCGCGCACCCTCGGCGTGCCTCTTACGGCTCCTGCCGCAGCCGCTCGAGGATGATCGGGATCGCCGGCGGGACGGTCCTCTCCGCCCCGATCAGGTCGCGCACCTCGTCCACGACCTCGAAGTTCTTCAGCAGCGACCGATGGTTGGAGCCGTTGACGCACACCACGTCCCCAACCCCCGGCAGCGCGGTGGAGGCCACCGGCACCACGCCGTCCCCCAGGTCCGTCGCCAGGCTCGTGATCCCCGCCGCCACCGCTTCGGCATCCTCCTTGCCGAGGATCTTCCGCAGCAGCCAGGAGTCCGCCCGCCACTCCAGATCCTCGTTCTTCACCGGAGCCACGCACCCGGCGATGATCGTGATCGTGACGTCCCGCGGCAGCGGGCGCGCGTTCAGTTCCGTCAGATACACCGAGCCCGGCAACAGGTCGTCCCCCGCCTCCCCCAGCCCGTCGGACAGGTACCCGAGCAGGTCCCGCCAGTTCGTGTCCGGGTTCGTGAAGAAGCGCTCCACCTGCTCCCGCACCTCCCCGATCGCCCGCAACTTCGCCCACGGCGACCCCAGGTTCGGCGTCCCCACCGTGATCAGCCGCCCGACATCCGGCAGGTCCTCGTGCCCGTCCGCCTCGCCCGCGTACAGCCCCGGCCGCGTCAGCACGTCCCGCGCCACCAGGCCCCCCATCGAGTGGCACACCATGTCCACCTGTCTCACGCCGCGGGCCTTCAGGTCCCGCAACGACCCGCCCAGGAGAGCCGCGGACTCGGCGATCGGCTGGTCATTGGGGTAGTCGAACCGCGCAACCTCGTGCCCCGCATCCCGCAGGATCGGCGCCACGTCGTCCCACACCGAACCGGGCTCATCCAGCCCGTGAATCAGCAGCACAACGTGCGCAGGCTCCGCTTCAAGGTCCGCCGCCGGCGCCCACACAGACCCGACCACGCCGTCAGGGGCCGGCACAAACAGCCGCACGCCCCGCGGCCTCTGGACGTGCCGCCCCTCGTCCTCGACCTGGTCCACAGCCCGTTCCACCCGGACTACGACCTCATCCCACTGCCCCCGGACCCAGCCCATGAAGCCGCCGGGCTTCTCGTCATCCGGCGGCCCCGGCACCCACGCCGCGACGGGCGCCAGCCCGGCCAGCAGCCAGACGATTGCCACCTGCGCGCGTTTCATGGTCACCCACCCTTTCGGGCCTTGATCAGTTTGTCCAGCAGCGCCTGCTCCGCCTTCTCATACTCCGCAAACGCCTCCCTGAGTCGTGCCTGCATGGATTCCATTGATTCCCGGTCGGAGAGCGGCGTCCCCTCATTGTTGGCCGCGACCTCCAGGGAGGCGCTGGCCGCCCTCAGGTCGCTGACCGCCGACGCGTAACTGCGCGCTGCGCTGTACAACGTATCGGATTCCAGTTCCTTGGTTTTCGGCGTGTACAGCAGCAGCCAGGGCTTTGTACGGATCTCGATCGCCGCCAGTTTGATCTGGTCCGCCGCCAGCCGGAAGTTGCCGATCGTCCGCCGCAGCGAAGGGGATTCCTCGGCCAGGAACGCCTCCACCCGCGCCGCCAGGCTCTGGAACTGCCCGGCTCCGTCGCGCCCGGCCGCGAGCGTCTCGTTCACCAGCGGCACCGACTCCTCGTCGATCTTCTTCGCCGCCGAGCGGATGCTGTCGATCGCGCCGTCGATCTGCGGCCGGTTCCGGTCAAACGCCGCCCGGACCTCCGCCAGCCGCCCCCGCGCATCCGCCACCGCGGTATCCAGTTCCGCCGCCGCGTGCGCCGCCTTCTCCAGCACCGTGTCCACGTTCGCCGTCCACGCCGGGGAGCGCTCGCGCACGTCCGCCGCCACAGCACGGAAATCCTCGACCCCCGACCGCACCGCCTCCAGCAGCGGGTCCAGTTCCCGCTCCGCCCTGGCCGTCGCCCGGTCGATGCGCTCGGCGACCTCGTGCGCGTTCTTGATGATCTGGCGCACCTGCTCCGCCTGGTCCGGCCCGTACCCGGCCTGCGCCAGCGCCGACGGCGGGGCCAGCCGCCCCGGGATCACCTGGTTCTCCTTCAGCGGCGCGCCGACCCCGACTCTTGGAATGTTGATTGTGGACACGCCGCCCAGGATCGGCGACTCCAGGTAGGCGTACGCATCCTCATGCAGGGCCATGTCCGAGCGCACGGAGATCACCGCGTCGATCCCCACCGGTTCCTTGTCCTCAACCGCCACACGCACGGACCGCACCCGCCCCACCGGCTGCCCGCCCGCGTTGATCGCCGACCCCGCCTTCAGCCCGGCCGCCCCGTCGGCCAGCGAGAACCTGACCACATAGTCCGTCCGTGCCTGGAACATCTCCGCCGCCCCGGAGATCACAACGCTCGCCACGACCGCCAGCGCGACGCTGACCAGCACGAACGCCCCCGCGATCACGTTGTTCTTCGAGAACCCACGTCCTGACATGCATCGCTCCGTAAGTGCCAGAATACACGGACAATCGGCCGAACCGGCAACCGCCCGCGTCCCCCGGGAACCTCTATCGGCTCATCGGCTCCGCGCCCCTTCGAGCGCCCGGTCGTGCACCCGAAGCGGCGCCGCCTCCAGCATCCGCCGCGCCAGGTCGTCCATCGCCAGCCGCTCTCGGACGTGCCGCACGTCCTCCCGCAGCGCCGCGTCCACCGACGCCATCTCCGGGGCCCCCGCCGCGTCCTCCCGCCCCTCCAGCAGGAACAACGCGAACCCGCCCGGTGCCGCCACCGGCTCCGTCACGTCACCCGGCTTCATCCCCTTCAGCGCCGCCAGCGCCGCCGCGGGATAACTCGGATCCTCGACGCTCAGGGGCGGCAGCGACCCGCCCCGCGCCCCGGACGGGTCCGTCGAGTACTTCGCCGCCAGGTCCGCGAACGCCATGGACAAGTAGGGCACCGGCGCCGGCGGAGACCCCGGCTCCACGAGCGCGCGCAGTTCCGCCGCCTGCCGCTGCGTGGGGACCAGCAGCACCCGGGCACGCACCTTCGGCCCGTACCGCACCGCGTACGCCGTCCGCACGTCGTCCTCATCCACGGTCACGCCGCCGCGCACCAGCGCCCGCAGCATCGCGTTGCGCCGGAGCAGGCCCGCGAACCGCACCGGTCCCAGCCCGCGCGCCCGCCGCATCGAGTCCAGCAGCCGCGACGCCTCGTCGGGCGTTGTCCGGCCCTCCCGCGACATTGTTTCCCGCAGGATGCTCTCCTCCGCGTCCACTGCCCGGTCCGACAACGTCAACCCCCGCGCCGCCATCTCCCGCGTCAGTTCTCGCTCCAGCACCACCTCGCCCAGCGCGGCGGGGCCCGCGATCTCCACCATCAGCGGGTGCAGGTCGTCCCACGTCACCGGCTCGTTGCCCAGCATCGCCGGCGGAAGCGACGACACCGGCTGTCCGACCTCCGCCGCGTCCGCATCCAGCCCGCGTGTATCGAACACGCCGAGCGCCTCGGGCCGCGCCCCGGAGCAGCCGCAAAGCCCCGCGACCGCCGACGCGACCAGCAACCGAGGTCCCGTCCCGCGTCGTACCATCATCCGGAAAGGAAGTGTGGGCACCGGCAATCAGACGCCGCGCCGCGCCGTGAATCAACGCCCAGCCCCGCACCCGATGCCAAGCCCCAGGCCACGCCGTCCCACGCAGCCCCGCGGCATCCTCTGCCCCTACTGCGGCCGCGTCTCGACCGCGGGCAAGCGCTGCTCCGCCTGCGGCGGCTTCTTCGACCCGCTCTCGCGCCAGGCTACGCAGAACTCCATGGGGCCGTGGTTCATCCGCGACGAGGCCGCCCCCTTCCGCCCCGGCTGTTCCTACGAGACCCTCAGCGAACTCGTGCGCCGCGGCAAGGTCCAGACCGGCACCGTCATCCGCGGCCCCACCACCCGCCAGTTCTGGAACCTTGCCGGTCGCACCCCGTCGGTCGCCAACCTCCTCGGCCAGTGCCACAACTGCCGCAGGGAGGTCAACCCGGACGCCGCGGCGTGCCCGGCCTGCGCGGCCCCGTTCACGCCGGAGATGGACCGTCAGCACCTGGGCCTGGCCCCCGTCCACCTGCTCCCCGGGCAGGCCCCGCCGGAATCCATCGTTGCCGCGGCCGGATCACCAATCCCGCCTCCCGACCCCCACGATTAGGGTGTTTGTGGGGCAGGCGGGCGTGCGCTCCGGGCACAATGACTTGGAATCCGTTTGGATAGGCGGCCGCCTCAATTCAGAGATGCAACCTTTCGGGTCGGCAGCCGATACATATGTGTGCCCGGATTCACTGGGCGGGAACCGCCGGGATTGACCCCGGGGTACCATAGCGGCGCTCGTTTCGCGGCGAGCCCCCGCCTTGTACGGCGGAACAATGCGCGGAAGACGGTGGAGGCCGCGTCAGCGCGGCCAGAACGGAGATGCACGATGCGTCGGAATGTACGGGCCGGGTTCACGTTGATCGAGTTGCTGGTGGTGATCGCCATCATCGCGCTGCTCATCGGCATCCTCCTGCCCGCCCTGGGTGAGGCGCGCCGCACGGGCCGCCTGGGCGTCTGCCTCGCGAACATGAAGCAACTGGGCACCGCGACTCATACCTACGCCGCCGACTTCCAGGACCGCCTCTTCGCCTTCTCGTGGAAGAAGGGGTCAACGCTGAGCAAGTACGCGGACCTCAACAACCCCACGGACGACCTTCGCGCGGCCGTGTTCCAGGCCGTCGACATCTTCCGTCGCCGCGCCGACCGCGAGGAAATCACGCCGCCCCCGGCGTGGAACCCTCACGCCCTCTACACGCACCTGGTCATCCAGGACTACCTTGCCTCCCGCCTGCCGGAGAAACTTGTGGTCTGCACCGAGGACCGCAACCGGCTCCTCTGGCAGACGGACCCGAAGGGGTTCGATGCCGGCCTGTTTCAGCCGGCCCCCGCGGGCGTGCCCGGCAACCCGGACATGAGGCGCTGGCCGTACAGTTCCAGTTACCAGACGACCACAGCGGTGTACGACAACTCCAGGGTCGGCCTGCGCGTGACCCAGGGCCCGAATCACAATCAGACGATCATGCCCGCGACGGCGAACCTCGGCAACAAGAAACTGTCGGATGTTCAGTTCCCGGCCAGCAAGGTCCACCTGCACGACGGGCACCAGCGCCACTTCGGCAAGAACCAGGACTACGCCTGCTACGCGTCCGCACGGGTGACAACCCTGCTCTGCGATGCCTCCGTGGGCATCTATAAGGCGGGCGATTCCAACAGGGGATGGCTGCCGAACAACCCCACCATGGCAAACGCGACGGTGTTCGCGTACACGCCCGACCTGTGGGAGCCGGCGACCCAATCGGGGGCCGCGAGCGACCCGGGGATCATCGGCTACTTCCGCTGGACTCGCGGCTGGAACAGCGGCGTCGACTTCGGCGCCAGCGAAGTCAACACGGGCCAGCCGCCGACTCCGTAACACGTCACTCCAGCCTGAACCATGAAGGCCCCGCCCCCGCGGGGCCTTTTTCATCTTCAGCCTCCGCAGCGCGGCGGTATACACCCCGTGCCCTGTGCACGTGGGCATGCACGGGCAACGCTTCGCTGTCCGTGGTGGAATCCCCCGGCGGCCACCCCTAAACTGACGACCCCGCCGGGCTGCCCCGGCCATAGAAGAAGGCTCCCGCCATGGCACACAAGAAGGGACAGGGCTCCACCAAGAACGGCCGCGACTCCAACCCCCAGTACCGCGGGGTGAAGTTGTACGGCGGCGAACTGGCCCAGCCCGGGTCCATCATCGTGCGCCAGGTCGGTCGTCCCTTCAGCGCCGGTTTCCTGGTCCGTCGCGGCAAGGACGACACCCTGTTCTCCGTCGGCTCCGGCCGCGTTGTCTTTCGCGGGCGCAAGGTCCACGTGGTCCCCGAGGACGCCGCGGCCCCCTGCCCCGCCTGGCTGCGGAACTGAGGCCGCCACAAGACTGGAGCGGGTCGGCGGATCGGCGGCAGTTTCCCATGGACAGGACGCAGATCGAGCGATTCGCCTCCGGCACCGGCGACTTTGAGCGTGCCGTCCGCGGCCTCACGCCCGCGCAGTTCGATGCCCGGCCGATCCCGGGGACGTGGACGATCCGGGAGATCACGGCGCACCTGTACGACAGCGACATGGTCGGCTGTGACCGCATGCGCCGCGTCATCGCGATGGATACCCCGCTGCTGATGGGTTATGACCAGGACCGCTACGTCGCGCGGCTTGACTACGCCCGAGTCGATCCGGCGGCGGCGGTCGCGGCGTTCACCGCCAATCGCCTCCTCCTCGCGCCCGTGCTCCGCGCCCAGCCCGACGAGGCCTTCGGGCGAGCCGGGGTCCACAGTGAACGCGGTCGCGAAACCCTTGCCCACATGGTCAAGGGTTACTGCGACCACCTCGACCACCACCTCTCGCACCTTTTTCAGAAGCGGGAGATGCTGACCGGGAGAACCACATAGGTTCGGTCTATGATCGGGTATGTCGGATGGACCTGACTACCGTGACGCGTTGATCCATGGACTCGTCCGGGGCAGGGGAGCGGGCCTCAACCCCGGCAGCAGGTTCGAGGATGTCCGACTCCATGTGCTGGGCGAGCACCTGGACGAGCGGGCGGACGCGGAGCCGGACGGCACGCGGGTGGGCACGACGATCCGGGACGACTCCACCCGACAGGTCATCAGCGAGGTGGACCCGCGGGTCTCGCCCGACATCGGGTTCCGCTACTCGATCAACCCTTACCGCGGGTGTGAGCACGGGTGCATCTACTGCTACGCCCGCCCCGGGCACGAGTACTTCGGCCTGTCCAGCGGGCTGGACTTCGAGACCAAGATCTTCGCGAAGCGCCGGGCGGCCGAACTCCTGCGCCGCGAACTCGCCGCGCCCGGCTGGAAGGGCGAGATGATCGTGATGTCCGGCGTGACCGACCCGTACCAGCCGGTGGAGCGCGACCTGCGGATCACGCGCTCGTGCCTGGAGGTCATGGCCGAGTGCCGGCAGGCCGTCGGGTTCATCACGAAGAACCGGCTCATCACGCGGGACCTGGACCTGATCTCTCGGCTCGCCCACCACAACGCGGTGCGGGCGGCCGTCAGCGTGACGACGCTCGACAACACGCTCGCCTCGGCGATGGAGCCGCGAGCGAGCGCCCCGCAGGGCCGCCTGGACGCGATCCGGCAACTCGCGGGCGCGGGCGTCCCTGTGACCGTGATGATCGCGCCCATCGTGCCGGGCGTGACGGACCGGGAGATGCCCGCCATCCTCGAAGCCGCCGCGGCCGCGGGCGCGACGAGCGCGGGGTATGTGCTTCTCCGCCTGCCGTTCCAACTCAAGGACCTGTTCCTCGACTGGCTGCGCCGCACGATGCCCGACCGCGCGGCGCACGTCGAATCCCTGTTGCGGCAGATGCGCGGCGGATTCCTGTACGACCCGCGCTCGCATGTCCGCCAGACCGGGACCGGCCCGATCGCGGACCAGGTCGCCGCCACGTTCAGGCTCTTCACGCGGCGCTGCGGGCTCGACAGGCCGCGTCCCGCTCCCAACACCGCGGCGTTCCGCAGGCCGACGATCGTGGAGCAAAGCCAGTTCGGGTTGTTCGAGGGCTAAGCCAGGCCCCGCGTGTGGCGCGGGCGTCCCGCCTGTGTCTCTCTCTGCCTACCCCCGCTTGTGGCACAGGCGTCTCGCCTGTGCCACAAGAACAGGTAGAGGAGGAAGAAGAAGGATGAAGAAGAAGCGGACGGGGACGAGAAGGCGGGGGCAGCGCCCGCGCGGAGCGCCGGGCTACCCGCCCGATCGTCTGGCCACCCGCGCGGCCGCCCGGAGCGCACCCTCTACCCTCCCATCATGAACATCGCCCTCACCGGTGTATCGGGTTTCGTGGGCTCGCACATCGTGCGGCTGCTGTACGAGCGCGGGCACTTCATCACCGGGCTGGTCCGGCACACCAGCCGCACCGACCACGTCCGCCCGTTCGTCAGCCGCTTTGTCGAGGGCGAGCAGGACGACGCCGGGGCGTGCGCGGAACTGCTGGAGGGCAACGAGTGCGTGATCCACAACGCGGTCGACTGGGCGCCGCTGCGCGAGAAGGACGGGGACGGGTTCGATCGGCACCTGCACAGCAACCTGCTCGGGTCGCTGCGGCTGCTGCGGCGCTCCGCCCCGCGTCAGTTCATCTTCATCTCCAGCGTCGCCGTGCACCACGACATCCGCCCCTCGTGGGAGGGCATCATCGACGAGGAGCACCCGCTGCGACCCAACGGGTTCTACGGCGCGTATAAGGCCGCGGTTGAGGCGTTCCTGTGGGCCGAGCACTACCTGCCGGGGCCGGGGGGCGCGCCGGTGAACCGCAACACGTCCGCGGTTCGGCCGGCGGGGGTGTACGGGATCGACCCGAAGGTCGAGGACTCGCTGGGGTACGACATCGTGAAGAAGGTCCTGGCCGGTGAGAAGATCGTCAAGCACGGCGGGGGCAAGTGGGTGAGCGTGGAGGACGTGGCGCTGGCCGTGGCGGGGATCGTCGGGAACCCCGCGGCGTCTGGGCAGGTGTACAACCTCGTGGACTGCTACGCCCGCTGGGCCGACTGGGCGAAGATGGCCGCGGAGGAGGCGGGGGTCCGTGTGCAGGTTGATTTTTCCAGCCCGCCGGAGCCGCGCAACGAGTTCAGCGCCGCTGCGGCGCGGACACTGGGCGTGGGGCTCGACCGCGGGCACGCGGGAATCCGAGAGCATCTGAGGCAGTTGGTTGCGCTCGTCAGGAAGGGGTAGCGGGGGGGGTGCGGAGGATTGACCGAACGCGGGTGCGCGGAGCGCCTTCCGCGTCGTCGGCGCCTCACTCCGCGGCCCATTGCGTCCCTTCGGGGTGAACCGTGCGACTGTTCGTCTCCATCGCCCCGCCCGAATGCGCCGCGCGTGAGATGGCGGGTGCGCTGCGGGAACTCAGGCTTGTACCGGACCCGCGGGCCCGCGAGACGCCGCCGGCACAGGTCCACATGACGGTGCAGTTCATCGGGGACACGGGGGAGCGCGAGTTGCCCGCGGTGCAGGAGTCGGTGGAGCGGGCCGCGGCGGGGCTGCCGGCGTTTGACCTGCGTGCCACGCGTCTGGCGACGCTGCCGGAGCGGGGGCCGGTGCGGCTGGTCGCGGCCTTCACCGATGCACCGCCGCAACTGATCGAACTGCACCGCCGGCTTGTTGCGCGCCTGGCGCGCACCGCACGGAAGGGTGACCGGTTCAACCCGCACCTGACGCTGGTGCGGTTCGGTGGTTCCGCGGCCCCGGGGCGGCTTGACGTTCCCTGGACGGGCGCCGCCTTCCGCGTCGGGCATGTGCTGCTCATGCGGAGCATCCTGAAACCCACCGGAGCCGAGCACGCCGAACTGGCGCGGGTGGCGCTCGCGGGGCGGTAGGGACCAGACCGCGGGCCCCCGAGGCGGCGGGGTATCCGAGGAGCCGCTCCATCCCGGCCTGCGGCGTGGCGCCCCCGGCGCCGGGGCACGGGAGGATGAAGGGCCGCGGGGCTTATGCGTCGTCGCGCTCGGCGGGGCGCGGTGCCGGTGTGGGCATGCGCTCCAGGACCTTGTCGATGAGGCCGTAGTCGAGCATCTCGCCGTCGTCGAGCCACTTGTTGCGGTCGCAGTCGGCCTGGATGCGTTCGACGGGCTGGCCCGTGGCCGCGGCGTAGATCGAGTAGAGCCGGTCGCGGAGTCGGAGCATTTCGCGTGCTTCGATCTCGATGTCGGTGGCCTGTCCCTCCATGACACCGGAGAGGAGCGGCTGGTGCATGAGGTTGCGTGCGTTGCGGAGGGCGAAGCGCTTGCCGGGGGTGCCGGAGCAGGCCAGAAGGCTTGCCATGGAGGCGGCCTGTCCGATGACGTAGGTGCAGACGTCCGGCTGGACGAAGCGCATCGTGTCGAGGATCGCCAGGCCGGCGGTGACGCTGCCCCCGGGGGAGTTGATGTAGAGGTGGATGTCGGACTTGGAGTCCTCGTTGGCCAGGAAGAGGAACTGGGCGATGATGAGGCTGGCGATCTCGTCGGTGACGGGGCCGCCGAGGAAGATGATGCGGTCCTTGAGGAGTCGCGAGTAGATGTCGTAGGCACGCTCGCCGCGGCCGGACTTCTCGATGACGATGGGGACGAGGTAGGACATGGGTGATCCTCGTGTTGGTCAGCGGACGGTGGGTGTCTTGGTGGAGTCGCCGGGCTCGGAGAGGACCTCGTCGACGAGGCCGTAGGCCTTGGCCTCGGCCGCGGAGAAGTACTTGTCTCGTTCGGAGTCCTTCTTGACCTGCTCGATGTCCTGTCCGGTGTGGTCGGCGATGATGCGGTTGAGTTCGGCCTTGGCCTTGATGATCTGCTCGGCCTGGATGCGGATGTCCTCGGCCTGCCCGGTGACGCCCCCGTGGGGCTGGTGGATCATGACCTTGGCGTGGGGGAGCATGAAGCGTTTGCCCTTGGCGCCGGCGGTGAGGAGGACGGCGCCGCCGGAGTAGGCGCGGCCGATGCAGTAGGTGGAGACCTGCGAGGAGAGGAAGCGCATGGTGTCGTAGATGGCGAGCGTGTCGTCCACGGCGCCGCCCGGGGAGTTGATGTAGAAGTTGATGTCCTGGCCGCGTTTCTGGTTCTCCAGGTAGAGCATCTGCATCATGACGCGCGCGGCGGAGGCGTGGTTGATCTCCCCGATGAGGAAGACGATGCGGTTTTCCAGCAGCAACTCGTCGATGGTCATCTCGCGGGTGCGCTGGTACGTGACGTTGGCTGCCGGCATGGTTGCTCCCGCTCTTGTGGCACAGGCGTCTCGCCTGTGCGTTTGCATCGTAGGGCCCGGACCCGTGCTATCGGCTTGCAAGGCCCGTGCCTAGATGAGGCGGGCGGGAATGAGCACGCAGCGGTCCACTTTGGCCATCGGTCTGGGGACCGGTGCCGACGCGAGCGCAAACAGGGTGCTGCCGCTCCCGGACATGTGGATGGGCGTGCCGAGGGCAGTTTCCGCGCGGGTGATAACGGATTGGAGACGCGGCTCGACGGAGCAGGCGGCGGGGGCCAGGTCGCTCACCAGCACGCCGGCGGCGACGCGAGCATCCCTCGCGGCTGCCAGAACGGCGGTCGAGTCCGCCGGCGCGACGTGCCGGGCCAGCGTGTCAAACGCCCTGTACACCGCGGGCGTTGCGCAGCCGAAGTCCGGAAGGATGAGGGTCAGGTCCGCGGCGGCGCGCGGGGTGCGCTCGACACGGTCGCCGAAGCCGGAGACGAACGCGGGGCGGGGTGGGTTCTGCGAGTCGAGGAAGAAGGCGATGTCGGAACCCAGGGCAGCGGACCAGGCGGCGAGTGTCGGGAGATCGACGCGGAGGTCGAAGAGGTCGTTGAGCGCGAGCATCGTCGCGGCCGCGTCCGAGGAGCCACCGCCCAAGCCGCCGCCGACGGGGATGCGTTTGAGGATGCGGAGCGAGGCGTGCAGGCGGCGGCCCGTCCGATCCTCCATCAGCGTGTGGGCCCGGCAGGCCAGGTCGGCCTCCTCGGGCCAGTCGATGGGCGTGGGGCGGGGGGCGTCGTCGGCCCAGCAGCGGATGGCGGGGCGGGGGTTCGAGTCCTCGGCGCGGCGAACGATCACGGAGTCCGCCAGGTCGATGGCGTGCATCCAGGAGGCGATAGGGTGCCAGCCGTGTGGCGCGGGCGTCCCGTCTGTGCGGCAGCCCGGCGCCCCGGGGCCTGTCGGCGGGCCGACGCGGAGGATGAGGTTGAGTTTCGCGTGGGCCTGTCGCGTGATGGAGTCCACGCGCGATGGTATCGGGGTGCCCGGCCGCTGCGCGGCGGATTACATATTCTTCGTGGGCCAAGGAACCGCCGCGGAGTGGCGCGGCACCCAGGAGGAGCCCGCATGCGCATCGCCGACCTGCTTGCCGCGATGGACACGATCGCCCCGCTTCGTCTGGCGGCGGAATGGGACAACGTGGGGCTGCTCGTGGGGACCGCGGGCCGGGATCTTCGCGGGCCGGTGGTGCTGACAATCGACCTGACGGAGCCGGTGGTGGCGGAGGCCGCGGCGGCCGGGGCGGGGGCGATCGTGGCGTACCACCCTCCGATCTTCAAGCCTGTGCGCCGGCTGACGGACGGCTCGCCCCGGGAGCGGGCGCTCCTGCGGGCGGCGGAGTCGGGGATCGCGATCTACAGCCCTCACACGGCGCTGGACGCGGCGTCGGGTGGGCTGACGGACTGGCTGTGCGAGGGGGTGAGCGGCGGGAGCGAGGGGAAGATCGCGGGAGATTGCCGCGCGCTCTCGGCGCAGGTGGAGCGTGACGAGCACCAGCAGGTGAAGATCGTCACGTTCGTGCCGGAGGCGGCGCTGGAGGAGGTGCGGAGCGCATTGGCGACGGCCGGGGCCGGGATCATCGGCAACTACCGGGTGTGCTCGTTCACGACGCCGGGTACGGGCACGTTCCTGGGCGCGGGAGATTCCCAGCCGGTGGTGGGGGAGCGCGGGCGACTGGAGCGCGTGCCGGAGCACCGGCTGGAGATGGTGTGCTCGCGGGCGGGTGTCGCTATTGCGGTCGAGACTCTCCGCCGGTTCCATCCCTATGAGCAGGCGGCGATCGACGTGTACACGCTGGAGGGGCTGCCGCGGCGATCGGTCGGCCCGGGGCGTCGGGTGGTGCTGGACCGGCCGGTGACGGTCTCCGAACTGGCGAAGCGTCTGAAGAAGCACCTGGGCATCTCGATGGTCAAGGTGGCGCGGTCGTCGGCGGTGACGGGGGCGGCTGGCCCGGACCCTGCGGTGACGCATGTGGGCGTGTGCGCCGGGTCGGGGGCGCACCTGGCCGTCACGGCGCGCCTGGATGGGTGCGAGGCGTACATCACCGGGGAGATGACGCACCACGAGGTGATGGCGGAACTGGATGCGGGGATGTCGGTGCTCCTGGCCGGGCACACGAACACGGAGCGAGGGTACCTCCCGCGACTGGCGCGGCGGCTGCTCGCGGAACTGCCGGGTGCTGAGGTCGTCGTCAGCACGGCGGACAAGAGCCCGTTCGTGCCGGAATGAACGGGGCGGGAGCCCGGCAGTATCCTTCCACCGTGAAGAAGACGGCGGTCCACCTGGAGATTCTGCGGCAGCCCGACGACACCACGTGCGGGCCGACGTGCCTGCACGCCGTCTACAAGTACTACGGCGACCGGATTCCGCTGGAGCGGGTGGTCCGGGAAGTGCGGCGACTGAAGCACGGCGGGACTCTGGCGGTCTTCCTGGCCAACCATGCGCTGGCGCGCGGGTATCGGGCGCGGCTGTACACCTACAACCTTCAGGCGTGGGATCCGACCTGGTTCGGCGTGCACGAGGTGGACCTGGCGGCGAAACTGCGGCAGCAACTGCGGCACAAGGGGGGCGAGCAACTTGGCGCCGCGACGCGGGGCTTCCAGCGGTTCCTGAGGCTCGGGGGCGAGGTGTCGATGGCGGAACTCACGCCGTCGCTGCTGTCGCGGTTCCTGGGCGAGGGGAAGCCGATCCTGGCCGGCCTGTCCGCGACGTACCTGTACCCGCAGCCGCGGGAGGTGGGCGAGGAGAACCGTCCGGACGACGTGAAGGGGCGTCCGTCGGGCCACTTTGTGCTGGTCACGGGGTATAACCGGCGGACGCGTCGCGTGGTGGTGGCGGACCCGCTGCACCCGAACCCGCCGTTCGACAGCCACATGTACGAGGTGGGGATCTACCGGCTTGTGGGGGCGATCCTGCTGGGGATCGTGACGCACGACGCGAACGTGCTGGTGATCGAGCCGCGGGAGGGGGCGGAGCGGAAACCGCTGGTGGGCGGGGGCGCGGGGGGGGGAGGTGGGGGCCGTGCAGACCCTGGTCGTTCTTGAGAACCCGAAGGACTGGGACCTGCACGTTCCCGGGGTGGAGGTGGTGGCGGCACGGTCGTACCTGATGGAGCCGCGGTTCAGCGGGGCGACGGGGTGCCGGGTGTACAACATGTGCCGGTCGTACCGGTACCAGAGCCTGGGGTATTACGTGAGCCTGGTGGGCGCCGCGCGGGGGCACAAGCCGCTGCCGGCGATCTCGACGATCCAGGACCTGAAGAGCCGTCCGATCATCCGGGTGGTCGCGCAGGACCTGACGGAGATGATCCAGCACGACCTGGCGCACCTGCGGTCGCTGACGTTCACGCTGAGCATCTACTTCGGGTTCAACGTGGCGAAGCGGTACGAGCGGATCAGCCGGGCGCTGTTCAACCAGTTCCCGGCGCCGTTCCTGCGGGCGAGTTTCCGGTTCCACGCGGAGGACGGGTGGATGCTGGACTCGCTGCGGCCGATCGCGATGAGCGAGATCCCCGAGGTGCACGATGCGTTCGTGCGGGAGCGGGCGCAGGAGTACTTCTCGCGCCCGCGGCGTCTGACGCCGGCGCGGAAGGAGACGCGGTTCGACCTGGCGATCCTTCGGGACGAGCACGAGGTGAACAGCCCGAGTGATGAGAAGGCGATCCGGCGGTTCGTGCGCGCGGCCGAGTCGCTGGACATGGCGGTCGAACTGATCGACAAGGACGACTACGGGCGCCTGGCGGAGTTCGACGCGCTGTTCATCCGCGAGACGACGAGCGTGAACCACCACACGTTCCGGTTTGCGCGGCGTGCGGCGGCCGAGGGGCTCGTGGTGATCGACGACCCCGAGTCGATCCTGCGGTGCGGGAACAAGGTGTTCCTGGCGGAACTGCTGGAGCGGCACTCGGTGCCGACGCCCAAGACGCTGATCGTCAGCGAGGACACGGCGGGGACGGCGGGGCTGGCGATCGGGTTCCCGTGCATCGTGAAGCAGCCGGACAGCGCGTTCTCGCACGGGGTCCTGAAGGTGGGGAGCGAGGCGGAGTTCGCGGGGGCGACGGAGCGGCTGTTCAAGAACTCGGAACTGCTGATCGTGCAGGAGTACCTGCCCACGGCGTTCGACTGGCGGGTGGGCGTGCTGGATCGCGAGCCGCTGTATGTGTGCAGGTACTTCATGGCAGGGTCGCACTGGCAGATCCTGGACCACTCGGCGGCGGGCGATGAGGTGTACGGGCGGGTGCAGACGCTGGCGCTGGACGGCGCGCCGCCGGAGGTGGTGCGTCTGGCGGTGCGCGCGGCCAAACTGATCGGGGACGGGCTGTACGGGGTGGACCTGAAGGAGGTCGACGGGAGGATCGTGGTGATCGAGATCAACGACAACCCGAGCATCGACGGGGGGTTCGAGGACAAGGTACTGGGGATGGAACTGTACGAGCGGATCATGGGGACGATCGTGAAGCGCATCGAGGCGATGCGGGGCGGGGAGTGATGGGGGCGCACCCGTACGGGCTGTTCGAGGTTGTGGGAATCGAACTTGAATACATGATCGTGGATGCCGCGACGCTGGACGTGCTCCCGGTGGTGGACCGGGTCCTGGAGGAACGGGGCGGGGCGTCCGCACGGGACTCGGGTGAGGTGGGGGTCGGCGGGGTCACCTGGTCCAACGAACTGGTGCTGCACGTCGTCGAGTTCAAATCGACGGAACCCATGCGGGCCGTTGATGCGGGCGTGTTCCAGGACAGCGTGGGGTGGGTGGAGGGGGTGCTGGCGGGGCTGCCGGAGCGTGGGCGGATGCTGCCGACGGGGATGCACCCGTGGATGGACCCATCGCGCGAGATGCGGCTGTGGCCGCACGACAACGGGGAGGTGTACAGGGCGTTCGACCGCGTGTTTGACTGCCGCGGGCATGGGTGGGCGAACCTTCAGAGCGTTCACATGAACCTGCCGTTCCGGGATGACGCGCGTGCGGATGGGGAGTTCGGCCGGCTGCACGCGGCGGTGCGTCTGCTGCTGCCGATCATGCCGGCGCTGGCGGCGAGTTCACCGGTCATGGACGGGCGGGTGACGGGGACGCTGGACAACCGGATGGCGGTGTACAAGGGCAACGCGCGGCGGGTGCCGGCAGTGGGCGGGCGAGTGATCCCGGAGGCGGTGTTCACCCGTGCGGACTATGAGCGCGAGATCCTGGGGCGGATCTACGCGGACATGCGGGGCCTCGATCCGGACGGGGTGCTGCGGCATGAGTGGTGCAACGCACGCGGGGCGATCGCCCGTTTCGGGCGCGGGTCGATCGAGGTGCGTGTGCTGGACGTGCAGGAGTGCCCCGCGGCGGACATGGCGATCGCGGGGGCGGTGCTGGGGGCGCTGAGGGCACTGACCGAGGAGCGGTGGGGGTCGCTGGGCGATCAGCAGGCGTGGGAGGTCGAGCCGCTGGCGGCGATCCTGGACGCGACCATCCGGGATGGGGAGCGGGCGATGATCGAGAACGCGGAGTACCTGCGGGCGTTCGGGTGGGGCCGCGGCGCGTGCGCGGCGGGCGAGTTGTGGCGGCACCTGGCCCGCCAGACGGGCGCGCTCGGGGGCGCCTACGCGCGGGAGTTGAGCATTCTCCTGGATCGCGGGCCGCTGGCGCGTCGGATACTCGAGGACGTCGGATCGGAACCGTCCCGGAGCGGCGAGGTGCCCCGGGAACTGCTGCGCGAGGTGTACGGTCGGCTTGCCGATTGCCTGCGCGACGGGCGGATGTTCGTGCCGTGAACCTGCTGGTGACGTGCGAGCATGGGGGGAACGAGGTGCCGCGGGAGTACCGCGGCCTGTTCAGGGGTGCGGAGCGTGCGCTGGAGTCGCATCGCGGGTGGGATCCAGGGGCGCTTGAACTCGCGGAGCGCATCGCGGAGGAGTTGGGTGTGCCGCTGGTGGCGGCGACGGTGAGCCGGCTGGTGGTGGACCTGAACCGGTCGCTGTCCAACCGGGCGGTGCTCTCGGAGTGGACGCGGCGGCTGGACGGCGCGGGGCGCACCCGGCTGATGGCGCGGTACTACGGGCCGCACCGTGAGGCGGTCGAGCGTCTGGTGCGAAGGCTCGGGAGGCGGGGGCGTGCCGTGCACATCGCGGTGCACAGTTTCACGCCCGTCCTGCGCGGGGCGCGGCGCGATGCCGACATCGGGCTGCTCTACGACCCCACTCGCGGGCCGGAGCGGGAGTTGTGCGGGGCGTGGCGGGCGGCGCTGGGCGGGCTGCGGGTGAGGATGAACTACCCGTACCGGGGGACTTCGGATGGGCTGACATCGGCGCTGCGGCGGCGACACGGCGTGCGAAGGTACGCGGGGATCGAACTCGAGGTGAATCAGCGCCTGGTGCGGGGCCCGGGGTGGACGCGGGTCCAGATGGCGATTGTCGGGTCGCTGCGGCGAGTGCGGGAGAGCGGGGCCGTGCCGCCGGAGCGGCCGTGCCCGTGACCGTGTTCACGCGGCGCGGGTAGCGGGCTTCGCGCCGGCCTCGTACTGAAGGCCGACGTGGGCGCTGCCGTCTGGGTTAACGGTGACGCGGACGACGCGGGCGTGCTGGCGGATCGCGCCGCCGCCCTTGCGCGGCAGTTCCACGGTCATGGTGTCGCCGAGCGCGGGCGGCCAGGGCATGCGGATGCGGAGGCCGGACTGACCCAGGTCCAGGGCGATGACCGGGAACTCCTCACCCACGCGAACAGGGCAGGGGCGGCCCAGGGACTGGAACGAGGCTTTCAGGAGCGTGTTGTACTTGAAGCGCGGGTGGCGGCGGCGGTCGGCGCCGCTGGCCGGGGGCGCGGCCCGCTCGAAATGCTGGATGAAGGAGTCGAGCGTGAGTTTCTGCGGCGCTTCGCCCGCGACCGGGGCGCGGGAGGGATCACGGGCGATGAGGCCCTGGACAACGCCGCACCAGGCGGTGAGGATGCCGGGGTCGAAATGGGTGCCCACGCCCTCGGCCATGACGCCGAGCGCGGCGACTGGGGAAAGCGGCTTGCGGTAGGGACGGCTGGAAGTGAGCGCGTCGTAGACATCGACGACGGCGCAGAGGCGTGCGGCGAAACTGATCTTCTCGCCGCTGACCTCGTTGGGGTAGCCGTGGCCGTCCAGGCGCTCGTGGTGGTCGCGGGCCATTTCCAGCACGACGGGGTCCAGCCCCGAGACGGCGCGGAGTTCCTCGAAGCCGATACGGGGATGCCTGCGGATGGCCTGCCACTCCTCGGGATCGAGTCTCCCCGTCTTGGTCAGGATGGTCTCCGGTACGCCGCGTTTGCCGACGTCGTGGAGCAGGCCACCCTGGACGATGAGCGGGAGCAGTGCTCGGTCGTTGGGGCGGATGGCGCGGAGGAGCAGGCCGCAACCGGCGGCGACGTTGACCATGTGGGTGGCGGTGTAGAAATCGTGGACGGACATGTCGAGGAGTTGCGAAAAGCCCTCGGCGTCGGCGCTGGCCCAGCGGGCGAGTTGCGCCCCGACCTCGGCGACGGCCTGGGCGGCTTCGGCCTGCCCCGGCGAGGCGAGCAGATCCTCGATCAGGCCGGCGCAGGAGACGCGGACCTCACGGGCTCGCGTCGCGGCCGGGCCCGGGCAGGTGATGAGGCGGGCGAGGCGCTGGCCGATCATGGAGCGGTAGACGCCGTGCTGCTGGGCCGGAATATAGAGGATTTCGGCCTCGTTCTCGGCCAGGCGTGCGGCGTCCTGGGGCGTGAACTCGATGCCGGCGGAGCGGTAGAGCGTGGGCTCACCGGCGGGCCCGTTCCGCAGGAACAGGTCCATGGGCAGGCGGCAGTGGTCGATGGACGTGGCGCGGACGGGCAGGTAGCGGCGCCCGTCGTGCACAAAGGATGATGGACTGGCCGGCTGATCCATGCCGCTCCCGGGGAGGCTTGCGCTCTGAGTGTGGATCGGCAGGAAGGGCGGCGGGCTTGACCGTGCGAGAGGCGACGGTTGTGCGGGTTGTAGAGGGGGCCGTCCTGGACGAGCAGCCGGGAGCGGAGGGTCAAGAATCAGGTTCTCACCGGGCTGCCCCTGCGGCCGACCGTATCGCCGTGGACGTGTTCATGGGTGCTCCTGGGTAGATGGGCGGCCTCTCTTCTCTAGAACACTCATGCGCCGTCGGGACCGGAAGAGGGCAAAGATTCCGGCAATGTCCGAGGTGCAGGCCAACAAGGTCACGCTGCTGCTGGACGCCGCGGCGTCGGGCGATCGCCTGGCGACGGAACGTCTGTTCCCGGTGGTGTACGGCGAACTGCGCCGGATGGCGGCCGCGCTCATGGGCCGGGAGCAGGGGGCGCAGACGCTCCAGCCTACCGCCCTGGTGAACGAGGCGTTCCTGCGGCTCATCGGGCCCCGGGATGTAGGGTGGGAGAGCCGGGCGCACTTCTTCGGTGCGGCGGCGCAGGCCATGCGGCGGATCCTGATCGACCGGGCGCGGCATGTGAAGGCGGCCCGGGTCCCGGCGCGGCCCATGGATTCCACGCTGCCGATGCTGGACAGCCGCGGCGGGGACCGGGATCGCGCAGCGGACGATCTGCTCGGGCTGGATGGGGCACTCGAGGATCTTCGCGGGCGCGATGAGCGGCAGCACCAGGTGGTGATGCTGCGGTTCTTTGCCGGGTTGACGAGCGAGCAGACGGCCCTTGCGATGGGGCTTTCGGCAAGCACGGTAAAGAATGAGTGGACGTACGCCCGGGCGTGGCTGCTGCGGGAGATCGAGCGGCGGCGTGCGAGTTGACACATGCCGTAGGCTGGTGGAGTGAGCGGAACGCCGGTTGAACCGCGGGCTGGGGGGTCGCTGCACGAGCGGGCGCGGTCGCTGTTTGACGCGGTGACGGGGGACGGCGCGGCGGCCCGGGGCGTGCTCCTGGCGGCGGCGCGGGAGCGCGACCCGGAGGCGTGCGCGGAGGTTGAGGCGCTGCTGGCGGCCCACGACGGCCGCGGCGTGCTCGACCAATCGGCGGCGGAAGCGGCGGCGCCGCTGGTAGGACCGGTGCCGGCGGACCCCGGGGAGGTGCTGCCGCGGCGGCTGGGCGAGTTCACGCTCGAGCGGGTGCTTGGCCGCGGAGGGATGGGGGTGGTGTACGAGGCGCACCAGGCGTTCCCCAGCCGGCGGGTTGCCGTGAAACTGGTGCGGCCGGAGGTGGTGTCGGCGTCCCTGGTGCGACGGTTTGTCCAGGAGGCGCAGACGCTGGCGCTGCTGCAGCACGACGGGATCGCGCGGCTGTACCAGGCGGGTCACGCCACGGGCGGCGCGCCGTTCATCGTCATGGAACTGGTGGAGGGCCGGGCGATCACCGCGTGGGCGGACGAGCGGGGTATCGGCGACCGGGCCCGGATGGACCTGATGGCCCGGGTGTGCGACGCGGTGGAGCACGCGCACCGGCGCGGGGTGATCCACCGCGACCTGAAGCCGGGTAACATCCTCGTGGACGGGGGCGGGCAGCCGAAGGTGCTGGACTTTGGTGTGGCGCGGCTTGTGCAGCGGGACGGGTCGGCGACGGGCGCGACGCTTCACGGGCAACTGGTCGGCACGCTCGGGTACATGAGCCCCGAGCAGGTGGACGGCGACCCGGCGCTGATCGACACGCGGAGCGACGTGTACGCCCTTGGCGCCGTGCTGTACGAGCTGCTCGCGGGAGGGCCGCCGGTGGACGTGTCGGTGCTGACACTGGCCCAGGCGGCAACGGCCGCCCGTGACCGCGAACCGCTCCCGCTCGGGCAGGTGCGGGCGGAACTGCGGGGCGACATCGAGACCATTGCCGGCCGTGCCCTCCGGGTGGACCCGGGGCGGCGCTACCAGTCCGCGGCGGAACTGGCGGCGGACCTGCGGCGGTACCTGCGGGGGGAGCCGATCGAGGCGCGTCGCGACTCGGCGATGTACCTGCTCCAGAAGCGCATCAAGCGGTACCGCTGGGGCATCGGGGTTGCTGCGGCGTTCGCGGCCGGGATCATCGGGGTTGCGGTCTGGTCCGGGGTGATGGCGGACAGGTACCGCCTGCTCGCCGTCAGCGAGAAGGCGGCCAAGGAGAGCGCGACCGACGCGGGCCGGGCGCTGTCAGCGCAACTCCGCACGAGCAATCTTGAGCGCGGGCGTCTGCTGGTGACGGCCGGTGCGGCGCCCGATGGCGAGGCGATGCTGTGGGACGAGCACCTGCGCGCACCGGGGGCGGCGGATTCGCTCTGGGCGCTGCGCGACACCTACGCGCGGTTTCCCTGCCGGGCGACGCTGGACGCCAGCGCCCGGGCCCTGACGACCGCGGCGATCCTGCCGGGCGGCGGGGTCGTTGCCGGCGGCCTTGGGGGCGTGGTGAGGCTCTGGGATGCGGATCGGCGCGAGCACGCGACGCTCCCCCACGGGGTTGAGGACGTGCGGTCCTGCGCGGTGGTCGGGAACTTGCGTGTGGTGACGGGGACCGACGCGGGGATTGTTCGGCTGTGGTCCACCGGCGGTGAACTCCTGGCCACCGCACGGATGCCGACGCCCGGTCGGACCTGGGTGGCGACGCCGGACGATGGAGCCGTGATCGTCGCGGGGGGGGCCGATGGGCACGTTCGCCTGCTGGACCCGCACACCCTGGGCGTGCTCGCGGACCTCGGGGGGCACGATGGCCCGGTCCGCGGCGTGAAGGTATCACCGGATCGGCGGCTGGCGGCCACGGTGAGCAGCGGAGAGGTGCGGGTGTGGGACCTGGCCGGGCGGACCCTGGTCTCGGCCGCCCCGGTCGCGAGGCGCGACCTCGTGTGCGTCGCGTGGTCGCACGACAGCCAGAGGATCGCGGCAGGGTCGGCGATCGGGCGAATCCGGCTCTTTGCCATGCCGGACCTGCACGCCGACGGGGTCGTGACGAGCGAGGCGGCGTGGACGGTGCGTTCTGTCGTGTTCCTGCCCGGAGACAGCAGGCTTGCCTACGCGACATGGTGGTCCATCTTCACCGCCGACGCGGTGGACCGGGGAAAGTCGGAGTTGTTCGGGCTGTCCGGCCGGCCGATTACGGAGATCGCGCTGGATCGCAGCGGCGGGGTGCTCGCGTCCGCGTCGGAGGACGGAAACGTGCGGCTGTGGGACCTGTCCCCGGACCTGGGGCGGCGCTGGCTGGAGCCGGTGGGTGCCGGCGTGGGCTACCTGAACGATGTCGTGCCGCTGGCGGACGGGCGTGCGGCGGTGGTGAATGAGTCCGGAATCGTGACGCTCTTCGGTGCGGATGGGGCGCCCGGTCCACAGGTCGCGTGCCGCAAGGCCCGCTCGTTCGACATCGCCGCCTCGCCGGACGGGCGGACCCTGGTGTGGGGCGGGGTGACCACGCTGCTGAACGTGATCGATCTCGGGACGGCGACGGTGGTCCGGGAGGTCGTGGCGGTCAAGGAGTCGGCCAACAGCGTCCGGTTTTCGCCCGACGGCGCCGCCCTGGCCGTCATGGGGACGGACGGGGAGGCGTCGCTCTGGGACACGGGCGACTGGACGCGCCGGTGGGCGGTGGACCTGGGGCGCACCGGGCGCCAGGTTCGTTTCTCACCCGGCGGCGAGCAGGTGGTGGCAAGCAGCAGCGCGGGCGTGCTGCTCTTCCTGAACGCGGCGACCGGGGCGACGATCGACGAGCGCCGCGGCGACTTTGACTACTGGGGCATCGACGTGGACCCGCTCGGGCGCTTTGTGGCTGTGGGAACGGGGGAGCGCCTGGTGGAGGTGATGGACCTGCACTCCCGCGCCGCCGTCGCGGAACTGCGCGGGCACCAGGAGGTGCCGTGGTCGCTGGCGTTCTCGGGCGACGGGGCGCTGCTCGCGACCGCGAGCAGCAACGGGGCGATCCGCCTGTGGGACACGGGAACGTGGCGCTGCGTGATGAGCGTGCGCGACGCGGACGCGGGGCTGCTCTTCCCGTTGGCGTTCCGGCCCGGCACGCGCCGGCTGCTGGTCGGGCACGGGTACCGCGGGGCGAGCGAGTGGGACTTTGCGGCGTTCGACGCGTTCATAGCCGGGAACGCCGAGCACCAGTTGCGGCGGGCGCGGGGTGCGCTGCCGGCGGATGCGCTCACGGCCGCGGAGCGGTGGGTCGCGGGGCTCGGCGGGCGCTAGAGCGCGGCGATGAGATCGGCGTACCCCGGGGAGAGGGGTTCGCCAAGGGCGGGGGCCAGAGTTTCTCGGAGGTCTTGGAGCGCGACGTGGCACGCGGCCTCGTCCTGCTCTCGCGTGATCGGGGCGACAAGTTCGATGAACCAGCCGAGGCGGTCCACCCGGTCCAGGTGCACGCTGACGCGGCCGCGGAGGTAGACCTCGCGCGACTTTCGGACTGCGGCCCGCTCCGGGAGCGGGGCCGCGCCGAATCGTTCCGAGGCCTGGGCGTGCGTGAAGGCGGCGCAGCGGGCGGCGCGGGGGTGGGCGGCGTCGGCGCGTTCGTACCGGATGAACTCGGGCGGGCCGCCGTCCTCGACGCGGCGCATCAGGCGGCCGGTGGGGACGAGGTAGTGGGTGTCGGCCTGATCGATCGTGTGGACATGCGCGGCGCCGACGGTGCGGAGGATCGCGCGGGCGAGGGCGGGGTCGCGGAGTTCGAGTTTGAGTTCGATCGCTTCCATCAATCCCGGTCCAGGGCGCACCCCAGGTTCCCGGCGGCGGCGGCGAGCCGGCCCTCGGCGTCGGCGAGCGACAGGCTCCGGCGGTGCATGACGACGGCGGTCTTCACGGATCGCCCGGCGCGCGCCAGGAGCGCGAGGGCGTCCGCGCGCGGGAGGCCGGTGAGGGCGGAGACGACGCGGGCGGCGCGGTCCAGGAGTTTGTCGTTGGTGGCGCACAGGTCCACCATCAGGTTCTGGTAGACGCGCCCCGTGCGGACCATGAGCGTGGTGGAGATCGTGTTGAGGGCGAGTTTGGTCGCGGTGCCGGCCTTCATTCGGGTGGATCCGGTGAGGACCTCCGGGCCCGTGTTCAGCACGATCAGGTGATCCGCGCCGGACGGGCGGGCCATGGGGGCGCAGGCGATGAGCGCGGTGAGCGGAGCGGCCGTCGGGCGCTTGGCGATGGTGAGGCCGCCGAGGACGTACGGGGTTGTCCCGCCCGCGGCGATACCGATGACCGTGTCCCGGGCGTTGAGTCCGAGGGCGGTGAGCGCGGCGCGGGCGCCATCGCGGTCGTCCTCCATGCCCTCGCTCGACCTGCGGAGGGCGGCGTCCCCGCCGGCAATGATGCCGACAATGCGGCCGGGCTCGACGCAGAACGTCGGCGGGGCCTCCGAGGCGTCCAGGACGCCGAGCCGGCCGGAGGTGCCGGCGCCGATGTAGACCAGGCGACCGCCCGCCGCGAAGCCGGGTTCCGCGGCGGTGATCAGCCGGGTAAGGGCGGGCTCAGCGCGGCGGAGGGCGTGCGCGACGGACGCGTCCTCCTCGTTGATGAGGCGGACAAGGCCGGCGACAGGGAGGGTGTGGAGCGCGGTGGAGCGGGGGTTGCGGTGCTCCGTGGCGACGTGGGCACGGTCGGGCGGAGGCTGCGTGCAGGGGTCGGGGTCGGTCATGGATAGGCCCAGCAGCCGGCGAGCGGGGCGGGGTGCGCCACGCCTGTGACTTGGGGAAGCGTAATCGGGACGCGGTCCTGGCACAGCGCACCGAGCACCGCCATGCACGCAGCCTCGCGGTATTCGGGCGGCACGCCGAGGTCCGCGGTGGTGCGGACGGGGCGGGCGGCGTGGCGGGTGATCGATTCCACAAGGCAGAGGTTTCGGACGCCTCCGCCACCGAGGACCAGTGGGGATGGCGACGGGCAGGCGGCGGCAATCGTCCGGCCGAGGGCGTCGCACGCGGTGCGGAGGACATCCGGGGGGGCCGCGGCGCCCGCGGCGCGAGCGATCCAGGCCGAGAGTTCATCGCCGGTGCCCAGGGAGCGACCGGCGGCCGACTGCGACGCGAGAAGGTCGGCCAGGTGCCGGGAAAGGGTTCCGTCGATCCGCCCACGCGCGGCGGCAGCGCCGCTCCGGTCGAAGGGCTGCTTCAGGAGCGTGCGGGCCATGCCGTCGAGCAGGTGGTTGCACGCGCACACGTCCATGCCGCGGACCCGTGGGGCCGCATCCGCGACGCTCCGGCCCCGCGGCGGCAGGATCGTGACATTGCAGTAGCCTCCGAGATTGACAACGGCGCGGTGCTCGTCGGCGTCTCCGAAGAGGATCAGGTCGGCGAGGGGCGTGATCGGAGCGCCCTGACCGCCGCCGACCAGGTCCGCGCCGCGGAGGTCGAAGACGACGGGGGCGCGGAGTTCGCGAACGATGGGCCACGGGTTCAGGAGTTGCCACGACAGCGGCGGGGTGTGGCACACGGTCTGGCCGTGAACGGCGACAAGGTGCAACGGGCCCCGAGCGTCGGCGTGCGGGGTTTCGCGCACCCCGTGCGGAGCGGGATCGGGCCGTGCTCCCTCCGGGCTCGCTCCGAGTTCGCGCAGCGCGTCGGCGTGCGCCAGGGCGAAGTGGTGGGAGAGCGCGGCGATCCCCTCAGCGGTCATCGATCGCTGCTCCGCGAGGGCGCGAAGGCGCGGGGCCAGGCTGCCGAGGTCGCGACTCACACCGCGGAGAAACGCGGCACGCAGATCAGGGCCGGCGCCGGTCACCCTGACGAGCGCGGCGTCGAGGCTGTCGAGGCTGGTGCCGGTCATGCACCCGGCCACGAGGCGCGTCATGGGCGGGCCTCCAGGTCCGCGATCACGCGGTCGTAGTGGCTGCAACTGTGGTCCAGCCCGCCCGCGCGCGAGCGCAGCAGCCACAGGCGCCGGTGTTCGTCGCGCACGCGCCGGGCGTCGCCGGCGAGGTCGCGGGGATTCCCTCGGCCGCCGCGTCGGAGTTCGGCGCGGCGCGCGGCCAGAAGCGCGACACCGAGGGTGTGGTCAATCTCGGCTGCCAGCGTCGTGTCGCGCACGGGCGGCCGCGTCGCGGCGAGGTGCTCGATCTCAATCCGGGAGTTCTTCCAGAGGTGCTCTCCCTCCGGCCCCCATTCCCCATCGAGAGGGGTGTGGAGGTCGGTGAAGAGCGCGGAGGAGTTCCGGAGGGCCGCGGGCTTGCCGTCGCGCCCCGGCGGGCCGGAGACCATGCGGAGCGTCTTGTCGGCGTCCCCGAGACGGTCGAGCCATGCCCCCAGGCGCGGGTCCGGCTCGTGCAGGGCGTGCAGCGTCGCCGCGGCGGAGTTGTACTCACCGCTCGCGTGACCGCGCCACGCCCGGTCCGCGGCGTGCGCGAGCGCGTGCATCGTCACGGGCCACTGCTGGTGATGACCGGTGTCGCCCCACTCGGTCACGAGGAAGCCGCTCGCGTGCGGCCCGGCGATCGCGGCCCGGTCAAGGTTTGCCGTGCGCTCGTATGTGCGGCCGGTGATCGAGCGCCAGGAACTCGTGCCGGGGCAGACCCAGGCCTCGATGCCGTGGGAGCGGAGGCAGCCGCACCAGTCCACGAACGGCGTGTCGGGCTCGTAGCCCCAGGCTAGCGCGACCGCGCCCTCGGGGAACCTGCGGAGCGATTCGGGCTGCGAGAGGGCGACATCGGCCCAGAGCATCGGGCGCTTGCCGTGACGCCGAGCGATCCCCGACACCTTGTTCACGAACTCGAAATAGACCGCGGCCCGCCCGCGCTCGCGCACCGCGGGCTCGCTGCGTCCGGCGCCCACGTCAAAGGTCTCGTCGCAGTTGATGTTGACCAGCGGCGACGAGAAGCACGGCAGGAGTTGCCCCAGCAGGTCCTCGATGAGGGCGAGTGAACGCGGGTCTTCGGGGCAGAGGCTGAAGGGGCCGCTGCGCGGGAAGCGGCGGCCCGCATTCTCGAATGTCCACCGGCCGTGAGTCTCGGCCAGCGGTGCATAGCGCGGGTGCCGCAGCCACGACGCCAGGTGCCCGAAGCAGTTCTGGTTCGCCGCCAGTTCGATGCCCTGGCGGCGGCAGTGGGCGTCGAGCGTGCGGACCTCGTCCGGCGTGATGGGCGACCATCCGCGCCAGACATCCTCATGTCCGGCGTATGCGAAGGTGTGCTCCGTGTACAACTGCAGGTGGTTGAACTTGAGCGAGGCGAGCGTCTCGACCATCGACAGCAGGTGCTCCATCGTCGGCACGCGGTCCCGCGACACATCCAGCATCACGCCGCGAGTGGAGAAGGCCGGGGCGTCCTCGATCGTCATGCACGGCACGCGCTCGCCGTACTGACGGCGGAGTTGGGCGAGCGTGCGGCGGGCGTGGCCGGCGCCGGCGCCGGTTCGGGCGACGGTCCGCGGCGGTCCGGAGGGAGGAACCTCAAGCCGGTACGCCTCCGGGCCGGGGAACAGAAGGTCCGCAGCGGGACCGACGACGGACTGGGGGTCGGTGGGCAGGCTGTTGAACCCGGCCGCAGGGGTTACGCGGCGGGGCGCCGGGAGCAGGAGCGGCCGGGGGCTCACGGCGACGCTCCGGCGGGTCGCGGCGGGCCACCCGCGGGGCGCCCGGCGACGCACACGAGGAACGCCGCGGTCGTGCCGATCAGCAGGTGCCACGGGAATGCGAGGCGGAACTCTCCGAGCCCGACGCGCGGCGACCAGAGGTCGTACACAGGCCGGTAGAGCGCGAGGATGACGATGAAGCCCGCGACGAGGGCGGACACGGCGCTGGCGGCGTTGCCGCGGCGCGTCAGCAGCGCGGTGCAGAACACGCCGAGCAGGCCCGCGTACGCGAAGTTCATCACCGAGAGCACGAAGCGGATCAGCGTGCCCAGCCCGGCTTCCGAGTAGTAGGCCGCGCACACGCAGGCGAACCCCGCCAGGATGAGGCCCCACAGCACCACGCCCAGGGTTCCGACACGGCCGTAGTGCCGCCGGTCCATCCCCGGGCGGGCCCGCTTGTAAAAGTCGTTGACAAGTGTCGCGGACATCGCGCCGAGCGCGGAGTTCAGGCTGCCCACGCCGACGGCGAACACCGCCGCCATGAGCAGCCCGCGAAGCCCCGCCGGCATCTCGTTCACGATGAACGTGAGGAACACGTCCCGGCTCTCCGCGGGGACGATCGCGGGCGCCGCCGCCCCCATCAGGTCGGGCCGCTGGTAGAAGATGAAGAGCAGCAGCCCGATGGACATGAACACGGCGATCATCGGCAGGTTGAGCGCCAGCGCCAGGAACGCGGACGCCCCGCCGCGCACCGCGCTCCGGCACGTCAGCATCCGCTGCGTCAGGTCGTGATCCGTGCCGTACGCCGCCGTTCCCAGCAGCGAGAAGCCGAAGACCGCCGTCAGAAGGGTGTACACCTCAGAGGGATCGAACCCGAGGCCCGGGGCGCCGGGATCGAGCCCGACCTTCAGGGCCGTGAGTTTCGAGGCCCCCCCCACGGGCGTGGCACGCAGCACGTCCACGATCTCTCCCGGTGAGAGGGGGATTCGGTGCAGGAGGACGGCGACCGCAGCCACCGCGGCCCCGACGAAGACGAGGACCTGCATCACGTCCGTCCAGATGACGGTCCGGATGCCGCCGAAGCACGCCGTGAGGATGCCGGCCGCCGTCAGGACGGCGATGCCGGCGACCATGTGCCAGGCGGAGGTGTCGCCCCAGAGGATCATCGAGACCGGCAGGGCGGCGACGAACACGCGTGACCCGCTGGCGAGCACCCGGCCGCCCATGAAGGCGGCGCTGGCGGCGGTCCGGGCCGCGGGGCCGAACCGGATCGCGAGCAGGTCGTAAACCGTGGTCACGTTGTGCCGGTAGAACGCGGGTATGAAGACGGCAGCGACGACGACGACCGCCAGGGCCGTCCCGATGTTGGTCGAGAGGTAGGTCAGGTTGCCGGTGTACGCCTCCTCCGGCCCGCCGATGAAGGTTGCCGCGGACGTCGCGGTGGCCAGGACTGAAAGGGCCACCGCCCACACCGGCATGCGGCGGCCGGCAAGGAAGAAGTCGCCCTCCCGGGTGGCGCGGCGCGACGCCGCCCAGCCGACGGCGGCCAGCGCAGCGAAGTACGCAAGGAGGACGCCCCAATCGAGCGGCGCGAGAGCAAGGGTGGGGTGGAACGCGGCGGCGGGCACGTGGCTTCGCAGCGTACCGGATTGTCCGGCGGCACCACGCGCGTCGAAAGTTGCAGCCGCCGCAACCTGGAGCCCGCCCCGTGCGTTCCGATAGGATGGACCCCATCGCTTTCCCCTGAAGGAGCCGATTCGTGACGATGATCCGAGTCCTGAGTGCCGCCGCCGGAGCGTTGCTGCTGGCCCTTGTCCCGCTCGCCGCGGCCCAGAAGGGGGTGCTCCAGGTGCCCATCCGCAGCGACGGGCCGAAGACCCTGGACCCCGTCCGGGGCTCCACGCAGTACGACGACCAGGTGATCTCCAACGTCTACGAGACGCTGCTGCAGTGGAAGTACCTGGCCCGCCCGCTGGCCCAGGAGCCCCTGCTCCTGGCCGAGATGCCGACGAACCGGATCAACGCGGATGGGACGCAGACCTGGCACTTCCGGCTGAAGCAGGGTGTGCGGTTTCAGGACGACCCGTGCTTCTCCGGCGGCAAGGGCCGGGAACTGGTGGCGGATGACGTGTTCTATTCGTGGAAGCGTTTCGCCGACCCCGCCAACGAGTACGACAACTTCCGGTTCTTCGACGGTGTGATCGTCGGGATCAACGAGTTCAAGGACCAGCAGGCCGACGCGGTGAAGGCGGGCAAGGAGTTCGATTACTCCGCCCCGGTGTCCGGGCTGAAGAAACTGAGCGACTACGAGTTCGAGGTGACGATCGCCAAGCCGGTCTACCGGTTCCTGTACAACCTGGCGCAGTTCCAGACGGCGATCGTCCCGCACGAGGCGGTGGAGAAGTACCGCTCGCAGATCGCCACCCACCCGGTGGGCACCGGCCCGTTCATGGTGAAGGAGGGCGACTGGCTTCCCGGGCAGCGGATCACGCTGACCCGTAACCCGACGTTCCGGCACGAGGTGTACCCGAGCGAACTGCCCACGGATCCGGCGCTGGCCGCCGCCGACCGCGCGCTGGGCCTGGACCTGGACGCGGGGAAGTCTCTGCCGCTGACGGACCGGGTCGAGATCTCGTTCTATGTGCCCGACCCGGCGCTGTGGCTGGACTTCAAGGCCGGGAAACTCGGGTACACGCAGGTACCGTCCGAATACATGGAGGAGTCGTTCGTCATCCGCACGAAGAAACTGCGGCAGGACTGGGCGGACCAGGGCGTCGTCGGGCACGCCGTGCCGCTGCTGGATTTCATCTTCCGCGGGTTCAACATGGAGGACCCGGTGGTCGGCGGGTACACGGAGGAGAAGAAGGCCCTTCGGCAGGCGTTGTCCCTGGCGTTCGACGGGCAGGAGATGAACAAGCGGTTCTACAACGGGCTCAACATCCTGTACGACGGGCCGATCCCGCCGGGGCTCGACGGGTACCCCAAGGACGGCATCGCGCCGGTGTCCTACGCGGGCCCGGACGTCGAGGAGGCCAGGCGCCTCCTGGCGGTGGCGGGCTACCCGGGCGGCAAGGACGCGAACGGGAAGCCGCTCGTCATCGAGTACTACTCCTCCAACGGCGGAAACCAGGTGGAGCAGACCCAGGCCGAGCAGGAGTTCGCGGGCGCGATCGGGGTGAAACTCAACCCGCGGCTGATCGATTTCTCCGAACTCGACGTGGCGGTCAAGAAGAAGAAGGCCCAGATGTTCGGCTACGCCTGGGGCAGCGACTACCCCGACGCGGAGAACAACCTGATGCTGTTCTGGTCGAAGGCCAAGTCGCCGGGCGTCGGGGCGTTCAACTACGACCGCCCCGAGTACGACGCGATGTACGAGAAACTGCTGGTGATGACCCCGGGCCCGGAGCGGACGACGCTGATCGAGCAGATGCGGGACATGCTGATCGAGGACTGCCCGTTCTACGGGTCCATGGCCCGCACGCGGTTCTGGCTGGTGAGGCCGTGGGTCCGGAACTTCAAGCCCACCGAAGACTTTAACAACTGGATGAAGTATCTGGCGGTGGATGACAGCAAGAGGTGAAGTCAGGAGTCAGGAGTCAGGAGGTCAGGGGACGAGGGTACGCGAGTGAGGGCTGGTGATGACCGTTAATTCTTATCAAGACTTGCGAGCGTGGCAACACGCCTTCGTGCTCGCCAAACTCGCATACGACCTGGCGGACCGACTTCCCGACTACGAGCGGTTCGCGCTGTCGTCGCAGATCCGCCGCGCGGCGACCTCGATCTTCGGGAACATCGCAGAGGGCTACGGCGCGGGGACACGGCCGAAGTTTCTGAATCACCTCCGCATCGCGCGCGGCTCTGCGCGGGAACTTGATTCGTACGTCAAGTTCGTACGAGAGCGGCAGCCGAGCCTCGTCCCGTCCGCCCTTGAGTCGGCCATGGACGAGGCTTGTCGGGTCCTGCAAGGGCTGATCGCAACATTAGAGATATCGCGCGGGCCTCGTGTCCGCACAGCCCACCCCCGACCCTTGACTCATGACTCATGACTCCTGACTCCTGACTCCTGACTCCCCATGTGGTCGTTCATACTCCGCAGGTTGCTCGTGAGCATCCCGGTCTACCTGGGCATCATTCTCATTGTCATGGCCGCGCTGCGCGTGAGCGATCCGGTCTACGCCTACCTGGGCAAGAACGCGACGCCGGAGACCATCGTCGCCAAGCGTGCGGCGATGGGCCTGGACGAGCCGTTCCTGGTCCAGTACGCCAAGTTCGTGGGCCGCATCGCCACGCTCAACTTCGGCGATGAGACCAGCCCGGACCCGCGGCAGCGCTACGAATCCTGGAAGTACGCGGGGCAGAGCGTCGGGCTCAAACTCCGCCAGGCGGTCGGCCCGAGCCTGTCTGTCACCATCCCCGAACTCATGTTGACAACAACGATTTCGGTCATCATCGGGATGCTCTGCGCCTACTTCCGCGGCACATGGTTCGACCGGGCGACGATGGCCCTGGTCGTCATGGGCATGAGCGTCAGCGTGCTCGTGTTCATCGTCCTGGGGCAGAAACTCGCCGGGTTCTCGCTGAAGGACGCCTTCGGCATCGACTGGTTCTCGCCCAGCGGCTTCGAGCCGTGGTGGGAGAGGCCCTTCCTGGCGTTCCCCGGCGACCCGGCGGAGCGGCTGTGGGGGTTCATCCCCGTCGCGAGCCCGGCGCTGGCCATGTGGCGGTATTACTGCCTCCTGCCGGTCCTCATTTACGTCGTCGTGGGCGTGGGCTACGACACGCGGTTCTACCGCGCCGTCATGGTGGAGGAGACGGGCCGCGACCACATCACCACCGCCCGGGCCAAGGGCGCGGGCCGCGCGAAGATCATGTTCGTCCACATGCTCAAGAACGCGATGATCCCGGTCATCACCCGCGTCATGATCAGCCTTCCGTTCCTCGTGGCCGGGTCGATCCTCCTGGAGTACCAGTTCCGCATCCCCGGGATGGGCAAACTGATCATCGACGCGATCCGCGACAAGGACTTCCCGATCATCCAGGCATTCACCGCGGTGTTCGCCGCGGTGTTCATCGTGACCAACATCCTCACGGACGTCCTCTACGCCCTTGTGGACCCGCGGGTGAGGCTCTCGTGATGCTCACCGGCCTGAAGCGAGCCTGGGAGTCGCGCGCCGCCCGGAAGTTCCGGCGGAACCGCATGGCCGTGGCCGCGCTCGCGGTGATCGCGCTGTACCTGGCCGTCGGGCTCTGGGTGCTGTCGGTGGACGGCCTGAAGGCCCTGGGCGACTCGACGGGATGGTGGAACGTGCGGTCAGCGCCGCTGGTCGATGCGCTCTCGACCGAGCAGGCCGGCGCTGTGGTCGGCCCGCTCGAAGAACCCGGGTTCGGCATCAAGCCCCGCCCGGAGGAGCGTCTCACGGCCGTGAAGGCGCGGCTCGACGACCTCGGCAAGGCCTTCCGTCTGCGGGCCCGCGGCGGGGAAGACCGGGAGGCCCGGATCAGGGCCGCGCTCGCGGAGATCAACTACGGGGCCGTGCGCGTCGCCGATCGCCCGGTCGAGGAACTCCGCGCCCAGTGGGAGGCCGTGAAGCGGCAGTACGACACGATCGCCGAGTCGCCCAACCTGGACCGAGACCCGGCCGCGCTGCCCGCGCTGCGCGACCTGGAGGCGGCGACGGCCGCGCTGTTCACCGAGCCCGGCGGCGTGCGCGGGTTCCTGCAGGACTTCCGCCTCTCGCTGGGCACGGACCGGCAGGGCCGGTCCATCATGGTGAAGGCGGTCTACTCGATCAAGGTCGCCATCCAGATCGGGCTGGTCGTCGCGATCGTCGCCACGCTGCTGGGGGCGCTGCTCGGGGCCGCGGGGGCGTTCTTCGGGGGGTGGGTGGACTACTTCGTCGTGTGGCTCTACTCCACGCTCTCGTCACTGCCGGACCTGGTGCTGCTGGGCGTGCTGGTGTTCATGTTCACCGGGTCGGTGTTCGACGACGTGAACCGACCGTACCTCAGCCTCGTGCCGCTGTACGTGGCGATGTGCCTGACGTTCTGGATCGGCCCCTGCCGCATCATCCGGGGCGAGGTGCTGAAGATCAAGGAACTGGAGTACGTGCAGGCGGCCACCGCGATCGGCTTCTCGCGGCTCTACGTGCTCATCCGCCACGCGCTGCCCAACACGCTGCACCTGATGTTCATCAACTTCTCGTTGCTCTTCATCGCGGCGATCAAGAACGAGGTGGTGCTGAGTTTCCTCGGGCTTGGCGTCAAGTCCGGCACGAGCTGGGGGCTGATGATCCAGGAGTCCACGCAGCAGGTCATCAACGGGTTCTACTGGCAGATCGGGGCGGCAACCGCGTTCATGTTCGTGCTCGTGCTCGCGTTCAACATCCTGTCGGACGCCCTGCAGGATGCGTTCGATCCGAAACATGTGGGATAGACGGAGGCCTCATTGCCCGCCGGTGAACCAGTGCTCTCGGTCCGCGGCCTCTCCGCCTGCTTCCGCACGGACCTGGGCGTCGTGACCGCCGTGGACGATGTATCGTTCGACCTCTCCGCGGGCGAGACGCTGGCGATCGTCGGCGAATCGGGCTGCGGCAAGACCGTCACCAGCAAGTCGATCATGCGGCTGCTGCCGGAGCGCAACAGTTTCCTCAGCGACCAGAGCCGGATCATCTACCACAACCGTCCCCGCCGGCGCGCCGCCGCGAAGGACCGGCTGCCCCCCGGCGAGATCGAACTGGCGCACGCGGACGCGCCGACCATGCACCATGTCCGGGGGGCCCGCATCGCCATGATCTTCCAGGAGCCGATGACGAGCCTGAACCCCGTCTTCACCATCGGCTGGCAACTGGACGAGGCGCTGAAGTACCACACGGACCTCTCCCGGCGCGGCAGGCGCCGGCGCGCGGTGGAGATGCTGCGCCTGGTCGAGATCGCCAACCCGGAGCAGCGGATCCACGAGTACCCGCACCAGCTCTCCGGCGGCATGCGCCAGCGCGTGATGATCGCGCTGGCCCTGTGCTGCGAGCCGGACGTGCTGATCGCCGACGAGCCGACGACGGCGCTGGACGTGACCATCCAGGCGCAGATCCTGGACCTGATGGCCGGGCTGAAGGCGCGCCTGGGCACCGCGATCATGTTCATCACGCACAACCTCGGCGTCGTGGCCCAGTTCGCGGATCGCGTGCTGGTGATGTACGCCGGGCGGGTCATCGAATCCGGCCCGGTGCGCGACATCTTCCACCGGCCGCAGCACCCGTACACGCGGGCGCTGCTCGACTCGATCCCCAGGGCCGGGAATCGGCACCGCGGCAGGCCGCTGGCAACCATCGAGGGCATCGTCCCGAGCCTGCTGAATCTGCCCGGGGGCTGCAAGTTTGCGGACCGCTGCCCCCGCCGGCGTGAGAACTGCGTTGAGCGCGAGCCCGCACTGGAGCCGGGGCCGGACGGCCGCCCGGTGCGCTGTTACTACCCGCACCATGAGCCGCGGGTCGCGGAGCCGGGGGGCCGGACATGATTCCACGCGCGCGAGTTCAGCCGTTTCGGCGTCACAACTGTTGCCACGGGCGTAAGCCCGTGGTAGGCGCGAGACTCATTGACTTCACGAATCGAGCCGCTTCGGCGCCACAACCCGATTGTGCCGCCGAAGCGGCTCGGATCGCAACCATGCAGAAATCGCCAATGACGCCCGCACCACGGGCTCACGCCCGTGGCAACGATTGTCCCCGCCGAAGCGGCTCGGGACAACACATGCGTAGGCACTCGCGCCGCAGGGGGATGCCGTGAGCGCGGCCCCCGGAATCCAACCTGCACCGGCGCCGACGCCGAACAGCCCGCCGCTCCTGGACGTCCGCGACCTCGTCAAGCACTTCCCCGTCCGCGGCGGCGTCCTCAACACGGCGCAAGCGAAGGTCCACGCCGTCAACGGCGTCTCGCTCGAGGTCCGTCGCGGCGAGGTCGTCGGCGTCGTGGGCGAGTCCGGCTGCGGCAAGTCGACCCTCGGCAAACTCGTCATCCGCCTCATCGAGCCGACCCGCGGCACGCTGCTCTATGCGGGCAGGGACATCACGCGGCTCTCGCACAGCGAACTCATGCCCCTGCGCCGGCGGATGCAGATCATCTTCCAGGATCCGTACTCCTCGCTCAACCCGCGTCTGACCGTCGCCGGGCTGCTGAAAGAAGCGGTGAGGTTTCACCGAGTCGTCCCGGAGCGCGAACTCGACGGGTACATCGACGCCCTCATCGCCCGGGTCGGCCTGCGCACCGAATCCAAGGGAAAGTTCCCGCACGAGTTCAGCGGCGGGCAGCGGCAGCGCATCGGGATCGCCCGGGCCCTGGCCGTGCGCCCGGAGTTCCTCGTCGCCGATGAGCCCGTGTCGGCCCTGGATGTCTCCATCCAGGCTCAGGTTCTCAATCTGATGATGGAACTGAAGGCCGAACTCGGCCTGACGCTCCTGTTCATCTCCCACGACCTGAAGGTTGTTGAGCACTTCTGCGACCGCGTGCTGGTCATGTACCTCGGGCACATCGTCGAGACTCTGCCCTGTGAGAACCTGCACGCCCGCGCCCGGCACCCCTACACCCGCGCCCTTCTGGGCGCCAACCCAGTCGATGACCCGGACGACAGACGCCCGCTCACGGTCCTGCGAGGCGAAGTGCCCAGCCCCCTGAACCCGCCACCCGGATGCCCGTTTGTGACCCGCTGCCCACTGGCGATGGAGGTATGTCGCGAGAAGATGCCGCCGACGGAATCTCACGGACCCGGTCAGGCCGTCGCGTGCTGGGCGGTGAACGAGCCTGTGGTACCGGCTTCCAGCCGGTGAGTGACGTCGGCCGGGCCGATTGCCACCCGATCCAAAAAGCAAACCGGCCGTTGTTGCCCAACGGCCGGTTGCCCTATTCCACCATCATTTCGGGCCCCTAACGGGCCCCGTCTAACCCGGCCGCGCGTGTTTCCGCCCGCAGCCAGGCCATAGGAGGAGAGAGAGACAAGACCATGTGAACATGCCACAGGTTCTCGGGCGGGCAAGCCGCACGATCAGTTTTTTTTGCCCGAACCCCCAAGACGCATTTTCCATGTGCGACGAGCGATCCCGGTGGCATAATGACCTGCACGCGATGGGAATCCGAACCGCTGTTCTTTGTGCCCTGGCCGCGCTCGCCACCCTTGTGCCGCGGGCGCTTGGTGACATCGAGGCCGCGAGTGCCGCGGCCTCCATCCGGTTCGGTCCCACCGTCACCCCCCCCGCATTGGCCGCTGGCGATTTCACCGTGCTGGTCTGGTACCGGCCGTCCGGGATTGCCGAGGCCCAGGCCGGCATTCTCCAGATCCCCGGGCTTGCCACACTCCGCATCGATCCGGGAAACGGCGTGACCGGGACCATCACGAAGGGCGGGGCGGGCGGGACCACCGCCGCAGCGGCCGCAAACCTTCAGTTGGCTCCGGGTGAGTGGGCGCTGCTGGCGATCAGCCTGCGGACTTCGGACGGGCGGTTCTTCGTATTCGCTCAGGGAGAATCCACGCCGCTGAAGGTCGGCGCGGTCACGGTACCCGCACTGGCGGGTTCAGTTGCGGGGCCGGTCACGGGGGACATGGCGATCGGCTCGTCCCCCTCTGGCCTGCCCGCGGCCCAGGGGCTGTACGGGATGATTGCGGTGCGGACCCACTGGCTCCAGGCGTCGGACTTTGCCGCGGTGTGGAACAGCCGGCGGCACTGGGCCGCCTTCGACGCTGACAACACGGCCGCCGGCGGAAACATGGCGGGGCCGGGCGGGTGCGTCTGGATGACCAACCACGCGATGACAACCGGGCCTCTGGATGCGGTGGGTGTGTTTACCTTTGACAGGGCGGCGGTTGTTGGGCAACCGGTTGGCACCGGCAACGTGCATGTGTACACATCCCTCGGCGTCTGGGCGGGCGAGTTGGCGGTCGTTCGGCCCGTGACCGCGGCCGCCGGGTTCGTGTACCGCTCCCACTCCGATCCGCCGTACGACGGGTTCTTTGTGCCGGACCTGCCGGGGTCGGGGATCGCCCGGGATGTCGTCGCGAGGCCCTCGCCGCTCGCCCGGCAAATGGTCACGGGCCCGCAGCAACCGCTGCGGATCGTGGTCGGCTCCAACAGCCGCGGCATGGGCGGTCATGACGGGAGCGCATTCGCCCCGAGCAACTACGCGCACGGGTTCATTGAACTCGAGCGGGCCCGGGTGATGGGAATCCTGCTGCGCCCCGCGATCCTCAGTTCCGGCGGCGGAACCTGGTTCGGGTTCGACACCCAGCAGTCCAGTCCGCCCCAGAGTGGTCCCGGCACGATCGTGGCGATTTCAGGGGATCCGTCGCCGAGCGGCACGTTCTCCCGCTTCTGGACCGGCTCGATGAGCGGCACTTCGCTTGGCCCGGGCGAAGGGCTGCTGCTGCGGCCGGGCGCGCACTACGCGATGCGGTGCAAGCCGGAGCCCGGGAGTCTGATCGCCGCCGATGCGCCGCTGACGGTGGCCGCGTACGTCCTGCGGTACCCGGGGTCCAGTGGCGTCACATGGAGGCCCGGCAAGGGGGTGAACCAGGGCGGGGACGGATACCTCGGCCCGGGCACCGCGGTGAGCCTGGATTCGACCTCGTGGACGCGGGTCCTGCAGGCGGGCGACCACATGCAGGGGTCCACGGCCCTGGTCGTCTCGGACGACCAGACCGACGGCGTGCACGCGGGTGATGCGGTCTTCGTGTCCGCGGGTACCGGCGTGGGCAGTATCTCGGTCGTCACGGGGGTCGTCTTCGACGGCACGTCCACGACCATCACGTTCTCGCACCCGTTCTTCGGCGCGCCCGCCGTCGGTTCAACGGTGCGCGCCGGGGCGTGGGCCTTCGAGCGGATCGAGTACGCGTGGGCGGCCCTTGACCCGGGCGACCCGCAGGTGTGGCGCGGGTTGCGACTTGAGGCGGACACGGCCGGAGCCGGTGTGGTGGTGTTCTCCTTTAGTGCGTGGCGCCCCGGAGTGGATGGGTATGCCTTCGGGACGGCGGGCTGGGGCGGGCACGGGTACCAGCAGCAGATCGACCAGTCGTTTCCCGGGAGCATCGAAGCACTCTCCAGCGCGGCAGGGGCGCAGGTCTGGGTGCAGGTGCCGGCCCAGCAGTGGTCCGAGCCGTCATCCATGAGCACATGGACCCATCGACTCCGCGTCGGGAGCCCCGGAATGGAAGTCGTGTGGGCGGGCGAACTCCAGCACGCGACCCAGTACCCGGCCAAGGGCCCCGAGGCCTGGGGGCAGTACATCCTGGATCATGCCGCGGCCGAAGGCGTTGTTGGCCTGGTGTCCTTTGAGCATCCGCGGCTCGGGGACTTCCGCCAGCAACTGGCCGACGGCCTGCGCAAGGACGGCGAGCACCTGTCGCAGCGCGGCAACCGCGTGCAGGCGGGCGTCTGGACGGAACTGCTGGAGCGCGGGGCCCTGCCGGCGTGCCGCCCGGACCTCAATGGCGACGGCGTGCTGAACCTGGCGGACTTTGGGGCCTTCCAGACCTTGCTTGCCCTGGGCGACCCGCGGGCGGACTTCAACAACGACGGCGTCCTGAACCTGGCCGACTTCGGCGCGTTTCAGAACACGTTCGCGTTCGGGTGCTGATTCAGGCCGTGCCGGGCCCGACGCCGACCAGGGCGACGCCCAGGCGGTCCGCCAGCGCGATGACCTGCGGCTTGTCCACCATGATGACGTCCCCGGCCGAGAGCGCCAGGCACCGCCCCCCGTTCTCATGGAGTTTCTTGACGGTGGTCACACCCACGGTCGGCACGTCGCTGCGCCGGTCGTGACCGGAGCGGGCACCCTTGCACAGGGTCCACCCCGTCGCCTTGCAGATGCCCCCGACCCGTTCGATCATGCGGTCGGTGCCCTCGACGGCCTCGACGGCGAGCACGTCGCGCTCGCGGACCGCGATCGCCTGCCCGATGTCCATGCGCAGGATTTGCGTCAGGAGCGGCCAGGCGAACTCCACGTCGGCTCGTTGCTCCGGCGTCGGGGGCTTTGTGGTCATGAACCCGGCATCGGCCATGTGGTCGCCGATGGGGATTGTCGAGTCGATCAGGTGGACGCCGGAACGGCCGAGTTCCTCGGCAACCGCGGCCAGCACGGCGTGCGAGCGGCGGTCGTGCCGCAGGTACTTGTACCAGGCGATGATGGTCCGCAGGTCCGGCAGGTTGCGGATGACCCGCAGGGGGTCGTGCATCAGGCGGGCCTTGTCCACCTTGCCCACCATGATCGCGTGGTGAACACCGATCCGGGAGAGGAGCCGGCCCCAGGAGCCCACTCGGAACAGGCCGACCTCGCGGAACGAGTCGCACAGGGCGGGCAACCCGGGCTCGTATTGCTTGACGAGCCCCAGCGCATGCACGGGATGGCCCGCACGACGCAGCCCCTCCGCGACGATGAAGGGCAAGCGCCCCCCTCCGGCGATCAGGCCGATCGCCGTGGGCGGTGGGGGTGGGTCCGGCAGGATGGTCAGCGGTCTAGGCACGAGAAGTTGCGACGATCAGGGCCGATCCGGCTCTGGAGTGTACGTCTTCCGCCGGCATCCTGCTGCCATTGCCCCCTTCCCGGGTGGCAGGGGTGGTTCCAAAGCCGACCCGGTTCACTCGTCGATAGAACGATGATGGGGCCTGATTCGTACGCCGGGTCATCCTTTCTGTCATCGGGCAGCGGGCGCGAACCCCGCCAATCACCGACGGAACGGCCCTGGCTTGGCGTGCGGTTCGGGTGCTCCGGCGTGTACCAGCGCGTGTACCGCAATGCAACGGGGACGGGATACCTAGCTCGGTGCCCGAGTTGCGGGAAGAGCGTGACGTTCCGTGTCGGACCCGGCGGCACCGGGGCCCGCTTCTTCGAGGTGCGGTGCTGACCGTCCTACGCTCTGGCCGGGCCGGAGTGGCGGAACTGGCAGACGCGATGGACTCAAAATCCATTGGGGGTGAAACCCCGTGCAGGTTCGATTCCTGTCTCCGGCACTTGGGCGGGAACCGGCCCTGATGGGCCCGCGTAGTATGAACCAGCCTTTACCCGGTCCCCCGAGCGGGGCGGACCGTGCCCGGCGGGCACGGGGTGGGCGGGGCCGCACATCCGTGCGGCCGCCCGAACGGGCACTTGCAGGAGCGTCGCATGATCGGTCGTGGGGCACACGGGATGTTCTGCGCTGTGTCGATACTCGCCGGGTTGACGCTGGCCGGAGCGGCCGGGACACGGGAGCCCGGCCCGCTTGACACACCTTTTTCCGCGGTGTCGCGTCCCTCCGACCACCGGGAACTGGCGTTCCCGACGCGCGGGCGGGTCGCCGAACTCATGGTCAAGCCGGGGGATGCCCTCCGGAAGGGCGATCCCATCATGCGGCTGGAGGACGCGACGCAGCGCCTCACGCTCGACCTGTACAAGAACCAGGCCCAGGACAACTCCCCCGTCGAAGCGGCGGAGAACTCGCTGGCCTTCCGCGAGGCGGAACTGAAACTGACCCAGGAGGCGAGCGCGAACGCGGGCGCCAACCCGCGAGACCTGCGGGCCGCGGTCTACGACCGGGACCAGGCCAGGATCAAACTCGAATCGGTACGTGTGGAGCACGCGGCGGCGCAGATCCAGGTCGCCCGGCAGCAGGCGGAACTGGACCAGATGCTTGTGACGAGCCCGACGGAGTGCGTGGTCCTGGACATCGCCAAGCGGCCGGGCGAATCGACCGACGAGCAGACGCCGGTGTGCACGGTGGTCACGATCGACCCCCTGTGGATGGACGTGAACGTGCCGACACCGGTCGCGATGGCACTCTCCCTGGGGCAGAGCGCGGAGGTTACATGGGAGGACCTTTCCGGGGCCGAACCCGCGGCCGGAAGAGTGATCTTCATCTCACCCTCGGGGCACGGGGGCTCACGGCAAGTCCAGGTACGCCTTGAAATCCCCAATCCAAAGAAGTTGCCGAGCGGACTGCACGCGGGCGTGCGGTTCCGGGTGGCGGCAGGAGACCCAGGCTGAGTGTGTCTACGCTGATGCGCCCTGTCCCGCCGGTGTCGGCGGGGGCAAGGGGCCTCGGCTTTCCGGGCCGGATAGCGGGCACGGGCCGCGTGTGCGTGATTCAAGCAGGAAGGGATGAACCTCATGGCCGAGCAGGACAAGTCGCAGCCTCAGCAGCGTCAGGTGCGCCTCCAGATCGACGAGACGCGGATGCACACGACGTACGCGAACACCATCCGGACGTCCACGACGATGGACGAACTGGTGCTGGATTTCGGGATCAACCTTCCGGTGCCCACCCAGGACAACCAGCCGACGCTGCAGTTCAGCGTCGGCAGCCGGGTCGTCATGAACTGGTCCGCGGCCAAGCGGCTGGCGATCAGCCTCGGGCAGGCGGTGCGCGGGTTCGAGGAGCAGAACGGTGAGATCAAGTTGAACCAGGGGCCGGCCAACCCGCCGGGGCCCCGCCTGGCGACCTAACCCTGCATGAGCGTCCACAAGGTCAGCGCAGCGCCGCAGCCCCACGGCGCACCCGCCGCCACGGCCGGCGGGGGTGGCGCGCCGCCCGACCCCGCGGGTGAACTCGAGGTGTTCCTGCGGTCGCTGCTGGCGGCGCAGTGCACGCTGATCGGCGCCGCCGCGGGCGTGGTCGTGCTGGCCGGGACTGATGCGCGGCGCGGTGGTGTGGTCAGCCGGTACGTCGCGGCGGCCGATGGCGCGGGCGACGAGATCGGGCCGGATGCCTTCGGCGATCCGGCGTTCCTGCGGCGGCTGGAGCGAGCCGGGCTGGAGGCGGTGGAACGGGCAGCGGCTGGGGCGGCGCTTCCGCCGGTGGAATCCGTCACGATCGCGCAGGCCGGCATCTACGAGGCGAGCGGCACGCACCGGTTGATCACCGCCCCCCTGCTGGCGGACGGACGCGCGGAGGGGGCGACGGTCCTCCTGGTGCCGGTGCGCCGGCGGCTGGACGCGGAGGACGCCCGTGAGCGGCTGGTGCTCTCTGCCGCGCGGTTTGAGGCGTTCCTGTGGCGGCAGCACAGCCTGGCCGAGGCCCAGCAGAAGGCGATGCTCCGCCAGACGCTGGAACTGCTCGACACCTCCCAGCAGGGGACGAGCGTCGAGTCCATGGGATCCCTGCTGTGCCACGAGTTGCAGAGGCGGTTCGGGTGCACGCGGGTGAGCGTCGGGCTGGCCGGCCACGGGCCTATCCGGCTTGCGGCTGTCAGCGGCGCCGACGAGATCGACCGCAAGGGGGCGGCGGTCGGGGCGCTCGAAGCGGCGATGGAGGAGTGCGCGGATCAGGACACGGAGATTGTGTACCCGCCGCCCGCGGCCATGCAGGCGGACCCGGCGCAGCGCCGCGTGACCCGCTCGCACGAGTCGCTGGCGCGCCGGTTCGGGCCGGCCGCGGTGCTCAGCCTGCCGCTGCGGGTGGAGGGCGACCTGGTCGGGGTGGCGACCCTGGAGCGGGACGAGAACGACCCCTTCCCCGCGGCGTCGCTGCCGCTCCTCCGGCTGATCGCCGAGTTCATCGGACCGCTGCTGTGGACGAGGCGGCTGGCCGACCGCGGGGTCATGGCGGTCGCCCGCGACCGCGCGCTGGACGCCGGGACCATGCTCGTGGGCCCGCGCCACACGGGGGCCAAACTCATCGGCATTGTGGCGATCCTGACGCTGGTCGTCATGGCTCTGCCCCTGTGGCCCAAGCACGTCTGGGCCAGGGCCGAGGTGCGCCCGGCGGCGGCGCGGAGCATCCCATCCCCGTTCGTGGGGTACCTGAAGTCCGTCGCGGTGAAGACCGGCCAGGACGTCCGCGAGGGCCAGGTTCTGGCCACCATGGACACCTCCGACCTGGAGATGGAACTGGCGGAACTGGAGGCGCGACGGGCATCGCTATCGGCCGAACATGACGAGGCCCAGGCCAATGGCGACCTGGGGAAGGCCGCGACGCTGCGGCCGCAGATCGCGGAGGCGGCGGCGCGCCGAGCGTTCATCGAGGACCACATCGCCCGCGCGGAGGTTCGCTCCCCCGTGACGGGGACGGTAAGCCGCGGGGACCTGGAGTCGTTCATCGGCGCCCGTGTGGAACCCACGCAGATGCTGTTCGAGGTGGTGACGCAGGAGAATATCGCCACCGTAAAGGTGGACGAGCGCGACATCCGGCTGGTCCGCCCCGGGCAGGCCGGCACGCTGACGACGGCCGCGCTCCCGGGTGAGCCGGTCCGGATCGTCGTCGAGCGTGTCAACCCGACGGCGGACGCGGTGCAGGGCGCCAACGTCTACCTGGCAGAGGCCCGGATCGAGTCCCCGCCCGCGTGGCTGCGCCCGGGACAGACCGGCCGCGCCACGCTCAACGTGCTGCGTGACGATGGCAAGCCCCAGCGCACCAGCGCCCTGTCGATGCTGCTGGGCCCGGTGGTGGATGAACTCCGCATGCACTGGTGGTGGTAGGGGCGCCGCGAGAGGGAGCGCACACTGTGTTTCGGGACGATCCCGGGCCGACGTTCAGCGATATCTGGTACCGCGTGGGCCCGACGCGCCCGCGCCTTTCGCCCCACGCCCATGTGGTGCGGCAGCGGGCCGGCGACGGGATCGCGTACATCGTGGAGGAACCGGCCGGCGGCCAGTTCTATCGCCTGACGGAGCCCGCGTACTTCTTCCTCGGGCTGATGGACGGAGCCGTCACGGTGTCACAGGCCTGGGATGCCTGCAACGCGCAGTTGGGCGATGCCGCCCCGACGCAGCGCGAGTGCCTGGAGGTGCTGTCGCGGCTCCAGATGTACGGGCTTCTCCTCGGGGAACTCCCGCTGGCCGCGGACATGGTGGTGGAACGGAAGCGACTGGTGCGGTCGCGCTGGTGGCTGCGCCGGACGGGGCGCGGGCTCTTCCTGACGCTGCCGCTGGTGAACCCGGAGCGGTGGCTGGAGCGGTACGCCCACATTCTGCGCGGGGTGTGGTCGCGCGCCGGGATGGCCGTGTGGCTGCTGGTGGTCGGCAGCGCCGCCGCGTTGCTGCTTGCAAACCTGCGGAGGTTCGGGTCCGGGCTTGACACCGCGGCGCTCATGGCCCCGTCCAACCTGATCTGGATGTCCGTCTCGTTCCTGGTGCTTCGGGCGCTGCACGAACTCGGGCACGCGACCTCGTGCAAGGCGATGGGCGGGCGGTGTACGGAGATGGGCGTCCTGGTGATCGCGTGGCTGGTCCCGCTGCCCTACTGCGACGCGACCAGCGCCTGGCGTTTCCAGGAAACCTGGCGGAGGGTGCTGGTCTCGGCCGCCGGGATGATGGTGGAACTTTTCGTGGCTTCTCTGGCGGTGTTCGTGTGGGCCTCGCGTCCCGGCAGGGGCGACCTGGTCGAGGCGATGGCGTACAACACGATCCTGGTGTCGGGGATCGCGACGCTGGTGTTCAACCTGAACCCGCTGCTGCGTTACGACGGGTACTACATGCTGTCGGACCTGCTGGGCATCCCCAACCTGGCGCAGCGCTCCCGCGATTTCTGGAAGTTCCTCGCCGAGCGGTTCGCGTTCGGCATGGCGACGGCCCGTCCGCCGCACCTTCGCGGCGCCGGCGAGGCGTGGTGGCTGGGCATCTACGGGCTGCTGTCCTGGCCCTACCGCCTGCTGGTCGCGTTCGCGATCATCATGGTGATCGCGGGGGCCTACGCGACGCTGGGCGTGGTGCTGGCGATCGTGACCGGGATCGCCTGGATCATCTGGCCGTTGCTCAGGGGCGTCGGCTATGTGCTGGCGTCGCCCGCGCTCATGGGGCGGCGGGTGCGTGCGGTGGGCGTGACCGGGGCGGCGGTGGCCGCGCTGCTGGCCGTCGCGGGGCTTGTGCCGCTGCCCGCGGCCGGGTATGCGCCGGGCCTGATCGCGCCGGCGGCGATCGCGGGCGTGCGCGCCCCGGAAGCGGGGTTCGTCCGGAGCGTGCTGGCCCGCGCGGGCCAGCGCGTCCATGCCGGCGACCCGCTGTTCCAACTGGAGAACGAGCAACTGGAGGTCGAGGCGGCGGCCGCGAGGGCCCGGCGCGACAGGGCGCGGACCGACCTGGACATCAGCATGGCCAAGTCTCCGGCCGAGCAGCAGGCGGCGCGGGCGCACCTGGCCCAGGCCGAGAAGGAACTGGCGCGGGCCACCGAGCAGGTCGCGTCGCTCCTGATCCGGGCGGCGATCGACGGACGGGTGGCGCCGGCTCGCGGCACCGGCCTGGACGTGGAGGAACAGGTCGGCCGCTTTGTCAGCAGGGGCACCCTGCTGGCGTACGTCTCCGACACCGACCACCTGGTGGTCCGGGCCTGGCTCCCCGAGCATCTGCGGGCGTTCGTCTTTCGCGGCGGCGTCGGGAGCGGGGCGTGGCCCCAGCCGACGGTCCGCATCCGCGGGCAGGTTGGGGACGAGATTCCGGCGCGGGTCACACGCCTGGCGCCCGCGGGTGTGCACGAGGTCGAGAGCGCCGCGCTGTCGGCGCAGGCGGGGGGTGAACTGACGATGGACCCTGAGGACCGCGACGGGAAGCGCGCCCTCGAGGCGCTGTTCCTGGTCGAACTGGAAACGGCCGTCCCGCCGGAGGGCGCCCAGCCCGGGCTGCGCGCGCGCGTCCGGTTCGGCGTGCCGCCGGAGCCGCTGCTGGCGCGGTGGTGGCGGGGGGCGAGGCGGGTGATCGGCGAGAGGCTGCACGGGTGAGCGGGGCGCTGCCCACGGCGTGGTCGCTGCTCCGCCCGGCTCGGGGGCCCGCGGGCGCGGACCGCCTCTGGCCGGCGCTGTCCCGCCCGGTCGGGCGTGAGCAGCCGCTGACGGGGTTCGACGTCCTGGGGGAACGGGTGCGCGGCTGGTCGCGCCACCGGCGGGCCGGGCGCGCCGATCGCCGCCGGGCGGAGCGAATCGTCGGGGCGGCCGCGTCGCTGTCGAAACTGAGCGAACTGGAACTGGGCACGCGGATCGACGCGGCGCGGTCCGTCGCGGCACGGGACCGCGACCTAGCGGAGTCGATCGACGCGGCGTTCGCGGTCGCGCACGAGGTGGTGCGCCGGCAGGTCGGCCTGTCGCTGTATGTCGAGCAGGTGATGGCGGCCCTGGCGATGGCCGACGGGTGCTGCGCGGAACTGGCGACGGGCGAGGGGAAGACGGTCACGGCGATCCTGCCCGCGGCCCTGGACGCCTGGTCCGGTCGCGGCGTGCACGTCGTGACCGTGAACGATTACCTGGCCAAGCGTGACGCGAAGACGACGGAAGCGGCGTACCGGCGCCTGGGGCTGTCGGTGGGGGTGCTGGAGGAGGACCTGGAGCCGCACGGGCGGCTGCGGGCGTACGCCGGGTCGATCACATACGGCGCGGACAAGCAGTTCATCTTCGATTTCCTGCGCGATCGCCTGGCCGCGCCGCTGCACCCGCGCCTCGCCGGGCTGCTGCTGGAGGGGATGTCGGAGCCCGGCGGCGCCCGCTGGGCGGGGCGGATCGTGCAGCGCGGGCTGCACGCGGCGATCGTGGACGAGGCCGACAGCGTGCTGATCGACGAGGCGACCACGCCCGCGATCATCGGCCAGGACGTGCCCGACGCGGGCGGCAACGGCGAGCACTACCGGATCGCGGCGCGCCTCGCGGCGGAACTGGAGCCGGGCGACTACACGGTGGACCGCCCGCTGAACCGGGTGACGCTGACGGAGCGCGGGCGCGGGAGGCTGGCGGAGCGTGCGGCCACGCTCCCGGCGTTCTGGGCGGGCCCGCGCAGGCGCGAGGAACTCATTGTGCAGGCGGTCGGGGCGCGGGAACTCTACCGGTGCGGTGACGAGTACATCGTGAGGGACGGCAGGGTCGTCATCGTGGACAGGTCCACGGGCCGCGTCCTTGAGGGGCGGCAGTGGCAACTCGGCGTGCACCAGGCGGTCGAGGCGAAGGAGGGGCTGAAACTCACGGAGGAAAGGCACACCACGGCGCGCATCAGTTACCACAGATACTTCCAGCGCTACCGGCGTCTGAGCGGGATGACCGGGACGGCGTGGGAGGTGCGCAGCGAGTTGTGGCGCGACTACCACCTCCCCGTGGTGCGGGTGCCCACCCACCGCCCGGTGATCCGGAAGAAGGTCGGGGACCGCGTGTTCGGCGACGAGGGTGCGAAGTTCGGCGCTGTCGCCGAGCGCGTCGCCGCGTGCCACGCGTCCGGGCGCCCCGTGCTCGTGGGGACGCGGAGCGTGGCATCGTCGGAACGGCTCGGGGCGTTGCTGTCGGAGCGGGGCGTGCCGTGCCGCGTCCTCAACGCGACGCGCGAGGCAGAGGAAGCGGCCATCATCGCGGAGGCGGGGCGCCTCGGGGCGGTCACGGTGGCGACGAACATGGCCGGGCGGGGGACCGACATCCTGCTCGACGCGCGCTCGCGAGAACTGGGCGGCCTGGTTGTGATCTCGACCGAGAGGCACGCCGAGCCGCGCGTGGACCGGCAGTTGTACGGGCGTTCCGGGCGCCAGGGCGACCCCGGCCGGGCTGAGCCGTTCGTGTCGCTCGACGATGCCGTGATCCTGCGCTTCGGGATCAGGCCCCTGCGGTGGCTGGCGCGGGTCGCGGGCCGGCCCGCGGCGTGGGTGCTGTGGCGGCAGGCGCAGTGGGCGGCGGGACGGCAGGCCGCGGTCGTGCGGTCAGAGATCGCCAAGGCCGAGGCGTGGGTGGACCTGGCGATGCACTCCCACACCCGGTAGGAAGGGCAACCACAGGCTCGTTGCACCTCGGGGCTACTTGAGGTTGACGCTCGCCTCGATCGTCCGGGCCTTCTCCGCCAGGTAGGTCAGTTTGAGCGTCGAGCCCTCCGGGGCGGCCACGATGTAACGGAAGATCACGGACCCGCGCCCGGGGATGCCGCCGCGGACCTGGAGCCGGGCGGGCTCCGTGCGGTCCTCGTCGAACTGCCGGTCGAGCCACGAGTTCATCGTGCCGGCGGAGACCACTGTGCCGCCGCCGGAGACTTCCGCGATCAGCAGGTCGGGCGTGCCCATGTTCTTCATGCGTGCCACGCCGGCGCGCGACGGGATCAGGTTCTCGTTGCGGACCTCCGTCGTGACGCGCCACAGCCCGGGCCCCTCGGCCGCGACCTCCGTCCGCCCGAACGACAGCATCGGCATCTGCGAGGCGTGGTACATCGTAAACGCGAAGTTGCGGTGGCACTCCTCCTCGAGCATGAAGGTCGGGGTGGTGCGCGAGGACCAGCGGTTCAGGCCGCCGATGAGCACCGCGCCGTACTGCGGGTGGTTGTACTCCGTGAAGTTCTTGAACGCCTGCCCGAACTGGAGTTTGTCGCGGAAGACCCACATGCGCTGGCGCTCGTCCTGCCCCTCGCCCGGGGCTCTCTGGAAGTACTTCTCATCGTTCCAGAGCTCGTTGGTGAAACTGAAGATCCCAAGCCCCTCGGCCGTCCAGTTCACGAACCCGCCGTGCACGGTGTACAGGTCCCGGTAGATCACCATCGCGCGGTAGTACGGCAGGATCTGCTCGCCGATGCGCTGGATCTCGTCGTACACCCGCACGTCCTGCGGCGGGTAGTAGGACTCGCGGAACTGGGCCCCGGGCCCGCGCAGGATCATGCCGCCGGCGTTGTGGAAACTCTGCACCGCCGCGATGTTGGGGTGGTCCAGGATGAACATGCCGATCGCCCGCGGCTCCGGGTCGCTGAAGGGGAACTCGCCGGCGCCCCCCTGCACATAGTCCGGTTGCCACCCGCTGGGCCAGTTGCGGTTCATGTCGTCCCCGCCCGGTCCGTCCTCGTTGATCCGTCCGTCGCCGTCGTCGTCGATCCCCTCGGAGCCCAGGGGCGTCCACTCGCCCTTCTTGTCGTCGTCAACGCGGGTGAATACGCGCGGGTCGTCGCGATCGCGCACCCAGCGGCCATCCGGGTCGGCCTTCCACATCTGGGTGATGGAACCGTCGCCGTCCAGATCGTTGGGCGGGTCCTCGTCGAAGAGCCCGTCGCGGTCGTCGTCCTCCTTGCGGAGGTTGGAGCGAGAACTGCTGGGCGTGTTGGGCCCGCGGAACCAGTAGTCCCTCCCGTCGGGGTTCTGGCTCGGCAGGAGGTAGAACGTGTAGTTGTCGAGCAGTTTCGTCAGGTCGTCGTTGTGCCCATAGGCCTTGGTCAGGTACCACGCCGTGTAGAGCACGGCCTCGCCGGCCTGGATCTCGTTGCCGTGGACGTTGCCGTCGATCCACATCGCCGGCTTGCCGGTGCCGGGGCCGTTCTTGGGGCCCGTGATGGTGCAGACCCACATGTCGCGCCCCTCACCGGTCTTGCCGATGCTCTGCAGGCTGGCCAGGTCCGGGTACGCGGCGGCGATGGCCTTCAGGTGGGCCGCCAACTCCTCGTAGGTGTTGTAGCGGTTGAACGCGATGTTCACCTTCGACGGCATGTCGGGCTGAGCGAGCGCGCTGCCGATGGGAAGGGAAAGAAGCGAGACCGCGAGACAGCGAGACAGGGGCTTGTTCACCGTGCATCCTCCTGCGGGCGGTCCGCAACCTTCAGGGTCCGAACTTCGATCACGCGGTCGCCGCCGGTCACCGGGGCGTAATGAACATTCACCGCCTCGCCGTCGGGCACGCGGACGACCCACTGGGCCTCCGCGGCTGCCCCGCCGGCGACGGCCGGGAACCGCACGATCTTCTGTCCGACGAGGATGCGGTCCACCGGCACGTCGATGGAGAACCGGGCCGGCGGCACGCGCCGGGCCTTGCCCGCCATCGCCGATTGCAGCGGCAGGAACCCGTCGTTGACGGCCCGGACGGAGATGCGCCAGATGCCGGGGGCGACGAACACAGCGGCGGTCGTCGGTTTCCCGATGCGCGGGAACTTGTCGAGCAGCGCCGAGGCGAACTTCGCCTGCTCGTCTGCGAGCCGCGGGAGGTCCTCCTCCGGCGGGTTCATCCGGAAACCGGGAACGAACCCGCCGATCTCCACCTTGCCCAGTTGCGGGTGGTCGAACGGCTTCCAGTCCAGGAAGCCCTTGCCGTCGCGCTTCTCGTCGCTGTAGGTGACCCACTTCGCATCGTCGGGGCTGTCGGGCGCCCGAGAACTGCTCGGGGCGTTCTGACCGCCGCCGCCGAAGAATCCGCCAGGAAACCGGCCGCCCCCGCGGAAGTTGCCGCCGCCTCCGCGGCCCGGCTGCCCGGTCGGCTGCGCCGGGGGCTGCGCCACGGGTTGCGCGGTCGGTTGCTCGTCATCGGGGATCGCGAGCGACACCGGGAGTGCCGGCGGCGGGGTGCCGGGTTGTCGCGGCGGCGTGCCGCCATCGCCGGGCCGGCCGCGGCGTGCCGGACGGTCTCCGGGTGGACGCTCGCCGCTCGCCCCGTCGACTTTTTTCTCGGCGTCGGCGGGCTTGTCCTGCTTCAACTGGTCCGGGCGGACCCACACCGGCGTCGTGAACGAGTACACCCCGACCATCGCGTAGGACCAGCCCCACAGCGAACCCGCGTTGTCATTGGACGGCGCGGCGGTCATCTTCGTGATGTCCTTGAAAGCCTTCGAAAGATCCTCATAGGCCGCCTTGTCGCCGTTCTCGATGCCCAGCGGCACGCCGCCCGCCTCGTCGTAACGCCCCGCATCCGGGACTTTCACAAGGTTGTCGTGCGGGCCGTAGAAGACGGCCGCGACGAGGTTTGTGCGGGCGAGCATCCACCTCGCCAGCGCCAGCGATTCCGGTTCGCTGAACTCGTACGGCCCCGCGCCGTCGCTGAACTCCGGCCAGCGGTAGGGTGTGTTCAGGTCCAGGTCCACGCCACCGCCCGCCGTGCCTCCCGCGCCGTCCTCGTTGAACCTGCCGTCGTTGTCGTTGTCGATACCCTCGGTGAGCAATGCATAGCGGGCGTGCTCGCCCTTGGCGGCGTCGGCGCGGCGGACGAGTTTGGGCGAGTCCGGGTCCGTCACCGAATCGGCGTGGATCAGCGAGCCGGGCGGAAGGTTCTCCACCCGCATCACCGTGATGTACCCGTCGCCGTTGAGGTCCTCTCCCGGGTCCTCGTTCACCCGCCCGTCGTGATCGGCATCGAATGGGGCGATGGTCCGCCCAAAGTCGCTGGCCGGGTGCTCCGCGCCTGTCGCGTACGCCAGCCCGTCGGGGTTCAGGCACGGGACAACGTAGACGGTGAAATCCTTCAGTTGCTCGGCGTGCTCACCGGCCAACTTCTCGGCGACGCGCAGCGCCGTCTCGATCCCGACCCGGTGCATCGCGTTCGCGCCCGCAATGATGACCAGTGCCGGGCGCTCGTCCGCGGGCACGTCGCCCTCATCCCGGGCCAATCGCAGCAGGGGAATGTCCCGCCCATGGCGGCTCTTGCCGAGCGAGGTGACCCGGGCGAGCCCGGCGTGCGCCGCCGCGGTTTCCTTCACGCGGGCGTCCAGGTCGAAGGGCGGTGGAGGGGCTGCCAGCAGGACGGCCAGGGCGAGCGGGGTGGTCAGCATGTCGTGGTCCTGAAAGAGGTCCGCGGTGGAGGGGTGACAAGGTAGCACAAATCGGGGGGGGTGGTGCCCGGTAATCACCCGGTTTGAGGGTTTCGCGTGCGGTACCGGCTTGTGCTCGGCATCCGGTGTGGTACCTTGGTGGAAGCCGCCCCTTCCCGGAGACACCCCGTCCATGAAAGCCGTCGCCCTCGTCGCTGCCCTTGCGCTTGCCCAGACCGCCGCGGCCCAGCCGCTGACCCATGTCCGCGTGTACGCGGACCATGCAGCCTCCGTCGCCGCCCTCTTCGAGCATGAGGGTCACGACGTGGTCGAGGGCGGCGTGCGGGATGGCAGTTTCGAGCTTGTCGTCACGGACGACGAACTCGCCAGGCTGGGGCGCGACGGCCTCACGGTGGAGGTGATCTCCCGTGGCCGGCCGTTCGCGGACATCCAGGCGCCCCCGGGGCAACTGGACATCCCCGCCGGCTATCCGACGCTCGACGAGATCTATCAGGAGATGAACGACATCGCCGCCGCGTTCCCGGCGATCTGCAGGGTCGTGGACCTGACGGCCGCGTACGGCACGCCGGATACCGCCAACGGGCGGCACATGTACGCGATGAAGATCAGCGACAACGTGAACTCCGACGAGGACGAGCCGTCGATGCTGGTCATCTGCAACCACCACGCCCGCGAGATCGGGACGGCGGTCGTCGGGCTGGACACGATCCAGCGGCTCACGAGCGGCTACGGGAGCAACCAGGCCCTCACGGACTTCATCAACGGGAACGAGGTCTGGGTGATGCCGATGGCGAACCCGGACGGCTACTTCTACATGTTCAACACGAACAACCTGTGGCGCAAGAACCGGCGCCCCAACGGCAACAACCGTTTCGGCGTGGACCAGAACCGCAACTACCCGCTCGGGTGGTCCGCCCCGTGCGCCGGCAGCACGAGCACCAGCAGCGATACATACAAGGGGCCCAGCGCGGGCTCCGAGCCGGAGACGAAGGCGATCATGGCCCTGTCCGACGACCGGCACTTCACCAAGGTCATCGACTACCACTCCTACGGACGCGAGACGCTGTACGGGTACAACTGCCTCAGCCACCCGTTCACGAGCTACATGCAATCCGAAGCGACGCTGATGTCCCAGGCCTCGGGGTACGGTGACACGCGCGAGCCCAGCGCCGAGGGCGAGGAGGAGGAATGGCAACTCGCCCGGCGGGGCTCGCACGCCTTTCTGACGGAGATCGGGGTCGAGTTCCAGCCGGAGTACGCCGCCGCCCAGTCGGAAGCGGCGATGGTCTGGGGCGGGACGCAGTGGCTGATGAACCGGGCGATCCCCGTCTCCGGACATGTGAAGGACGCGGTGACCGGGCAGCCGGTGGCCGCGGACATCACCTACCTGGGGGTGGTCTTCTCCAACGGTGAGGCCAACCGCAGCGAGCCGCGATTCGGGCGTTACCACGCCTTCCTGCCCGCGGGCGGGTATACCGTGCACTTCGCGGCCACGGGGTACGTCGCCCAGGACAAGGTTGTGACCGTGACGCAGAATACCGGGCAGGTGATCGACGTCCTGCTCCAGCCCATTGCCCCGCCGTGCTACCCCGACTGCAACGGGGACGGCGTGCTCAACCTGTCCGATTTCGGCTGTTTCACGACAAAGTTCGCTCTGGGCGACCCCTACGCGGACTGCAACGGCGACGGGGTACGGAACCTGGCCGACTTCGGGTGCTTCACGACGAAGTTCGCCCTGGGCTGTCCGTAGCGGCCCGGCAGGGGCCCCGGCCTCTCGCTATTCTGGCGTTCTCCTGACCGACGGAAGGACGCCATGGCCCTGTTGCACCTCAGTGAAGAGCAGATCCGGACCTGGACGCGCGAGCAGAAGGACCGGTGGTGGCTGGAGAACGTCTACCGCGGGAACCTGCCGCAACTGACGATCCGGGCGGGGCTGACGGGGTTCATCCTGGGCGGGCTGCTCTCGGCGACGAACCTCTATATCGGGGCCAAGACGGGGTGGTCGCTCGGGGTGGGGCTCACCTCGGTCATCCTCGCGTTCGCCATGTTCAAGATCATGTCCCGCGTCGGCGCCAAGGACATGACGATCCTGGAGAACAACGCCATGCAGTCCACCGCCACGGCGGCGGGCTACATGACGGGCCCGCTGATCTCCGGGATGGCCGCGTACATGTGGGTGAACAACGCCCCGATGCCGTGGCACCAGATGCTGTGGTTCAACGTCGTGCTGTCGGTGCTGGGCGTGCTGGTGGCGTTCCCGATGAAGCGCCGGTTCATCAATGACGAGCAGCAGCCGTTCCCCGAGGGCAGGGCGTGCGGCGTGGTGCTCGACACGCTCTACTCCTCCGCGGCGGCGGTGGGGATGTTCAAGGCCAAGGTGCTCGCGCTGTCGGCGGGGCTCGCCGGGACGGTCGCGTTCCTGGCGGGCGAGAACATCATGAAGGGGGTGTACGCCGCGTGGGTGTACGTCACCGACACGGCGCTGCGGCAACAGTACGACGGGTGGAAGGCGTTCACAAAGGGGATCGGGGAGCGGCTGGACAGCGTGTGGAGGCTGCCCACATACCTGGATGGGTGGTTCTACTGGCTGGTCGACAAGGGCGTGACGATCGGCGGTGTGGACACGCGGCAACTGGAACTCCGCCCGAACATGGACTTCGCGATGATCGGGGCCGGCGGGCTCCTGGGCATCAGGCCCGCCCTCAACATGCTGCTGGGCATGTTCATCAACTTCGTGATCCTGGTTCCCTGGATGATCCAGCGGGGGGAGATCACCCCGCGGTCGGGGTCGCTGGCGGCCGGCGACGCGGTGTTCCGCCGCACGGACATGGTGAACCAGTGGGCCCTGTGGTGGGGCGTGGTCATCATGGTGGTGGCGTCGATGGTCGGGCTCTTCGCCAGGCCCAAGATATTCGTCGAGGCGTTCCGCGGCCTCTTCGGAAGGAGGTCGGGACCGGCAGCGGGGGCCGACCGCGACGTGCTGCGGGCCATCGAACTGCCGCTATGGGTGTCCTGGGTCGGCATCCCGATTGTCGGCGGGATCGGCGTGTGGCTGGCGGATATCTGGTTCGGCGTGGCGCCGATCTACGGCGTCCTGGCGATCATCCTCATCAGCATCCTGACGCTGATCGCCGCGACCAGCACGGCGATGACGAGCATCACGCCCACCGGGGCGATGTCGAAGATCCCCCAGTTCATCTTCGGGTCGCAGAACCCGCTGCACCCGCCGACCAACCTGATGACGGCGGTGATGTGCACGGAGGTCGCGTCCAACGCCTCCAACCTGCTCATGGATATCAAGCCGGGGTACATGCTCGGGGCCAAACCCAGGCAGCAGGCCGTCGCCCACTGCATCGGGATCATGGCCGGGGCCATCGCCTCCACCCCGCTGTTCTACATCCTGTTCACGATGAACTGGGACCCGGCGACCAGGACGCTTCAGGAGCACATGAGCGGCGGGCAGTTCGGCTTCCCGTCGGCGATGCAGTGGAAGGGCGTGTCGGACCTCATCGCGTCGGTGTTCGGCGGACCGGACGCCCACGGCGTGCTGCTCACCACGTCGATCAAGTGGTCGATGGGCATCGCCGCGGTGGTCGGGCTGTTGTTCGAACTCCTGCGCGTGGGGACCAAGAGCCGCTTCCCGCTCAACGCCCTCGCGATCGGCCTGGGCGTCGTCATCCCGCCGGAGTCCACGATCTCGATGTTCATGGGGGCCGGGTTCTTCTGGCTGATGAACCGGCGGTACGGAGCCAGGCCTGAATCCTTCGGAAACAAGGTGTGGGTCCAGACTCACGAGCCGATCTGCGCCGGGCTCATCGCCGGCGCTGCCCTGGTCGGGATCGCCGACGCGGTGATCGCGGCGTTCGTGCTTTAGGACGACGGGGAGGACACCGGGCTGGCGGAGGGGCGCGGAGAAGGAAAGGCCTGTACGCCCGAAGCAACGGCGGTGCCCCTGGTGTTCTTCTCCGCGTTAGGATGAGATCGTGGCCCAGCGGCGGCACCACTACGAGGCGGCATTCGAGCACTATCTGCGCGACCGGCGTGTGCCGTACGTCGCTGTGAATGAGGCCCGCAAGGCCCTGCTCCCGGAGGGGTCCAGGTTGACGGCCGCGGGGCCGGATTCGCCGCGCGGGCTCAAATCCTTCGACTTTGTCCTGTATGGGTCCGGCGTCAACCTCCTGATCGAGATCAAGGGACGGCGGATCGCCAGGCGGCGCACCCGCGGGGGACGCGGCCGGCTTGAATCCTGGGTCACCGAGGACGATGCGCAGTCCCTGGGCACATGGGAGCGTCTGTTCGGAGAGGGCTTCTGGGCCGCGTTCGTGTTCCTGTACTGGTGCGACGAGATGCCTCCGGCCAGCCTGTTCGAGGAGACGTTCGAGTTCCGCGGCCGCTGGTACGCCGTCCGAGCGATCCGGCTGGGCGATTACACGGGTGCGATGAAACCGCGGAGCTCCCGCTGGCGGACCGTCCACCTGTCCACGGGCGACTTTGACCGGCTCAGCACGACGCTGTGCGCCCGGTCGGCGGCTTTACCGGGGCCGGGGGCGCCCTTAGCATCCGGTGCCTCTTAGGAGCGACTGATGACCGGCACTCACGGCGGCGTTCGATGGGGGATCCTGGCGGCCGTGGCGGTCGGGCTGATGCTCCCGCTGGCCGGAACCGCCAGCGCCCAGTTCGTCACGAACCCGAAAGAGAAGGAAAAGGAGAGGGCGGCGATGGCGAAGCCGACGGCGCCGCGCCCGCGCAAGGCGGACGATCCGCCCGTGCTGTGGATGGTGGCGATCGGCGGTATCCTGCTGCTGGGCATCGGCACCGCGGCCCTGATCCCGTCCAAGCGCGGACACCAGGATTGAAGCCATGAGACGCGAGGGTGGAGGGAGGGGAGCGCGGCGGCTGGTCCTGCTCAACGCGGGGCTGCTGGTCCTGCTCGCGGCGGTATCGCTCGCCCCGACGGCCGGGGCGCAGCGCGGCGGGCGTGCCGGCGGCGATTACACGATGGTCTCGGGGCGTGTCCAGGGCGGCAGCGGCAACGTGGTCTACATCGTTGACGCCGCCAACCAGGAGATGATCGCGGTGCGCTGGAACAGATCGACCAAGAGTCTCGACGGCCTGGCGTACCGTGACCTTGCCGCCGACGCCGCGATGAACCCGGGGAGGTGAGCATGAGCGCGGCACCGAACAGCACGGGCCGGGCGCCGCGGGCGCTGTGGATCAGCGCGGGGGTGCTGGCCCTGCTCGTGGTCATCCAGGCCGGGCGGGTCCTGGGGCCGGCGGCCTCGGCGGAGATGGTCGCCCGCGTGGGGAGTTACACGGTGCTGACGGCCGACGCGGGGACCGAGGACGCGGTGCTGGTCCTCGACGGGCGCAAGGAACTGCTGCTGGTGTACCAGATGGAAAACCAGACGGCCCTTGACCTCTACAAGAAGTACGAACTGCCCCGGCTGTTCCAGGATGCCCGCGGGGCGGCCCCCGGGCGCAAGTAGACTGCTGTTCATGGCGATCCATGCGCTGCCCCAGTTCGAGGCGGACCTGAAGGCGGCGGAGGAGGATCGCCTCGTCTACGAGCGGCTCAGCACCCCGAAGACGCTGGTTGTCCGCTTCGGCGCCATGAAGTTGGTGGGGGAGTTTCCGTACGACGGGCGCGAGAAGCCCGGGTGCGGGTCGAAGATTGTTGTCCGCACCCACCGCGGGGTGGAGATGGGCGAGATGCTGACCAGCACCTGCCCCAACTCCGGCTGCGGCAAGAGCGTCACGCGCAAGCAGATGCTCCAGTACATCGAGAACAGCGGCGGGCGCGACTACCCGTTCTTCACGGAGGGGCGTGCCCTGCGCGTCGCGACAACGGAGGACGTGCGCAGACAGTCGGAACTCGAGCAGTCGCGTCACGGGCTCCTGGTCGCGGCGCGGTCCGCCGCGGCCCGGCTCAACCTGCCGATGAAGGTGGTGGATGCGGAGCCGATCCTGGGCGGCGAACGGCTCACGTTCTACTACGCCAGCGAGGAACGGGTCGAGTTCCGCGAACTGGCCCGAGAACTCGGCCGGGAACTGCACGCCCGCGTCGAGTTCCGCCAGGTCGGCGCACGCGACGAGGCGCGCCTGGTGGCGGACTACGAACGCTGCGGGCAGTACTGCTGCTGCAAGAACTTCCTGAAGGTGCTGCGCCCGATCTCCATGAAATCCGCCAAGACCCAGAAGGCGACGCTGGACCCGCTCAAGATCAGCGGGCGATGCGGGCGGCTCATGTGCTGCCTGCGGTACGAGGACGCGACCTACGAGGAACTCCGCAAGCGCCTGCCCAATCGCAAGAAACGGGTGGGCACCCCGGAGGGCGACGGGGTCGTGCTCGACACGCAGATACTTACCCAACTCGTGCTCGTCCTGCTGGACCACCAGGAGGCGCCGGGTGCATTCCCGGTCGAGTCGCTGACCGAACCGAAGTCGCCCGTGCCGGTCCCGCACCAACCGGCGGAAGCGAAGCCGCGCGCCGCCCCCACCGCGCCCCGGCCCGCCCCGCCCACGCCGCGCCATCAGGCGCCCGAACCGCCCCCGCCCATGCCGCCACCCTCGGCAGCGATCACGAATCCTGCCGGCGCGTCCGTGCCGGCCCCGAGGGCGGACAGCGGCGAGGGTGCCTCGTCGCGCCGCCGCCGCCGCCGCCGTCGCCGTGGTGGGGGGCCGCAGGGGCCCCAAACGTCCGGGCCCGTGTAGGCCTGCCCCTACAGTCCACAATGCTCTGGCGTGCCCTGCCGCTGTTCTTGGCCGCGTGCCTCCTGGCCCAGGAACAGCCGGCTCCGCCGCAGATCGACCCCAGGGCGCTGCCGCCCTCGGTCCGCCTGGGCCTGCGCGTGCAGCAGGTGCGTCTCCGGATCGGTGTCATTCCGGTCGCGGTCATTGTGCCGGACGCCGCGTCCTATGTCGCCGCGGTCTCCGGCTGGACGACCGCTGCCCGTTACCCCGTCCTCATCGACGATGGGTCCCAGCCGGCGTCGGAGGACATCGGGCGCTTTGTGCGCGCCTTCGCACCGGAGCGCATCGTGCGCTTCAAGGTGGCCGACGCGTGGCCGGGCGATGGACCTGACCGCCGCCAGAAGATCGAGGATACCGTCGCGGCTGCCTGGGGCGCCTTGGGCGTCAAGAACCTGGGCCCAAAGTGGTCGGAACTGAAGTACACACCTCCGGGGATCGTGATCGCTTCGGAGGCCGACCCCGCCTGGACGGCGGCGCTCGCGCTGGCCGCGGGGCGGGGGCAACCGCTGGCGTGGATCAACTCCGTGGGGGCGCCGGCCGGTGTCGGCCAGGACATGACGATGGATTCGGCGAACTCGCTGGCCGCGGCGGTCGAGAGCGCCTGCCAGGCCACCGGGCTCCCGTGGAAGGACCTCGGAGATGCGCTCGACTCGGTGACGATCTGCCTGGACGTGCCGGGCAGGGTGCTCAGTGGCGGTGACGACCGGGTTGCGCTTACAGACTTTGTCGGGCGGCGCGACGACGGGGCCGGGCGTGTCCAGGGTGGGCGATGGGCCTGGTGCGGACAGGTATTCGGGCCGGAGCCGCGCTGCGCCTATGCGGCGATGTGCGCCCTCTTCCTGCAACCGAAGGCGGCCTGGCTCTTTGACGGGTATCAGGACACCCCGCCGTACAGCATGTGGGACGCGACGAAGGCGGCCGATCCTCTGAACCGCGTCGGCATCGTTGCCACGGTGAGCGATACGCCGCACCAGGGCGCAGCGGAATGGGAACTTCGGTCCTCGATCCCCCTCCAGGCCGGGCTGGTGATGGTCAACACGCAGGGCGGCGCGGATTACTTCGACCTTGCGCCCGGGCGCGAGCGCTCGGGCGACGTGCCGGTGCTGGGCGTGCCGGCGATGGTGTACTTCGTGCACTCGTGGTCCGCCGCGAATCCGGGCGACCGTGCGACGATCGCGGGCCGGTGGCTGGAGCGCGGCGTTTACGCCTTCGCGGGGTCGATCCAGGAACCCTACCTTCAGGCATTCCCCCCGACGCCCACCGTCGCGGCCCGCCTGCTGGCGTTGCCGTGGGGGGCGGCGGTCAGGCTCGATGACGGCCCCGCGTGGAGGATCACGGTGATCGGCGACCCGTTGATGACACTGGGCCCGCCGGCGCCGAAAGCCGCGGTGGACCTGCCCCTGGTGGGCGTCACAGACGCGGCGGACGGGCTCGCGTTGCTCCTTCAGGCGAAGGAGTACGCCAGGGCCCTGCGGCTGCTGGTCCTGCTCGGCAGAGACGGCGACGCGGCCCGCCTGGCGCGCGGGCTGCTGGACAGCGACGCCAAGGCGGTCACATCTGAAATCGCCGCCGAGAGCGTGCTCCCCGTGTTCCGCGCGGCGGCGGTGAATCGTGGGGCCACCATCGCGGTGCTGTTCGGCCGGATGAACCCGATCGACGCGGCCAGGCCGGGGCTGCGGGATGCGCTGTGGCTGGCCTGTCTGCCGGGGCTCGGCGCGACCCGCGACGAGGCGGTGCTCAACGCGCTCTCCGACAACCTGCGGCCCGATCAGCCCGGGCGTGACGCGGCGGCGCTCGCGGTGGCGCTCGGTGCCGTTCACGGGCGGCCCGCCGCGGAGGCGCTGCTGGCCCGCGCCCGTGCCCTGCGCGACTATTACCCGGACCATGTGGCCGTCGACGACGCCGTGCGTCGCCTGGGAAACTGAGTCACCCGCGCCGGAGTTCCTCGGCCCCGAGTCTGCGATGCTCCGCCTGGCGGTAGCGCGTCAGGATGACGGGGAACAGGCAGCCCATGACGAGCGTCAGGATTCCGCCCACGAGCACGAGCGGGTACCACACGTGATACGGCTGCTGCACTGACAGCGCGGCGATGCCGGCCACGAGGGCGACGACGCCGAGCACGATCAGGACGGCGTGCAGGGTCAGGAAGAACCGCCTGCCGATGCCGCGGGGCGCCAGCCATCCCACGAGCCCGCCGTAACACCCGCCGATCACGCCGATCGCGGACCCGCCGATCGCGCCGTACCAGTTGCCGTCCTGCATCGTCCACCACTCGGTCATGACGCACCTCCGGGGTTCTTCTCCGCCTGCTGCCGGACCAGGTCGCGCACCGCGCGCGCGGCACCGACCGACATCTCGCCGCGTTCCACGAGCGCGGCCACAAGTTCACTGACGGGGTCGGGTTTGCGCCCGTTGACCACCTGCTTGAGCCGCTCGATCACGCGGTCCAGGCGTGTGCGGATGGTCGGGTAACTGACGCCGTAGGTTGCCGCGAGGTCTTTGAGAGATCCCGACTTCAGGACCAGTTCCGCGACGAGGTCGAGGTCTTCCCGCGGAAGAGACTGGAGCGGATGGCCGGTTTCGTTTATCGAAAGCACGATTGAACAAAATAGCACAGGATACTCATTTTGTCAATGCGTGATTCCATAAAACAGAAACGACATGAAGTTAGTGATCACCATCAAGTATCGGATGGTCGCGGGTGCGGTCGGCCGTGGTGAGGCGGGGGCAGTGGCCAGTGCGCGGATGAAGTCGTGCATCGGATGGGTCGCCGCATGAGGCACCGCGTGTAGGGTCTGAGTGTTGCTGCGTTGTGGTTCGCGGCGCGGCGTCGAGTTTGCATGCGTTGCCGATTGCGGCACCTTGCCGTGGCCTCTGTCGAGGCTGCCGATGGCAACCCTGGTGACGTGGAAGTCGGTCTCCGGCGATTTGACCGGGTGGGGCCTCCCGGTATCATGGATGCCCGTCCGGAGGTGCCGGCGGCGGGGCTACGCCGCTGTAGCTCAGTGGTAGAGCACTCCCTTGGTAAGGGAGAGGTCAAGGGTTCAAGTCCCTTCAGCGGCTCTTGATCGAGAGGGCCGCGGGGCTTGGAGGCCCGGGGCGGGGTGTTGACGGATCGGACGGTTTCGTGCGGGGCCTGGCCCCGCTTTCGCAGGCTTTGGGAGGTTTCCAGAAATGGCCAAGGGCGTATTCGCACGGACCAAGCCGCACGTCAACGTCGGCACCATCGGTCACATCGACCACGGCAAGAGCACGCTGACGGCCGCGATGTCGGCACGCTCGGCTGTCAAGCACGGGCAGACGCCCAAGACCTACGCCGAGATCACCAAGGGCGGCACGGTGCGCGACGCCACCAAGACGGTGACGATCGCGGCGTCGCACACGGAGTACGAGACGAACAACCGGCACTACGCCCACGTGGACTGCCCGGGCCACGCTGACTTTGTGAAGAACATGATCACCGGCGCCGCCCAGATGGACGGGGCGATCCTGGTTGTGTCCGCGGCGGACGGCCCCATGCCGCAGACCCGCGAGCACGTGCTGCTGGCCCGCCAGGTCGGCGTGCCGTACATCGTGGTGTTCATGAACAAGATCGACCTGGTTGACGACCCGGACCTTCTGGACCTTGTCGAACTCGAGGTTCGGGAACTGCTCAAGAAGTACGGGTTCCCGGGCGACGATGCCCCCGTGATCCGCGGCGCCTCGGGGCCGGCCCTGGCGAACCCGAGCGACGACAAGGCCAACAAGGCGATCGACGATCTGTTCGACGCGATCGACAAGAACATCCCGGAGCCGATGCGCGAGACGGACAAGCCGTTCCTGATGAGCGTCGAGGACGTGTTCTCGATCAAGGGACGCGGCACGGTCGCCACCGGCCGCATCGAGCGCGGCATCGTGAAGGTCAACGACCCGGTGGAGATCGTCGGCATCCGCAAGGAGCCGACCAAGACTGTTATCACCGGCGTCGAGATGTTCAACAAGACCCTGGACGAGGGCCGCGCCGGCGACAACGTCGGGGCCCTGCTCCGCGGCGTTGAAAAGGACGGCATCGAGCGCGGGCAGGTGATCTGCAAGCCGGGCTCGATCAAGCCGCACACCAAGTTCAAGGGCGAGGTCTACGTGCTGACCAAGGAGGAGGGCGGGCGGCACACGCCGTTCTTCTCCGGGTACCGGCCGCAGTTCTACTTCCGCACGACGGACGTGACGGGCGGGACGAAACTGGTCGGCGGGGCCGAGATGTGCATGCCCGGCGACAACATCCAGATGGAGATCGACCTGGGCGACAAGCCCGTGGCGATGGAGAAGGGCCTGCGCTTCGCCGTCCGCGAGGGCGGGCGCACCATCGGGTCCGGCGTGGTGACCGAGATCATCGAGTAAGAGACGCGACCGTAAGGGAGCGTGGTTGGCGGGCGGGACGCCCGCCCCACGGGTCGAGACATAGCCGCATCGGGTCGGGTCGCGGCAGGTTGAAGGGGACCGCCACGGATTGGCGGGGCACCCTGGGAAGCAGTTTACGGCCCGGTCGCTTGCGGCGATCGGGCCGCTTTTTCAGGAAAGCGGGGGGTGCGCCCCCCCGAAAGAGGTGTGAGCGATGGCCAAGAAGAAGGCACAGGCCCGGGAGTTCGTGTGGCTCCAATGCACCGAGAGCGGGGATCTCAACTACAGGTCCGAGGTGAACACCAAGGGCGGCATGCCCGAGGGGCTCAAGGAAGGGCTGTCCAAGTACTCGCCGCGGCTCAAGCGGCACACCAAGCATAAAGTCAAGCGGAAGTAGGGCAGGGGGCAGGGGGCCGCTGAGCCCGGCGCCGTCTGGCCCGCTCCCTCGGCCGTTACGCCGGTAGCTCAACTGGTAGAGCAGCGGATTCCAAATCCGCAGGTTGCGGGTTCAAGTCCCTCCCGGCGTGTTTCAGAAACCTGTTCCGTGCCATGGGTCCGGTGTCCAGCGCCTTCCTGGGCGCCCGGCGCAGGGCTCCGGGTCCGGAACCCAGGAAATCGGTATGGCATTCGGCCTCTACAAACCAGGGCAGGGCTACTGGGTGCGTGTGATGACGGCCGCGGTGGCCGCGGTCGTTGCGCTCGCCGCCTCCGCGTGGCTCTGGCGGACGCTCCAGGTGATCGAGCCTCCGGTGAGCACCTGGACGGTCATCGTGCGTCCGGCGACGGGCACGGCCGCCCTGGGCGACCTGGTCACGCTGCTGTCGGCCCCGACCTCGTCGGGGCCCGCAAGCCCCCTGGGCACCGGCATCGTCCAGGTGGCCGCGCAGCAGGGTGAAGCGACGACGGTGACGCTGGCGGATTTCAAGGCCGTCGGGTCGGCCTCCGCGACCGGGGCCCGCGAGGTCGCGCCGGCGGTGGGCAGCGCCGCGACGCTGGCCGGCCCCATCGTGGGGGCGCCGGTGCCGACGCTGGCGTTCGACCGGATGTACATCCAGGCGTCGGGGGTGGGGGTCATCATCATCGCCGGGACCCTGCTCATCTACTGGCTCGTCGGCTCGAACCCCGGGACCAGCGAGTTCCTGATCGCCACCGACGGGGAGATGAAGAAGGTCAACTGGTCCACGAAGAAGAACATCGTGGACTCGACGTGGGTCGTCATCGGGTACTCGGTGCTCCTTGCGGTGGGCCTCTATGCCGTGGATACCGCGTTCGCCACGTTCTTCAAACTGATCAAGGTGCTGGAGTAGCCGTCATGTCGCAGCAGGAAGCAGTGGGCGGTGGCGCGGGGAGCGGGGGCGGCGGGGGGGCGGCCCTGGACGGGCGCCCGAACGAGAAGGAGGGCCTGATCGCCGCCGAGGAGCCGATCCGCGGGGCCGGCATGAACTGGTTCGTGCTGCGGGTCGCCTCCAACAAGGAGTCGTCGGTCCGCGAGACGCTGCTGCGCAAGGTGCAGATCGAGAACATGAAGCACCTGGTGGACCGCATCCTCGTCCCCACCGAGAAGATCAAGACCGTCAAGGGCGGCAAGCAGAAGATCACCGAGAGCAAGTTGTACCCCGGCTACGTCTTCGTCGAGATGAAACTGGAGGACGACGGGCGCATCCCGCAGGACGTCTTCTTCCTCATCAAGGAGACCACGGGCGTGGGGGACTTCGTCGGCACCGCGGGGCGGCCCACCCCCATGAAGGACCACGAGATCGAGAAGATGCTGCTCGACTCCAAGAAGCCCGAGGAACTGCCGACCATCAAGATGGTCTTCGAGAAGGGCGAGCACGTCCGCATCAAGGAAGGCCCGTTCCAGAACTACGAGGGCACGGTGGACGAACTGCTCCCCGAGAAGGGGCTGGTCCGCGTGCTCGTCACGATCTTCGGCCGCCAGGCGCCGATCGAACTCGAGGAGTGGCAGATCGGCAAGGCGGACGAGACGTAAGAGGAAGGCACGAAGGCACAGAGGCACAAAGGCACGAAGTGAAAGGCCCCGAGCACGCCGCCCGGGGCTCTTCATGTGCCATTTGAACTCTGGAACTCTCTCTTCGGCTTACGCCGCTTCCGCGACCTCACCGCCGCCCCCGACGAACCCGGCGATCGAGTCCCCGCCGCCGGAGTCCACCGCGAGCTGGTCGGACCACGCGCTGGCGTCCCCGCCCCGCACGGCCTGCACGCGGTACTGGATCACCGACTGCACGGTGAGCCCGACGGCGTCGACGAAACTGGCGTCCTGCGTGCCGCCCATCGGCGTCCAGACGCCCGGCCCCACCTTCCGCGGCGGGGAATTCTACAGGATGAGCCACGAGGTAGGCCGGGGGCGGGCGGGGGCTGGCCGTGCGCTTCGGGAGCGTCAGGTTTGGGCCGCCGACAGGGAGGGGGGTGCGGGGCGGGGGGTTTTGGTGGCACCGGTCTCCAGACCGGTGGCTTGGCTCAGACCGCTCTGGAGAGCGGTCCCACCTCAGAGCGGTGCCGCCCGGGGAGAGGGGGGTCCAGTAAGGGCACCTTT
>JADLGW010000039.1 GCA_020849105.1 Phycisphaerales bacterium | reverse complement strand
CTCAAGGACAAGGTGAAACGGGCCGATCTGATTGTCTGCATCTCGCGCTTCCACCGCGACCTTTACCGAGAGCTCGGCGCCACGGACGCACAAATGCACATCGTGTACTGCGGCATCGACCTGGACTCGATCCCCTTCCAGCCGAAGCCGCGCGGCGGCGGACCGGTGCGCATCCTGTCGCTTGGCCGCCTGGTGGAGAAGAAGGGCTTCGCCCACCTGATCGATGCCTGCGCGATCCTGAAGTCGCGGGGGCTGGACTTCCGCTGCGTGATTGCCGGTGACGGTCCGCTGGAGGCGCGGCTGCAAACGCAGGTCGAGCGTCTGGGGTTGCGGGCCGAGGTCGAGGTCACGGGCCGGCCCGTGCTCCAGGAGGGTCTCGCGGAGTTCTTCGGCGGCGGCGACATCTACGCCCAGCCGTGCGTGTGGTCCTCCGACGGCGACGTTGACGGCACGCCGCGAACGCTCATGGAGGCGATGGCCTCCGGGTTGTGCGCGGTGTCGACCCGACTCACCGGGATCCCCGACATCATCGGGGATGGTGAGGCCGGGCTGCTGACCGAGCCGGGCGATGTGAACGCTCTGGCGGACGCCCTGGACGGCCTGATCCGGGACCCGGGCTACGCTCAGCGGCTCGCGCTCGCAGGACGACGCCGCATGGTGGAACGATTCGGAGTGACCCGGTGCCTGGCCCCGCTCGCCGCGCTCTTCGGCGGGGGGTCGCGACCCGCCCCAGCCCCCGCAGCCGGGGCACCGGCGTGATCATCTCCCAGACCCCGTACCGCGTGAGTTTCGTCGGTGGCGGCACCGACCTTCCCGCGTTTTATCGCGAGGAGGGCGGCGCGGTCCTGAGTTGCGCCATCAAGCGCCACATGTACGTCACGGTACACCGCCGCTTCGAGAGGTCGATCCGGGTCGCCTACTCAAAGACCGACACCGCGCCGACCGCGGACAAGGTCGAGCACGATCTTGTTCGGGAGGCGATGAAACTTGCGGGGCTGGATGAGCCGCTGGAGATCACGACGATCGGCGACGTGCCCGCGGGCACGGGCATGGGCTCCAGCAGCACGCTCACGGTTGGGCTGCTCAACGCCTTCCACGGGTACCGCGGCAAGGTCGCCACACCCGAGATGCTCGGCGAGATGGCCTGCCGCATCGAGATCGACATCCTGGGCAAGCCTATCGGGCGCCAGGACCAGTACGCGGCGGCGTACGGCGGGCTGAACTACATCAGGTTCAACCGTGACGACACGGTGGATGTCCACCCCATCCCCTGCCGGGCGGAAACGATCCAGGAACTGGAGGACTGGGCGCTGCTCATGTACACGGCCCAGCAACGGGACGCGAACCAGATTCTCGGTCGGCAGTCGGCGGGCACCCGGGACAAGATCAGCGTGCTGCGCGAGATGCGCGGGCTGGCGGATGAACTCCGCACGACCATCGGCAGCGGGGTCGAGGCGTTCGCGAGGGTCCTTCACCGCGGTTGGGAACTCAAGCGATCCCTCGGCTTCGGCATCAGCGACGCCTGGATCGACGACTGGTACGCCGCGGGGCGCAGGGCGGGCGCCGTCGGCGGCAAACTGCTGGGGGCCGGGGGCGGCGGATTCATGCTCCTGCTTGCCCCGCCGGAGGCGCACGATGCGGTGCGGCAGGCCCTGGGGAGACCCCAGGAACTACCATTCCGGGTCGATCGTTCCGGCAGCAGGATCATCTTCATCAACGAGTGACGGGGCCCGAGGGGCCCCGTTCCGGAGAACGGAGTCATGGGCGGCACGGTCTGCAACTCGGCGTCCTCGTACTTCGAGGCGATGCGCACGGTGATGGCGAAGGTGGATGCCGCGGCCGTGGACCGCTACGCGGACACTCTGTTCAAGGCGTGGAAGGACCGCCGCCGGGTGTTCGTGTTCGGCAACGGCGGGTCGGCCTCCACGGCGAGCCACCACGTCTGCGACTATGTGAAGACCGCAATGGTGCCCGGGCAGCCGCGCCTGCTGGCTTTCAGCCTCGTGGACAACGTGGGCCTGACCACGGCGATCGGCAACGACCTCTCGTACGAAGAGACCTTCAGTTTCCCGCTTGAATCGGTCGCGCAGCGCGGCGACGTGGCGGTGGCGATCAGTTGCTCGGGCAACTCGCCCAACGTCGTGCGTGCCGCGGGGTGGGCGATCGGCAACGGGCTGACGCTCGTCGGGCTCACCGGCTTCAAGGGCGGCCGACTCGGCGAACTGTCGAACATCCACATCCATGTGCCCAGCGATAACTACGGCGTGATCGAGGACCTGCACCTGTCCATTGGGCACATCGCCACGCAGATGCTCTTTGGCCGCGTGAAGGGTGAGAAGCCGCGGTGAGCCGACGGACCAAGGCCGTTATCCTGGGGGCCGGGATCGGGTCTCGCCTTCGCCCCATCACGGACACCATGCCGAAGGTGCTGGTGCCGGTCGCGGGCCGGCCGATCCTGGACTACTGGATGGAGAAACTGGTCCGGGCGGGCGTGCGCGAGGCCCTCATCAACACGCACGCGCACCCGGAGCAGGTCCGGGGCTATATCGACGACGTGCACGCCTGCGGACTGATGCGGATGAACGAGAGTTACGAGCCCGTGCTGCTGGGCTCCGGCGGCACGCTGGCCGCGAACCGCGGATGGGCCGATGACGCCGACCAGGTTGTCATTATCTATCCCGACAACCTGAGCACCGTTGACCTGGCGGCGATGCTGCGGTTCCACGAGTCGCACGGCGACCCGTTCACCATGCTGCTGTTCCGCACACCGAACCCCCGGGGCTGCGGTATCGCGGAACTGGACGCGGAAGGCCGCGTCGTGTCGTTCATCGAGAAGCCGCCGGAACCGAAGTCGGACCTGGCCAACGCCGGCGTGTACATTGTCAGCGCGGACGCCTACCGCGAGATGGCCGGGGCCGGGGGAAGGGACATCGGGTTCGACCTGCTCCCGCGGTTCATCGGGCGGATGCGGGGCTGGGATTTCGGCGGGTACCACCGTGACATTGGTTCGCCCGCCGACCTGGCGGCCGTAAACGAGGCCGCGCCGACGGTGTTCGGCCCATGCCATCGAAGCGCCGCTCCGGAGATTTCGCGGCGTACGGCGGTGTTTCTGGACCGCGACGGCACGCTGATCCACGACGTGCCGTACCTGACCGATCCGGCCAAGGTCCGCGTATTGCCGGGGGCCGCGGGGGCGGTCAGGCGGATGCGCGAAGCCGGATCGGCGGTCGTCCTTGTGACAAACCAGTCGGCAATCGGTCGCGGATTACTGACCGAGGAGGGGCTCACTGCGATCCACCGCGAACTGGCCGCGCAGTTGGCCCGCGAAGGAGCCGCGCTCGACGCGATCTATCACTGCTCTGCCGCTCCGACCACACCAGACCGCACCCGCATCGACCACCCGGACCGCAAGCCGGCCGCCGGGATGATCCTGCGTGCGGCCCGCGACCTTGGGCTGGACCTGGCCCGCTCGTGGATGGTGGGGGACATGGTGAGCGACGTGCTCGCCGGGTTGAACGCCGGCTGCCGCGGGTCGATGTTTGTGCGCACGGGGTGCGGTCCGGTGTCGGTGCGGCGTCCGATGGTGGCGGGCGTCCGCGTGGTGGACGACCTGCCCGCGGCGGCGGATACTGTGCTGGCCGAGAGTCGGCGGTAGGGGGTGTCCATGCGGGTGTTTGTTGTTGGCGGAGCGGGGTATGTCGGGAGCGCGTGCTTCCGGTGGTTGCTGTCCCACGGCCACGATGCCCTCGCGTTCGACGACCTGTCCGAGGGCAACGCCGGCGCGGTGCCGAGGGATCGACTGGTCGTCGGGAGCATCCTCAAGCCGGAGGACCTGAAGTCGGCAATGTTCCGGTACAGGCCGGACGCGGTGATGCACTTCGCGGCCGCGGCTTCGGTGCCGGAGTCCATCAAGGATCCGGAGTTCTATTACAGGCTTAATGTCGGCGGCACCCGCAATGTGCTCGAAACCATGCGCATGTGCGGGGTGACGACCATGGTCTTCAGCAGTACCGCGGCGACGTACGGCCTGCAGCCGGTCATGCCGCTGACCGAGGAATCGCCGCAGTCGCCCGTCGTGCCGTACGGCCGCACGAAACTCGCGGCCGAGTGGATGATCCGCGACTACTGCCGTGCGTACGGCATGGGGTGCGCCCTGTTCCGGTACTTCAACGCCTGCGGCGCGGACCCGGACGGCAACTTCGGAGAGGCGCGGAAGAACGAGACCCACATCATCCCGCTGGTGCTGTATGTGCCGCTCGGGCTGCGACCGACGTTCAGGGTGTTCGGGCACGACCTGCCCACGCGCGACGGGTCGTGCGTGCGCGACTATATCCACACGGACGACCTGGCCCAGGCCCACCAACTGGCGATCGAGCGGGTGCGCCCGGGCGACGAGCGCATCTACAACCTCGGCAGCGGCACAGGGGTCACGGTGCTGGAGGTGCTGCGGGCCTGCGAGCGTGCCGTCGGCGGACCGATTCACCACGAGATGGCGGACCCGCGGCCGGGCGACCCCGCGGTGCTGATCGCCAGCCCGGCCAGGGCGGTCCGCGAACTCGGCTGGAGACCGCGGTACGAGAGCATCGACGAGATCGTGTCGACGGCGTGGCGCTGGCACAGGTCGCACCCGCGCGGGTACGCCGGCGACCGGGGCGGCGTCGGATGAGCGGCCGCCGGTACCTGATCGTGTCGCCGGGGCGCAACGAGGCGAAGTACATGCGGCGCACGCTCGAGAGCGTGGCGGCCCAGAGTGTGCCGCCGGCCTTGTGGGTTGTCGTTGACGACGGCTCGACCGACGAATCGCCCGCGATCCTCGCGGAGTATCGGGCCAAACTCCCTTACCTTCGCGTGGTCACGCGCCCGGATCGCGGGAAGCGGGCCGTCGGCCCGGGGGTGATGGAGGCGTTCTACGCGGGCCTCGGGACGACCCACCTCGAAGAGTTCGGCTACCTCTGCAAACTGGACCTGGACCTTGTGCTGCCCCCGCGGTACTTCGAGAGTCTCATGCAGCGCATGGAGAGCGACCCGCGCCTGGGTACATGCAGCGGCAAGGCGTACTACCGGGCCGACGACCCGATCAACGCGCAGTTCAGCGACCGCCTGGTGAGCGAGGCGATCGGCGATGAGATGTCGATCGGCGCGAGCAAGTTCTACCGCGTCGAGTGTTTTCGCCAGATCGGCGGGTTTCTGCGCGAGGTGATGTGGGACGGCGTGGACTGCCACCGCTGCCGGCTTTTCGGCTGGGGCGCCGGGTCGTTCGACGATGCGGACCTCCGCTTCCTGCATCTGCGTCCGATGGGTTCGAGCCAACAGAGCATGTGGAAGGGACGCCTGCGCTGGGGCGCCGGGCAGTACTTCATGGGCACCGGCCTGCCGTTCATGACCGTCAGCGCCTTGTATCGGATGACGCGCCGGCCGTTCGTGGTGGGTGGCGTGGGGATCTGGTGGGGTTTCGTCCGGAGCATGTTGTCCGGAGCCTCGCGGTACGACGACCCCGCGTTCAGGCGCTTCCTGCGGCGGTACCAGTGGGAGGCGATGGTGCTCGGGAAGGGCCGAGCGGCCGAGCGGGCGTTGGCGCGATCGCGGGTGGCAATCGGTGCCGCCTGATCCGCCTCATGCACGAGATCTCATGAACACGCCATTCCCGACTCACACCGCGGCGTGACAGCCACGCGGGCTTGAGGGAGTGCGCGTGGAACAACGGACGCTGAAGCCGCGCACTCGGCGATGAGGAGCGCATCACGCGGGCGAAGTACGCAATGCCCTTCGCGGCCGAGGGGTCCAACGCGGTCGAGGACGAGCACTTGGTGTGCCCCAGGCCCGGACGAAGCGGGACATCCCGCGACGGCATCGGCCCTACTCTACTGCCTCGCGGTTCGAGCCGATCTTGTCTGTCGCCCGCACCGCACCCGGAGGCCGACGAGTATGCCCGCGTTCGATGACCTGAAGCGACGTATCCAATCCGGCGAGGCGCTGGTTGGGATTATCGGACTGGGATATGTTGGTCTGCCGCTGGCTCACGCGCTGCATGAGGGCGGGCTGCCCATCCTGGGCTTCGACATCGACGAGTCGAAGATCGTGGCCCTGAAGGAAGGACGCAACTACCTGAAGCATCTGGGGCCGGAGATGGTCCAGTCCCTGTCGAAGAGCCGGCGGTTCAGTTCCACGACGGATTTCTCGCGGCTCGGCGGGGTGGACGTGGCGATCATCTGCGTCCCAACGCCGCTGGGGAAGCACCAGGAGCCGGACTTGTCCTTTGTGCTGGACTCGGCGCGGGCGGTGGGGCGGACGCTGCGCGCGGGGCAACTGGTTGTGCTGGAGTCCACCACATACCCGGGCACGACGCGCGACGATATGGTCCCCGCGATGCTGGGGGCGCGCCCAAAGGGCGCCGGGCCGCTTGTGTGCGGCAAGGACTACTTCGTCGCCTTCAGCCCGGAGCGAGAGGACCCGGGTCGCAAGAGCCACACCACGAAGACCACGCCGAAACTTGTCGGCGGCGTGGACGCGGCGAGCGGGGAACTGGCGACGCTGCTCTACCGCAGGGCGATCCAGCACGTCGTCCCGGTCTCGACGGCGGAGGTCGCGGAGTCGGCAAAGATCCTTGAGAACGTGTTCCGCGCGGTCAACATCGCGCTGGTCAATGAACTGAAAATGATCCTGACGCCGATGGGCATCGACGTCTGGGAGGTGATCGAGGCCGCCGCGACCAAGCCCTTCGGGTTCATGCCGTTTTATCCCGGGCCGGGCCTGGGCGGGCACTGCATCCCGATCGACCCGTTCTATCTGACATGGAAGGCGCGCGAGGTCGGTCGGCCGACGAGGTTTATCGAACTCGCGGGCGAGATCAACACCTCGATGCCGCACTATGTTGTGGACCAGACCGCCAGGGCGCTTAACGACCACGGCAAGGCGATGAAGGGCGCGAGGGTGATGGTGGTGGGGCTGGCGTACAAGCCAAACGTGGACGACGTGCGCGAGACGCCCGCGGCGGAGGTCATCGACCTGCTGGCCGAGCAGGGCGCGGTGGTGTCGTACCACGACCCGCTTGTGCCGGCCTTCCCGCACATGCGCAAGCACAAGAAGGACATGAAGTCTCAGGCGTTGACGCCCGAAACTCTCGCATCCCTCGACTGCGTGCTTATTGTGACGAATCACGACGTGACGGACTGGAAGGCGATCGCCGAGTACGCGCCGCTCGTGGTGGACACACGGAACGCGATGAAGGGCGCACAGGGGCGGGCCAGAGTCGTCAAGGCCTGAATCTTGCCGTGGCGGACCGCATCACCCTGCTCGGCGTGCCCATCGACAGCGTGACGCCAGCGCAGGCCATCGACCGGATCATGGCGGGCCTGGCCGCGGGCCGCGGCGGCTGGGTCGTCACGCCCAACCTGGAGATTCTGCGTCGGCTGACCACGGAGCCGGCCCTGGCGACCCTGGTTGCCCCCGCGGATCTGCGGCTGGCCGACGGCATGCCCCTGATCTGGGCCAGCCGCCTGCAGCGCACACCGCTCCCGGCCCGGGTCGCCGGGTCGGACCTGATCTGGTCCCTCACGGGACGGGCCGCCCGCGATGGGCGGAGCGTCTTCCTGCTCGGGGGCAACCCCGGCGCCGCGGAGCACGCCGCGGCCGAGTTTGCCCGCCGTTTCCCGGGGCTGCGGGTTGCCGGCCATCACTGCCCGCCGATGGGCTTCGAGAAGGATCCGGGGCAACTTGCCGCTCTCGAGGCCCTGCTGCTCGCGGCCTGTCCTGACATCGTCTACGTTGGCCTCGGTTCGCCGAAGCAGGAGCACCTGATCACACGCCTCCGCCCGCTCCTGCCCGCGGCGTGGTTCCTTGGGATCGGCATCAGTTTCTCGTTCGTGACCGGGGAGGTCCGTCGCGCCCCCCGCTGGATGCAGGCCTGCGGCCTGGAATGGGCCCACCGGCTTGTCCAGGAGCCCCGCAGGCTCGCCAAGCGCTACCTGGTCCACGGCCTTCCGTTCGCGGCCCGGCTGCTCCTGGTCTCCGCCTGGCGCGGATTCCGCGGCCGTGCACCAGCCCAGTACAGTTCCACCCGGGGGCCCGGCGCATGAGCACGCAGTTCGACGTAGCCATTATCGGCGGCGGGATTGTCGGGATGGCGACCGCGATGGCGCTCGCCACGCGCGACGGGTTGCGCCCCGTTGTCCTGGAGGCGGAGAAGGAACTGGCCGCCCACCAGACGGGCCACAACAGCGGGGTTATCCACTCGGGGCTCTACTACAAACCCGGTTCCCTGAAGGCCCGGTTGTGCGCCGCGGGACGCGATGAGATGTACCGCTTCTGCGCCGAGCACGCCATCCCGCACGAGCGCTGCGGGAAGATCGTGGTCGCCCTTGATGGATCGGAACTTCCGCGGCTCGATGAACTCGAACGCCGCGGACGGGCGAACGGACTTACCGACATCCGTCGCCTCACGCCGGACGGGATCAGGGACCTGGAGCCGCACTGCGCCGGGATCGCCGCCCTCCACGTTCCGATCACCGGGATCGTGACCTACCCCGCCGTGACGCGCGCCATGGCGGGCGTGGTCAGGGCCGCGCAGGGCGATGTGCGCACCGGATCGCGCGTCGTCGGCGTGCGACGTGAGGACGGCGGCTTCATCGTCGAGAGCACGGGCAGCCCGGTCCGGGCCAGGACGATCGTCAACTGCGCGGGCGTCCTGTCCGACCGCGTCGCGCTCATGTGCGGCGTGGAGCCCGGCGTCCGCATCATTCCGTTCCGTGGTGAGTACTACGACCTGGTCGAGTCCCGGCGATCGCTGGTCAGGAATCTGATCTACCCCGTGCCGGACCCGCGCTTCCCCTTCCTGGGGGTCCATTACACGCGCATGGTCGGCGGTGGGGTGGAGGCGGGTCCGAACGCGGTGCTCGCGATGGCCCGGCATGGCTACTCGTGGCGGAACTGGAGCGCCGGGGACCTCTGGGGCCTGCTGCGGTTCTCCGGGTTCTGGCACATGGCCCGTGCCCAGTGGCGGACCGGGGTCATGGAACTGCGCCGCTCACTCAGCAAGAGTCGCTTTGTCGCCGACCTTCGCCGGCTGATCCCGGAGATCAGGGGCGCGGACGTGTTCCGGGCCCGTTCCGGTGTTCGGGCCCAGGCCGTGGACCCAACCGGGAAGTTTCTGGACGACTTTCACCTGGTCTCGGCCCCCGGCATGGTCCACGTCCTCAATGCACCGTCCCCGGCCGCGACGGCCTCTATCGCCATAGGCCGGGTGATCGCCGACAGGGTCCGTGAGGTGTCGTCGGCCCGGGCCACCGTTTCACCGGCTCTTGCGGGCTGATTGACGGTCCCGGTGCCCCTTCCTACCGTTGCCGACCCCGGAGGCCGGAAGTCCCGGGCTGTGGGGAACCCGATGCAAGTCACCGACACGGCCCTTCCAGGCGTCAAACTCATCACCCCGAAGAAGTTCGGCGACCACCGCGGTTTCTTTTCGGAGACCTACAACCACAAGGCCCTGCGGGACGCCGGGATCGACCTGGAGTTCGTTCAGGACAACCACTCGCTGTCCGGGCAACGCGGGGTCCTCCGCGGCCTGCACTTCCAGTTGCCGCCGTTCGCCCAGGACAAACTCGTCCGGGTCACCCGTGGAAAGATACTGGATGTCGCGGTGGATATCCGCCGCTCCTCGCCCACCTACGGCAGGCACGTCGCGGTGGAGATCAGCGCGGAGAACTGGAGACAGATTCTCGTGCCCATCGGGTTTGCGCACGGCTTCGTGACGCTTGAGCCGGACACGGAGGTCATCTACAAGGTCACGAACTACTACTCGCCGCAGCACGACCGCGGGCTCCTGTGGAGCGACCCGGCCCTGGGAATTCAGTGGCCCGTCGCCGCCGGCGAGGTCACGCTGTCGGACAAGGACAGGGTGCAGCCGAAGTTCGCCGACCTCGGGAACCCCTTCCCCTGAACGCAGTTCCGCACGATCAACGGAGTGATTCCCCATGAAGCGTGTTCTGGTCACCGGCGCCGGCGGGTATATCGGTACTTCGCTCGTCCCCATGCTCCTGCAGAAGGGCTACGGAGTCCGGGCCGTCGACCGGTATTTCTTCGGTCCGGAACTCCTCCCGGAGCACGCGGGGCTGGAGCGCGTGAAGGAGGACACCCGGAAACTGACGCCGGAGCACTTCAGGGGGATTGACTTTGTCATCGACCTGGCCGCCGTCAGCAACGACCCCAGCGGTGAGTTGTACGAGCACGCCACCTGGCAGATCAACCACGAGGCGAGGGCCCGGGCCGCCAGGCTCGCCAAACAGGCCGGCTGCACACGCTACGTCCTGCCCTCCTCGTGCAGCATCTACGGCTTCCAGGACGAGGGCGTGATCTGCACCGAGAAGCACACGATCAACCCGCTCACCACCTACGCCAAGGCCAACGGCCGGGCGGAGCAGGACGTGCTGCCGCTGGCGGACGGCAACTTCACGGTTGTCGTGCTCCGGCAGTCCACCGTCTATGGCTACTCCCCCCGGATGCGCTTCGACCTTGCGATCAACGGCATGACCTACGGGGCGTGGACCACCGGCAAACTCCCGCTCCTCCGCGACGGCACACAGTGGAGGCCGATGGTCCACGTCCGCGACACCGCCGCCGCCCAGATCTTCATGCTGGAGTTTGCGGACACGAAGAAGATCAACGGCCAGATCTTCAACATCGGCTCCGACGAGAACAACTACCAACTGAAGCCGCTGGCCGAACTCGTGGCCGGGACCATCCCCAAGCCGGTGGAGATCGAGTGGTACGGCGACCCCGACAACCGCTCGTACCGCGTGAACTTCGACAAGGTCGAGGCCCTGGGCTTCAAGGCCCGGTTGCGGGCCGAGGACGGCGTCCGTGAGATCTACCAGCGCATCGAGAAGGGCGACCTCAAGAAGGACGCCCGCACCATCACGCTCCAGTGGTACAAAGACCTGGACGCCTGGTACAAGATCACCAGCCGGGCCGCGATGTACGGCGGGATGCTGGATATCGGGAGTTGACCGCCATGCGCATCCTCCTGCTCGGACCGGCCGGCCAGTTGGGGACAGACCTGCGGGCCGCGGCCGCGGCCTTCCCCGGCGTCACGATCGAGCCGGTGCCGAGATCGGACCTGGACGTATCCCAGGCGGGCGCCATCCAGCCCGCGCTGGCGTCCCGCTCGTTCGATGCGCTGGTGAACTGCACCAGTTACCACAAGACCGACGAGGTGGAGGGCAACGCGCAGGCGGCGATGACCGTGAACGCGTTCGCCGTGCGTGAACTCGCCAGGGCGTGCGCAAGGGCGAGCGCCCGTTTTCTCCACATCTCGACCGATTACGTCTTTGACGGGCTCTCCAAGCGGCCCTATGTCGAGAGCGACCCGACCGGGCCGCTCAACGTCTACGGCGCGAGCAAGGCAATGGGGGAAGCGCTGGCCCGGAGTGTGTGCAACGACCTGCTCATCTTCCGTGTCGCGTCCCTCTTCGGCGTCGCGGGCGCCAGCGGCAAGGGCGGCAACTTCGTCGAGACGATGATCCGGTTTGGCAAAGAGAAGGGGCAACTGCGGGTGATCGGCGACCAGTTCATGTCGCCCACCGGCACGGCGGAGGTTGCACGCCTCATCCTCCTCTCGCTCACCAAGAGAGTTCCCCCGGGCACTTACCACGCGGTGAACAGCGGCCGGGCGTCCTGGTTCGAGTTCGCATCGCGCATCATCGAGCGTGCCGGCGTGAGTGCGGCGGTCGAGTCCATCCCCGCCACCGCCTTCCCTCTCCCCGCCCAGCGTCCCGCATTCAGCGTGATGGACAACACGAAACTCGCCGCCCTGGTCGGGCCCATCCCTCACTGGCACGACGCTTTGGACCGCTACCTTCGAGCCAAAGGCCACCGCGCGGGGTGAGCGTTACGATCCTCCGTGAACACGCCCGCCAGCGCCCCGGACCGCGGCGTCTCGGACCCGTATCCCGTGCCGCTGCTCCGCCACCCGGCGCACGGCACCATCCGCCCGCCGGGGTCCAGGAGCATCACCAACCGGGCCATCCTGCTGGCCGCGCTCGCCCATGGCGAGTCGGTGCTCCGGGCGCCGCTGCTGGGCGCGGACGATACGGAGCGGATGATCACGGCGGTGACACGGCTCGGCGCCACGGTGAGGCGCGGCGACGACCACCTCCGCATCCGGGGCGTGGGCGGGCGCTGCAGATCGGGGCTGATGGAACTCGACGCGGGCGAGTCCGGGACATGCGCCCGCTTCCTGACGGCGGCCGCGGTCCTGTCGCTGTCTCCGGTCATCATCACGGGCGGGCCGCGCCTGCGTGAGCGTCCGATGGACGGCCTGCCTGAAGCGCTCGGGCAACTCGGCGCACGCGCCGAGTTCCTCGGCTCGGCAGGATGCCTCCCGCTCCGCGTGACGCCGCCGGTCGCACTGCCCGCCGGCGCCACCGTTGCGCTCGAATCCCCTTCCTCGGGCCAGGTGATCTCCGGGCTCCTGCTCGCGGCCCCGTTCCTGCCGGGCGGGCTGACCGTGCGCGTGACCGGGCGGCTCCCGAGCGCCTCGTACGTCCGCATGACGGTGGCGCTGCTCGACCGGGTCGGTGTCGGCGTGCGCACCAGCGAAGACCTGCGCACGATCAGGGTGGGGGCACCCCCGCCCGGCCCGCCTGCGTTCACGATCGACATCGAGCCGGACGCCTCCAGCGCCGGCTATTGGTGGGCGCTGGCCGCTCTCTCGCCCGGCTCGCGTGTTCGCGTCGAGGGGCTGTCGCGCCGCTCGCTCCAGGGCGACGCGCTCCTGCCGGACGTGCTCTCACGCATGGGTGCGGGCGTTGCCTGGGGCGACGGCAGCATCGAGGCCGCCGGGCCGCCGCGGCTGTGCCCGGTCATGGCGGACTTCTCCGACATGCCCGACGCGGCCCTGACCGTCGCCGCGGTGGCCTGCTTTGCGGACGGCGCGAGCGTCCTGAGTGGGCTCGGGACGCTGCGGGGCAAGGAGTCCGACCGCCTCGCCGCACTCTCGACCGAACTCGCCCGGATCTCCGTCAGGGTTGACGTGCACGCGGACGGGGCGACGGCGACGATCACGCCGCCGCGGGCTGGTCTGGACTGCTCCGCCGGCGCGTCCCGGGTCGCCTTCGGAACCTACAACGACCATCGCGTGGCAATGTCCCTGGCACTGATCGGGCTGCGCCGGCCGAACACGCTCATCCGCAATCCCGGCTGCGTCGCCAAGACGTACCCGGGCTTCTGGCATGACCTGGCCGGGCTCACGGGTTAGTACCTCAGCACCGCGTGCAGTTCGCCCAGGTGGCGTATGCGCTCGCGCCCGTTCAGGAACGCCAGTTCGATCAGGACGCTCACGCCGACCAGGTCCGACTCCGTCTGGCGCAGCAACTCTCCGCACGCCGCCAGCGTCCCACCCGTCGCCAGTAGGTCGTCGACCAGCAGCACCCGCTGCCCGGCCGCCAGTGCATCGCTGTGCACCTCCAGCCGGTCCTGCCCGTACTCGAGCGTGTAGTCCGCCCCGCGCACAGCCCGCGGCAGTTTCCCCTTCTTCCGCACGGGCACGAACCCCGCCGAGAGCGCCTGGGCCACGGCGGTCCCGAAGATGAACCCGCGGCTCTCCGCTCCCACCACCAGGTCCACGCGCCGCCCGCGGAACGGGCTCGCCATCAGTTCCACCGCCAGAGCCAGGCCCCGCGGGTCCGCCAGCAGGGGCGTGAAGTCCTTGAACACGATCCCCGGTTTCGGGAAGTCCGGGACGTCGCGGATCAGGTCGTAGAGTTGCCGCACAGGCCGTAGAATACACGCTCATGGCCACGCCACCCAACCCGGCCCCCAAGCCATCGGCCGCCAAGGCACTGGAAACCGTCGAGCCGGTCGGCAAGCGGGTTCTGATCCGCAAGGATGAGGACAAGAAGCAGACCAAGAGCGGGATCCACCTGCCGGACAAGATGGAGATCCCGACGCTGACCGGGCGCGTGGTCGCCGTCGCCGCCCAGGTCGCCGCGGACAAGGACTACCCGATCCAGCGTTACGACCGGGTGCTCTTCCACCCGAAACACGCGGTGCCGGTGGACTTTGAGGGTGACAACCGCCTCTTCGTCGTTCCGGTGGAGGACGTGGTGGCGGTGTTCCGGCGGGACGCGGAGTAGCGGCGCCCGCGCCCTACGCCGCGTCGCCCCGCTTCAGTTCGCCGATCAGTTTCTTGATCGCGTCGCGTCGCGCCCGCACGTCCTTGAAGTTGAACTGCTGCATCATGATCGAGGACGCGAGTTTGTCCGCCTCCTCGGCGCTGGGGAGGTCGCGGTCCTGCCCGCCCTTGGTCTGCAGCGCCGTGAGCAGGCTGTACTGCAGTTCCAGCCCCAGTTCGTCGTTCTCGATCTTGTGGTGCTGCCGGGCTTCGCGGAGGGTATAGATCGCTTCATCCACATAGCCGGTCGCGACGAACGCGGCCCCGAGCAGGGCGAGCGAATCGACGCGCAGTTTCGCGTCCTCCTTGCACAACTGGAGCAGGGGGATCGCCTCGTCGTACTGACCGAGTTGGTTGTAGCGGCGCCCGAGTTCGTACTTGGCCGCCAGGTCTGTGGGGTAGGCCCTGACCCGCTCGCGGAACTCCTCGACCTCCATCTCCGTGAACTTGATCCTGGCCCGGCGCGCGTTGTCCACGGCGGTCGGGTCGTCCGGCCTGGCCTGGGCTGCGGCGACATACTCGCCGACCTTGCGTTCGGCCTGCCGCAGCTTGATCTCCCCGGCGATCTGCCGGAAGCGGAACTCCTTGAGCGATTCGTACGCCTGTGTGGCGACCTGGTACGCCCGCTTCTCGTCCTCGGGGCGCCCGCGCTCGCGCAGCCGCTTGATGTACAGCGTGGTCGCGGCCGCGTCGTCCGGCCGGGCGCGGTAGTCGCCCTCGGCGATGGCGACCAGGCGGTCGATCGCCTCGTCGCTCTTGACGATCTGTTCGGCCTCGATGAGTTGCCGTTGCTTGTCGGCGTCGCGGATGTTCCGCCGGAACCCGCCCGCCTCGCCGGTCTTGTCGAACCCGCCCTTGGACATCGCGGCCTGGGCGGCCAGGTTCCGCACGTCCGCGGACAACCTCCCGTCGCTCGGATCAAGCCGGACGGCGGCCTCCCCCGATTGCACAGCCTTATCGAATGACCCGATGGACGCGAAAATGTCCATCAACTTCAGGTAGTGGTCCTTGCGCGGCTTCTTCTCGCGTGACGCCGCTCCCAGCGCCCGCTCCCCCAGCCAGAACGCCGGCTCGGACACGCCCAGGCGCGCCCCGTTCTCGGCCGCCCGGACCGCGAGCCCCGCGTCGAACGGGCTCATGCCCCAGTCGAGCAGCCCGAGCGCGTACCTCTCCACATCACCCTTCTTGTCGAAGAGTTTCAGCGTCTCCTTGCTCGGGGACTTGGCCCCGGTGCCCAGGAACGCGGCCGCCGATGCAAAGAAGCCCTCCAGCCCGGCCATGCTCGTCGGGTCCTGCTGGAGCCCGCGGAGCCACAACTGCATCGCGTAGTCGTAGTTGCTCGCATCGTGGACGGTGCGGGCGTGCTCGAAGAACCTGCGGGCCCGCTCGGCATGCACCTGGAACTTTGGAGCGCCCCCGTCGTCCGCGCCGGTCGCACTCTTCTTGCCGAATAACGCCAAGGTCGATTCCTCGCTTCCGGACGAGCCCAATATAGGCCGATCCCCGTGCCCCGAGACCCGATTGTAACCCGTGCGGGCCCGGGCGGTCGGGGCGTGGGGCGGGGCGGGACTCTACGATGCTCCGATGCCGGTGAACGCGGGCGAACTCTACATCGTGACGTACCCGGCGGCGGTCCTGAGGCGGAAGGCCGCCCCCGTCGGCGGCGTGACCCCGGAAGTTCGCGAGGTCGCCGCGCGGATGATCGATCTCATGCACCGGGCGGAGGGGGTCGGCCTTGCGGCCCCACAGGTCGGCCTCTCGTGGCGTCTGTTCGTCGCCCATGTGCCCGAGAACGAGGAGCGATCCACCGCGTCGTCACCGCCCAGCGCCACGCGCGTGCCCGTCGTCTTCGTGAACCCGGTCATCACGGCGCTCGCCGGGCCCTCGGTGGGATACGACGAGGGGTGCCTGAGCATCCCGGAGATCACCGGGGAAGTGCTGCGTCCGGAGGTCGCCACGGTTCGCGCCACCGACCTGGCCGGTCAGGAGTTCACATTCCGGGCCTCCGGCCTGCTCGCCCGGTGCCTTCAGCACGAAATCGACCACCTGGACGGTGTGCTGATCCTGGACCGGATGAGCCAGACCGCCCGCCTGAGGAACCGGGCCGCGATCCGCGACCTGGAACGGAGCGGGGCCGCCGGGGGGGGTCGCTAGCCCGTGGACATCGTGTTCTTCGGCTCCGGGGCGTTCGGCGTGCCCACGCTGGCGGCGCTCGCCGAGCGGCACCGCCTGGTTGCCGTGGTCTCGCAGCCGGACCGACGGGCGGGCCGCGGGGACCACGACCGGCCGACCCCCTGCGCGGACTGGGCGGAGGCTCCGGCGCGCGGCATCCGCGTCCTGAAACCCGAGCGCGTGAACGAGCCCCGCGTGGTCGCCGAGATCCGCGCTTTCAGGGCTGATGCGTGGGTCGTGGTGGCGTTCGGCCAGAAGTTGTCGGCATCGCTTCTCGATGGGGTGCTGGCGATCAACCTGCACGGCTCGCTCTTGCCGCGATGGCGCGGAGCGGCCCCGATCAACGCGGCCGTACTCGCCGGTGATGCGGAGTCGGGCAACTCCGTCATCACGCTCGCCGACCGCATGGACGCCGGGCTGGTGCTGGGCCGGTCGCGCCGCGTGATCGACCCGATGCAGACCGCCGGCGAACTGCACGATCAACTCGCCGCCGACGGCCCGGTGCTCATCGAAGATGCACTGTCGCGTCACGCCGCGGGCACCCTCCGCGGCGAGGTCCAGGACGAATCCCTGGTCACGCTGGCGCCCAAACTCTCGAAGATCGACGCCTGGGTCGACTTCGCGGCCAGCCCGGTGGCCTGCCAACGCCGCGTACACGGGCTGACCCCGTGGCCGGGCGTGACGGTCGGGTTCCGCGGGCAACCCCTGAAACTCCTCCGGGTGAAACCGGCAGGAGGACTGGGCGAACCACCGGGGGGCACGGTGTCGGACCCGCACCTCGGGCTGATATCCTGCGGTGCCGGACTCCTGTCGCTGCTGGAAGTCCAGGCCGCGGGCAAGCGTCCGATGACCTGGGATGCGTTCGCGCGGGGCGCCCGCGTGCGCAAAGGTGAAGTGCTCGGGGCATGGAAGCCATGATCCAGACCCTCTGGGATCTCCTGAAACCGAAGCGCCCAGCGCCCCCGCCGGGGCGACGGAAACTGAATCGTGCGGAGCGCAGCCACAGCGAGGAATCCGCCCCTTCTTCTGCGCCGCGGCCCCTCGTTGCCTCCCGTCGCGGCTCGGTCCCGGCGGAGTCGATGGAGGCTCGGTACGAGCGGGTCACCCGCCAGATGCTGGACCAGTACCGCGTCCGCGTGCGCCGCTGGCGCACCTCGATGTCCGGCATTGCCTGGGAACTCCGCTACCGCGACGGCTCCGTCAAACGCTTGATCGAGGCCCCCCGCCCTCGCGGCCCGGTCTCCGCCGCGATCTTTCTCCACGAGATCGGCCACCACGCCATCGGCTTCAACCGCTACCGGCCGCGCTGTCTGGAGGAGTTCCACGCCTGGGACTTCGCCCTGAAGCAGATGGAGGTCCAGGGCCTGAACGTCACTCCGGCCGTGCATACCCGGGTCCGCCGCTCGCTCCGGTACGCCGTCGCCAAGGCCCGCCGCCGCGGAATCCGGGAGGTACCGGCGGAACTGGCCGCCTTCGCCTAAGGAATGGGCACCGGAAACCGCTTGCGGAACCGGGGCAGCCCATGCTACGTTATCGGCGGCCGCAGCGACCCGGGCATGGCCCGGGCACCGACGGTGACGGGGCCGATGCCGATCCTGCCCGGGCGATCGCAGCGGTTCTTTCAGGGGTTGCACCCGGGCAAGGATCGGACCGTGACCAACATCTATGTCGGGAATCTGCCGTTCAGTGCCACCGAGGCGGACCTTCAGCAGTTGTTCGGGGAGCACGGGCAGGTGTCGCGTGCCAGCATCGTCATGGACCGCGACACGGGTCGGCCCCGTGGCTTCGGCTTCGTCGAGATGGCCAACGACGCCGAGGGGAACGCGGCGATCACCGCCCTCAACGGCAAGGACTTCGGCGGCCGCGCCCTGGTGGTCAACGTGGCCCGGCCGCGTGAGAACAGCGGTGGCCGCGGCGGATTCGGCGGCGGCGGTGGGGGTGGTGGGCGCGGCGGGTACGGCGGCGGTGGCGGCCGCGGTGGCGGTGGGGGCGGTGGGGGTGGTGGTCGCGGCGGCTGGTAAAGGCTGGAGTCAAGGGCATGCGTTGAGCATCCCGGACTCTCACGGGGATGGTGATTCCACCGCCAAGCGTCCCGGAGTGGATTCGAACCACTGACCTGCGATTTAGAAGACCGCTGCTCTGTCCAACTGAGCTACCGGGACACGCCCGAAGGGTACACGGCGCGGGCCGTCCGCGCCGGCTTCCTATCATCATGCCCGCTCACGGAGACTCCGGTGTCTGATCCCGCCCTGGCGAGCACGGCCGCGACCCTGACCGGAGACCCGTCGCGCGCGGCATCATTTGTCGAACTCACCAAGCCCCGCATCACGAAGATGGTCACCGTGACCGCCGCGGTCGGCTTCGGGACCGGTGCCCTTGCCCGTTCGTGGTCGTGGGGAGAACTGATCGTCTCCGGCTCGGTGTGCCTGATCGGCACAGCGCTCTCCTCGGCCGGCGCCAGCACGCTGAACCAGTGGATGGAGCGCGACCGCGACGCGGCGATGCCGCGGACCGTCGGGCGCCCGCTGCCGACCGGCCGTGTGACGCCGAGCGAGGCCCTGTCGCTCGGGGTGTCACTCTGCGTGCTTGGTGTCGTTGTGCTCTGGGCCGGCGTCGGGCTCGTCCCAGCGATGGTCTCGCTGACCACGATCCTGTGGTACCTGCTGCTGTACACGACGAGCAAGCCGCTCACGCCGCTCTCGACGCTCATCGGGGCCGTGCCGGGCGCCCTGCCGCCCCTGATCGGCTGGACCGCCGCGCGGAGCGACCTCGGGACCGCGGCGCTCATGGACCCCGGCGGGTGGTCGCTGTTCCTGCTGATGTTCGTCTGGCAGATCCCGCACTTCCTGGCGATCGCCTGGATGTACCGCGACGACTACGCCGCGGGTGGCTACCGCGTCCTGCCCAGCGTGGACCCGGACGGCTCGCGCACCGCGGCGACGATCCTGGCGTGGGCGGCGCTGCTCATCCCGATCACGCTCGCGCCGGTCGTGCTGATGGGCTGGAGCGGGGCGGGGGGGGGGCCGGGCCCGGCGTACGCCGTGGTCGCGATCGTGACCGGCGGAGTGTTCTTCTGGCTCGCCGCCCGGCTGGCGCGGACGCGCACGCGGGAGCACGCGCGCGCCGCCTTCCTCGGCTCGATCATCCATCTGCCGCTGATCCTGGTGGTGCTGGTGGCGGACTGCATCGCGGGCACGGTGTGGTGACGTGCGGCGGTTCCTGATCATCGCGATGATCGCACTGGGCGCGATGCTCGCGGCCAGCCTCGTCGTGCTCGCGGTGATCTGGCTCCCCGTGGAGCGTGCGCCGAGCGGCGATCCGCGCGGGACCGGGTCACCGCTCGAGCCCGACCACACCGTGTCCGGCCTCGTGATCCCGCCGTTCACCATGCGCGACCAGGACGGGCGCGAGGTGACGGAATCGGTGTTCGACGGGCGCGTGACCATCGTCGATTTCATCTTCACCGACTGCCCGTCGATCTGCCCCATGATGAACTCCGTGCTCTCGGAGGTCGCGGGGCGGCTGCAAGGGACCCCGGTGCGGATTGTCAGCATCAGCGTGAATCCGGAGCGCGACACGCCCGAGCGGCTGAGGGGCTACGGCTCGCACTACACGAGCGATTTCTCCCGCTGGACCTTCCTCACCGGCGACTGGGCAACCGCCCAGAAGATCGTCCATGACGGCCTCGGCTTCCTGCTCCGCCGCGACCCGGACCTGACGACGATCGCGGCCGGCGGCGGCACCACCTACAACGTCACCCACCCCGGCAAACTGATCCTGGTCGGCCCGAGCCGCCAGGTCCTGACCTGGGCCGACTACTCATTCGATAGCGAAGTCAAGGCGCTCGAAGACCGCGCCCGCAAGGCCGCGGGGGCGTTGCGGTAAGTATCCGCGCGGCACCCGGCAAGGTTGCCTGGACCTGTACCAACCGTGACACCATGAACAGGCTTGATCTCCGCGCAATCATGGCAACCGTCGCGGGCGACACCGGCTACTCAAGAAGAGGAAGGTTGTTCTGGAAGCGTGGTCCGCAACTCACCAAACTGGTTGATCTTCAGGCCAGTCGATGGGGGAAAGGCGTGTACGTGAACTTTGGTGTGCTGCCCAAAGAGATGGTCATCGGCAAGGTCCCGCCAGATGTTGGGTATGCAGGTATCAGCGAGCGAGGTGAACACCAGGATGGCCCGTATCGTGGGGAGTTCGAGCGATGCGCGTACGACGACGCCGATCACATGCCCGCGGAGGCGATGCGACGCCCGCTCCAGTGGTTGATCGAATGGATAGAAGACAATCTCACGGACGCTGATGCCGTCCGGCAATCCGTGCTGAATGACGGCCCGCCGCTTTTCCCCCGCAATCGTCCGTTTTTGTTCATGAAAGATTGGGCGCGAGGCCAACTGAAAGAGCCCCTGCATTACTTTGAAGACACTCCCTACTACAGGCGCAAATCCTGATTTCGCCATATCGGCGAGTCTTTCTTCCGCCCGGCAAGCCCCGGGTGGCCGGCGGGGCGCGACCGCCTGGCGTCCATCCAGTACCCCGCGCCGCCGAACCTTACAACCGCGTCCTCCCGCGTCGTCACGCTGGGGCGCGGGCCGGCGGAGGGGGCGGACGACCTGCTGGGGCGCGTCGCGGATGTGAAGGGCGGGAGCACCAACCCGCTTACTGCCGCAGCGCCCGCTGCCGTGCCGCCCACTCGCGCCACTCTGTTCCCTCGCCGCGGAGGGCGATTTCGCTCAGCAGGCCCGGTGTGCGTTCGTCCACACGCCCGGCGCGCACCTGGAGCCGTGCCAGGCCCTGCATCGCGGGGAGGTAGCCGGGGTACGCCGCGAGCGCCGACTCGTAACTGTGTATCGCGTCGCCTGTGCGGCCGGCGCACTCAAGAGTAATGGCGAGGTTGACACGGGGGTCGGGATGACCCGGCATCAGCCTCGAGCCGAACTCAAACTCAGAGGCTGCTCCATACAGATCGCCCCGCCGCAGCAGCAGCACGCCAAGATTGTTGTGCGCGGGTCCGTGGTAGAGGTCGGCGGTCAGGGCTTCACGGAGCAGTCTCTCGGCGTCGTCCGGGTGCTCGTCCATGAGCGGCGCCGCCCTCTTCGTCAGTTCCTGGGCGAGTTGCGGATCCCGACGGGCTTCCGTCGCCGGCTGGTAGGGCCCTGCGGCCCGCGGGCCGGTACACCCGGCAAGGACAAGGAGTGCAAGACACAAGACGCGGATGCAGATCATGGGCGAGCCCCCGGGACGCGGATGGATGATTCGAGCGTGATGGATGCCTGAAGCGGCAGATCCCCCCCGGCCGCGGGTGGGTCCCCGTGGGGTGCGATGTCGATGCCGGTCACGGTCCAGCGCGGCTCGGCCCTGCGCCACTCGGCGAGGAAGCGGCCGACCTGCGGGAGCGCGACGCGCTGGAGCACAAGGGAGGCCCGGCGGGTGGCGATGTCCATATCGCGGGACTCACCGGAGGTACCGAAACTTGCCAGCGACGACGCGGGCAGGCCGCAGGCGCGCAGGACGCTGGACACTGTGTGCGGCAGATTCTCCGGGGCTGCCGGGCGGTCCTGGTCGCGCGGGGCCGACGCGCGCAGGCGCGCGACCTCGGCGGATTGTTCCCGGATGGAGGCGAGACGGGTGCGCCCTTGGTCTATGCGCCATCGGGCCGCAGCGGCGGAGCGGCCGGACCACAGCAGGGCCGCGGCGGCGAGCCCCGCGACCGCGATCCCGAGGATGGCGGCGCGGCCGCTCATGGTCCCTCCGGGCGCAGTTTGAGCGTGACACGGGTGACCCCGCCGAGCCCGACAAGCCTCGGCTCGTCCCGGCGCCAGCCGGGAGGCGGGTGCAGCGCGGAAAGGAAGAACTCCGGATCGCCTTCGATGGTCGCCGAAAGCGATGCGCCGGTGCCGTCCACGGAGATGGCCTGAGCCGCGACCCCGGCGGCGCTCGGCCAACCGGCCAGCACCGCGGCGAACGCGAGCGCGGAATCGGGCGGGGGATTGCCGGTGGCGGCGCTCCCCGTGGCGGCCCGTGCCGCATCCAGGTGCTCGTTCAGGGCCGGTTCGCCGCCCTCCGGCAGGAGTGCGTTCGCGCGGGCGGCCAGTACGTCGGCGGCGGCGTTCCACGCGGCGGCGCGCCGCAGGAACCCGGCCGAGAGCAACGCTGTGCAGGCGATCACGGCCGCGGTAGCCAGCGCGGCCATACGGCGGCGTGCGCGGCGGACGGGCACCGGCTGGAACTCGCCCACGAGCAGGTTCAGGCGGGACCGGTCCGCGCTACCGGCGAACTCAGGGAGGCATTCGGGCGTGAGCGAGAGGGCATTCACACCGGCGAGACCGTCGCGCCGCGCAGCGCAGACCAGGAGTCCGCCGCCCGGGAGCGGGGTGCCAACAGCGTGCAGTTCGGCGCTCGGGACCGGCAGTTCCTCGTCCAGACGCTGGCGAAGGCCCGGTGGGAGTGCGCCGGTGCGCGACCATCCCGGGGCGTCCAGGACGCACCAGTAGAAGCGATCGAAGGGTCGGGTCTGGTGATGCCCAGCGGCAGCGATCACGGCTGATCCTCGCGGAGGGTCAGCGTCCGGAGGGCGCCGCTGTCGCGCAGGGTGATCGCGCCCGGAGCAATGGCCTCCACGGTGCATCCCGGGGACAGGGCCTGGCCCTCGCCGACAATGCGCACCCGGTCCGCATCGGGGTCGTAGATCGCGGCCACGTTGTGCCCGCTCTCGTGGACGATCGCCAGAAGCCGGAGCCTCAGGGGCGGGGGCGGCGGATCGGGCTTGTGCTGGGCAGGAGGGGGCGGGGGAGCGACCCAGATCGGCACGCGGAACGCGTCCATATCGAGCGGATCGAGCCCAGCCGGTGAAGGGGCAGGGCGCTCGGGGATGGCGGTCAGCGCGGGTGCGGTGACGGGCTCGGGCGCCAGCGGCCACGCGGTCCAGGCAGCGCAGAACGTGACGGCGGAAGCGCAGGCGGCGATGAGCGAGCGCGGCACATGCGTGCAGCCGACCTGAGGCGAATCAAGGCAGGCCTGCGGGATATCAGTGTCACTCATGCCGGATCCTCCTCGTCGAGGGCTTCGACGACGCGCGCCATTTCAGCGCGGGTGGTGCGCCCCTCGGCCACGAGTTGCAGCCCCGCTTCTTTGAGCGTCGTCATCCCCGCGGCGCGGGCCGCATCCTTGATCTCGATCGCGGAGCACCGCCGCGCCACCATGTCGCGCTGCGGGCTGTCCAGCACGAGCAACTCGAATACCGCCGTGCGCCCCTTGAAGCCCGTCCCGAGGCACCCCTCGCAGCCCCCGCCGCCGCACGTCCGGTGCACCGTCCGCACGAGGCGCTGGCCCAGCACGGCCGAGAGTGAACTGGCGACCAGGAAGGGCTCGACACCCAGGTCCAGTAGCCGCGCCACCGCGCCGGCCGAGTCGCTGGTGTGCAGTGTCGAAAGCACCAGGTGCCCGGTGAGCGAGGCTTGCACCGCGATCCGGGCCGTCTCGTGGTCGCGCACCTCGCCCACCATGATCACGTCGGGGTCCTGCCGCAGGATGTGCCGCAGCCCGGCGGCGAAAGTCACATTCTTCTTCGGGTCCACCTGGGTCTGGCTCACGGCGAGCCCACCGCCGGAAGCCAACGAGGACGACAGGTCATACTCGACCGGGTCTTCGATCGTCATCATGTTGAGTTCGCAGCCGCGGGCCGTGGCGCCCGCGTTGCTGGAGGAGAGCCAGGCCAGCGTCGTGTACAGCGTGGTCGTCTTTCCGGAGCCTGTCGGGCCGGTCGAGAGCACGATGCCGCTGGCGCGGCTGGCCTGCGCGAGATACCGTGCCTGCAGGTCAGCCGGCATGCCCAGCCCGGCAAAACTCAGGAGGTACGCGGAGCGCGCCGGGTCCAGCAGCCGGGTCACCACCCGCTCTCCGTAGGTGCTCGGGAGTGTGCTGACACGCAGGTCCACGCGCCGACCGCTCTGCGCCCCCGCCCCGCCGATCGTCACCGTGGCGCGGCCGTCCTGCGGGGCGCGCTGCTCCGCCACGTCCAGCCGCGACATGACCTTGATACGGCTGACGACCGCCGCCGCGATACTGCCGGGCAGTTCGCGCACTGTGCGAAGCACTCCGTCGAGGCGGTACCGCACGAGCGTCCGCCCGCGCACCGGCTGGATATGCACGTCGCTGGCCGAGTGCAGGAGGGCCTCGAAGAGGATGAGGTCGACCAAACGCACGGCGGGGGCCTTGCCCTGAGTGGAGAGCAGGTCCCGCTCGGCCTCCGCCAGCGCCCCCGCCAGGTCGCGCTCGATGTCGGAGGAGCCATCGACAACGGTCCGCGACGTGTCGGTATCCGGCGGCGGCCGGACAGCAGCGTACGCGGAGTCGATCGCGGCCGCGACCTGCTCGGCCGGGAGTGTGCGTGTGACGACCCGGCGGCCAAGGCGCACGCCGACGTTGAGCGCAGCCCACGGCGCCGTCTGCTCGGCGGTGACGAGGTGTTCCGTTCCACCCTCGCAGCCATCACTCAGCACCAGGTGGCGCCGCGCGTGCTCATGGGAAATGAGAGTCAGAAACTCCGATGAAGGGTGAGGCGGTGGGCACGGGGGCAAGGGCGCAGGGGGAGACACTGCCCACTTGGTTTGCGCCGCGGCCTCTTGTTCGTTCATGGCGGACATGCGCGGCTCCTCTGCCTCGCTTCCTCCCCGGCTCGATCCCTCCTTGCGCGGCTGCTTCACTCTCGTTGCTCTCCTCTCTTCCTACTTGATCACTCTCGGCTCCAGTCTTGGGAAGCCGTCGTCCACGCCCAGCCGGCTCGTCGCCACGCCCGAGAGGTACTTGAGGTCCTCGAAGCCGCCGGCCCGCAGCACGCCGGCGCGGATGAACACATAAAACTTCTGGTGACTGGAGTTGCGGTTACGGTTCTTGAAGGCTTCGCCGATGATCGGGATGTTTCCGAGGAGCGGCACCTGCGACACGGACTTGCCCGAGGTCTCCAGGTCGATCCCTCCCACGACCACCGTGAACCCGTCGGGGATGGTGGCGACGCTCTGCACGCGGTTCTGCTGGCGGGGCGGGGGCACACCCGGGCCCGATGACGCTCCGGTGAAGGAACTGAGCGAAACCTGGTATCGCAGGGTCAGGTGGCCGCCCTCGGCGATCTGCGGTGTGATCGAGACCTGCGTGCCGGCGGGGAGCGACCCGCCGAACGAGGTGGTCGCGACTGTGTTGCCGGAGTTGGTGCTGGTGAAGGGCTGCTCCAGGACCGAATCAAGCGATGCCGACTGGTTGTTCCCGACGAGTATCCGCGGCATCGAGAGGGAACGCCCGCCCTGGACCGTCTGCAGCGCCCGCAGCACCACGGAGAAATCGCCCGGATTGAGCACGACCCCTGTCAGGCCGGCGCCTCCCGCGATGGGCACGCCGCCCGCTCGCCCCGACAGCCCGAAGAGAGACGAGAGGCGGTACGACAGATCGGCATCGAGGCTGACTTTCTCCAGTTCGATGCCCAGGCTCAGCGCCTGGCTCTCGGTCAGGCTGATGAGCATGACCTCCAGCATCACCTGGGGCTGGCGCACGTCGAGTTGCGTGATGAGCACCTGCAGTTGCTCCAGCAGGCGCGGCTCGCCCATCGCGATCAACGTGTTGGTCGCCTCATCGGCCGAGAGCGCCAGCGGCGCGGCCCCCCCGGGCTGCACGGCTGTGCGTCCGCCGGGCTCGGGGCGCGGCGCGGATGCCGTCGTGGACGGGCCCGCGGGGCCCGGAAGAACCGGAGGCGGCGGGGTGTGGAGTTCCGGCGGTACGCGGGCCGCGGTGATGTCACCCGTCTCGGGTGGGGCCACCGCCTCCAGCACGCCCGCCTGCATCAGGTCGTTCAGAACGGGGAGCAGGTCCGTCACATTGCGGTTGCGCACCGCGAACGACCGCACGGGGCGCCGTGATGCCTGCGGGGCTGCGTCCAGCCGCGCCAGGAGCGCCGCGACCTCCGCGTGTTCGCTCGGTGTTGCGGTCACGATGAGCGTGCCGGTCAGTTGGTCCACAACAAGCCGCCACCCGTCCCCCGTGGCCGGCTCGCGGGGCCCCGTGTGCACCGCCTGCTCGATGAGCGCCGCGACCTCGGCGGCCCCGAAGTTCCGCGGCGTGTAGACCACCGTGGTCACCTCTTCGCGTTGGTCCAGTTGCGCGATGAGCGACTTCCAGTACTGGGCGTGATCGGGCGGCGCGATCACCAGTACCGTGTCCCCGACCCCGCCGGGCAGTACCTCACCCGGGACCTTCTCGCCGCTCACGAGTTCCCGCTTCGCCGCGACCTGTGCGACCAGCGTGACCAGTGCGGCCGCGGTCATGTTGCGAGCCGGAACCACCTCCAAGCCGGATTCACCAATGGACACGTCCAGTCGCTCGATCAGTGCGGTCGCCAGCTCCACACGCGGCGTCAGGTCCGAGATCAGGACCAGGCCACCGGGTTCCGAGAGCGCGCTGATCGACCCGCCCGGTTTGCTGAGCAGCCTGCCGACCGTCTCAATGACTTCCCTGACCGGGCGATGCCGGACCCGCAGCGCGACAGAGGTGAAGCCGGCGGGCGGTCCCTCCGGCGCGGGCACATCCACGACGCCCGCGACCCGCGAAAGATTGGCCGCCTCGCCGATCTTCACCACGCTCACCGCGTCCGACCGGGGCATCCGCACCGTCGTGAAACCCCGGGCGGCCAGCAGCCGGTTGGTCAGATCCCACAGTTCCGCGTCGGACACGCCGTTCGCTTGCCGCAGGGTGATGGTCCCTTTGAGCGCGGCGGCGTCGTAGTCGATGACGAGGTGCAGCCGGTGTGCAGCAAGGTCGACAAGGCGAGCCAGTTCGATCTGGCCGGCCAGGGCGTGTGTCGTATCCGGCTGCGCGTGCGCGGCGAGAGCCAAGGATGAAGAGAGCAACAAGATGAGGCGGGCGGCGCGATTCACCTAGCCCACTATGCTGCAAGGCGGTCGAGGACCGCAACCGGCGCACTGCAATTGTGGATAACTTCCACAGATGTGTGTTGTTGTGGCACGAAAAAGCGCAGATCTGTGGGGTGCTCGGGCAGACTGGCGGCACACGCCTCGATTCCTTATAAGACTGCCTTCACGCGAAAGGCAGCACCATGCGCACCGGCCTCTCCCGCGTCACCGCCCGACCACCCGCCCGCGTTAACCCGGCCCGCGCGCTCTTGCTCTGTGCGGCCGCGATGGCCCTGGGCGGACCGGCCTGCGGGCAGGAGGCCTCGTCGTACGTTCCGATTGTGGTGCCCGCCGGAGCCCCGGCGACCGCGTGCGACCTGACCCAGGTGGTTGTACCGCCGGGGATGAACCTTCCGACGACGCCACGCGCAGGGTACCCGCAGATCGCGCAGGGCTCGATCCCCGGTGATCCGTTGCCGCTGGGGCACATCATCGATGCGCCGCCAAGCAACGTGAGCGACGCGTACAGGTGGATCACGGTGCTGCATGAGCAGTACATCGCGGCACGCGACCCGCTGCCGACCGGCCACAACTTCCGCTCGTGCTGCTGGTCGTCGCTCGTGATGAACAACCTTTCGGGCGAGGCGGCCAGCATTGTGCAACTGGACCACATGAGGCCGGGCTTCGCCGAGGGGATGACCTTTCCTCGCGGGTTTCGGATGAATGTGAGCCTCCTGGCGACGCCATCGATCGGCGACCACCTGCCGGCATCGCCGACGATCGGCGGCTCGTCGGCGGCGCTTGTGCCGCCGGGCGCGGGATCAGCACCCACGGGCTGGAACGGGAGCAACCGACCCGTGCTCGGCGGAACGGTGGACCTGGTGACGGGGCTGCCGCTGGTGCAGGTGACAGACCTGGAGTTGCCGCTGGGCGGCGCAACCTTCCGGCTCCTGCGCACACGATCCGCGCGGCACGGGCTCGACAGGATCGAGATAGGCCAGTGGGGATCCACAGAGCCGGAGGTCGCCGCGGTTGACAAGTGGTGGGACTGGACCGGAGTCGGCTGGATGGCCAGCGAGAACCCAATCCTGTTGATCGACTCGGCGCTGCCCGACCTGGTGGGGCCGAACCCTCGGGTGACGTGGCTTGTGCTCGACGCGCACCACGCGATCCCTTTCCAGCAGGTCAATCTGGCGCAGGGCCCGGGCGGAGAGCCGCGCGTGGGCTATGAGGCGCCGCCCCGCTTCCGGGCTCGCCTGAAGCACAACGGCGTGTGGGCGAAGATTCCGCAGCCGTGGGGAGACACCTACGGCTGGAGTACGCCGCCGACGCAGTACGAGGTATGGCTGTACGACGGCGCGATCAAGTACACGTTCGTGGCGGTGCGTGAAGACGTGCCGATGAAGAGTTTCGACACGACACAGGGGGCCGCACAGGATCCGGAGTGGACATGGACGTCCTACCACGACACGGCGCTCTACCCGCCGGTGGGGACAGCACCGGAGTGGTATGACGGCCCGTACGAGTCCGACCGGAATCCGGGCTTCGCCATCCCGTACTACGGACTATGCACCAAGATCGAGGACTCCTATGGCCACGCCGCCAACATCCATTATGTGCCGACGACGCGGGCGCGGATCGATGCCGAGAACACGACGTGCACGGCGTGCCAGCAGTTGTGCCTGCGCAAGGGCCAGATCAGTTACATCACGCTCGACACACCGTCGGGGACGGAGTGGACGCTGGTCTATGCGCACCGGTTCTTTCAGGGCCCATACCCCGACAGCGGTCAGGTGTGGAACCCGCCGGACGCTCACCCGGCGCTCCTGGGCGCGAGCGCGATCGACCGCATCTACGTCTACAAGGGCCCGCTGTTTGGCGGCATCCAGATCGCCGAGGCGCCTGTGCTCGAGATCGACACGGACAACCGGCCCGACATTGACCCGGTGGACCCATTGGCGGTGTACAACACGGGGCACTCGCCCGCGCTGCCGACGACGTGGGTGCACCAGGTGCGATACCACTACAGGAATGCCGCGTGGGACACATATGGAGGGTCAAGTCTTCACGGCGTGCAGTTCTATCCACCAATGCTGGCGTGGACGGAGGTAACGAGCCGGAAGCAGGATACACAGGGACACGGACTTGAAGCGGGCCCGCCGGCCGTTCGCAACACCTTCTATCGATATGACACTTCAACGGCAAGCGGACAGGAGGTGCTGGAGAGCCCATACCTGCAGCGGGTGTTCACACATGACGACTTCAATCGGCTCATCCGGTGGGCTGTGGAGCATCTGGGGCCCGGGGACACCGCGGAGGAGAGCCTGGCAAGGTGGGTGTCGCACCAGACGCCATTCCACTTCTCCGTCGCCGACTACACGTTCGAGTACCCGGACTGGTCAGAGAGCGAGCTGAACCAGCACCCCGGCGCACGCGAGTTGCTCGATGGGTTCGCGTCCGTGCGGCTTGGTGCGGCACAAGAGGAGGGACAGACCTGGGAGGATGGGCGGTCGGATTGCCCGAGCCCCGCGAGCATCTTGACGACGTATGTCAAGAGTATTGAGCGGCCTGAATGCCTCGTGGACGACATAAGCGGCCAGGCGGCGCGGCTCCTGAGCGTACATGGCCCGGACGGGCTGAGGAGACACTTCCGGGTCCGGCGGCTCGTGTATCTCGGAGAAGGGGCGGCGAAGCCACTCAACAACACACCCTTCCATCTTTCGTGGGTAGCGTACGACCACGGGTTGCCGGCATCGGCCACGCTCGTGGACTTTCCGCGGCGGTCGGTTCTCGTACACCCCTACCGATGGCGGACGTATTTCTTCGATCCCGGCACGCGCCAGGTGACCTACCACCCCGGGGGCGAACCCGCGGAGGCCCGCTGGATCAGCATCATCGACGAGTTCCGCTCCTGGGCCGAGATGACCGCCCTGACGCCGTACTCCAGGGACACGGTCTCGACGAAACCGGGACAGTTGAGCCGGCGGGTGGTCGAGGTAAACGCCTCGGGCTATGTTCTGCGGGACGCCACCTGGGAGTTCACACCGGAAGGAACGATTCGCTCGGGCGGCGGGCTTGGCGACCAGTACATCTACAAGAAACTGAGAACGGTGCTGCCCGAGGCCGAGGCCGACCTGATGGCGCTCGTGTCCGCGAGCACTCCGCCGCCTCCGCCGCCCGCCACTCCGCCCGACCCCGAGCCGGACAAACGCCGCCAGATCGAGGCGTACCTGGACCAGGTGCTGCTCGTCGAGCACCGCTCCGTCGGCTGGTCCGCGGCCGAGAAGGCCGGGACCGGCAACACCGAGGGTCTCATTGAGTTCAATGAATACAAGTGGTTCGACATCGCCCAGGAGGACGGGAACGCGGCCCCCTGGCAGGCGCGGGCCCAGCGTGTCGCCACGGGTGTGAAGCGGGGCGTGAGCGGACCCGGGTACTACACGCACCAGATCGTGCGCAATCCGGACACGCCAACGGACGTCCTTGAGGAAATCGAGTTCCTTTCGCCGCAGGAAGCGCTCCTGCAAACCGTCCCCAGCGCTGAGACTGACACCGGTACCTACAAGATCACCCGCTACACAACGGCGCGTGAGGCCCCCGCCCAGGGAACGGAGACCCCCACGACCGAGCGCCGCATCACCAGTCGCCAGCGCACGGGCCCGCCGCGGAAACTCCGCCCGGATGCCGGTGCCCCCAACTACTTCCCCGTCGAACTCCAGAGTTACGACGACGAGGGCCGCACGGTCTGGAGCGCCGCGGGCCTGGTGACGGACCCCGGCACCCCGCCTCACCTACTACCAGTACGACGGCGACGGGCCGAAGAACATCTACTTCCCGAACGGCCGCCGCTGGTCGCGCACCTGGCTGTTCATCGACCCGGCGCCGGAGCAGCCCCACGACCCCAACGACCCGGACCTGTACGCCGAACCGGGCGCCGCGTTCGGCCAGTGGACCGCCCTGCTCTACACGGATTCGCGCTTCGCCCGCGAGTTCATCTTCAACGACCTGGAATGGAACGACCTCGGCGGAGGCGCGGGAGAGTGGAAGGCCATGTCCCCCGGCGAGGTCCGCGATTACAACGGCCCGCGGCCGGAGGGCATCCCCCGCCGCACCCGGCGCGTCGAGTTCGTCACGGCCCAGGAGACCGAAGCCGCGATCCCCGAGGCGTTCATCAGCGCCCCGGCGCAGCGGGAACAGCCCTGGTTCCGCGCGATCGTGGACAGGCAACTGCGCCCGGACCAGTACGGCCGCCTGACCGAAGCGGAACTCTTCGAACTCAACGTGGACGGCCTCATGGCTCCCGTGGGCATGAAGCAGGTCAACGACCTGGGCGGGGTCTACCGCGAGCGCGACATGGACGGCACAATCACCCGCACCATCCGCAGCACCCTGGGCCAGAACCTGCGCAGGTACATCGGCACCCGTGACGACGCCTGGCTCACCCTCGCCAACAACACCTACCCGCTGAAGTACGAGGGGCCCGCCGAGGAACTCAACGACCTGGTGATGGTCGAGCGGACGGACTACGGCGAGGGCCCCAGTGACGCCTGGCTCCCTACCGCCTCCCGCCGATACAGCGGCCTGCCCCAGGGCAACTGGCACGAGACCCCCTACGCCGCTCCGCCCGCGGCCGACCCGGACGGCCAGGCCACCCGGACTTCCTACGACTGGCGCATGCGGCCCGTCCGCGTCGATGTCTTCGCCCGCGGCGACATCGCCACCGCCCCGCGCCTCACCACCACGGTCACCATATTGGACCACGCCGGGCGGACCGCGATGGTCGCCTCCTACGGCCCCGGCACGCTCCCGCTGAGCCCCGCCACAGACCCCAGCCTGTTCGTGCCCGGGCAGACTCTGCCCGTCGCCGCGGACTACCTGGCCGCGGGCGTCCTGCACCCGCTGAGCCTGGTGGAGATGCGCTACGGCCCCGACGGCTCGATGGTCGAGCGCCGTACATACGACGTGACCTGGATGGGGGCCGACCCTCCCTGTCACACGGAGTTCCAGTACAGCGGTCAGGGCGGCAACATCGTCTTCCGCCAGAAACCGGACGGCGGGGCGGAGGTCACGAAGGTCGACGGGCTGGGGCGCGTGGGCAGCACCGCCACGGTCGTGCCCCGGGGCGGCAGCGCCGAGGTCGAGTACACGTTCGAGGTCGCGCGCACGGACTACACCTACGACGCGGACAACAACGTGGAGCGGGTCGAGCGCTTCGAGCGCGTCGTCGGCACGCCCGGCGCGCCGGGCGGTTTCGAGCAGTGCACCTACGACAACTCGGTCGTCTCCACCACGCTGAGTTACCACGACGTGCAGCGCCGCCTGGTCGCCTCGGCCGAGGTCGGCACGGGGGCCGCCGGGGACACGTTCACGTCCTCCGGCGCCGCGCCCAACACAGGCTGGTTCGTCCGGACCAGCCGCCCGCGCATCGACCTTCTGGCGGCCGGCGGCCCGGGCATCGTCCGGGAGGGTGTGCCCGACAATATCCCCCTCACCGTGTACAAGTTCGACAAGCGCGGCAACCAGAGCCACGTGGCGGCCCAGTCGAGCGCGAGCGGCGCCCCGGTCTACAGCGTCACGGAGTTCGCGTACACCGGCACCGGCAAGGTCGCCCGCAAGACCGAGAACGCCTTCGCGCCCCAGCCCGAGCAGCGCATCACGACCTACGTCTACCGCTTCGGGCGGCTGGCCGAGGTCCACGCCGACGTGGATGCACCGAATGCAGGCGAGCCGGAGCAGGTCACCCGCGTGGACTTCGGCGCGAGCCCGGCCAACGGCTGGGGCGCCGACGTCATGAAGGCCCTGCCGAACGACCAGTACGAGGTCGTCTCCAGGAGCGGCGGCGCCGTGCGCTCGATGCGGCACACCGCAAGCGACGTGCCGACGGGGCCGCACACGATCAACTACTTCCTGCTGAGTTACGACATGCAGGGTCGCATCGCCGAGCGCCGCGACGAGCGGGGGATCGCCCTGCGGTACTTCTACGACGACCTGGACCGGCTGCGGGGGGCGGAAGTCGGGTATTACAACGCCGGCGTCTGGACGCCCGGGTACCCGGCGTCGATGACGCTCCCCTCGGGCGTCCCGGCGGACCGCGCGGGGTACGTGACCTACGCCTACGCCGACGACCTGAAGACCTTCGAGGTCGCATCGTGGGTGGACCGGGCGGCCTCCGTCGCGGCGCCGCTGTCCCCGATCGCCCACGTGAGGATGGAGTTCGACGGGCGCGGGCACCTGGTGAAGGACCGGCAGGCCCTGGGCTCGGTGGTCGCCGCGGACACGCCGTACACCGGGTACGCCTGGGACGTCGGGTTCACGGGCGGTCCCGGCAGCCCCGGGTGGCCGGCGGGGCGCGACCGCCTCGCGTCCATCCAGTACCCCGCGCCGCCGAACCTTACAACCGCGTCCTCCCGCGTCGTCACGCTGGGGCGCGGGGCGGCGGAGGGGGCGGACGACCTGCTGGCCCGCGTCGCCGAACTGACGACCACGCCCGACGCGGGCACGATCCCGGGCGGCGGGCCGGGGCAGGTCGCGTCGTTTTCTTATATCGGCTCGGGGCGGCGCGCCCGGATGACGCTCGGCGGCGGGGCGGTCGAGCGCGCCCTCGGGCTGGACGAGGCCGCCCCGGGCGTCGGGCTCGCGGGGCTTGATGCGCACGGGCGCGTGAGGGACCTGCACTGGAAGCAGTCGGGGGTCGGCGGGGGCGGCGGGACGGGAGCCACGCTCGCGCGGGTGCAATATACATACGACGCGCTGGGCAACCGGCTGACCGCGACGCGGAGCCCGCGGCCTTCGGGCGGGGTGGTGGGCGGGACGTGGGAGGACCAGGCCAGTGCCTACGACGCGCTGTCGCGCCTGGTCTCGTGCGACATCGAGCACGGGGACGGGGTGAGCACCACGCTGCTGCGCGGCGACGACTGGGACCTGGACCTGCTGGGCAACTGGCGGGCGCGGGTGATGGCCGCGGGTGGCGCCTCGACGGTCACCGAGGCGCACGAGACCGACGCG
>JADLGW010000038.1 GCA_020849105.1 Phycisphaerales bacterium | reverse complement strand
GTATGATGCGTGGAACCGGCTGCTGCAGGTCAACGCCGGGCACCTGTCCGTGGAGACGCCGCCGCAGGTCGTCGTGGACGGGCTTGTCAAGCACCATTCTTACGATGGGCTGGGGCGGCTGGCGTGCGCGCAGTCGCCGGTGGCGGGCGGGCTGCGGACGGAGCGGTTCTATTACGACGGCATCCGGCGGCTGCAGGAGGTCGTGACGGACCCGCTCGACGGCGACGCGGACGCCGCGATGGCGGGCGATCCGGGGGCTCTCGCGGCCCTGGCGGCCGAGCCGGGGCTCGACGGCGACGCGGCCAGCGCGCCGAGCCAGGCGTCGCAGGCCCAGGCCCCCGCCCCGCCGACCACGGGCCTGGTGCGCGAGTACGTCTGGGGCCCCGGCGACAACGGCGTCGACGAGTTGCTGGCGCAGTACGGCCCGAACAGGGAGCCGACCTGGGTGATCCAGGACGCGGGCCTGGACGTGGTGGCGCTGTGCGACCTGGGAGGATCAGGTGGCAGTGCGCGCATCGCGTGGCAGGGCGTGTATGATGCCTACGGCTCGGTGCTCGCAGCCGAGTCCCTCTACGCCCACGCGCCGCTGCACGCCGGGCACAAGGGGCTGTTCTTTGACAGACTGGACGCCCCCCTCCTCGACCCGATCACGGGCCTCGAAACCCCGCGCCTCGCGCCGTCGTCGACCTTGCTCGCCCACATCCGCAACCGTGCCTACCTGCCTTCGCTCGGCCGCTGGGCCCAGAAGGATCCGAACGCGAGCGGGCTGGCGCTGCTTGGTGCGGCTCGTTACTTCGGCGCGCGCTGGGATGAGCGTCCCGCCGACCTCGAGCTGGACCAGGCCTTCGGCGATGGTTGCAATCTCTACGGCTACGCCGGCAACAACGCGTTCCTGAACAGCGACCCGCTCGGGTTGTTCTTCGCGGGGATCGGTCCGACCGATGTGGCGATGCTCGGCTTCGAGCTCGGTCGCGTCGCGTTCAACCTGATCGACGCGTACGCGGGGGACATGGAGGCGCACGCCGCGTGGTCGGGGGACTGGGGCCTGGCCGATGACCTGTTCGCGCCGAAGGAAGACGAGGAAGAGGGGCCCGACTATCTCGATGCCGAGATGGACGCCGAGGCGGGCATCGGTGAGTACCGGGCCGGGCTGGCGGAATCGATCAACGTCGGCATCAAGGCCGCCCGCGTGCTCGGCAAGGTCCGCGCGGGCGCCATCTACCATTCCTACCACGCGGCCCGGTACGCGATCCGGACCGCGCGGGCGGCGCTGCAGGCGCACCACATCGTCGAGGTGCGTGTCCTCCGGGCGCTCGGGAAGTCCCTCAACGGGCCGGCGATCGCGATGACGAAGGCGCAGCACCGACTGGTGACGAATCTGTTACGCCGCAACTTGCCGTACGGCACCCGGCTTGATATGTCGCCAGATTGCCTCGCCAGAATTCGGGCGGCGTACAGGAAGGCGTATGGGGCGTTTCCTGATCTCGCAGAGAGGGCTATGGAGATTCTTGGTCCCTAAGCGTGCCGCGGTTGCTGATGAAGGAATACAAATTTATAATGATTGCGAGCACGACTCGGAAAGATGGTATTGCGCGCATATTGCGAGACCTCGGGTTATCGCCGCGAACATGCGACCTTGAGGTGATAGGCGGCTCGAACTTCTTCCTTCGGTTGCCGTCCGCCGATTCTAGGTTGCAGCGGCTGTTTGTTGCCCTCGATGAACTAGATCTTGATCCACCTTGGGATTACCGAACGGAGGTTCACTACGATCGAAGCGATCTTGAATCGTGCGAGTACGTCCACCTGCACGTGAACCGGGCGGCCAGGGGCGACACCGGCCCGTCGTTCGGCACGGACTATGACCTGTCCACGGGGTGCCCCGAGTGCGGGACGGGCGCCCGGCAGTCCTCGCCGCTCCGGATCAGCCGCGGGTCGCTGCCGAAGAAGGCCCGCGCGATGCGGACGCACCACGGGGAGGTCCTCATCGATCACGAGCTCGCGACGGACATGATGATCGAGCTTCGGAGCGAGCGGGGGCTGCGCCAGGTCGAGGACCGCAGGCTGCTCACCCCGCTCCCATGGTGGCAGGTCCTGCCGGAGGTGAGCATGCCGCCGGCGGAGGCGTCGACCGGGTTCACGGTGGACCCGGATCGGTGCCCGAAGTGCCGGCGCGCGGGGTTCGGCCCGGCCAGGGACTGGAGGCCGCTGGAGTTCACGTATCGGCTGGGCGCGGCCGAGCGCAGGGCGCTGCCCGATTTTGTGTCCACGTGGGAGCACTTCGGGGAGTCCCGCATCAGGTACCGACCCGGATACGTGCTGGGCTTTGCCCTGCCCGACATCCTGGTCAGCAATCGCGTCATGCGCCTGTGCTGGAAGGCGAAGATCAAGGGGCTCCAGTTCGTGCCGGTAAGGTTCATCGGGTAACCGGCGAGCGTGCCCGCACGTGATGGCCGCGTGATCGACGGCACGGGCGCCACGCTCGCGCGCCTGCAATATACATACGACGCGCTGGGCAACCGGCTGACCGCGACGCGGAGCCCGCGGCCTTCGGGCGGGCTGGTGGGCGGGACGTGGGAGGACCAGGCCAGTGCCTACGACGCGCTGTCGCGCCTGGTCTCCTGCGACATCGAGCACCAGGACGGGGTGAGCACCACGCTGCTGCGCGGCGACGACTGGGACCTGGACCTGCTGGGCAACTGGCGGGCGCGGGTGATGGCCGCGGGTGGCGCCTCGACGGTCACCGAGGCGCACGAGACCGACGCG
>JADLGW010000037.1 GCA_020849105.1 Phycisphaerales bacterium | reverse complement strand
ACGATCTCGTGGTTCCAGAACTTCCGCCGGCTGTGCATCCGCTACGAGAAGTCCACCGTGCTCTTCCAGGGCTTCCTCCACCTCGGGTGCTCCATCATCCTGCTCAAACAGGTTCTGGGATAGGCTCGACTGCATGAAGACAAGCAGGTCGTAGAGGCGATCATCCGAGAAAGCGCGTGGTCGGGAATGCAAACGGTCCGGTCCGTGCACCGGGACACGCCGAAAACATCAAGGGCACACCTGGGAAGTGGAGTTTGCGGTTCGGCGCCAACACATTTGAGATTTCCCTTGCCATTCGGGGCTGCTGCGGCTGCGTCAACCGATGGCGCGCCAAGCGGCCGCGCCCCGAAGATCCGCAGTCGCTCTACATGCTCCGGAAGGAGATGACCGCAGTCATCCTTGGCGCTGTTCGCAACCACAGCGGCAAGCTCTACGACCAGTACGGCAACAACACTCGCATGACGGCTTTCGGGGTGCAAGGAATCGACCTCTGGGACTTTGTGCGTTCGCTGGCAATACGGCTCGGCGTCCCGCAGATCGCGATCTTTCCCGGCAAGGACGTGTAGATCGGCTCGATTTGCTTCGCGGGCGGGATTCCCCCCGCACCCCCTTTCGGAAAGAGATCACAGCGAAGAAAAGCGGCGCCAATATCCGCAGTCACCGCTACCGCGACGCCTGCGGGCTTTGCGGGGGGTTGGAGGGGGGCAGAGCCCCCATGCACAGCGAACGGAAGAGATTGCGAACCTTGAAGCCCGACAGCAAGGATGCGTATGAACGAGGAGGCGGGGTAGGACACAGGCGGAACGCCTGTGCCACGAGACGGGGTAGAGAAACAAGAGCCGCCACGGAGTGGCGGGGCACCCGGAAGCACGATCATCCGGCGAGCACCGGATGACCGTGGCACGACACGGGCACGCCCAAGGCGGCATTCCCTTGCCAGCCGGAAGATCGCGCGGCATCCCGCTACGCTTGCGGCGAGCCTCTGTCTTGTCCCCCGCCCCCCGAAGAGGATCCGCGAGATGCCCATCAAGACCGTCTATTCCGCGAAGATTGAGCACCTGCAACTGCTGGACGAGAACGGGGTGCTGGACGAGAGACTCGCCGTGGTCGGCGGCAAGCCGGTCCTGACGGACGAGGAGGTGGTCCACCTCTACGAGTTCATGATCCAGTGCCGCACGCTGGACGAGACTGCCTTCAAACTCCAGCGCTCCGGCCGCATGGGCACCTACCCGCAGAACAAGGGTCAGGAGGCCGCGGCCATCGGCTCGGGATTCGCCGCGAAGAAGGGGCAGGACTTCCTGGTCCCCTGCTACCGTGAGAACGCGGCCCTCTTCATGCACGGGCTGCCGATGCACTACATCCTGCTGCACTGGATGGGTGACGAACGGGGCAACCAGATCCCCGAGGGCGTGTGCATGACGCCGCTCTCCATCCCCATCGGCACGCAGATGCTGCACGCGACCGGGATCGCGTGGGCGTTCAAGATCCGCAAGGAGCCGCGGGTCGCGATCACATACTTCGGCGACGGGGCGACCAGCGAGGGCGACTTCCACGAGGCGATGAACTTCGCCGGAACGTTCCAGGCCCCGGTCGTGTTCTTCTGCCAGAACAACCACTGGGCGATCAGCGTGCCGCGGGAGACCCAGACCGCCAGCGAGACGATCGCGCAGAAGGCCATCGCCTACGGGATGCCGACGGTGCAGGTGGACGGCAACGACCTGTTCGCGGTGGTGAAGGCGACGCGGGACGCGATTGAGCGGGCCCGGGCGGGCGGCGGCCCCAGTTTCATCGAGGCGGTGACGTACCGGCTCGCCGACCACACGACCGCCGACGACGCCCGGCGGTACCGGGAGTCAGCGGAACTGGAGATGTGGGTGGGCCGCGACCCGCTCATCCGCCTCCGAAAGTACCTGGAGAAGAAGGACCTGTGGAACGAGAAACTTCAGGCGGCGGCCGAGGAGAAGGCGAGGGCGATGACCGCCGAGGTCATCAAGGCGGCCGAGGGGATCGAGAAGCCGGCGGTCGATGACATCTTCAACTACACGTTCGCGCAGCCGCTGCCGGCGGAGATCGAGAAGCAGCGGCAGACCCTGCGGACCAGCAGCCTCGGCCAAGACCCGCAGCAGGCGGGGCTGCAGGGCGAAGCGCAGCACGCGTAAGCAGGAACTCTGCCGTGCCGAGCGACAAGTTCGACTTCAATGACCGAAAGGCTGATGCCAACCTCAAGAAGCATGGAGTTGGCTTCGACGAAGCGCAACTGTGTTCGGCGACAAGAGCGCCATCACCATTTACGACACGGAACACTCGGGCGAGGAGGACCGTTTCGTCACGATCGGCTTGTCGGCTCGCGGGAACCTGCTGGTGGTCATACACTCCGACGCCGAACACGAGATGAGGATTATCAGCGCGAGGCGGGCGACAAGGACCGAGGTGCGGGCGTATGTCGAGCGATAACGGCCTGAAGGACGAGGACGACTTCCGGGGCGGCCAGCGCGGCAAGTACTTCGCCCGCTATCAACGAATGAAGCTCAAGGTGATGCTTGATCCGGATGTCGCCCGCGTGTTCCCCGACTCCGACGCGGTCAACACGGCACTCCGGCGGCTCGCGGGCTCGAACAATCGCTCCGGTCCGCATAGGCAAGGCAACAAGGTACGCCGGCGAAAAGCCGGGTAATCGCGAGGACACAGCGTGCCCAGCCTCACACTCGTCCAGTCGATCAACCTCGCCCTTCAGCAGGAGATGGAGCGCGATGAGCGCGTCGTCATCCTGGGGGAGGACGTCGGGCTCAACGGCGGCGTCTTCCGCGTCACCGAGGGGCTGCAGAAGCGCTTCGGGCCGGAGCGGGTCGTGGACACGCCGCTTGCCGAGTCCGGCATCATGGGCACCGCCATCGGCCTGGCCATGGCCGGGATGCGCCCGATCCCGGAGATCCAGTTCGAGGGGTTCCTCGGGCCCGCGTACGACCAACTGGTCAACCACGCCGCCCGCTACCGCACCCGCACACGCGGGGCGGTCACGATCCCGCTCACCGTCCGTGTCCCCGTCGGCGGCGGCATCCATGCTCCAGAACTCCACAGCGACTCGCCGGAGGCGATCTACGCCCACCACCCGGGCTTGAAGGTCGTCATGCCCGCGACGCCCTACGACGCCAAGGGCCTGCTGCTCTCGGCGATCCGCGACCCGGACCCGGTGGTCTTCTTCGAGCCCAAGCGCGTCTACCGCTCGTTCCGCGAGGAAGTCCCGGAGGACGACTACACCATCCCCATCGGCGAGGCCAAGGTCGTCAACGAGGGAACCGACGTCACCGTCGTGACCTGGGGCGCGACGGTCTTCGAGTGCCTCGCGGCCATGGACAAACTCCCGGAGGATGTCTCGGTCGAACTCATCGACCTCCGCTCGATCTACCCCTTCGACCTGGACGCGGTGGTGAACTCGGTCCAGAAGACCGGGCGCTGCGTCGTCGTCCACGAGGCCCCGAAGACCGCCGGCTTCGGGGCGGAGATCGCGGCGAGCATCCAGGAGCACGGCTTCCTGCACCTGAAGGCCCCGGTCCAGCGCGTCGCCGGCTTCGACACCGTCATGCCCTACTACAAGCTGGAACTGGACTACCTGCCCGACGCCAAGCGCGTGGGGGAGGCCGTGCAGCAGGTGCTGGCGTACTGATCGACGGGGCGGGGCGGAGTATCCTTAGCCCGTCAGAGCCCGGCGCGCGAGCGACGGGTTCCTGTGTCCCTTCAACCCCTGGCTCGCGCTCGGGGCTCTGATCCGGCCGGAGTTGCAGCCAATGGCCCACGGAAAACCCTCCGCCAACCCCAACGACTTCATCCTGCCCGACCTGGGTGAAGGCGTCCATGAGGCCGAACTGATCAAGTGGCGGGTCAAGGCCGGCGACACCGTGGCCGAGCACGACATCCTGGCCGAGATGGAGACGGACAAGGCTCTGGTGGAAGTCCCCAGCCCGCGGGCCGGGACGATCGCCACACTGCACGGGACCGAGGGCGAGATCCTGAAAGTCGGCAGCCCGCTGGTCACCTACACCGGGGCGGGCGGGGTCGCGAGGGCGGCCGGAAAGCCCGAGCAGGTTGTCGAGTCCAAGCGCACCCCCACCCCCGACACATCCCGCAACGGCAAGTCTGCCCACGCTGAGGCCGCCGATCGTGAGGACGACGGCACCGTCGTCGGCCAGATGTCCGCCTCCGCGGCCGGGGTCACCGCAGAGGGTGGCAAGGCGCTGGCCACCCCCGCCGTCCGTCGCCTCGCCCGTGACCTTGGCGTTGACATCGACGGCATCCGCGGCACGGGAATCGGCGGCCGCGTGACGGAGAAAGACGTGCGCGGGGGTACCACCACCCAGCCCGCGCCGTCGCGCCCGAGCGCGGCACGGACGCCCTCCGCCCTGGGGGGCACGCCGCGCACGGACACTCCGACGCGTGCGCCCGCCACGGCCCCACATCCCGCTCCAACCCCCGCGCCGCGCTCCGCCCCCGCCATGCCGCCGGGTCAGGACACCGTCCGCATCCCGTTCCGCGGCGTGCGGCGAACCATCGCAAGCCGACTCCGCGAGTCCGTCAACCAGGCCGTCCACTTCAACGTCATGGACGAGGCCGATGTCTCCGCTCTCGACGGCCTTCGCCGCAAACTCGCCGCCGCCTCCGGCGAGAAGGTCAGTTTTCTGCCCTTCGTCGCGTCGGCTGTGTGCCGCGTGCTGACCGAGGGCCCGTTCCGGACGATGAACGCGACGGTGGACGAGCAGCCTACGAACGCCGACGCCGAAGCATTCATCATCCAGCACCGGGCCGTCCACCTGGGGATCGCCACCGACACCGACAGCGGCCTCATGGTCCCTGTGATCCGTGACGCCGACGCCCTCGGCGTCCTGGAGATCAGCCGCCACATCGCCCAGATCGCCGCCGCCGCCCGCTCCCGCTCCATCCCGCGCGAGCAACTCGTTGGGTCCACGTTCACCATCAGCAATGTCGGCTCGCACGCCGGGCGCTTCGCGACGCCGATCATCAACTACCCGGAAGTCGGCATCCTCGCCGTCGGACGCGGCCGCCCCGCCCCGGTCGTCCGCGGCGGCGGGATCTTTGTGGGGAACCTGCTCCCGCTCAGCCTCGCCTGCGACCACCGCGTTGTGGACGGCGCCACCGCCGCCCTGGCCCTCGCGCGGATCATCGAACTGCTTCAGGATCCGGATCAGCTCCTCGGTCCTGCCCGTGCGTGAATGCCCCGTTCTGCCCCCAGGACACGCTTCCGGTGCCGTCACCTGCACGCCCGCTACCATCTCGGTTCCACGCCGGAGCCCCGCCGGAATGCCCGACGCCACACTCCAAACTGGCCAGTCGCCCGCGGCCGAGCGGCGCGGTGAAACTCCCATTATCCGCGCCCTCGTACGCCTGCGTGCGTTGCTGAAACAGGCCCGCCGCGGCGAGGCCGCCGAAGACCTGGCGCACCGGCTGCGCACCTCCGCTCGCCGTGGGGAGGCGGCGCTCCGCGCGGCGACGAATGGTGCAGACCCCCGGGACATCCGGCGGGCGCGGCGGCTCTTCCGGCGTGTGCGGGAGGCGGCCGGCCCGATCCGCGAGTGTGATGTCCACCTGCGGATGCTCGGGGAGTACCTGGAACGCACACCGGCGGACATGCAGAAGGCGGGGCGGTACGCGCAGGAACGACTGCAAGCCGAGCGCGACGAGAGCCAGCACCTCGCCGTTGCGGTCGCGCGAAGGTATCGCCGGCGCCCGCTCCGTCGCGTCATGAATCCCTTCCTGGCGCTCCCGCCCCCGGAGCCCGCCGAGTGGTCCCGGTTGCTGAAACAGGCGTCGGATCGCTCCCCCGTGCCCGCACCGGACGCCGACATCGTGGACCTCCACCGGCTCCGTCGGCGCCTCAAGCAACTCCGGTACATGCTGGAACTGGCCGCACCGCACCCGGAGCCCGGCGCCCCCGCGGCCCGCCTGGCCGAACTCCAGGATGCACTGGGCGGCGTGCGGGATGCGCACGAACTCGCGGAACGCCTCGCACGCTACGCCGCGGACGCGCCGGACGCCGTGGCCCCGGGGCTCTCGCGGCTCGGCCAACGATTCGGTCTGGTCCGTGATGCCCGCCTTCGCGAGGCCCGGGCCGCCCTCTGCTCCCCCACCGGGGCCCTCGCCCGGGTCCGCGCCGCCGTGGATGCGCTTGCCCGGGCCGTGCCGCTCTCGAATGCCGGGGCAGCGACCGCGCCGGAACCGGTTCCACGGCCAAGACTCTCGGTGTCCGGGCGGCTCGCCGCCATTGATGTCGGAACCAACAGCATCCGCCTGATGGTGGCGGAGGCCCGCGGCCCCGCGGCGTACCGGGTGCTCGACGATGAGAAAGAGATGACGCGGCTGGGGTCCGGCCTCGGACGTACCGGGGCGATCAGCGACGCAAGCCTCGCCCGGACCGTGGACGCCGTGGATCGGTTCCGACGGATCGCCGAAGGGTACCGGGTGGACGCCCTCCGTATCGTGGGCACGTCCGCCTGCCGCGAGGCCTCCAATACCGCGGACCTGGCCGCGTCCATCCGCGCCCGCACGGGGATCGACCTGGAGGTCATCAGCGAGGAGGAAGAGGGGCGCCTGGCGTTCCAGAGCGCCGCCCACAGTTTCGATCTCCGGGACCTCTCCGCGGCCGTCATCGACATCGGCGGCGGAAGCACGGAGGTGGTGCTCTCAACCGCCGGGGCGATCGAGCGCATGCACTCGCTGCGCCTCGGGGCTCTCCGCACGACCGAGCGCCACGGCGGCCCGCGCCGCGCACGCGGACGTGAGTACGAGGTCATGCGCCGGCATGTGAGCAAGACCATCCGTCGCGGGCTGAAGAAGCCGGGGATCACACCGCAACTGGTGATCGGCACCGGGGGCACCTTCACGACACTCGCCGCGATCCTGCGGCACCGCCGGTTCGGCCCGGGAGGACCCTCGCTGTGGGACCGCGCCATCCCGGGGCACGAGATCAAGCGGTCGGAACTCCGCCATGTACTGGATTGGCTCCGCTCGCTCCCGGAATCCGACCTCGCCCGCGTGCCCGGCCTCCCACCGGAGCGTGCCGACATCATTGTCGCCGGGCTCACCATCGCCGAACGCCTCCTGAAGCGCCTCGGCGCCAATGCAGTTCACGTCCACGACCGCGGCATCCGCGACGGCATCGTCCTCGGGCTCGCAGCCCGGCTGTTCGAAGGGGAGGCGGACGGCCCGGACCCGATAACCGTCGTCCGCCGCTTCGCCGAGGCCTGCCGCTACGAGGCCGCCCACAGCGAGCACGTCACACGTCTCGCGTTGTCAATCCACGATCAGTTGGCGGCCGCCCTGGGCACGGACGAACCCTGGACGGCTGCGCCCGCCCGGCGGCTGCTCGAGGCCGCGGGCGTGCTCCACGACATCGGGTACCTGGTCAACTACAGCGGGCACCATCGGCACGGCTACCACCTGATCGTGCACAGCGATCTTTCGGGGTTGACCCGGCGTGAACTGGAGATCGTTGCCAACCTCGCCCTCTACCACCGCCGGGCGGAGCCGAGCGTTGAGCACCCGAACTTCGCCTCCCTGTCCGCGCCCGACCGCGACCTCGTCCGCCGCCTGGCCGCGATCCTGCGCATTGCCGATGGCCTGGATCGCACGCACACGCAGCAGGTGCAAACCGTGAGCCTCTCCCTGTCCGGCGCAACGGTGCGGCTGCTGGCCTGCGCGGACGCCGACGTATCGACGGACCTGTGGGGTGCCCAGCGCAAGTCGGGCCTCTTCCGCAAGGCCTTTGACCTCGGCATGGCCTTTGACAGCGCGAGGGATGCGATCACGCGCGGGTGACCGGCCGGCGGGGACGGCGGGGGTGGACACGGGGGCGGGCCTCGTTCCCCTACCATGCGGGCTCGCCGAATGGGGACCCTGATGCCACTGCGATACCGCCAACGACTCCTGGCCCACCTCGGGCACAAGACCTACACGCCGCGCCCCGTCGCGGCGCTCGCGTCGGACCTGGGGGTCGAGGACGCGGCCGATTTCGCCGGCGCCGTCGGGCAACTCGCCGATGAGGGCGTTGTGGAGGTCACCGCCGGCGGCATGGTGAAACTCCCCTCTCTGGGGAGCATGGGCGGAGAGGCGACCGGTATCTTCAAGCGGAACCCCAAGGGCTTCGGATTTGTGCGCCTGGAGGCCGAGACCCGCGAGGGGGACGTGTTTGTCCCGCCCGATGCCACCGGTGATGCGCTCACGGGCGACCGGGTGCTGATACGACTCCGCCGTGATGCGCGCCGGGGCGGCGGCGGAGCGGGAACGCCGGACCGCAGCCCCTACACCGGAGAGATCGTCGAGATTCTTGAGCGCAGACGCCAGTACTTCACGGGCGAACTCCGCAGGCAGGGCTCGCAGTGGCTGGTCTTCCCGGACGGGCGGGAACTGACCGAGCCGGTCGTCGTCCGCGACGCGGAGGCCAAGAACGCCAAGGCGGGCGACAAGGTCCAGATCGAGATCACCGACTACCCGCAGGGGGAATCGCTCGCCGACGGCGTCATCATCAAGGTGCTGGGCGAGGCCGGCCTGCCCGACGTTGAGACCCAGGCCGTCATCGCCGCGTACTCGCTGCCCGGAGAGTTCCCGGAGGAATGCATCGACCAGGCCAGGGCCGCGGCCAAGGAGTTTGACACCCAGGTCAGGGCGTACGAGGGCGGCGGTGCGCAGGCCCTGGCGAAGTTCGGCCCGGCCCGGCGCGACCTGACGGGCGACTTTGTCCTCACCATCGACCCGCCGGATGCCAAGGACTACGACGACGCCATCTCCATCAAGCGCACGAAGGACGGCTGGGAACTGGGCGTGCACATCGCGGACGTGGCGCACTTCATCAAGCCGGGCTCCGCCCTCGACGACGAGGCCCGGGAACGCGGCAACAGCGTCTACCTGCCCCGCCTGGTCATCCCGATGCTGCCGGAGGTGCTGTCCAACGGCATCTGCTCGCTGCAGGAGGCCGTGCCCCGGTTCTGCAAGTCGTCGTTCATGGCCTACGACAGGGACGGCAACATCCGTGGCGAGGGCGCCGCGTCCACGCTTATTCACTCTGCCAAACGCCTGACCTACCTGGAGGCCCAGGCCCTGATCGACGGCAACGCCGGGGAGGCCAAGCGCCACGCCAAGACGGAGCCCAGGTACACCCCGCAACTGGTCGAGGCCCTCCAGGAGATGAACCGCCTGGCCCGCGCGATCCAGTCTCGGCGGCAGCGCCAAGGCATGATCTCCCTGGAACTGCCCGACGTGAACCTGATCTTCGACGACCGGGGCCATGTGATCGACGCGGAGAAGGAGGACGACGCCTTCACGCACACGCTCATCGAAATGTTCATGGTCGAGGCCAACGAGGTCATCGCCCGCATCTTTGAGCGGGTCAACGTCCCGCTCATCCGGCGCATCCACCCGGAGCCGGTCCCCGGCGACGTGGACGACCTGCGCAGGGCGGCCAGGGTCGCCGGGTTCACCATCCCCAGCCGGCCGACCCGTGAGGAGCTCCAGGGGCTGCTCAACGCCACCCGCGGCACGCCCGCGGCCCGCGCCGTCCACATGGCGGTGCTGCGCACGCTGACCAAGGCCGAATACTCGCCGGCCCTGATCGGGCACTTTGCGCTCGCGTCCACCGCCTACGCCCACTTCACCAGCCCCATCCGCCGGTACGCGGACCTGACCGTCCACCGGGCCCTGGAGGAGTACCTGCGCCAGACCGACAACGGCACGCGCCGGCCCCGGGACGACGCGGAGCGAAGGCGGCTCGGCGAGAAACTACGGGAGAGCCCCCTGTGCCCGGACGAGCAGACCCTGGTCGGCATCGGGAAGCACATCACCGACACCGAGCAGAACGCCGAGGACGCGGAGCACGAACTGCGCCGGTTCCTCGTGCTGCAACTCATGGCCGGAAAGGTCGGGGAGGCTTTCGCCGGCGTGGTGACGGGCGTGTCCAACCGCGGCGTGTTCATCCAGATCGACAAGTACCTGGCCGACGGGTTCATCAAGAAGGAGGACCTTCCGGGCGACGTGACCCGCTCCTCCGCCCCGCCGTTCTGGAGGCTCGACGACCGCACGGGGGCCCTGGTGGACACCAAGTCCGGCCGCTCGTTCAACATGGGCGATACGGTCACTGTCCGCATCGCGGCCGTGGACCTGGCCCGGCGGCAGATGGACCTGGTCATCGACGATGCGGCGAGCCGCGCCGGCGGCAAGTCCAAACTCCCGAAACTCGCGCTCGGCCAGCCGGGCGGCGGCCTGGCGCCGAAGGCCGGTGGATTCAAGCCCCTGGACTTCGGGAAACTCGACGGTTCGGCCCGACGCAGCAAGAAGAGCAAGTCCCGCGACAAGCACAAACAGGACTTCCGCAAGCAGAAGAAGGACAAGGGGAAGCGATAGGAGACGCGACCGTGGAGCGAGCGTGCCCCCCGGGGGGGCGGGCGCGGGGAGGTCTCGGCGCGTCCCCGGTCGGCCCGTCGCCGGGCTCCGGGCTCCGGGCTCAAATGAAACGAAATCTCGGCCCGCCGGTATGACATGATGCGGTATCGCCCTTTGTGCGGCTCCCCCGGCGTGGTAGGCTCTGGTCCATGAGACACGCGCGAGAACCCCGAGCGTTCACGCTGATTGAACTGCTGGTGGTCATCTCGATCATCGCGCTGCTCATCGGTATCCTGCTCCCGTCACTCGGGCGGGCCCGCGAGGCGGGCCGGCAGGTCGTGTGCCTGGCGAACCAGAACCAGATCGGCATGGCGCTGCAGCAGTACGCGGAGATGTACAAGGAGTTCATCCCGCGCGAAAGCGGTTTCTGCGAGCCGCTGGGCACGCCGGAAAACCGCCTGGCGCCCACCTGGGCCTTCATGCTGCGGCCGCTGCTGGATTCACGCCTCCCCGTGGGCAACCCGCGCACGGACCCGAGCGGCGGCATCGGCGACCAGTTCATCAACTTTCCGTACTACCGCGACCCCTCCCGCCCGAAGGACCGGCACAACATCCACTACGTCAATAACGGTATCTCATTCCGCGCACCGGGCGTCGTCAACTCGTACGCCAAGCGCCCGACCCCGATGAACCGCTACCCCCGCCCCTTCGGCACGCTGTACCTGGCGTGCTTCACCAACGACGAGACGGAGGTCCACGCCAACAACGTCTACTACCCGGGCGCGACCGACTGGCGCATCTCCGTGTTCTACGACATGCACCACATCCAGAACGTCACGGGCTCCATGCCCGGCTCGCCGCAGTACTCGCAGCGGATCGCCCCGAAGCGGCACGGCACGGGGTGCAACGGCGTCTTCCTCGACGGCCACGCGAGGATCCTCAAGTTTGATGAAGTCACGGACTACAACTTCTGGGACGACGGCGACTACCGCGCCCAGGACACGCCGTGGATTCCGCCACCCTGAGCGCTCCAAAGCACGGGGTATTCCCTGCCGATAATCCCTACAATCACTGCCATGGAGGCGGCGCCATGCCCACGCCCAAGCAGCGCGACAAGGCCGAGCACCTCATCCGCCTCCTGGAGGGGCTGCGCCGCCACGAGCCATGGCCGCCCAGCCCGAAGGACGTTGCCAACCTCTGCCGGCGCTGCTTCGAACTGACCGAGGCCCTGGCAACGGACATGGGCACGTCGCTCTCGGTCTGCTTCCTCCCCACCTTCGAGGCCCACTCAACGCCGGAGGCGCTGTGCTGTCAGAGCGTCAAGGCCATCTCCGACCTGCACTCCGCCGCCGGGCTGGATGCTGACGCGGGCGAGGGGGCCCAGACCCGAGCCCACGCGGCGATCGACAGCCTTGTGGAGGGTCTCAGCGGGCTGGCCGCACTGGCGAAACAGCGTGCCGGCGGGAAGCCGCCCGGCCGCCCCAAGCCCGCCACCCCGGTGTAACCGCGGCTCTCGCTGCAAATGAATCCGATTTCACTTGCCCCCGTTGGCGTCCATGGGCAAGATAGAACCGTGAGTCGTATATCCGACAAGCCCGCTTGCTCGGGCGTGCAGGAGGGTCATGTGGTGGCGGCGTTCAGTGTCAAGGGGGTCAATCCCCTGACCGGACAGGTCGTGGAACTGACTGTCCTCGCGAACACCGTGATGGACGCGAAGCGGCAGGTCGAGGCGTGCGGGCTCCGGTATGTGGTGGCCTCCGAGGTGCCCCAGCCGGAACCCCCGGCCCGCTGACCGAGATCGCTTTCATCATCCGTTTGCCCGGCGCTCACCCGGGGCACGGACCCGATCCCGGTGGTCGGCCCCGCGCGGGACACACTTCGCACCACCCGAACGGGCGTCGCCAGCATGGATGCATTCGATATAGAGGGAAGGAACCCGAACAGCGGCGCGGTCGTGAGACTCCGCCTGATCGCCGAGTCGCGGAACGAGGCCAAACGGCTCGCCGAGAGGTGCGGCCTTGTGTCGGTGACCGTCAGACCATGCGAGGCAAAGCCCGGGCCGCAAGGGAACGACCCGCCGCCCGCGTAGCGACGGCCGCCACCTACCGTTGCCCGTGAGGTGCGACCCGCTCCAGATCGGCCCGGTCCGGCTGGCGACCAACCTGCTGCTGGCGCCGGTGGCCGGGTACTGCGACCTGGCCTTCCGTACCGTCTGCCGCGAACAGGGCGGCGTGGGGCTGGCGTGCACCGACCTCCTGAGCCCGCAGGGCCTGCTGCGGGGCACAGCCGCGAGCCTGGACCTGGCGCAGACGAGCGCGTTCGACAGGCCGGTGGGGATGCAGTTGTACGGGTCTGACCCGACCATCATGGCCGACGGCGCGCAGTGGGCGGTTGCCCACGGCGCCGGCGTCATCGACATCAACATGGGCTGCCCCGTCGACAAAGTGACGAAAAAGGACGGCGGGTCAAAGTTGCTGACGGACCTGCCGCGCGCCATCGCGATTGTCAGGGCGGTGGCGCGGCGCCTGGACGGCAGCGGTGTCCCGCTGACGTGCAAGATCCGGCTGTGCTGGCACGACCGGGACTTCGCGGCTGGGCGCGCGTGCTCGCCCGGACTGGCCGCGGCCCTGGCGGATGAGGGTGTGGCCGCGGTCACCGTGCACGGACGGACCACCGAGCAGAAGTTCACCGGCAGCGTTCGTCTCGAAGGCATTGCCCGAGTGGTCGAGGCGGTCCGCGGCCGCATCCCGGTGATCGGCAACGGAGACGTACGCACACCGGACGACGCCGAGCGGATGGTGCGGCAGACGGGGGTGCAGGGCGTCATGATCGGGCGCGGGGCGTTCAGCGCCCCGTGGTTGTTCCGCGACGTGTGGGCGCGGCTGAGCGGGGCGGGAGCGGCGGCCGCGCCGCCGGACCTTTCGGAGGAGGGCAAGGTCGGCGTGGTCCGGCGGTACTTCGCGCTCATGCGGCAGTACCGGGATGACCATTATGCAATGCACCACATCCGCAGGCGGATCAGTTGGTTCGGAAAGTCGCTCTCGGGCGGGGCGTGCAGGCCGCTCAGGGAAGCCGTGCGGCTGGCGGAAACTCCGGACGACGTCGAGGCGGCTCTCCAGGCCCACCTGACAGGCGCACTGCGAGCGCCGGAGCCCGTCCCGGGTGGCCCGGCGTTGCGGCTGCCGCGCCGCTCCGTTCCTTCCCCCGTCTCGTGACGCCGACCGGGCTACGCCTGATACTCAACTCGGCCGTGACGCTGCGATCGCGAGACCCGGTCCGTGGCCCATAGGCCGGCGAGAACGAACTCGACGCAGGCCGCACGGCTCGCGGGGTCCGCCGCGGCATTGACCTCGAATGCCTTGTCCCAGATCGCGGGCACCCGCTTCAACCGCTCGGCGTAGTGGCCCGACGGCAGCATGTCCCCGACCTCGATCTTCACACCCTTGGCAAAGACCTCGGCGATTTCCGCCAGGCCGTGCCGGTCCACATACTCCCCGAAGACCTCCTTGATGGCCTCCGCCAGTATGGCGTCGAGCACCTGCCGCTCCGACATCTGGTGGCTGCCCATCATGTCCAGTTCCAGTTTTCCCACCGCCGAGGCGTGGAAGTGAGAGAGGTCGCTGATGCGGGCGACCGAGGGCCGTTCCCGGAGGAGGATGCCCCGGCGGCGAGCGGAGGCGACCATCGTCCGGTAGTTGGCGATCGAGAAGCGAGCAGAGACGCCCGACTGCTGATCGACATACTTGCTGGCCCGGGCGGCGATCGACATCTGCTCCACGATCTCGCTCATGAACCGGGGCACGATCACCGGGTACGGGCCGTCCAGCGGCAGGTCCGCCTCGCGCCGGGTGATCTCGATGCCCACATCGCGCTGGCGCGGGTAGTGCGTCTGGATGGTCGAGCCGATCCGATCTTTCAGTTGCGGGATGACCTTGCCGGACCGGTTGTAGGTCGCGGGGTTGGCGGAGAAAAGGATCAGCGCGTCGATGTCGAACCTGATCGGGTGGCCGCGGATCTGGACGTCGCGCTCCTCGAGAATGTTGAACAGCCCGACCTGGACCAGGTCGTCAAGGTCGGGGAGTTCGTTCATCGCAAAGATCGCGCGGTGCATCCGCGGGATCAGGCCGAAGTGCAGCGATTCCTCGGCGCCCATGGACCCACCGGCCATCAGCCGGGCGGGGTCGATCTCCCCGATGATGTCCGCGAACTTCGTGCCGGGCGCGAGGCGCTCGGCGTACCGCTGCTCCCGCGCCCACCACGCGATCGGAACCTCCCCGGGGCGCTCCGATTCCACGAGCAGTCTGCCCGCGCGCGTGATCGGAGCCAGCGGATCCTCGTGAACGGGCGAGCCGGGGATGTCCAGGTACGGGATCGCATCGTCCAGAAAGCGGGTCAGCAGCCGCATGAGCCGGCTCTTGGCCTGCCCCTTCTCACCCAGGAACAGCATGTCGTGCCCGGCGAGCACGGCGGTCACGATCTCCGGGATCACCGTGTCGTCGTAGCCGACAATGCCCGGAAAGAGTTCGGCCGGGCCGTCGCCCCGTTCCAGGGCGGCGATGAGGTTGTCGCGGAGTTCGTGCTTGACGGAGCGGGATCGCCAGCCGGAGTCGCGCAGGTCGCGGAGATTCGCCGAGGCCATGAGCGATGGTACGGAGGGTGCCGCCACCCGCCCAGCGTCATCACGGCTCGTCGAGGGGCTGGCTCACCGGCGGCGGGCCGCGGCACCCTTGGCAACCGCGACGGCATCACGGCTGTATCGTTGATGGTGACACGGGCCTTCCTGGGCGCGGTTCTGTGGATGGCGCCGGGCCTGGTGGCCCAGGACGTCGCCCCGCCGCCTGCGGTCCCGGACCCGCCCGCCCTGCGGGAGCGAGCGCCGCGCGGCGCGGGCGCCGCGATCTTTGACTTCGGTCGGGATCGAGCGCTCCGGGCTGTCATCTCTCTGGACGATCAGGCCGCCGCGCCCGCGGAGACGCCGATGCTGGGCGCGCTGCACGGCGTGCTGGCGACGCTCAACGGGACAGAACTGAGCACGCTGCGGGCGACGGTGCCGCCCAACCCGTTCCTCGGCGAGGCGCGGGGGGCAACCCGGGTCGCCGTGGTGCACCTGACCGGGACCGGCGGCCGAACCAAGCGCGTCGAAGTGATGCGGGGTGTCGGCGGCGAGTTCATCGCGGTGGAAATGGATGGAGAGCCCCGGGCCCGGGCGGAGTTGGACCCCGGCGCGGTACAGGAACTGACTCGGGACTGGCCCGCGTACCGCGGCAAGTACTCGGACGATGCGTGCCCGGACCCCGTGGGGCGAGTGTTCGAGGTGCCCGGGCCCTACGAGCCCGGACGATTCACGATGGACCTGAAGACCATCGGCGACCGATTCCTCCGTGGCGGAAAGACCGGCCTCAACGCGGCCACCCGTGACCTGGACGCGTCGAAGTTCTGGGCGAGGCTGCCGGACGGGAAGGAGCGGTACACGCCGCGGCACCCCGCCGGCCTGCTGGTCTGGGTGGACGCCCGGATGGGGCCCGGCGGGGGCGAACCGCCCACAGTGTTCGACCCGGCCCTCGACAACCTGGGGCTCATCTGTATCGGGGCTGCGGACAGCGGCAACGACCGATACGCCGTTGACCGGTACCAGCTCGCCCTCGACGCGGTGTCGACGGCCACGCGCCGCTGGCACATCGACCCGCGCCGCGTGTACATCGCCGGGATCAGCGGCGGCGGAAGGGTCGCGTCGAACATGGTCGGCTGCTTTCCGGACGTGTTCACCGGCGCCGTGCCGATCGTGGGGCTGAACTTCTACCGCAACGTGCCGGTGGGCACCGGGCAGTATGTGCGGGCGGGCTACATGCAGCCGCGGGAGACCATGCTGCGGCTCCTGCACTCACGCCCGATCGCACCGATCACCGGGCCGCGGGATGGAAACTACAACGAGATCAAGAGTGCGATCTACCTGATGAACCGCGATGGGCTGCGTGTGAGACTCTTTGAATACCCGGAGATGGGGCACGAGATGCCCACGCCGCGGCGGTTCGAGGAGGCCCTGACCTGGGTCGACGGTGCGTACCGGGACACGCGCCGCCTGGAGGAGGAGGCCGCGAGGAAGGCAATGGAGGTGTACGAAGCCCGCTGGCACGGCGCCCCGCCCCCGGACGCCGCGGCCCGATCCGTGCTCATCCGCGTGACGGCCGACGGGCCCTGGACGGACCAGGCGTGGCGGGCGGTGAAACTGCTGGAGCAGGCCCCCGAGCCCGGCGGCTAATCCTGGGGCGTCCGCTCAGGTGCCGACCCGCGCAGATCAGCCGAACGCTTTCTTGTAGTCCGAGAGGAACTTCGCCAGTCCGGTATCTGTCAACGGGTGCGACATCATCTGCTTGATGACGCTGAACGGCACGGTCGCGATGTCCGCCCCCGCCATCGCGCACTCCACAAGGTGCTTCGGATGCCGGATCGACGCCGCGAGCACCTTCGTCTTGAACCCGTAGTTGTCGTAGATCTGCCGCAACTGGTGGATCAGGATCATGCCGTCCTCCCCCACGTCGTCGAGGCGCCCGATGAACGGGCTGATGATGAACGCCCCGGCCTTGGCGACCAGCAGCCCCTGCAGCGGCTGGAAGCACAGGGTCAGGTTGGTCTTGATGCCCTCGTCCGTGAACGCCTTGCACGCCCTGAGGCCCTCGACGGTGCAGGGCACCTTGACGACGATGTTGGGGGCGATCTTGGCCCGTTCCCGCCCTTCCTTCATCATCCCTTCAAAGTCCGTCGCCACGACCTCCGCTGACACCGGGCCGGACACGACCTTGCACACGTCGGACAGGCGCTTGCCATAGTCCACGCCCTCCTTGGCGATGAGCGACGGGTTGGTGGTCACGCCATCGAGCACGCCCATCGCGTGGACCTGCTTGATCTCGTCGAGGTTGGCCGTGTCGATGTACAGATCCATGAAGCCCCCTTTTGTGGAGCAGGCGTGCCGCCTGCTGCCGGCTCGGAGAGCCGGCGTACCCGCAATCTTATCGGTCCGTTTCGCTCCCGGATTCGACCGGCGGCACCAGTTTCTTCAGTTCCCTGCGCAGTATCTTGCCGGTCGCGTTGCGGGGCAGTTTGTCGAGGATGACCACCTCGCGCGGGGCTTTGTAACCGGCCAGATGCTCACGGCACCAGGCGACCAGGTCGCGACCTGTCGCGGACCGGCCCTCGCGGAGTTCCACGAACCCGACCGGCAGTTCGCCGCGCGTGGGGTCCATGATCCCGGTGACCCCGGAGTCCGCCACGGCCGGGTGCCTGTTCAGAACGTCCTCGATCTCTCGGGGGAAGACGTTCTCGCCGCCGACGATCAGCATCTCCTTCAGCCGGCCCGTGATGAACAGGTGGCCGTCCACATCGATCCGCGCCATGTCGCCCGTGCGGAGGAACCCCCGCTCATCGAACGCCGCCGCGGTCTCGGCGGGAAGGTTGTAGTACCCCTTCATGACGTTGGGCCCGGCGATGCGGAGTTCACCCTCCTGGCCGGGGGGAAGGTCCGCGCCGGTGGCGATATCCACGATCCGCTCCCGCACCCCGGGCAGGGCGCGGCCGACGGAGTGCTCCCGGTACTCCTCCGGACGGCACCAGTTTGTGGCCGCCGCGGTCTCCGTCATCCCGAATCCCTCGTTCACGCGCGTGCCGAAGCGCTCACGAAAACGCGTGGCGACAACGTCGGGAAGGGGCTCACCGCCGGAGACAAGGTAGCGCACGCTCCTGAACTCATCGGGGCCGCCGCTCTTGGCCGACAGCAGCGCGTTGTACATTGAGGGGATGGCGACGAACACGCTGGGGCGGTACTGACGCAGGAGCGCGACCAGGCGGGCAGGGACGAAACGGGCGGTGTAGACCACCGTGCAGCCGATCATCAGCGGCAGCAGCGTCATCACCGAAAGGCCAAAGGAGTGGAACTGGGGCAGAACGCCGAGCATGACATCGCCGCGCTCAATGTTCACCCACCCGCGGAGTTGGCGGACCTTCGCGGACAGGTTCCCATGGGTGAGCATGACGCCCTTGGGGCGGCCGCTTGTGCCGGAGGTGTACAGGATGACGGCCAGGTCCCCGTCGGCCGCGGCGGCGGGCCAGCGGGGCTCGGGGAAGCCCCGAAACGAATCCTTCAGTTCGTCCAGTTTGAGCAGGTGCTGCACCCGGGGAGTGTGGCCGGTGTGGGTCAGGAGCGGGCCCGCGGTGACAATCGTGTCCGTGCCGCAGTCCTTGACGACGTAGGCGAGTTCTTCGGGCTTGAGCAGGTAGTTGAGGGGGACAACGACCTTTCCGAGCATCCACCCGGCGAGCGCCGCAACAGGGAAGGTGCCGCCGGTCGGGAGCATCACCCCGAGCGTGCGGGTCCGGCTCCGTCGCTCGACTTCCGCGGCCAGATGCAGGGCGGCAACGACCAGTTCCGCTGCCTTCCACGAGCGGTTGTCGTCGATCGCCGCGATCCGGGTCGGTCGGGCCAGGCAGCGCCGGATGATCGGCCAGTGGATGCTCATTGGGGTGGGAGGGTAGCGGCTGGCGTCACAGATGGGAATCCACCCTCCCGGCGCGAGCGAGATCAGGGAACCAAGTTCGCCGCCCGGAGTATCATTCTGCATGGGCCCGTGCCGCCGGCCGCCCCAGAGGCGACCCCCCGCAAGGCACGGACCGGGGGCAGGCAGGCGGGAGGCCAGCCCCACTCCCCAGGAGCCGCCATGCGAGCCTTGAGTACATCCCTGAGCGCGTTGCTTATGGCCGCCGCCGGCGTCCATGGACAGAGCGGCATGGTTCAGCCCAGCGTCACCGTGGGCGGAGGGAGCGCCCCGGCGAGCACGACGGTGGGCGCCGACATCGTCGACCCGGACAGCCCCGTCGGGCGCCAGTACGCGGCCCAGCAACGCCGCCGCGTGGACATGGAACGGGCGTTGTACAAGATTCGTGCGCAGTACATACGCGACATCCGAAACCCGGAGTTGCGTCAGATCGGGATCACGAAGATCCGCGACTTCACCGATCCGGCCGTGTTCCCGTCTCTTCTGAAGATCTTCGGGCGGGAGGGCGACGACGTGCGGGTGGCCATCCTGGATCACCTGGCGGACCAGCAGACGGCCCAGGCCGACGCAACGCTCGCCACGGCCGCGGTGTACGGCGATACGGCGGCGTACCGGAAACAGGCTTCGGACCGGTTGATCCGGCGGACCGGCGAGGCGGGCGGGGTTCCCTACTACGTCCGCGCGACCATCGCCGGAGCGCTCCGGGACGGCAGCAACGAGGTGCTCGCGTCGGCGGCCAACCTGGCGAACGTGCTGGACCTCGTGGACGCGATCCCGATGCTGATCAACGCGCAGATCGGCGGTGGAACCACCGCGCAGTTGGGCAGCGGCGGCGGCGACACCTCGCTGGCGTACATCCTGGTGGGGAAGCAGCAGGCCTTCGTGTCGGACCTGACCCCGATCGTCGCCGACAGCGCCGTGGGCTTCGACCCGACGCTGAGCGTGGTGACGGAGGGCGTGGTCCTCCGCGTGATCGACGCGGTTGTTCTGACCTACCGCGTGGAGGTCCACAACGCGCTGGTCGGCCTCTCCAGCCGCGCCTGGGGCCAGCCCACGGACCGCCTGGGCTGGGACAACAAGGCCTGGGAGCGGTGGTATGTGAAAGAATTCAAGCCCGCGTGGGACAGGGCGCACGCGGGCACGGCCGGGCCGGGATGACGATCACCCCATCGCCAGCGCCGACGCGACAGCGTAGTGCTCGGCGTGGCTCAGCGACACGGACCAGGAGGTGATGCCGAGTTCCCGAGCGAGGTCCGCCGCCTTTCCGTGCAGACGCAGCGTGGGCCGGCCGCTGGGGAGCAGCACCACCTCGATGTCCGTCCAGGCGATGCCGCTGCGCCAGCCGGTGCCGAGGGCCTTCATGGCCGCCTCCTTCGCCGCGAAGCGCCCGGCCAGGTGCTCGTCGCACCGCCGGCTCGACTCGGCGTAGGCCCGCTCGCCCGGTGAAAAGCAGCGCTCCAGAAACCGGTCGGGGTGGTCGGCACGCATCCCGGCGATGCGGCTGATCTCGATGATGTCGATGCCGTGTCCGATCAGGCGCATGGCGGGGCTTCCGGAGTCACCGGGACTTCGCGGACTTCTTCCGGCTCCCGCCCGTCCGGCGTGCGACCGGCTCCGGGGCGGCCTTCGGCTCGGCCTTCGAATCCGCCTTGGGTTCAGTCTTCGCGTCGCCCTTGGCGGCCTTGTCCGCGGCGGGCTTCTTCTCGGCTTCCGCGGCCTTCTTGTACCCCTCGGACCGGTAGTCGGTCTCGTAGAACCCGGAGCCCTTGAACAGCACGCCGGCCCCCGTCCCGATGAGCCGCTCGGCGGTGTTCTTCCCGCACTTGGGGCAGCGCTTCTTGGGCGGCTCCGTCATGGACTGGAACATCTCGTATGTGTGCCCGCACGCGCCGCACTTGTACTCATAGGTCGGCATGGATCATCCTTGTCCCGGGGCGACCGAGACCTTGGCCGGACGGATGACACGGGTCCCGAGCATGTATCCCGCCTGGAGCGCGGCCGCGATGTGCCCGGGCTCCACGCCCGGAGCCGCCTGCTGCATGACCGCCTCGTGCTGCACGGGATCGAACGGTGTCCCCGGCTCCGGCATGATCGGCGTGACCCCCTGGCTCTGGAGCACCCTGGCAAGTTCATCTCGGATCACGCGGACGCCGCCGGCGATCTGCTCCGCGCTGGCCCTGGACATGTCCTGCGCCAGGGCCAGGTCGAAGTGGTCCATGACGGTCAGCACGGCGCGGACGACACCGGTCGCGCCCTGCTGCCGGGCCTCGTTCTCGTTGCTCACGGCCCGGCGCTGCGAGTTCTGATAGTCCGCCAGCGTCCGCAGGTACTTGGAGTTCAGTTCGTCCATCTCCCGGCGCAGGTCGTCAAGCCGGGCGTCCACCGTCTCCTCCGGGGTCTCGAGTTCGGGGTAGAGATCTTCCGGGCCGTGCCCGGCCTCCGCCTGTTCATCACGATCATTCCGCTTGCTCATCGCGCCTCCCCGCTCCTTCAGCGCCCGAGCCAGTCGCGCAGCCGCTTGACGAACTTCTGGCTCTCCGGCAGCACCTTCTCGTCCTCCGTCGCCGCAAACTCCCTCAGCAGGGACTCTTGCTTGGGCGACAACTTCCGCGGCGTCTCGATCTTCGTCACGACGACCAGGTCGCCGCGCCGGCCGCTCCGCAGGCTCGGCAGGCCCTGGCCGTCCACGCGGAACATCGCCCCGAACTGGGTGCCCCTCGGGATGACCAGCGGCTGCCGCCCTTCAAGCGTAGGAACCTCGACCTCCGCCCCCAGCGCCGCCTGTGTGAAACTGATCGGCATCTGGAGCAGCAGGTGGTCGCCGTCGCGCACGAACATCTCGTCCTTCTTCACACGGACAACGACATGCAGGTCGCCGCGGACCCCCTCACCGCCGGGGCTGGCCTCCTGGGGCGGAGCCTCGCCCTCCCCCTGCACACGGACGGCCTGGCCGTCGCTGATCCCCGGCGGAATCTTGACCGTGAGACCTCGCTTGCGCGGTGTGCGGCCCTTGCCGCGGCACTGTTCGCAGACCTCCTTGATGATCTGCCCCCGCCCCGCACAGGCTGGGCACACAGTGACCATGCGGAACATGCCGCCCAGGCCGGCCTGCTGGACCTTCCCGTGACCGCCGCAGGTCGGGCACTGGGCCATCTTCGTCCCGGCCTTCGCGCCGGTACCCGCGCACTTGTCGCACACGTCGAGACGGGTGAACCCGACATCCCGGTCACAACCGTGCAGCACATCGCGCAGGTCCAGGGTGACCTCGGTCTCCAGGTCATAGCCCCGAGCGACGCCGCGACCCCGGCCCGCGCCCGCCCGTCCGAACCCCCCGCCGCCGCCGAAGATGTCGGCGAACATCGAGAAAATATCCTGCGGGTCCATGCGGGAGAAATCGTGGGCGGCCGAGCCCATCCCGCGCAGCCCCTCGTGGCCGAACTGGTCGTAGCGCTGGCGCTTCACGGCATCAGACAGCACCTCGTAGGCCTCCGCGCACTCCTTGAACCGGACCTCGGCGTCCGCATCTCCCGGGTTACGGTCCGGGTGGTGCTTCATCGCCAGCCGCCGGTACGCCCGCTTGATCTCCTCGCCGTCAGCGGTGCGTTCAACGCTCAGGATTTCGTAGTAGTCGCGGGTGGTGGGCATGGTGGTGTGGAGCGCACGCCCCACCTGCGGGGCGGGCTGGCATTTTAGCGCTGCTCCACAGGCTGGACGTCGGTCCCCGAAGCGTTCATGGATGGATGGGCGGCACGGCGTGCCCGCGCTGGGGCGGTCGCCGGTTGGCAACCTGTAGATGCCACCCGCTGAAAAAAAACCGCCGACCCAGTCGGATCGGCGGCCGTAGGAAATCTCCTACAAGTGGGCTGCGCGGGCGGCCCGCTCCGTCGAGGAGCCGCTCAGTTAGCGGCGCAGCCCCCTCGTACAGTCACATTGCGTCACTGGATCACCTCCTTCTGAAAGAGACCTCCCCAGCCGCCGCGTCCCTGTACAGGGCGCCGCCGGGCTCTTCCCCCGCGGACCGTCGCCCGCGGCCCATCGCCCGACCGGGTTCACCCGGCCGGTCGTCGCGCCCGCCGATCCGTGCGGCTTGCCGGGGTTCTCCCGGTCCGGCGCGTGCGGGCGGACGCGATATCAGAGTATCGCAATTCCCTACGGCAGTGCAAGAGAAAAGTTTGGTCCGATTTGGCCGGTCGCCCGGGCCAGGCATCCAGATTGAACCATGAGACGGGAACTGACCCCCAGACCTCGTTCTGGAAGTCACGGATTTCAACCTGCCCCGACCCGTGAGGCCCCGGAAGCCGCTCGGGGTGCAACAGCACCCGCATCACCCATTCGTCACCCTCACGGACGGGAGCATGAACCTCTACGGCCTTCGTATCGGACGACGCCGTCAGCACGGGGGAAGGCCCGCTCAACGGGACCACGGGGAAGACCCGTCCGCGAAGTCAGCCAGACACGGTTTCCCCGGGGCGCCCTCGCCTTCGATCTGGACCCCAACCCATCCTTGCCGGATCCCCACCGAGCCGCTGGCGTCCCCCAGGACGATGACCGCGATGTCGGGGTCTTCGGGGTCTCGCTCGATCTTCCGTACTCGGACCCAGTCGCCCGGAAGTTCCACATGCGCGATCTCGGCCCTCCCGTCGTCCAGTCGCAGGACCCGAAGCCGGGCCGACCCCGGGCGATCGGTCGTGCCCCGGGCGTACGCGAAGTAACGCGGGCGGGCGCGACTGAGCATCGCCGGCCCCACCGGGCTCGCGCACGGACGCACGCATGACGATCGACCTCGACGAGGGGGCCGAGCGCGATGACCTCGCACCCCCCACCCGCTGACCCCGACCAAGCGGCTGCACACCATCGCCCAGATCCCGGCAGATCTGGCCCGCGTGGCCCGCGTCGCGGCCACCGACCGGGTCCAAGAGCGAGGTGCACCGCTGGTTCACCCTGCGGGTACGGATGCACGAAGGCCATCGCGAATAGCGCCATCGTACCGGTACCATGACGGGCGTGAACTCACCCCCCTCCAGACCACGGAGCGCCCGCCGTTGCGATTGAGCCTGCTTGTCGGCCTTGTCATCCTTCTCGGCGGCTGCGGGGAGCGGCAGCCCGGGGTTCCCTCAACGACCATGCCGGCGCAGATTGTGGTGTTCGCGGCGGCCAGCACCACAGACGTGCTGCGCGAGGCCGGGCACAGGTTCGGGGAGTCGCACCATGGAATCACGGTCGTGTTCAGCTTTGATGCCTCGTCGAGCCTTGCCAGGCAGATCAGGGCCGGCGCCGCGGCGGATATCTTCATCTCGGCCGACGAGCGTTGGATGGACGACGCCGCCGCCGCCGGAGAGATCCGGGAAGGAACACGAACGGCCCTGCTGGGCAACTCGCTCGTGCTCATCGCTCCTGTCAGGGGCAACCAGCCCAGAGTGGAGATGAACAGGAACTTCAATCTCGCCGCGTCGAACCCGTGGATGACACGGATCGCGGTGGGCGATCCGGCGCACGTCCCCGCGGGCCGCTACGCGCGGCAGGCGCTCGAATCGCTCGGGTGGTGGGCATCGGTGGAGCCGCTTCTCGTACCGGCACAGGACGTTCGCGCCGCCCTCCGGTTGGTTGAGATCGGCGAAACCGACGCCGGGATCGTGTACTCCACCGATGCCGCCCGGTCGCAGAGGGTAACGGTCGTGGCCGAGTTCCCGGGCGACACCCACGAGCCGATCCGCTACCCGGTGGCCCTGTGCAACGGGGCCGGCGCGAACGCGGCGGAGTTCGTGCGGTTCCTGCGCACCACTGAGATGGCGGGGGTGTTCGAGCGGGCCGGCTTTCGTGTCCTGCCCGGGGAGGCGGGCAAGACTCCGGGCGGGGGAGGCTGATGCTCACATCCGAGGAGTGGTCCGCGCTCTGCCTGTCGCTTCGCGTGGCGCTCTGGAGCGTGACGATCATGATCGTGCCCGGTGTCGGGTGCGCCTGGCTCCTGGCGCGGAAGCGGTTCTACGGAAGGGTGCTGCTGGACGCGCTCATCCACCTGCCGCTTGTGCTCCCGCCGGTCGTTGTGGGGTACCTCCTGCTGCTGTCGCTGGGCCGGCGCGGGTGGATCGGGGGTTGGCTTCACAACGCGATGGGGATCGACATCGCGTTCACATGGATGGCCGCTGCCCTGGCCGCGGCGGTCATGGGCTTCCCGCTGCTGGTCCGCTCGGTCCGCCTGGGCATCGAACTTGTGGACACGCGGATCGAGCAGGCAGCCCGCACGCTCGGAGCGGGCCCGTTCCGGGTGTTTGTGACCGTCACGCTGCCGCTCTCTCTTCCCGGCCTGCTCACGGGCCTGGTCCTGGCGTTTGCGCGAAGCCTGGGCGAGTTCGGCGCGACGATCACCTTCGCGGGCAACATCGAGGGCGTGACGCGCACGCTTCCCACGGCGATCTACACGTACTCGCAGGTTCCGGGCGGTGATGCGCCGGCGATGCGCCTCGTCCTGATCTCGATCATTGTGTCATTTGCAGCGCTGATCTGCTCGGAACTGATGGCGCGGCACATCAGGCGGCAGATTGGAGCGCCCGGAGCGGAAGGCGGGGGTGCTCGCAGGGTCCGTGCATGATCCATGTGCGGGTCCATCTCGACCGGGGTGACTTTGCGCTCGACGTTGACGTCCAGACCCGAAGCCGGGTAACGGGCCTGTTCGGGGCGTCGGGTGCGGGAAAGTCTGCGTTGATCTCGCTGATCGCCGGCCTCGAGCGGCCGAGCCACGGCACGATCGTCGTCGATGGAGACGTGCTCTTCGACAGCGTGGGGGCACATTCACGCCGCCCGGTTGACGTGCCAGCCTGCCGGAGGTGCATCGGCGTGGTATTTCAGGAGCACCGACTGTTCCCGCACCTGTCCGTCAAGAGCAACCTGATGTACGGCCGCGCGAAGCGTCTACGCGGCGACAGCGAGGCAGGCATGATCATCGACCTGCTGGAGCTCGGCCCCCTGCTGGGCCGGCGCGCGACACAACTTTCCGGCGGCGAGGGGCAGCGCGTGGCGCTCGGACGGGCGGTCCTGAGCAGGCCGCGGCTGCTGCTGCTCGATGAGCCGCTGGCGTCGCTCGATGCCCGCCTCAAGCAGCAGATCATCCCGTATCTTCAGCGCCTCCGTGACGTGACCACCGTCCCGATGATCTATGTGAGCCATGACCTCGGGGAGATCCTGCAACTCACGGACCATCTGCTCATCCTGGACCGCGGCCGCATGGTCGGCCATGGGCGCTTCACCGACCTGGTCCACGACGATGCGGCGCTGGCGGTTGTTCACGAGCGCGGGCTGCGCAACGTGCTGGCGGCACGGGTGCTCCAGCACATCCCGGGCGACGGGGTGAGCGTCGTGCAGATCGGGAAAACGACCGATCCCGGTCGCCGCCTGATCGTCCCGCGAATCGAGGCGGGCGAGGGCCAGACCGTGATGCTCTCGATCCAACCGTGGGACGTAGCCCTCGCGGCCGAGAGCGTTCACGCCGTTTCGATCCAGAACCAGATCCCGGGCACTGTCACACGAGCCACGATGCACGAGCGCAGCGCGATCGTCGAAGTGGATGCTGGTGAGTCGCTCATTGTGGAGGTGAGCAAACGCAGTGCCGCGGCGCTCAAGATCGCGGCCGGACAACCGATCGTGTGCCTGATCAAGGCGAATGCCATCCGCCAGATCAATCGCCCTTGAGCGGCGCTCGCCGCGGCGAGTTCATGCGCACATCAGTTGACCTCGCGACTGGATTGACCTTCCCCCGATAACTCCTGACCACGATCCCGGGCCGCACGCACCGCTCGAACAAACGTCTCCATCACCGCCCCCGCGTCCAGCACCTGCGCCGCCGCGGCCGTCGTCCCACCCTTGCTCGTCACCGCCGCCCGGAGCGTCGCCGGCGGCTGGTCCGCGGCGTCCAGCAGGGCCGCGGCCCCGCCCAGCGTCCAACGGACGATCCACTCGGCAGTGTCCGCGTCAAAGCCCACCTCTCGGGCGGCCCTTGTCATCGCCTCGGCGAGATAGAAGAGGTACGCCGGCCCGGACCCCGCCACCGCGGTGAAGGCATCCATCAACCCCTCGTCGATCCGCACGACCCGCCCCAGCGCACCGAACACCTCAAACGCCAGGGCCTCGTCGCCCTCGCGGGCTCCATCCCCCACCGCCACGGCCGTCGTGCCGCGCCGCACCGCGATCGGGGTGTTCGGCATCAACCTCACGATCGCGGTCTGCTGCCCCAGCAGCGACCGCACACGCGCCGTGGGGGTGCCGGCCAGGATCGTGTACACCAGGCGCCGCGCCGGCGGCAGCAGCGGAGCCAGTTCCCGCGCCACCTCCGCCAGCGCCTGCGGCTTCACGGCCAGCAGAAGCACGCCCTGTCCGGCGCCCGGTTCCACCTGCAGCAGCCACTGAACCAGGTCAGGACCGTGCTTGTGGGCACGAATCCCCAGGGCGCGGAACATGTCGCGCTTCCCGGATTCGGGCTCGGCCACCGCGATGGAGGGTGTGGCGACCACCCCGGCCTCCAGGGCTCCGCGGAGAATGGCGTATGCCATCGTCCCACCGCCGATCACACCGATCGGGACCGCGCTCATGACAACAATCTATCCGAACAGCCCGCGGGCCGCGAGCCTGGACGGTAAACTTTCCTCCCGATGGCCACGTTCTACCAACTGGACTTTGAGAAGCCCCTCCGCGACATCGAGCACCAGATTGACGCCACCGAGGCCCGCCTCAAGGAACTCAGGTCCGGGGAGGGCACACCCGGCACCCCGCCATTCGTGGACCCACCGGACGTGTCGGGCGCTCCCACCGCCGCCCAGTTGACGCGCGACCTGGAGGCACTCCGCGAACAGCACGGCCGGACGCTTCGGGACCTCTACTCCCACCTGTCTCCGTGGAACGTCGTGCGGGTGGCGCGTCACCCGGACAGGCCTCAGGGGCGGGATTTCATAAGCGCTCTGTGCCGTGAGTTCTGCGAACTCCACGGGGACCGGCGCTTCGGCGACGACCCGGCGATCGTGACGGGCTTCGGACGCATCGATTCCATCAAGTGCCTGGTCGTTGCCCACCAGAAGGGCAAGAAGACCTCGGAAAAACTCGCGTGCCACTTCGGCTGCGCCCACCCCGAGGGCTACCGCAAGGCGCTGAAGAACATGCAACTGGCCGAGAAGTTCGGCGTGCCCATCGTGACCCTCGTGGACACACCAGGGGCCTACCCCGGTATCGGGGCCGAGCAACGCGGCCAGGCGGAAGCCATCGCCGTCAACCTGCGCGAGATGAGCCGCCTCCGCACTCCCATCGTGAGCGTCGTGATCGGCGAGGGCGGTTCCGGCGGCGCCCTGGGGATCGCCGTAGCCGACAGGGTCGGGATGCTTGCCCACGCCTGGTACACCGTCATCAGCCCGGAGGGCTGCGCCGCCATCCTCTGGAAGCAGGCCAACGAGCAGACCAACACCGCCGCCGCCAGGGCGCTGAGGCTCACGGCCCGCGACAACCTGGAACTTGGGATCATCGATGCCGTGATCCCCGAACCAGTCGGTGGCGCCCACCGAGACCCGCCCGCGGCCGTCGCCCTGCTGCGGGAGTGGATCGTGGCCCAACTCGGCGAGTTGCGATCCCGCCCCATCGATGAACTGGTTGCCGCCCGGTACGAGCGGTTCCGCCGTCTGGGGTCTTTCGCCGAGGCCGAAGCCGTCTAGAACGCCGCATTCCTCCCTATCTGTTCGGGATCTTCCGGCTGCCGCCGACAGGCGACTTTGACATCGTTGCTCCGTTTTGCTACTCTTGCCGGCCTTTTGAGGGACGGAAAGCGGTCGTGCAAACATAGACCGAACTAACGTGGGGTTCCGCGTGGCGTCAAATCGCAGATCGCCATCCAAGCCCGCTCCGAAAGCCGCGAAGCGTGCCGCAGGGTCGAGCGCCGCCGCCAAGAAATCGGCCTCAAAGTCACACAAACCTGTCCCACGGCCGCACCCCAGACCGGTACCGAAGCCTCGCGATTCCAAGCCTAAGTCAACCGCCCCAGTGGCGACGGTAGCCGGCATCGTCACGAAGGCCAAGACTCCGGCCCACCCGCCAGCAAAGCCGCCCCTGAAGCCGTCGGATGCAAAGACGGTCCGCAAGGGCATCACTGTCGTAGAGAACAAGCAGAAGCCAAAGAGGGAACGCCCGCCACCGACGGTCATCCCCACCTTCGGCCCATCGCTGCTCGGACCCGGCCGGCCGCGTCCCAAGCCGCTCATCGCCTCCGGGCCCAATGCGGGCCAGGACGACTTCTTCGCCCGAGCCGGCAAGGGCATCAAGGGCGTCAAGAAACTCGACAAGCGGCAGGTGGAGAAGTATCGCCAGATCCTTACCCGCAAGCGGGCGGAACTGGCGGGCGACGTGAACACAATGGAGAGCGAGGCGCTCACGGGCTCCAGCGGTTCGCTCTCCCACCTCCCGCAGCACATGGCCGAACAGGGCAGCGACGCCTACGGCCAATCGCTCTCGCTGGATCTTGCCGCGGCCGACCGGCGACTGATCAAGGAGATCGACGACGCCCTCGCCCGGATCTCGGCCGGTACCTACGGCATCTGTGAACTTACGCACCAACCGATCAAGCCGGAACGGCTGGATGAACTGCCGTGGGCTCGGCATTCGATCGAGGCGGCCCGCGAACTGGAACGCCGCTCGAGGACGAAGTGAGCGACGCAGCACCCGCGCGGCGGCCGGCCTATTCCAGCCCCCGCGCCTGGGCCATTCTGGTCTCCGTCCTCGTGCTCGGGCTTGCCGCCGACATGGTCAGCAAGTCGCTGGCGTTCCGCTTCATCGCCGATCGCCCGGTCGTTGTCGACCGCCACGCGGTCCTGGAAACGACCGACCTGTCCAGCCTGATACCACCGCACGGGGCGCGGACCGTTATCCCCGGGATCCTGGACCTGTCCCTGGTGCTCAACCGCGGCGCCGTCTTCGGGATCGGGGCCGGCCAGCGGGTCTTCTTCATCGTCTTCACATTGGCCGCCCTCATATTCGCCGGCTGGATGTTCGCCCAGTGGACACGGGAGGGGGAACACCTGGCCCACATCTCAATCGCCCTGCTCATGGCTGGGGGGTTGGGCAACCTGTACGACCGGCTCGTCTTCGCGTGCGTCCGCGATTTCCTTCACCCCCTGCCGGGAGTCCTGCTGCCCTTCGGATGGCATTTCCCGGGCGGCGGGCGCGAGGTCTGGCCCTACGTCTCAAACGTGGCCGACCTCTGGCTGATCGTCGGGATCGCGGGGCTCATGTGGTACCTCTGGCGGCACGGCCGGACCCCCAGGCCGGCGGGCCCTCACCCGGCCTGACCCCCGAGTTGCCGAAGGATGTCCGGCAGACGCCGGTCGAAAGCCCCCCGAGCCAGAACCACGTCCGCCCCGGCACGGCGGGCCTCCTCCATCGCGTCTACCGCCACATGCGGCCCGAAGACCAGCACTGTAATCCTTGGGCCTTCTTTCGGGAGGCGCGCCCGCACCCGCCGGATCAGCGGCATCGCCAAATCGGCGGCATCCAGGTCTACGATGAGGGCCCCAATGGTCGAGTCCGCCAGACGAGCCTCCAGCATCTCCAGCGACCGCACAGGTCGGCACGCCACGCCAAGCGCGTCGGCCGTCGCCTTGATGCGCGTCGCCCAGATCAGGTCCGCCGCCGCGTACAGAACCACAGGTGTGTCCACGGACTGAGAGTAGTGCGCACGCAGCGCGCGCCGCGTGCCCCGCCATCGCGAAAGAGACCCATGAGCCGCACCGTCACCAAGCCGTCCGCTCCCGCACCGAAGCAGATGGGCCCCAAGGGCCGCGACCCGATCTTCGACGAACTCGGGTTCACCACGGACCCGGACAATCTCTACCTCCAGACCGTGGGCGTCATGCTCCACGCGGCGGACCTGATCGGCCTGCCGCACCGCGTGAAGATCATCCTCACCCAGCCGCAGAGCGAGATCATGGTCCATTTCCCCGTGAAGATGGACGACGGGCACCACCGCCTCTTCAAGGGCTACCGCGTCCAGCACAACAATGCCATCGGCCCCTACAAGGGGGGCATCCGCTACCACCCGGATGTTCACCTTGACGACGTCAAGAGCCTCGCCCTGCTGATGACCTTCAAGTGCTCGCTCGTCCGCATCCCCTTCGGCGGCGGCAAGGGCGGCATCAAGTGCGACCCCCGTGCCATGAGCCAGGAAGAGGTCATGCGCGTGACGCGCCGCTTCGTCTCCGCCATCTACCACTACATCGGGCCCGACTACGACATCCCGGCCCCGGACGTGAACACCAACGCCCAGATCATGGCCTGGTTCGCCGACACCTACAGCAGCCTGGCCGAGTCCAACAAGAACTCCTGGGACGCCATGCGCGTCGTCACCGGCAAGCCCGTGGAGGTCGGCGGCTCCCTCGGCCGCGAGAAGGCCACCGGACAGGGCGTTGTGGACGTGCTCGTCGAGATGCTCCCGGCCATGGGCATCACGATCGAGGGGATGAAGTACAGCGTCATCGGCTTCGGCAACGTGGGCTCCTGGACCGGCCGCATCCTCCAGAAACTCGGCGCCCGCTGCGTCGCCGTCATGGACCACACCGGCTCGATCCGCAACGACTCCGGCATCGACTGCGAGGCCCTGGCCCAGCACGTCGCCAAAGCCGGCGGTGTCGGGGGCTTCGAGAAGGTCAAGGCCGCGACCGGCGCGGGCAAGAAGAACGGCAGCGGCGCCACCGCCATCAGCACGGAGGAGTTCTACAAGACCGCCGTCGATGTGTGCATCCCCGCCGCGCTCGAGCAGATGATCAAGGAGAAGGAAGCCTCCTGGCTGAACTGCAAGGTCGTCGCCGAGGGGGCCAACGCCCCCACCACCCCCGCGGGAGACCGGGTCCTGGCCAAACGGGGCATCGAGGTGCTCCCCGCCATCCTCTGCAACGCCGGGGGCGTCACCGTCTCCTACTTCGAGTGGATCCAGAACAAGGCCTGCGAGTCCTGGGACGTTGAGCGGGTGGACAAGGAACTCAACCGCCACATGGTCATGGCCGCACGCCGCACCATCCTCGCACGCCAGAAGTACGAGTGCGACACCCGCACCGCGGCCTACATCGCCGCGCTGGACAACATCGCCAAGGTCTACGCCGTTCGCGGGATCTTCCCGTAAGTGGCGGGACGGAGCGGAACGCGGCGACGGAGGTCCCCTTCGTCACTCCGTCACTCCGTCACCCCGTCGCTCTCGAAGGACGATCTCTACGAACGCTGCGTCCAGGACGCGGCGCGCATGGCTCCCTTCCTGGCGGCCGTGCACGGCGGCCGGCCGACGATCCTGCGCGAGGACTTTTGCGGCTCCGGCGGCGTCTGCCGCGCCTGGACCCGCCTGGGGCCGCGCCACCGCGCGATCGCGGTAGACCTGGACGCGCGGCCGCTCCGCTCGCTCAGGCGCTCGGCCCGCGTCACCGTACGCCGCGCGGACGTGCTGCGGGCCCGTGACAAGGCCGATGTCATCTCCGCCACCAACTTCCCGATCGGCTACTGGCACACCCGCCGCGACCTGATCCGCTACCTCCGCCACGCTCGCGCCTGCCTGCGCCCCGCGGGCGTCTTCGTCTGCGACACCTACGGCGGGGCAACCGCCTTCACTCTTGGCTCGGTCACGCGCGACCACCGCCTGCCGGACGGCCGGCGCATCCGCTACACCTGGGAGCAGCGCCGGGCCGACCCGCTCACCGGCATGGTGCTCGATATCCTTCATTTCCGCGTGGACCGCGGCGGCGACGTCCTCCAGGACGTGCCGGAAGCATTCACCTACCACTGGCGCCTCTGGTCCGTGCCGGAACTCCGTGACGCGATGGACGAGGCCGGCTTCGCCCGCACCGATGTCTATTCCGAACTCGCCGACGCCGTGGACTCGGACGGCGCCACCTACGTCCGCCCCGTCACCGACCCCGCGGAGCTCGAACCATCGTTCATCCTCTGCATCGCGGCGCGCGGCTGACGGGGCCGGGCCCGCGGGGGAACTCCCTGATACAACGCGGGCACACGTCGGCCGGGCCGGCCCCGGTTCCGTCAGGTGGACGAGTGCCCCCGCAGCACCCCTACCGCCTCATCGTGCAGCACACCATTGGTGACCAGCGCTTGCCGATCCCACCCCTCACCGCCCCGCCAGTCCGTCACCCGTCCGCCCGCCTCCCGGACGATGATCCACGCCGGCGCGATGTCCCAGAGGTGCAGGGACGGCTCCAGCGACAGGTCCGCCCGCCCCGTCGAGACCAGCAGGTGCGCGTAGCAGTCGCTCCAGCCCCGCGTACGCTTCACCCGCGTGCAGATCGCCGCCCATGCGGCCTCCGCTCCCACCCGCCGCAGGTACTCGTGCGACGTCGTGATCGCCAGCGCCTCCGCCAGCACCGGTGTCGCGGACACCCTCGCGGCACGCTCCGCTCCGCCGCTCGGCGCGTGCCACGCCCCGTGCCCCTCCGCGGCGAATACGATCTCATTCAGCGCGGGCATGAAGATCACTCCGGCCGCGGACTCCCACCCCTCCGCGGCACGCCGCTGCACCGCCACCAGCGTTCCGTACAGCGGAACCCCCCGAACGAAACTCGCCGTCCCGTCGATCGGGTCCAGCACCCACCGGAACCCCGTCCGCCCCTGGGACCCGCCGAACTCCTCGCCCAGCACCCCATCCCCGGGGAACCGCTCCTCAATTCGTCGCCGCAGCAGTTGCTCCGCCCCGCGGTCCGCGTCCGTCACCTCGCTGCCGTCGGGCTTGCAATCAACGCCAAAGGCCTGAGAGTGGAACAGGTCGAGCGTGCCGCGCCCGGCCTCCTTCGCCAGGGCCACCGCCGCATCCAGCCGCCCGCGGACGTCATCCATCCCGGCAGGGTACCGACCCGGCCGGTGGCCTACGGGCATCCGAGAGCGAACCTTGGCGCGAAGCACGCGAAGTCCGAGAGGGTGAGGGCCCCGTTGCCGTCGCAGTCGGCGTAGGGGTTCTTCGTCGCGTACATGGTCTGGAAGCACCCGAAGTCGGCCAGGGTCAGCGCGTCGTCGTTGT
>JADLGW010000036.1 GCA_020849105.1 Phycisphaerales bacterium | reverse complement strand
CTTACCGGCCCACACAGCCGGGCACGAGGGATAGCCAGGGGACGGTGCCGCGACGGGCGCGGTGGGTACGGGCGCAAAGGACTGCGATGCCGAAGCCAAGCGACACGGTGGACCTGACCCGCGGCGTGTACCGCAAGGTCTACCAGGGCTTCGTCACCGGACGGAGGATCAACAAGGTCAGCGTGGAGGCCGAGGCGTTGTTCTGGCGGCTCAACGTCATCGCGGACGACTTCGGTACGTTCCCGGCGGACGCCCTGTTGTGCAAGAACCTTGCCGCCCCGCTCCGTGACTGGAGCCCCGCACAGGTGGACACCATGCTCGTGGAACTGGAGGCGCAGCGTCTCATCACGCTCTTCGCCCACGGAAACGACTTCTATGGCTCCATCTGCCAGTTCATAGTCAATCAGCCCGCCGGAAGAAGTGGACGAAGGATCAAACGCTGGCCCGACCCCGGAGACGAGGGTTCCAAACCCTCCAAGCCCCCAAAGCACGGCAAAAACAAGGTCCGGGGGAATCCGGGGGAATCCGGGGGAGTTAGTTCCTCCGATACCGATACCGATACCGAGGACCATGCCGAGACCGAGAGTTGCGACGCGGTCGCGTCGCCAGCCCCCCGCGTTCGCGCCCCCGACCCGGTTTGGGACTACGTGGCCTCGCGCTGGTACCCCAGCGGGATTGCCCCGTCTCTCAAATCCTCGGTTGGCCGGATCGTGGCGGACTTCAGGGCCCTGAACGCCTCCCCTGCCGAGATCAAACGCCGCGCCGACCAGGCTGAACGGGCATGGCCCGGTCACACCGTCACCGCGCGTTCGGTCGTCAAGCACTGGGACTCGCTTTCACCCCGGCCCGACCCCGACGAAGTGCGTGACCCCACGCCCGAAGAAGCCGACGCGCTGCTGCGGGGTGTCCCGTGAACATCGCGCCCCCCAACGTCACCGCGATCCCGTCCGACCTGCGGAGCCTGCCCCAGTGGGTCGTGTGGCAGGCCCCGAAAAAAATCCCGTACACGCCCGGCACGGGGCAGCCCGCCAGTTCCGGCGACCCCGCAACGTGGCGCACGTTCGGCGAGGCGACGGCCTGCTACGAGGCCGGCGGCTACGCGGGCATCGGGTTCGTGTTCACGCCGGGCGACCCCTACTGCGGGATCGACCTGGACGACTGCCTGGACGTGGGCGGCATCCCCTACCCGAAGGCGTGGGCGATGATCGAAAAACTCGGCTCCTACGCCGAGATCAGCCCCAGCGGGCGGGGGGTCAAGGTCATCGCCCGCGCCCGCAAGATCGGGGGCAAGTGCAAGGCCCCGTTCGAGTGGGAGCGGGGGGCGATGGGCCAGATTGAAATCTACGACTCGGCCCGGTACTTCACGGTCACGGGCAACGTGCTGCCGGACACGCCGCCCACGATCAACGAGCGGCAGCAGGCCGTCGCCCGCCTGTACCGGTACCTGTTCCCCGAGGCCCGCGCCGCAAGGCCGGTCACGGGCAACGCCGCGGACCGGGCGTGGGCGTACCTGGTCAAGTGCCCGGACTCGATCAGCGGGCAGGGCGGGCACGACAGGTTCCTGCGGGCCGCGTGCGAGTGCATGCGCTTCGGGCTCTCGGACGCCGACACGCTGGACCTGCTGCGGCGGTGGTCGCTGGAGAAGTCGGGGGGCGAGCCGTGGAACGAGCGTGAGGTGGCCCACAAGGTCGCGTCGGCGCGGGACAAGTGCGGGGCGGCGGGCGAGATCGGGATGCGGCTGCGCGAGAGCCGCGACCCCGTGCCGCTCACGCCGCCGCCGAAGGCCGGGGCGTCGTCGCAGCTCCGGGACCGGCTGGAGAAGGTCAAGAGCGGCGAGTACGCGGCGGCCCCGTGGCCGTGGCCGATGACCGAGGCGTTGACGCAGGCGTTCCTGCCCGGCGCGGTGACGATGCTGTGCGCCGCCGCCGGCACGGGCAAGACGTTCTGGATTCTCGGGCTCCTGCTCGGGTGGCTGGAACTGGGCGTTGATCCCGCGGTGTTCATGCTCGAAGAGGACCGCGCGTACTTCCTCCAGCGGACGCTGGCGATCCTGGAGGGCGAGTCGCGGCTGACGGACCAGAAGTGGACGCGGGCAAACGCCGGGGCTGCGCTCGACGCCGAGCGCAGGCACCGCGCCACGCTGGACCGGATCGGCGGGGTGATCTATGACGCCCCGGCGCACCGCGTCTCGCTCCCCGAACTGGCGGACTGGTACGAATCGGTCGCGTCGTCGGCGCGGGTCGCGGTGATCGACCCGGTGACGGCGGCCTCGACCGGGGACAAGCGGTGGATCGAGGACGGGAACTTCATCGAGCGGGTGAAGCGGATCGGGCTCGACACCGGGGCGTCGCTGCTGCTGGTGACGCACCCCCGGATCGGCACGGTGCGCAAGGGGCCGCCGACGCTGGACGACCTGACGGGCGGGAGCGACTACCCGAAGTTCACCCAGACGGTGATCGTCATGGCCGATCACGACCCCGAGGAGCAGGTCCAGTGCCGCAACTCGATGGGCACGGTGCCCGGCGGCGCGTCGGCGAACCGGATGCTGTACCTGCGCAAGACGCGCAACGGGCGGGGGCAGGGGATGAAGGTGGCGTTCACCTTCGACCCCAGGACGCTGCGGTTCCACGAACACGGGCTGGTGGTGAAATGAGATCAGAAACACAGGTCCAGTACGGCGAGCGGCTGATCGTCGCCATGCGGCATGTCTATGCCGCGGCACAAGCGCTGGCGTGTGCCACGAGTTCGGTAGCGACCGGACAAGACCCCGCGGGCTTTGAGCGTACAGCGCTACTGGCGATGGAGGAAGCCGAGGCGGTGCTGCGCAGGCGCGAGCCGGGGGACGCCCCATGAAACCCCGCACCCCGCTGGAGGCGATCCTGCTCATGCTGGAACGGGCGGTGGACTGCCCGCTGAACCTGGAGGAGTTCCGGGCCGAGGCGCACCTTGCCACGACCGCGGACGCGCAGGCGTTCGCGCTCACGCTGATCCTGGGCCGTCACGCGACGGGCTCGCCCGCGAAGGGCTACAAGATCACGTACCTGGGCCGGCAGCGGGCGCACGCGGTGCGTCGGCGGCTCGGGCTGCGTCCCGGCCCGCTCGCGTCCCTGCCCCCCGCGGAAGTGAGGGCGGCGTAGTGGAGTTGCACCCCGACATCGCCGACGTTCTCGCGGG
>JADLGW010000035.1 GCA_020849105.1 Phycisphaerales bacterium | reverse complement strand
GGGGGGCGTGAGATGCGGGGGGCAATGAACGCCCGGCGACGAGCGCTCGCGCCACCCAGAAACCGGCGCTCAACCCCGCCGGATCCATGTCCGTCCGATCGCGGGACCAAAGATCAGATGTTCCGATCGTGAAACCGGCCGCGGCGGGGCGTCGATCGGGCTCGCGATGGCCGACTCGTCGCACGGTCCAGCCGGCGAGAAGCATGGCGATGAATCCCCTCCAAAATGGTCAAGATGCGCGCGCCGCGCGACGCGCGCGGATCAGCACGAAGGTAAGAGCCAGGAATGCCAGAAGAGCCCAGCCCGACCATTGAAGTATGCGTCTCGGAGCGTCAGACGTCGTGGTGTTCCATTGAAGAGTGTTATTCAACACACTTGCTTCTCGCTGTTCCGGGCCCCGCAGGTCGAGTACAGAGGTGAACGACGCCGCGCCGCGGACAGGATCATTACCACCCGCCGAGGGTGGTGTCGTTAGTTCCTCGAACTCACGAGCCGTAAACGGTGCGGCCGCCACGAACACGATTGCGCGGTCCGGTCTTCCGTCCATCCCGCTGACGATGGCGCGCCGAGCCACCGCGAGATCCAGGCCGGAAACGGTTTCCCATCCAGGCGCGGAGCAGGTCGACGCGGCCGTTACCCTTCCCGCTCGGTCCAGAACTTCGAACGAGGAAGCAGTTACCGTGCCGCGGGCCGCTGCCGCGTCCCAGTCGCCCTCGGCCGAATACCTTATCGAATCCTGATCCCGCACAAGTGTGGCGGCGACGGTCCAATGGTCCGGACGATCGAGCACCGGTCGAAGGTCCATCGAGTTCGCGACGGCGCCCATCACGCCACCGGTCAGGAGCAAGCCGACCTCGTAGTTCATGCTCCCTGAGTTGCGCGCGTGCGTGTCTCCCGCTTCGCTCGAAGCGTCCTCGGAGAATAAGGTCAGCCGCGCCGGTGTGAGTTGCCACGCCGACGACGAGCCCCACACAAAGTCCCAGTATGGCAGCGGGCTCTCCGGCCAGGACTGGCTGATCCGCCAGAGCCCATTCAATCGCCACACGGACTTCTCTGTGACTTCCTTGCCCGCGAGGCGCTTCTCGTACTGTTGCAGACGCGAGTATTGGGGATGCTCGGGGTGCCCCGCGACCTCGCGGCGAAGTTTGGAAAGTTCAGTGTCGGTCGGGACAGACAGATATTCGACGCGGTAGTCCAGGCGGAATCCATCCGTCGATGGCCCGGCCGCGCCGCCCGAGGTCAGTAGACTCCACCACTTGTTGAATCCCGAGTCGGCCGTCTGTGCGAACGCGCAGAGCGGGGTTGCCAAGACGGCCGCGCCGTAACACACCGCGATGCGGCCCCTGAGGGTGGTCAGCCGTCGCATGACGGGAAGTGTACCCCCCCGGCCTACGTCAAGGCGAATCTGCAAATTCACTGCCCGAAGAGATTCCGCTCGCCGAACATGCCGCGGGAGTCGAAGTGGGCGAGGGCCGCGTCCACGTCCGGGAAGATCCTGGTCGCGGTCTCGGTGATGAACGGCGAGGGGGTCTTCTTCGGGCGCCAGACGACGTAGACCTCCTTGGTGTGCTCGAAGGCGTGGTGCAGTTCGCGCTCGACACCGCTGGAGAGCCCCGGCATGCCGCCGGGCAGTTCCGGGATGTAACTGACGATCATGTCGGACTGGTCGATGAGTTTGAAGTCGCGCATGTAGATCTGCCCGTCGATGTCGCCCGCGATGTCCAGGACCTCGCGGACGCGGACACGGGGTGTCTTGGTGGCACCGCTCTCCAGAGCGGTGGATTCACTTCTCTGGAGAGAAGTGCCACCGGGGACGGATTCACTTCTCTGGAGAGAAGTGCCACCGGGGACGGATGCACTCCTCTGGAGAGGAGTTCCACCAGGGGCGGTGGATTCACTTCTCTGGAGAGAAGTGCCACCAGGAATGGCCCCGCCGAACGTGTGCGGCGCGACCTCCAGAAACTCCTTCCCCTCCCGGGCCGCGGCGATCGCCCGCTCCAGCAGCAGTTTCTCGTCCACGTCGCCGGGGTCGAAGGTGATGAAGTGCTCCGCCAGCCGCGCCCGGAACCGGTCGATGTCCGCCAGCACGTCCGGCAGGTCCATCACGTGGCTCATCGGGAAACTCGGGTAGACCTTCTTCATCCCCGGCCGGCACGCCAGGCGGAACATCGTCCGCGTCGTGTCCACATGCCGCCCGCGGCTCAGCAGGTAGAACCGGCTGCCGGGGATCGCCTGCGACATCAGTTCCGTCGCCAGCGTCTCCTCCTCGCGCCACACCATGCAGTCCTTGAGTGTCGCGTCCGACTCGTGCTCGGCGTGCAGGCGGTGGTGCACGGTCTCGATGTTGTCGACCAGGCACACGAAGAGGTCCGGCTCCAGCAGCCGCACCTGGTCGAAGTCGAACGCGCTGAAGAGCCCGTGCCGCCAGCGGAACGTCGCGTGCGTGTTGACGAGCAGGTTCGGCTGCCCCTTCGACTCCGCGATGATGTCCTTGAGCGCCGCCCGGCGCAGCGTCGTGAGACGCGACAGCGGCAGGTCCAGGATGCGCCCCGGGCGCACGTCCGGAGCCTCGCGGTACATCATGTCCCCGACGTGGTAGAGCGGCAGCGCCTCGCCCTGCTCCCCCGCCAGGCGCGACGCCGCCTCCAGGTACCGCTTCTTCTCCATCCCGACCTGCCCGGTGACGATGACGCGCATGGGCGAGTGTATCTGCACCGCTTCGCCTCGATGCCTCTGGCCTCGATGCCTCTCTTCCGTCAGACCCGGTTTGAAACGAAGAAGGGCATCAAGGCACGCGGCATCAAGGCATCAAGACGCGGCCCGCGGCGGTCACGCGAGCGCCTCGCCGCACTCCGGGCACCGGGGCTCGGGCAGGGCGCGGATCGAGTAGCCGCAGCGTGGACAGCGCGCCCGAGCCATCGCCCGAGCGCGGCGCGAGGATCGACTCCAGGGTCCGAGAGAGACCCAGCCCAGCGAGAGGATGAGCAGGGCGAGCGCCATGAGCGCGGCCGCGTCATGCGCGTAGCCGCTCCAGACCACCCCGCTCTCGGCCGCCGTTCCGCCCGCGACCAGGGTGGCGCGGGATGCGGCGCTGAACCGTGCGGGAAACCCGAACTCGTCGAGAAACCGGGCTCGGAGCGCGTCCGCTTCCGCTTTCGGGATGCCGGACCCGACCGTGCTGTCGAGCCGGATCGCCCGGCTGTGCCGGGTCGGGGCCCACACGCCGAACGAGCCCTCGTGATACATCGCAGAGAAGAGCACCATGTCCTGCGGGCGCTGCGCCAGCAGCCGCGTCGTCTCGTCCCAGCTGTCCTCCTCCGGGTGCAGGCGGCGGAACCCGGTCGGCTCGCGCACCGCGATGAAGTCGCCCATCGGCGGGTCGCCCTGCGGCAGCGCCCGGCCCAGCAGCAGGCTCGTCGCCCGTCCGGCCGCCGAGTACCCGCCGCGGTACACACTGTCCGGCAGGCACAACAGGTCGGCGACTAGGAGTGCGGCGAGCATGAGTGACGCCGCGGGATTGACCAGCAGTCGCCTCCATGGCGCGCGTCGCCCCATGAGCAAAGCCTAGCGCCGGAGCGGTACACTCGGGCATGGCGCTCTCCGCCGACGAAGTCCGCAGGGTCGCCGCTCTCGCGCGGCTGGCACTGACGCAGGAGCAGGTCGAGCGGTACCGGGCCGACCTGGCGGCCGTGCTCGGGTACATGGAGCGGCTGCGGGGGCTGGACCTGGCGGGGGCCCTCCCGCTGGCGCACGTGGGTGAGGAGGTCAACCGGCTGGACGCCGATGAGCCGGGGCCGGTGCTCCCGGACGGTGTGCTCCAGAAGATGGCGCCGGCGACGTGGGCCGGTGGCACCGGTCTCCAGACCGGTGTCTTCATCAAGGTGCCGAAGGTGCTGGGCGGGGGCGGCGGGGCGTGACGGCATCCGCGACACAGATCGCGGCCGACGTTCGCGCGAGGCGAGTGAGCGCTGCGCAGGTCTGCCGCGACGCGCTCGCCCGCATCGACGCCGCGAACCCGCGCCTCAACGCATTCCTCCAGGTGTTCCACGACCGCGCGCTGGAACAAGCCCGCGCCATCGACGCGCGAATGGCCCGCGGCGAAGACCCCGGTCCGCTCGCGGGGGTTCCGGTCGCGCTGAAGGACAACATCTGCCTCGAGTGGGGCCGCACCACCGCCGGCAGCCGGATGCTGGAGAACTACGAGTCGCCCTTCTCCGCAACCGCCGCACGCCGCCTGATCGACGCCGGCGCCGTCATCGTCGGCAAGACCAACCTGGACGAGTTCGGGATGGGATCCAGCGGCGAGAACTCCGCGTTCGGACCGACCCGCAACCCTCACGATGAATCCCGCGTCCCCGGCGGCTCATCCTCCGGCTCCGCGGCCGCGGTCGCCGCCGGGCTCGTGCCGGTCGCCCTCGGCTCCGACACGGGCGGGTCGATCCGCCAGCCCGCGGGGTGGTGCGGCATCGTCGGCGTGAAGCCCACGTACGGGCGCGTGTCGCGCTACGGGCTCATCGCATACGCCTCCAGTCTCGACCAGATCGGCGTGCTCGCCGGGATGGTGGACGACGCCGCGCTCGCCCTCAGCGTCATCGCCGGTCCGGACCCGCTCGACGCGACCTCCGCCCGCCGCGAGCTTGAAGAATTCACCCACGATCCTTCCACACCGCCCCCAAGCCTCGTCATCGGTGTTCCCCGACAGGCGCGGGCAGCCTCACACCACGCCGCGGTAACCGCCGCACTCGACAGCGCGATCAACGCCTACAAAGTCGTCGGCGCCCGCATTGTCGATGTGGACCTGCCCCACACCGACCACGCCCTGGCCGCCTACTACCTCGTCGCGGCCGCGGAAGCGTCCTCTAACTTGGCCCGTTACGACGGCATCCGCTACGGGCGCCGATCCTCCCCCGCACGGGAAGGGGAGGCGGGGGAGGTGCCCGAGTCTTCGAGGGCGGAGGGGGGGCTTCTCGATCTGTATTGCCGCTCGCGCAGCGAGGGCCTCGGCCCGGAGGTCCAGCGCCGCATCATGCTCGGCACGTACGCGCTCTCCGCCGGGTACTACGACGCCTATTACCTGACCGCGCTGCGGGCCCGCCGCCTGGTCAAGACGGATTTCGACGCCGCCTGGGCCGCGGGCTGCCACGCCCTGCTTTTGCCCACCAGCCCCGGACCCGCCTTCCGACTGGGCGAGCGGGCGGACCCCATTGCGATGTACCTCGAGGACGTCTACACCGTCGGCGTCAACCTGGCGGGGCTGCCGGCGGTCGCCCTCCCCGGCGGGAGGGCGGGCGAGGCCGGTTCACGCCTGCCCGTCGGCCTTCAACTCGTCGGCCCGGCGTGGCAGGAATCGAGCCTGCTCCGCGCCGCCCGGCTGCTGGAAGCCGCCAACCCCGTACCCCGCACGGCTACTTCAGCACCCGCATCATCGTGATCACGAGGGTCAGGACGGCGAAGTTGTTGATGCAGTGCGCCACCATCGGGGCGATCAGCGAGCCGCGCCACTCCCGCAGCAGCGAGAACCCGAACCCCAGCGACATCACCCCGCCCAGCAGGATCAGCGGGTAGCCGTGCATCAGCCCGAAGGCCGGCGCGACCACCAGCGCCGACGCCAGAACGCCCCATCTCTTCCGCAGGTGCCCGAACAGCGCCCCGCGGAACACGATCTCCTCCATCACCGGTGCCCACACCGTCGCCAGCAGGAAGACGACCACCACCATCCACGGCGAACTCTTGTCCCCGGCCACCAGGTCGTACACCGGGTTGTGAACCGGCCCGGGCTCGCCCTTGCCCAGGTGCTTCCGGACCTGCTGCTCGACGAACATCAGCACGATCATCGAGATCATGCCCAGCAGCAGCAGGGGCAGGCACGCCAGGTACCCGACGATCCCGGCCCCGACCTCCCGAAAGAAACCCCTGCCCCGGTACAGCCCCAGCGCGTGCATCGCGGCCGGCCGCGGCATCCCCCGCACGATGGGCCACAGGGCGACCAGCAGCAGCAGCCACTGCACCGTGAGCGCAAAGCCTGTCTCGAACCCCGGCCACACGCTCCCGACAAGGCCCGCGACCTCCTTCAGCACCAGGAACGACACGATGAACACCGCCACCATCTCGATCAGGGCGCTCCCGCCCCGCGGCATCGGGGTGAACCGCGGCCGCAGCGATCCGGATTGCCATTTCACCAGCCCGACGATGAAGAGCACGAACCCGGCGAGCATCGCCGCGCCGCCCAGCAGGAAGGCCCCCGCGAAGAGCGTGATCAGGTCCATGCCGCGCCCGACCACCGCCTGACGCTCCGGGTCCGTGTCCGGCTTGCCGATCACCAGCGCCAGTCGCCCGAACCACCCGTGGTCCTCGCGGAGGTGGGCCGCCTCTTCGGTCGTCGCTTCACCGCCCCGGAGGATGCGCTGGAGCGCAGCGGCGTCGGCCTCCAGGGCGGGGGGCTTGTCCGGAACCTCCGCCAGTGTTTCGAGTTCCCGGAGGCCGGCATCCGCGCCGTTCAACTCGGCGATGACAACCGCCGCCCGGAACCTGTCCTCCGGCGTTTCCGCCTGGCTCCGTATCTCCTTGGGCGTCAGGCCTCCGCCCCCGGCGTCGACCAGCGGCCTCAGTGATTCGTCCTCGCGCCCCAACTGGTGGAGCATGACGGCGATCCGGCAGGTCGTCTCAAACTGCGTGTCCGGCGGGGCCAGCGTGCCCGCCTGCTCACGCGCCGGGGGTGGCGAGGAGATGGCCATCTGCTGCACCGCGGCCACCGCCAGGATCAGCAGGATCACCACCATCCCCACGGTGCGGGAGAGGGCCGGGGTTCCAGGTTCAACCGCAGTCTGTCCGGGTTCGGTCATGCAGGATCATCGGCTGCCGGCACCCGGAAGCCAGTCTGAAACACCCGGTTGACTGCCGCCGGGGCCTGTCTACTGTCTCCTCCCCGGGTTTGGCCCGGGAACGCCCGAAATCCTGGCCGTCATCCACGAGGGATGCGGCCCCGCCCCGCCCGGTAGGCGGCGCGCAGGTCGGCTCACCGAGCCGACGACTGATCTGCCCTTGGGCCCCGGAGCCGCTATGCGACGCCAGACCTACAACGCCAAGAACGGTGACCTTCGCCGCAACTGGCAGCACATGGACGCCGAGGGTCAGCCCCTGGGTCGTCTCGCCGCGGAAGCCGCGACCATCCTGATGGGCAAGCACCGCCCGACCTACACCCCGCATGTGGACACCGGTGACTTCGTCGTGGTCACCAATGCCCGGAGGGTTGCGCTGACCGGCAACAAGGCCGACCAGCGGCTGAAGATGCGGTACACCGAGTACCCCGGTGGGCTGAAGGTCGAGACCTACGGCAGCGTGCGCCAGCGCCGTCCCGACAAACTGATCGAGGACGCCGTGAAGCGCATGCTCCCGAAGAGCCGCCTCGGCCGCCAGATGCTCAAGAAACTGAAGGTCTATCCCGAGGCCGACCACCCGCACAAGGCCGAACTCGCGGCGGTGAAGCCATGATCGCCGACCCTAAGGATCACGCGCCCATGTCCCAGACGACGACCCAGCCCGACGCCGCCGCATCCCAGCCCCCGAAGCAGATCCAGCGCAAGGTCAAGGACGCCAGGCAGGCGGACACCCGCGGCTGGTGGTGGGGCACCGGCCGGCGCAAGACCGCCGTCGCCCGAGTCCGCCTGCGCCCGGCCAAGGGCGAGGGCACCTTTCTCCTCCGCGGCTCTACGAAGGACGAGCGTCCCGTCGAGAAGTACTTCGCTGAGGAGCGCGACCGGGCCGACTCGCTCGCCCCGCTCAGGGCCACCAACACGGTCGGCAAGTTCGACATCCGCGTGAAACTTCACGGGGGCGGGTTCATGGGTCAGGCCGGCGCCGTCATGCTCGGCGTCGCCCGGGCTCTGGTCGGCTATGACCCGACGCTGGAAACGGCCCTGCGCGAGCAGGGCATGCTCACCCGCGACGCCCGCGAGGTCGAACGCAAGAAGTACGGCCAGGCCGGCGCCCGCCGCCGCTTCCAGTTCTCCAAGCGATAAGCGACCCGACCCGGTGTGCAGAGCCCGGAGCGACCCGGTGCCGGGGCGACCAAAGCCCCGCGCTGGGCTTGGGGCTCTGAAAGTCCAGCGCTGGCGCTCGGGGCACCAACCCGCCCCGGCTTCAGGCCCGGTACCATCCTCCGCTCGCCACGGAGGGCTCTCGTGCCGCGTCGGTTCCAGCGTATCGCCGTCGTCAGCGGCCTCCTGCTCATCGCCGCCGCCAGCCTGGCCGTGCTGGGGGCGCTGGCGATGATCCGCCAGAGCCCCGGGTGGTGGCGCTCCGTCCACTCCCAGGACCCCCGCACCATCCGCGCCGCCCAGAACGTCGAGGACCGCGTATTCAGCGGGATGTCCGCCGCCCGCCCGACCGCGGCCGGGTTCACGCCGGGCGAGCCCGGCCAGTGGCGCAGCGAGCCCTTCGAGATCCGCGTGGACGCCGCGGACGCCAATGCGTGGCTCAACGTCCGCCTGCCGAAGTGGCTGGCCAACCGTGAGCAGGACTTCCACTGGCCGGAGGAGATCAGCGAGGTCCAGGTGGACTTCGACCAGGGCACGCTGAAGGTGGGGGCCCGCGTGAAGGTCGGCGGGCAGGAGCAGGTCATCTCCGCGACGATCGAGCCGACGCTCAACCCCGACGGCTCGCTCTCGGCCCCGGCGAAGTGGGTACACGTCGGCCGCCTGGGCGTGCCCGCATCCTGGGTGCTCCAGCACACGGAGGACAACGCCGCCCGCTACATGCCGCGCAGCGTCGCCGACCTTCCGGAGACCCGCGCGATGCTCAACGCCTTCCTTGGCCGACTGCCCATCGTGCAGAACGCCGTTGTCAAACTGGGGGATGGCCGGCGCGTCCGCATCCTCGACCTGAAGACGGACCAGGGGGCCCTGGTCCTGACCTGCCAGACAGAGGTGCGATGAGCATGCCCGAGGCCCCCCTCATGATCGGTATCAGCGGCCTGCGCGGGATCGTCGGCACGAGCCTGACACCGGACGTCGCCTCAAACTACGCGCGAGCGTTCGGCTCGTGGCTGCGCGAGCGTCACGAGCGCTCGCAGACGGCCTTGGCGCCGGGGGAACGCCGCCCCACGAACGTTGTCCTCGCCGCTGACGGGCGAGCGGGGCACGAGATCGTCGTCCGCGCCGCCGTCCTCGGCCTGCGCTCCGCGGGGTGTGAGGTGACCGACATCGGCGTGGCGGCGACACCCACCGCGGGCGTCATGGCCGACCACCTGGACGCCGCCGGCGCGATGATCGCCACCGCCAGCCACAATCCGCAGGAGTGGAACGGGCTCAAGGCCCTGATCCGCACGAACCCGGTGATCCGGACGGAGACTGATGTCATCGAGGACGTGCTGAAGTTCTTCCCCGACGCCTGCGCCCCGCCCGCCGCCCTCGCCCAGGAGATCATCGAACGCTACCGCGCCGGTTCAGCATCGACTTCGCCTGCCGCGCTGCACGCGAACCCCGGCGCGGCCACGCGCATCCATGTGGACGCCGTGACGGGCGGCATCCCGTGGGACATCCGCACGCTGCGCCAGCGCCGCTTCCGCGTCGTCGTCGACTCGGTCAACTCGTCAGGCATTGCCGGGAGCCGCGACCTCATGGCCCGCCTCGGCGTGGAACTCATCCATCGCAACTCCGAGCCGACCGGCATCTTCCCGCACCCGCCCGAGCCCACCAGGGAGAACCTTGCTTCGCTCGGCGCCGCCGTCACGACCTTCAATGCCGATGTGGGCTTTGCGCAGGACCCCGACGCGGACCGCCTGGCGATCATCGACGAGGGCGGCCGCTACATCGGCGAGGAATACACGCCGGTCCTTGCCGCCACCGCGCTCCTTCAGGCCCATCGCGACGCCGCGGCCGCCGGCAAGGCGCCGGCGGGGGGCGTGGTCGCGGTGAATCTCTCGACCAGCCGCATGATCGACGACGTCGCCCGCGTCTTCCACGCCCGCGTCGTGCGCACCGCGGTGGGCGAGGCGAACGTCGTGGAGGCCATGAAACGCGAGGCCGCGGCGGGGAACAACGTCCTGATGGGCGGCGAGGGTAACGGCGGCGTGATCTGGCCGCGGGTGACGTACGTCCGCGACTCGATCTCCGGCATGGCGCTCATCCTGGCGTTGATGGCCCGCACCGGCCGAACGCTCAGCGACCTTGTCTCCAGCATCCCGTCCTACGCGATCGACAAGCGAAAGGTGGACCTGGCCCGGAAGGAGGACGCCCGCCCCGCGGTGGACCGCATCGCAACCCGCTACGGCTCCGCTCACGCGGCGATCGATCTGCAGGACGGCGTCCGCGTGGACTGGCCGCAGCGCCGCGCCTGGCTCCACGTCCGCGCCAGCAACACCGAGCCCATCATGCGTCTGATCGCCGAAGCCCCCGGCGCCGCCGAGGCGGCCGCCATCCTCGACGACGCCGCCGCGATCATCGCTCACTGAGGGCGCCGCCGCTCGTACGTCTCCGAGCGCAGCAGCGGCGCCCCCAGTGCCGGCCTCACGGCCTGCATGACCCGATCCCGCGTTGCGAGCCGGCGGGCGGTGGCAACCCGATGTCAAGGAAAGAGCCGCGCGCCAAACTCTCCCGGCTCGAACGCCATGACATGCGTCGCATCCAGGCGCAGGGGCTGGCCAATCGTGATCCCATCCCGCGCCGGAAGCCGCGCCGCCACCGGCACCGCGCCCAGGTCGCCCACCACATCGACGGACTCGCCGAGCAACTCGACGCTCGACACCGTGATCGACAACGATCCCGTGGCCGACTCGCGCAGCGCCGAGGGGCGCACGCCGACCACGACATCCCGCCCTTCGAGCGTTGGCGACCCCACCCCCAGCCACGATCCCGCAACCTGCACCCGTCCGCCGCGCACCGCGCCGCGGAAGAAGTTCATCACGGGTGATCCCACCGCCCCCGCGACACACCGGTTCGCCGGGCGTTCGTAGACCTCCCGCGGTGGGGCGGCCTGCTGGAGCAGCCCTCGGCTCAGCACGACCAGGCGGTCCGCCAGGGCCAGCGCCTCCTCCTGGTCGTGCGTGACGTACACCAGGGTCGTGTGCAGCCGCCTCTGCAGCGCACGGATCCGTTGCCGCAGGTCCGCCCGCAGCGACGCGTCCAGGTCCGACAGCGGCTCGTCCATCAGGAACACCCGCGGCTGCTGCACCAGCGCCCGACCCAGCGCCGCCCGCTGCCGCTCCCCCCCCGATAACCGAGCCGGCTTTCGATCCAGCAGGCCCTCGATCCCCAGCCCCTCCGCCGTGCGGGCCACACGGGACCGCACTTCGGAGACGGGCATCCGCCGCACCCGGAGCGGGAACTCCAGGTTCCGCCGCACCGTCATGTGCGGGTACAGGGACGATCCCTGCGACACCATCGCCACGCCGCGGTCCCTCGGCGGCACGCCTGCGACGTCGCGTCCGCCGATCCGGATCGTGCCCTCCGTGGGCGACTCCAGGCCGGCGATCAGACGCACCGTCGTGGATTTCCCGCACCCGCTGGGCCCGAACAGCACCACCAGTTCCCCGTCCGCGATATCCAGGCTGAAGCCGCGCAGCCCCTCCGCCCCGCCCGCGTACACCTTGCGGACGTGCTGGAGGGAGACCTGGGCCATGGGTAGATAACCGCTCTGCCGGGGCGCCCGCAGGCTATCAAGCGCCGCAGAAGGCCGCCAGCCCGCACACCCCGCACGCTTTCTTCCCGCGTCAACCGGGGCGCTCCGGGCAAGAGGAAGTTGCCGCGCACGGCTGCCGATAGCACCCGCGGCCAGATTCTGGGAGCCGCGCGATGAGCACCTCGGAGCGTTCCTTCAACCAGGTCAAGGCGATCCTGCGGAAACTTGACCGCTCGATCTCCGAGGCCCGGGAACGCCGCACCCAGGCGCCGCCGGCCGCTCCCACGCCGGCCCGTCCACCGGGGGCGTCAGGGTACGGGCGGGCGACGCCCCTCCCGCCGGGACGGACGGGGGGCTCGAGCCTTCAGCGCTGGGATAACTGACCGGGGGCCGGGAGAGAACGAATGTTCGGCAAGTCTCGCACCGCACCGCCGCCCGTGAAGCCCGCGCCCGTTGCGGGCCCGGCCGAACGCGTGCTCACCACCTTCGATCAGTTGGGGCAGACCCTCGTCTCGACGCTCACCGTGAGCACGCTGTCGGGACAGGATTCCTCCGACCTGGCACGGCAACTCACCGAGCGCATCGCCGCCTCCGGCGACGAGGAGTACCCGCCCGTCCGCCATGTGGTCCTGGACCTGCAGAACGTGCAGTACATGGACTCCATGTGCATCGGTGTGCTCGTCGAACTGCTGACCAAACTCCGCGAGGGCGGCGGGCGCATCGCCCTGGTCAACACCGCCCACAACGTCGAGTACCTCTTCAAACTCACCCGACTCGACCGCGTCTTCCCGATCTGCCGCGACGTGATGAAGGCGATCGAGGTTGTCGAGCGCGCCGCGGCCTGAGCCCGCCGACTCGGCCATCCTTCGGTTCGACGCCCACCCGGTCCCCGCGCCGGGGTCTTCTGTTACAGCGATCCCTTGAACGACGCCGCGGGCTTGAACCCGCACGTCCGGCTGGCCGCGATCTTGATGGGTTGCTTGGTGAACGGGTTGACCCCGCTCCGCGCCGCCCGCCGCTTTTTCAGGAAGGTTCCGAAGCCGGCAATCGCGACCTTGTCCTCTTTCTTCACACCCTTGGAGATGCACGCGACCACGGCCTCCACGGCCCGCGCCGCCTCGGACTTGCTGGTCTTGAGTTCCGTCGCGACCTGGTCGATCAGTTCGCCCTTGTTCACGAGTGCGCCTTTCGTCGGGTGCGCCCGTCCCGCGATCCTCACGGGCCGGCCGCACCGCTGGGTTCCCTCTCGGATCGGCCCGCGCCCGGAAAAATCCCCATATTTCAGGGCCATCGGGCCGGGAGCGGCGTAGCGTTCCCCGTGGCAACCGCGGCCCCCCAAGCCAGGCCCGAGACGGACACCGGCACCCCGGTGCCGTGGAACGTCGTCCTGCTCAACGACGAGTCCCACACATACGAGTATGTGATCCGCATGGTCCAGAAACTCTCAGAGTTCGGCGGGGACGAAACCGACTGAACAGGCGGGGATGAGGGCGGCGGATACCGAGAGCCACGATGGAAGCGGAGGGTCTGGCGTGTCCGCCCGCCGGCCCCCCGTGATCAAGCCCCGCGGCCCGGGCCGGGCCTCCTCATCCCGCCGCCACCGCGTCGCACACCTTCTTCGCCGCGTCGCCCAGGTCCGTTGCCGCCTGGAGCGTGGGCAGCGTGGAACGGGCCGACTCCAGCAGCCTCCGCCCCGCCTCCACGTTCGTCCCCTCCAGGCGCACCACCAGCGGCACGCGGAACCCGATCTTCGCCGCGGCGTTCACGATCCCCTGCGCGATGATGTCGCACTTCATGATCCCGCCGAAGATGTTGACCATGATGCCCTTCACGCGGCTGTCGGAGAGGATGATCGAGAACGCCTCCGTCACCGCCTCCTCGCTCGCCGATCCGCCCACGTCCAGGAAGTTCGCCGGCTCCCCGCCGTGCAGTTTGATGATGTCCATGGTCGCCATCGCCAGCCCAGCCCCGTTGACCAGGCACCCGATGTTGCCGTCGAGCGCGATGTAGGACAGCCCGAAGCGTTTGGCCCGCGCCTCCGCCGGGTTCTCCTCGTTCGGGTCGGCCATCGCCTCCAGTTCCGGGTGCCGGACCAGCCCGTTGTCGTCGAAGTTGAACTTCGCGTCGATCGCGACCACCGCGCCGCCCGTGGCCCCCGCCGTGAGCACCAGCGGGTTGATCTCGGCCAGTGTGCAGTCCTTCTCCACATACAGCCTCGCCAGGTTCAGCATGACCTGCGCCGCCTGGAACACCTGCTTCCCCGTGAACCCCAGCGCGAACGCCACCCGCCGCGCCTGGTGCGGCTGCAACCCCAGCAGCGGGTGCAGCGGCTCCTTGAGGATCGCCTCCGGCCGGTCGTGCGCAACCTGTTCGATCTCCACGCCCCCCTCGCGGCTGGCGATCAGCACATTCCGCCGCGTCCGCCGGTCCGTGGTGATCGCCAGGTAGAACTCCTCCTTGGTGGCACCGGTCTCAGGACCGGCGGCCCTCCCGCCGCTCCGGAGGGCAGCGCCGCTCCGATCCGCGATCTCAACTCCGGCCGCGACCAGCAGCCGCTTGACCTCCAGGCCCTCGGGCGGGGTCTGCGGCGACTTCATCCGGTTCGAGAGCATGAACCGCGCCGCATCCGCCGCGTCCTGCGCCGACTGCACCAGTCTTACGAAGCCTGCCTTGCCCCGCCCGCCCGCGTGTACCTGCGCCTTCACAACCGCCAGCATCGTCCCGCCTCGTTCAGTGACCTCCTTGTACGCCGCGGCCGCGTCGTCCACGGACTCGATGGCCCGCCCCGGGGGAACCGGGATGCCATAGGACTGGAGAAGGTCGCGGGCCTGGTACTCGTGGATCTTCATGGGGCTCTCCTCGCGGCAATAGCGGGGCGATCCTAGCGTTATGCCCGAGGGGCCACGGCGGAGGCGTGTGGCCGGGAGATTTCCAATGAAGAACCGGGTGTGGGCATTGGGGGTCGCTGGACTGGCGGCGCTCGCAGGATCGGTCGAAGCGCAGAGCGGCTCCCGCGTCGGGTTCGGGAAGAGCGTCGGGAGTTTCCGCCAGTCCTCGCCGGCCGGTGCGGCCCGCGCCCCGATCTCGCCGCCGAGCCGGGTTGGCTTCGGTGGGGGCGACCGCGATGGGCGCGGGCAGAGGCAGGCCGACCGCCGTGGCGGCGACAACCACGATGGCTATCGCAGCGGCGGCAACCGCGGGACCGACCGCGGCAACTGGGACCGTGGCGGCCACCGGGACGGTGGGTCCCGCACCAGCGTGAGCATCAGCATCGGCGCGGGCTTCGGGTCGTGGGGCCGGGAGTATTGCCCGCCGCCGCGCCGACCCGTCTTCATCGATCGCTGCGACCCCTTCATCGTGCGCCGGCCGATCGTCATCGACCCGTGCCCGCCCGTCTATGTGCGCCGGCCGATCATCGTGGATCAGTACCCGTCCGTCATCGTCCAGCGTCCGATCGTGGTCGTCGAACGGGCACCCAGTGTCATCACGGTTCGTGGCGAACCGGCCGCGCCCGAGTACATCACCCAGGAAGAGTGGTGCTGGCGCGCACTGGCCACCGGCAACCCCGAAGCCATGGAAACGTTCGGCGACCTCGTTGCCCGTGGAAATGCGCCGGGGATCGCCGAACTCGGCTACGCCATCTGCGCCGCCGCGGCGGGGCAGATCGAGCGTGCCGACTGGGCCGCCTCGAAGGCCCTTCAGGTCGATGCCGAGATTGGCCGCAAGGTCCCGCGGATCCCGGGTCTCAAGGACCAGATCGTCTCGGCGCTCAAGAACTACACCTCGCTGGCGACCGAACCCACGCCGCAGCGGGCCCAGACCATCGCCCTGTTCAAGGACGCGATCGGCGATGCCCACGGCGCCGAGCAGGCCAGGGCTGCAATGGCCCGCCTTCAGGAGTACGCCGCAGCGAAGGCTGCACCGGCACCCACGGAACTCGCCAGCGCGAAGTGACCATCGCGGCAGCAGTAGCCCCGCCATGCCGGCGTCGATCGCTCACGAATCAGTGACCGCTCGGTTTCGCGGCCCCGGGACCGCCGCTCGGCTTCGCAGTCCCGTGACCGCCGCTCGGTTTCGCGGCGTGCCCGCCGCTCGGCTTCGCCGCGCCGTGGGAGGCGCCGGAACCTGATCCGTGCTCGGGGCTCTTCACGGGCGGCTCGGGCCGGGGCTTCTCCGGTGGCGTGTCCGTTCGGAAGAACAGCAGAAAGGCCCACACCACCACCGCCCAGAACAGCGTATTGATCGCGATCCATCCCACCGCGGATCGCACCGCCGCGGGCTGTCCGCGCAGCGGCGCATCCACCCTTTGCAATCCGGCCGCGATGATCGGGGCCGCCGCGGCGGACGCCTTGTTGATGATCGTGACCGCCACTCCGGTCTTCACCGCTGCTTTCGGCGCGGGCGCCGGGGCTGCCGGCTTCGGCGGCGGCGTGGGGGTGGACGCGGCAGCGGGCCTTGCGGGTTCCGCACCGGCCTTGATCGGGGTCGGGGCGGCCTCCGCCTTCGCAGGCATCGGGATGGGCGCGGCCGGCGCCGGGGCGCTCGGGGCCATCCTGGGCATCGGGATCGGCGGCGGCGGCGTGTCGTCCACCGGCTCGGCGTTCTCGTCCGTGATCTCGCCGTCCAGGAGCGATGCCGCCTCGACCGCGAGTTGGTCATCCAGTGACCTGATGTCCGTTGGTGTGGGCCGTTCCGACTCGCGTGCAGGCTTCGCAGCGGGAGCCGCCGGCCGGGGCTGCTCGGCCCGCACAGCATCCGGCTCCACGGTTCGACCGGGTTCCGGAACGTGCGTGGCGGGCGCCGGCTTGACCGGCGCAGGTTCAGGCGGCTCCGGCGCCGCCGCGACAGGTTCGGGTGATTCGTGGACGGGCTGGCCCAGGGCCGGCGCCGGCACCGACGTATCCGTCGCCACGTCCGTAACGCCCGCAACCGCGGGCTCTGCCACGACTGCCTCTGGCGTTGCCGGCGGGGTCACCTCGCCGGCCGGTTCATTCACCGCCGGTGGGGTGTTCAGTCCTCTGTGGGCGGCCTCCGGTTGGCTGATCGCCGCCGGCGCGGCGCTCACGTCGTCGGGTTCCGCCTCCCGCGAAGCCGGCTCAGGAGGCCCGGCGTTCGCCGGCCCGAGCAGTGCATCCACCTGGGATTCCAGTGCCGCCACGCAGTCCGCGATGTCCGCGGGCTCCGGGGGGCTACCGGGTGAATCCGGGTCGACCAGGGCCCCGGGAGCCAGGTCGGCCGGCTCCGCACCGCTGCCCGGCGCATCCGCTTCGACCGGCTTGGGTACGTTCCCGGGTAGGTCCAGTTCGGGCCCCACGTCCAGGTCCGCCGATTCAGCATGGATCGGCCGGGGCTTGGAGGCCAGTGGGGGCGGCGGCGGTGGGGCCTCCTCGGCCGCCATCTCACGCATCACCCGTTCCGACGCCGCGTGAAGGCCCCGCAGCATCGCGGCCACGCGGTCGTCAAGGCTCCCCGGCCTGTCCTTCAGTTTCGGCACTCAACCTCCCGCCCGTGACCCGCCAATGATCGGCCGCGGCCGCGGACGACTCAACGATAACCGCACCTCCGCCCGCACTGATGGACGCGTCGCCCCGCAGCAGCCGGAAACTCATGCCCGCCCACCGATTCTTCCTCCCTGCCCGACCGTCCCCCGCCCCCGGACCGTGGGTTATCGGGGGTGAGGAGGCCCGGCACGCGGCCCGTGTGAAGCGCCTCGATCTTGGTGAGCCGGTGGAGGTGCTGGACGGCATGGGTTCCATCGCCTCGGGCGCCGTCACCGCCATTGACAAGGAATACGACGGGTGGGTGGTCCGCGTGAACATCGAGACCGTCCGCCGGATCGAGCCCATCCGCCCGGCCGTCGTGGTTCTCTGCCCCGCCCCGAAGGGTGACCGCCTCCCCCAGTTGATCGAGGGCCTGAGCCAGGTCGGCGCCGCGGCCTGGCGCCCGCTGCACGCGGAGCGCACGGTCGCGGAGCCCGCCGCCGCCAGACTCGACCGTCTTGAGCGCATCGCTCAGGAGTCGGCCAAGCAGTGCGGCCGCGCCTGGACCCTGCGGATCGAGCAATCAATCACGTTCACGACGGCGCTGGCGCTTCCATCTCTTGTGATGGCTGACGCGGGGAGCGGACCGTTCACACCGCCCAACTCCGCCGAGATTCACCTGCTGATCGGCCCCGAGGGAGGCTGGAGCGATGCGGAACGGGCCGCGGCGCGCGCTGCCGGTGCGGCCCCCGCCTCCTTCGGCCCGCACGTCATGCGGGTGGAAACCGCCGCCGTCGTCGCCGCGGCGTCCGTCCTTGCCGCCGGATGAATGCTCCGGGCGCCCTACCGCATCACCCAGCGCCGGTCCTCCGGCGGAAGCGGATCGATCGAGTTCGGGTCGAGTTCGCCCGGAGAGTGGTACCGCGTCATCAGAGTCTTCCGCAGAAGGATGCTCTTCGTCGCGCCCGTCTCAGGGTCCGGGGTCTTGATCGTCGCTGTCTCGCCGCTGAAGCCGGCCGCGAACACCTGGATGTAGTCGACGTTCATCTCCCGCACCGGCCAGATCACCACGCCGTACTTGGCGTTCTCCACGCCCTGGAGCAGCGGCCCGATGATCGCGATCTGATCCTGGATGAACGGGTTGCCCAGCCGGTTGATGATCTCCCGCGTCACTTCCGCGGGAACGTCACGCCCGGACCGCTGGACCGCCGAGTCCTCCGAAGCCAGGTCCCACGCCGGCGCCAGCAGTTGGTCACGGCCCGTGTTGTTCACCACGCGGTACGTCAGGTAGTAGTAGGCCCGCGGCACGCCCCCAACGTCCACGGTCGCCATCCGGAAGGGCCCCATCTCCAGGTCGAGTTGCCAGCGCTTCGGCACGGGTGCGGGCTGGGGCTGCCCCAGGGCCGACGGTATGCACACCATCGGGAGGGGCGCCCCAACGAAAAGTGTGGCGAGCAGGAAACTGGGCCAGCGGCGGGAACAGCGGGTGGACATTCGGGACGCTCCGGGTAAAGGCGGGTCGGCTAGTCTACTGGCACCGGGACGCAGGTCAATTCTCCGGAACGCACGGATGCCCGACCCCACAGCACCAGCCGAGGCCAGGGTCGAGCGAATCGGCCCGCACCTGGAACTGGCGGCCGCGCAGCGGCTCACCGGGACCGGGGGCGCCAGGGCCGGGCGACGCCTGCTCTCGGCCGCGGCGATGCATGGGCTGGATGTCTCCCTCATGTGGGGTGCGATGGACCGTACCGGTCGGACCCCAAGGGTTCGCCAGGTTTGCCTGGCGGTTCCTGGAGCCGGCCGGACCGCGATGGTCATGCTGTCCGGCCCCGATCCCTCCTGCGGAACACCGGCGGAACAGCGGGCGGACAGGGTCGCCTGCACCAACTTGGCGTGCCGCTATGTCGGCCGGGAGCGGACCCCCCCCGTCAAACTCGCGCAGGCCCTCCCGGAACCGGCGGAAAACTGGGCCATTGAGGCCCTCGACGCCGCGGGGTTCGTCCACGTCGGCGAACTGGAATACCTGCGCCGGCCCCTCCCCGGGCCGTCGCTGGGCCGAGCCCCGGCCGGAGATTGGCCACCCGGGGTGGAGGTCCGGAATGTCCGAGACCTGACGGAGGCCGGCCCCGACCGGGCCGCTCTCATCGAGGCCATGGAGAGGTCCTACATCGACACCCTTGATTGTCCCGAACTCTGCGGGCTCCGCGAGACCCAGGACGTTCTTGAATCTCACCGCGCGACGGGCCAGTGGAGCCCCGACCTGTGGTGGGTCGTCGTGCGCGATGGGCAACCGGCCGGGTGTCTCCTCCTGACCCACTGCCCTGAACAGTCGTCGGTCGAACTTGTCTACCTGGGGCTGTCGCCGGAACTGCGCGGCAAGGGCCTCGCGCGGCGGCTGCTGTCGATGGGGCTGTCGCGGGTGCTGGCGCTGACCGCCAGCCACGTCTCCTGCGCGGTCGACACGCGCAACGTCCCGGCGCTGCACCTCTACCGCTCGCTCGGATTTGTTCGCGTCACGTCCCGCATCGGCATGGTGCGCCCGCTGTAGCGACAACACACTCCACAACCGGCGCGGGCGACAACCGCACGATCCAGCGGGCTTTGCGCGGAGCGGCGGACTTTTGCACCGATTGTCCGCAGCGCCGCACGGCGCGGGTGTGAAAGTTTTTTTTCGCGCGTGAAGCCCATGGATTCCGCATCGGATCGCGCACCGGCCCGCGCGCGCGTCCGGGTCGCCATTGTCCGCGTCGGCCGTCTCGGATAACTTTGCCCCCACTCGGCCAGGGAGCGGCCGACGGACTGATTCTCATTCGCCGGGGGTGTTTCCGGCGCGAGCCCGACCCGTGGATGCAAAGCCGGCACTGCCGGCGGCGCTGTCACTCTGCGGCCAGCGGGATGGGAAGGTCGTGTGCGAAGGGACTCGGGGTCCGGCCGAGCGCGCCGCGGGGCGCGCGGGTTTGTTCGCACCAGGGGCGACAGCGTGAGCGACATCCACACCGTGCGGCGGGGGACCTGGGAGGACCAGGGTGAGGGCGAGACCACCAGCGGGGCCGGTACCGCGATGATCGATCGAATCCTGACGCGCCTGTCCGAAGACGTCGGGCAGGAGAACTACTCGCGGTACTTCTCTCACCAGGCACGGATCGGTGTCACCGGTTACCGCGTGGAGGTCGTCGTCCCCACCGGCTTTGTCGGCGACCTCCTCTCCCGCCGCTTCGGAGAGTCGCTCCGCAAGGCGGCCGCCGCGGAGATGGGTGCGGCCGAAGAGGGCCGCGCCGTCGAGGTCAAGTTCCGGGTGGATCGAGGGGCGTTCACCGGCCGTACGGCACGGCCGACGGAGCCCGCGCCGATGCCCCGTCCCGCGGGCGTGGTCCGGATGGGCCCGGGGACGCCCCGGACCCCGGGGTCGTCCGTGCTCCGTCACCGCCTGTGCGACTTCGTCGTGGGCGAGGCCAACCGTCTGGCCTACACCGGGGCGATGCAGATCTCCGAAGGGGGCGGCCCGCCGCCCTTCACGCTGCTCTTCGTCCACGGGCTCTGCGGCCTCGGCAAGACCCACCTGCTGCAGGGTGCTGCCTCCCGCTTCCGTGAGTTGCACCCGGGGGCAAAGGTCCGCTACACCACCGCGGAGGACTTCACCAACGACTTCGTCGCCGGTGTCCGCAACGGGAGGCTGGATTCCTTCCGCGCCGCGTACCGCGGCCTCGACCTGCTCTGCGTGGACGACGTGCAGTTCCTGGCGAGCAAGACCCAGACCCAGAACGAACTGCTGCACACCTTCAACGCCGTCAACCTGGGCGGGGCCCGCATCATCCTGGCCTCCGATGAGCACCCGCGCCAGTCGACCAAACTCGGATCCGCCCTTATCTCGCGCTTCATGTCGGGGATGGTCGTGCGCCTCGACCCGCCTGATCCGGTTCTCCGCGAACAGGTCCTCCGCGCCCTGGCCGCCCGGCGCGGGCTGGCGCTGGAAGCGGCCGCGAGCGCCTGCATCGCGGAGTTTGCGGGGCGCTCGCCCGGGGCTTCGATCCGCGACCTGGAGGGCGCGCTGACCCAGGTGGACGCGATGGTGCGCCTGATGCCGGGGCTCGCCGGCAGCGCGGACGGAAAGCAGACCGTCGGCCTGCACCTGGTGCACAAGGCCCTGGGCATCGGCGCCGGCAACGAGAACCGGGGATTCCGCCCGCGCAAGCCCATCCGCGTGGACCGCATCAGCGACGAGGTCTGCCGCACGCTCCGCGTGGAGGCCGACGAACTCATGGGCCGGGGCCGCCACCGGCGCGTGGTGCTCGCCCGCACCCTGGTCGCCCACCTCAGCCGCACCCTCACCACGCTCAGTTACCCGGAGATCGCCCGCGCGATGGGCCGCCCCAACCACTCCACCATCGTCACCGCGTGCCAGCGGTTCGGGCGGCAACTGGCCGCCGACGAGGGTCTCGACCTCGGCCCCGACCTGCCCGAACTGGCGGGGCTGAACCTCAAGGGCCTGTGCGAGCAGGTCCGGCAGGGCGTCCTGCGGACCGCGTGAAGGGGCTACCGTCGGGCATGAGCCACCCGTGGCAGAAGGCCGCGTCGTTTGCCGCGCGATCCCACAGGCATCAGGTGCGCAAGGACGGTCAGACGCCTTACTTCGCGCACCCCTGCCGTGTCGCGATCACGCTCCTGGCCGTATTCCGGTGCACCGACGGGGCGGTCCTGACGGCCGCCCTTCTTCACGACACCATCGAGGACACCCTCGCGGACTTTGACGAGATCGAGGCGCAGTTCGGCCGTCCCATCGCGGACCTGGTCGGCGCCCTGACCAAGAACAAGGGGCTCCGTGAGCGTGAACGCGAGGCGGACTACGACCGGCGCCTTGCGGCCGCGGGGTGGCGCGCCCTCATCGTCAAACTCGCGGACTGTTACGACAATGTCAGCGACGCCGGGGACCCCCAGCGCCGGCGCAGCGCCACGGCCAAGGCCCGCCGCGCCCTGGCACTCGCCGGACCCTGTTCGGACAGGCCGGAGGTCGCACGGGCCGCGGCCGCTCTGCGCGGCCTGCTGGCGGGGCGCACGAAAAAACGCCGGTCGCGGACCGGCGTTGATCGATAGCGCACCGGGCCCGCCCCATCACGGCTTCAGGGCGTCGTTGATCTTCTTGTTCAGTTCCGTGATCCGCGCGCTCACGTCGGACTGGATCTCCTCCCACTTGTCCGCCGCGTTGTTCTTCAACTCCGTGATCCGCGACTCGATCGCGCCGGCCTGGTCGCGCAGGTCCTTCACCACGCCCTCGATCTTCGTCTTCGCCTCTCCCGTCGCGGTCGAGGCGTGCGCCGCAACCTCATCGATCCGGGCCCTCGCCGCGGCCAGCGCGTTGCTCGCGGCCGTCGCCGCGGCCGCCCAGGCGGTCGGTGCCGCCGGGATCGTCCCCGCCGGGGTCTTGGCGTCCGCCGGGAGCGCGGGTGTTGGCGTGGTCCCCGTGTTCGTTCCCATGACGCCGGGGCTTCCACCAGTCCCCGAGGTGCCGGCGGGCGGCTTGCTGTCGCACCCGAAGGACAGCACGAGCGCAGCAGCCGCCATTCCGCACAAGACGTTTCTCATGATTGTCCCCTTTGTTCGCGTCCCCCTGTCGGCATGGAACGCTCCGCGCCGGCGGGAAACTCTAGGGCTTCAGCCCCCCGTCGGCGCAGGCGACCCGAACAGTGTCCGAGCGCTCGGGTCAGGCCTTCCCCATCACTCTGTCGATGATCCGCTGCTTGATCGGCCTCCCGGGCTCCAGCATCTTGGCCGCGTCATCCGGCGAGACCGTTCCCTCCGCGACATAGGCCGCGATCTCGCGTCGCGTCTGCTCAAACTCGCGGGTCTGTGCGAGTTTGCGGCGCTCTTCCATGACCGTCGCGATGATCAGGAACAGGATGAACAGCCCGCCCAGGCAGAGCCCGCCGACCGTGGCGATCTCCTCCAGTCTTGCATCCCCCAGCACGAGCGTGGACATGGCCTTCTCCAGTTACCCGGGCCTGTGCCAGGCCCTTCAGCAGCAACTCTCGGGCTTCTTCCCCGCGGCCATCAGGCGTTCGCCCTGCTCGGGCGTCATGCTCCCCTCAGCGATGTAGGCGGCGATCTCGCGACGGGTGCGCTCGCGGCTGGTGGAGCGGACGGTCTTGCTTATCGCCCCGGAGACGATGGCGGTCAGGGCGATCAGCCCGCCCATGAACCAGAAAAAGTTCTCCGAGATGATCCTGGTGAGTTCTGTCATGGTCGAAATCCCCCGGTCGCGACCTTCATGGGGAAACGGCGGGCGGCGTTTCACCGGCCGCAGTATACCAGCCAGAGGCCCAACAGAGCCCGGAGCGACGGGTTCCGGTGTCGGACGACCAACACCCCGCGCTGGCGCTCGGGGCTCCGTCAGAGCCCGGAGCCGGAGCGACGGGTGCCCGAAGGCAAGAACCCCGCGCTGGCGCTTGGGGCTCCGTCAGAGCCCGGAGCGCGAGCGACGGGTTCCGGTGTCGGGCGACCAACACCCCGCGCTGGCGCTTGGGGCTCTGAGCCCGGAGCGCAACAGATATCACGGCGGAGGTTCCACCGGATCGGCCCGCATGAACAACGGGTCGCCCTTGCGGATCGGCGTGCCGGGCCGCAGCGAGTACGCCCCGCCCCACTCGGCGAGTTCGGCCAGCGGCGCGACGAAGCCGGAGTTCGCGTCGTCCGGATCGCGGAGGTGGTTGCAGTTCCACCGCCGCCACAACTCGGCCATCTTCTCCGGCATGGCGGGGTAGAAGAGGAGCGACGCGACCCGCAGCGATTCGACGCAGTCCGACAGGATCGTCGCCAGCCAATCTCGCGAGGACGACTCGGGCTGCTTCGCGACCTTGAACGGCTGCGTGACGTTGATGTACTGATCCACGAACTGGACCAGGTTGACGCCGCCGCGGAGCGCGACGGCATTGTTCGCGAAATCGAAGCGGATTCGATCCGTCGCCGACAGAGTGTCCGCCGACTCCCCGGCATGATCCATCATGCGATGCCCACCGCCGTCCGGGAACATGCGTAATCCCCGGCCGTTGGCGTCCTGCCCGGGCGAGTGCGCCGGGAGGCGCCCCTCAAAGTACTTCTCGATCATGTTGCCCACGCGGCTGGTCGAGTTGCCGATGCCGTTGGCCAGGTCGGCGTTGTAAACCTCCACGAACTTGGCGTGCGAGAAGTCCGCGTCGTTCCCCGCGAGCGGGCCCTGCGTCGCCAGGTACCAGCGCAGCGCGCCCGCCCCGTACCGGCCCGCGTACGCCCTCAGTTTCTCCAGGTCGATGAAGTTGCCCAGGGACTTGGACATCTTCTGCCCCTCGCTGATCCACCACCCGTGCCCGAAGACCGTGCCGGGCAGACCCACCCACTCGTACCCGGGGCACGCCCGCAGGGCCATCAGCAGCGCGGGCCAGATCACCGCGTGGAACCACAGGATGTCCTTGCCGATCAGGTGGACGGTGCAGGGCCAGAGCGCGCGCCGCTCATCCGTGTCCACCGCCGTCAGGTAGTTGAACAGCGCGTCGATCCACACATACAAGCGGTGGGCGGGGTCGCCCGGTATGCGGATTCCCCACTGCGTCGCCGGGTCGTCGGTGACGGGGCGCGAGACGGGCACGTTGTTGAGGACCGCGGGGGGCCGCAGGCGCCCCAGTACCTCCTGCCGCCGCGCATCCGGCTGGATGAACGCGGGGTTCCCCTCGATGTGCTCCAGCAAGCGGACCTGGTACTCGCTCAACCGGAAGAAGTAGCACGGCTCCGTTCGTTTCACCAGCGGCCGCCCGCTGATCGCGCTCTTGTACCCCGCCTCCCGTGCCGCGGTCTCCGTCAGGTACTCCTCCTGTCCCGGGTCGTACCACCCCGTGTAGTCGCCCTTGTAGATCTGCCCCGCGTCCATCAGGGCCCTCACATACCGCGTCACCCGTTCCTTGTGCCTCGGCTCCGTCGTGCGGATGAAGTCATCGTGCGACGACCCGATGAACGCGAACGCCTTGCGGAACTCCTCGGCGTTGTGGTCCGCCCACGCCTGCGGCGACATCCCGTGTGACGCGGCGGACGTGACCACCTTGTCCGCGTGCTCATCGGTGCCGGTGAGGAAGAAGACTCCGGGTAGCCCGTCGCTCCGCGACGGCTCTGTTCCGGCGGCTCGTTCACCGCCGCGGAGCGGCGGGCCACCCACGCCCCGGATCAGCCGCTGGAACCTCGCGGCCACGTCGGCGACCACGGTGGTGTAGCAGTGCCCGATGTGGGGGCGGTCATTGACGTAGTAGATCGGCGTGGTGATGTAGAATGGGCGGGAGGGGGGCATCGGCGGATTCTAATCCCCGGCCCGAAGGGCCGGGCTCCCATCTCACGAAAGGCGGAACATGACGAGCAGGCACGGTGCGGCGGCGGGACGGGTGGTCTTCTGGGTCATCGCGCTCGCCGTGATCGGCGGGCTGGGCTATTACGTCTACACGAAGAAGACCGAGTCCGTGGGCGCCCCAACCGCCCCCAGCCTGGCCGCCATGGGCAACTCGCTGGCCGCCGCGCACAACGCCGCGTTTACGGAGGCCGGGACCGCGGCCCTGACCGCCAGGACCAGGGAGGAGGCCGCCGCGGCGAGCAAGGACTGGCTGGGCAACGACATCACCCTCAATGAGGTCGAGGGGACGGGGCTGGTGTTCAGGGGCGCCCGCGTCGCCGACGTCCCCAGCCCGTCGCCCGCCGTCGAGCACCACGCCGCCAGTTGCCAGTTCACATTCGATACCGCCGGCGGCGAGCACGTCAGCATGTTCGTGCAGGTGGACCGCCGTGCCCAGGCGCAGCTCGCGGACCTGGAGCAGCGCCGGGCGTACACCATCCCCGCCCCGGCGTCGCTGGGCAGCGGGGCCCCGGACATCATCGTGTTCAAGCGCGGCGGGCCGATCTACTACTTCGTCGCGGCCACGCAGTCGGCGCTCGACCCGATCCTCAGGGCGTACTCGGTGCCGGCCCCGTCGGGGCGCCTGCCGTACTGACCCGCGCCAGGTACAGGGTCTGGCTCGGGTACGCGAACTCGATCCCGTGCCGCGCGAACTCGCGCATGAGCGCGAGGTTGATCACCTGCTGCGTGTCCATGTATGTGTTGAAGTCGCTGGAGAGCATGAAGTAGACGGCCTCGAAGTCCAGGGACGACGGCCCGAACCCCTTGAAGTGGCAGCGGTCGATGCGGACCCCGGTGCGCGACGCGATCGCCTCGCGGATCATCGCCGGCACCCGCTCCACGACGTCCGGCGGCGTCTGGTAGGTGATGCCGACCCCGAACTGGATGCGGCGCTCCGTCATCCGCTTGAAGTTCTGGATCCGGCTGGACAGCAGGTCCGAGTTTGCAAAGACCAGTTGCTCACCCGACAGGCTGCGCACGCGCGTCGTCTTCAGCCCGATCTTCTCGACCGTGCCCTGCTGGCTGCCCGCGACGATGAAGTCGCCGACGACAAAGGGCTTGTCCAGGACGATGGACAGCGACGCGAACAGGTCGCCCAGGATGTTCTGCACCGCCAGCGCGACCGCGACCCCGCCGATGCCCAGGCCGGCGACCAGGGCGGTGACGTCGACCCCCATGTTCTGCGCCGCTACGAGCACCACCAGCGCGTACAGCACCACAAGCAGCAGCGCCCGGAGCACCCCCATCGAGGTCGCGACCGCCGCCCCGGCCTGCTCATCGCCGGCGTGCAGCGCCGCGAACCGCTCCAGCCCGAAGTCCACCAGCGCGTGCCCCCACCGGATGAACTGCCACGCCAGCGCGATGATGATCACCAGCCGCAGCCCGCGATCCCACCCGGGCAGCACCAGCACCTGCATCGCCACCATGATCGCCAGCGCCAGCACCACCGTCATGCTCAGCCGCCGGGCCAGTTGGTGGACGAAGCGGGCCACCGCCAGACGCTGCTCACCCCCGTGGCGCGTTGCATAGCCCACGATCAGCCGCCGCACCAGCGATCCCGCGATGAGCACCGCCAGCACCGCCCCCAGCGCGATCAGCCACGCCAGCACCGTGTTGCCGTAATACACGGTGTCCAGCCATCTGGTTGGTTCGGCCTGCGGCATGTCCTCTCCTCGGTCGATGGACCCGCCCGGAGCGTAAGCCGCCGGGTCCCGGCGGGCATCCGGACGGGGCAACCCCGCACGTCCACGCTGGGGGCTCGGTCACCCGATCCCCAGGTCCTTGGACGTGAACAACGCCTCGAAACGAACCCCCGCGCTCTCAACGTTCGTCCGCGCCCCCTCCAGGCGGTCGATCGTCGCGATGATCGCCAGCACCCGAGCCCCGGCCCCCCGCAGCACCGCCACCGCCTCCAGCGCCTGCCCGCCGGTTGTCGCCACGTCCTCGACGATGATCACCGATTCCCCCGGCAGCAGCACCCCCTCCAGTTGCTTGGCCGTCCCGTAGTCCTTCTTCCTGTTCCGCACCAGCACGCACGGCCGGCCCGTCCGCAGCGACGCGGCCGTCACCAGCGGGATCCCGCCGAGTTCCGCCCCGGCCAGGCGGTCCGCCCGCTGGCCCATCGAGGCCTCAACCTCCGCGATGCGCGCGGCGAACACATCCGCCAGGGGTCCCAGCACGTCCGGCCGCGTCGTGAACAGGTACTTGTCGAGGTAATAACGGCTCGTGCGCCCGGATCGGAGCGTGAACTCCCCGTGGAGCAGGGCGGCGTCCGTGATCGCCCGGGCCAGTTCGTTGTGGGTCATGCGGCAGGGTATCCGTGCCGGGCGTGCGGGCTGGGCAGGGTGTGACGCCCAGCGCCCCGCCTTGCCCAGCCGCACCGGGCCCACCAGCCGGGCCCGGTGGAACCGCCCGCGCGGTTGACACACCCGGCCAAATCCAGCGGCACGCCGGGCGGATCGATCCCTGTATCGATGATCGATCCGGCGGCCAGGCCGAGCGGACCCGCGGGGGTTCTGCGCTCACCCACCCCCATGGAGTTCTGGGGCCTGGAGCGGGTGCGCCTGGAACAGGCAATCAAGCAGGCCACGGCCTTTGCCAGCCGCGTCAACGCCGGCATCGCCCAGAACGCCAACCCCTACCGCTTCCTGGCGCAGGAGCAGTCGCGCCTGGGCCGCGCCATCCGCCAGGCCCAGGCCTTCGCCGCGGAGGTCAACTCGCACGCCGGCGGCACCCGCCCCGGCCCGAAGGAACTCATGAAGGGCGGGAAGATCGACATGATCGTGTGATACCTGAGATGCGGCATTGTGTTCACACCCGGCGCCTGGCACGGGCGTCCCGCCCGTGTGGTCGGCGCCGCCCGGCTTGAACAGCAACGCCCGCGCCATGCTCGTCTGGGACGACGACGGGCCCGGGCCCAACCGGCCGGCGCTCTACGCCACCGGCATCTTCAGCGCACCGGCGGCCGCCATCGCCCGGTGGCGGGGCGCGGCCCACCAATGGGAGCCGCTCGGGACCGGGCTCACCGGGGGCCTCGGCGTCACCTACGGCCTGTCGCTCTACGCCTGGGACGAGGACGGGCCGGGGCCGAACCCCGGGGCACAAGGCACTGCGATGACATGATGGATCAGCCCGGTCCCGAGCGGCCCCGGTCTTTCACCGGGCGTGCCGGCTGCTCCGTGCTCCCGTGCGTTCACCGCCTCCCTCCGTACACTCACCCCGCGTGTACCAGGCCCTGCTGACCCGTCGCTACCTCACCTCCAAAGTCATGCCGCTGCTGGCCGCGGTCGCGGTGATGCTCTGCGTCGCCATGGAACTCATCGTCTGGTCCGTCATGGGCGGCTTCGGCGACATGCTCAAGAACTCCGGCCGCGCCCTCATCGGCGACGTCTCCATCACCTACCAGCCCCGCGGCTTTGCGCACTACGACGACCTGATCGCCCGCCTGGAGGCCGACCCCCTGGTCGAGGCCGCCACACCCGCCATCGAGACCGCGGGGTTCATCACGCTGCCACAGAACCGCGGCCAGCCCATCTACCTCCGCGGCGTGGACGGTCCCGGCTACGCGCGCGTCACCAACTACGCCCAGAGCCTGTGGTGGAAGCCGCTGGCCCAGCCCATGACCAAGGACACCAGGCGCGAGGATCCGCGCCTGCGCCCCGACTACGCCGCCCGCCTCCGGGAGTATGAGGAGGCCGGCCTGAGCCTGACACTCCGCCGCCCGGAGGACCCGGAGCCCCACGCCGCCGTCGTGCTGGGCATCGAGATCGGGCACTTCAACTCGCGCCAGCCCGAGGGGTGGTACGACCCCTACCTGTTCCTTCCCGGGCAGGACGTGATGGTCTACGTCATCCCCACGGACAGCCGGAACCGGCCGATGGACGCCCGCGGCCTCAACTTTCCCGTCGCCAACCAGGTGCGTTCCGGCCTCTTTGAGATCGACAACAGCCAGGTGCTGATCCGCCTGGACGCACTGCAGCGCATGCTCAACATGGACGAGGCCCGGCGCATCGCGCCCGGCGGCAGCGCAGGCTCCTTCGTCCGGCGCGTGAACCCGGAGACCGGCCGCGAAGAGTTCGTTCAGCCGCAGGAGTTCGTCACCGATCCCGCCCGCGTCACGTCGGTGCTCGTCCGCGGCAGGGGGGCGGACCAGGTCCCCCGGCTCACCGCCGTCAAGGCCCGCACCGAGGCGATCTACAGGGAGTTCGCCGCGGCCCACGGCGACGTGCCCGCGGCCGAGGAGGTGGAGTTCGAGACCTGGCGGGACAAGCACGCGACCCTGATCGGCGCCGTCGAGAAGGAGACGGTGCTGGTGATGTTCATCTTCGGCGTGATCTCCGTCACCAGCATCTTCCTGGTGCTCGCCATCTTCTGGTCGATGGTCAGCGAGAAGACGCGCGACGTGGGCATCCTGCGCGCGATGGGCGCGGGGCGTGCCGGGGTCGCGTGGCTCTGGCTCCGCTACGGGCTGATCATCGGGCTCGTGGGGGCCGTGCTCGGCGGTGTCGCCGCCTATTCCGTCGTCTGGAACATCAACCCGATCCACGACTGGCTCGGGCGCGCCTTCGGCATCGTTGTCTGGGACCCGCGCGTGTACTACTTCTCGGAGATCCCCAGCGTCGTCGTGTGGTGGAAGGCCGCGATCGTGCTCGGCGGGGGCGCCCTGGCCAGCATCATCGGCGCGCTCATCCCGGCCGTGAAGGCCGCGAACATGGACCCCGTCCGCTCGCTGCGGTTTGAATGACCATGACCCTGCTCGCCGCCCGGGACCTTCGCAAGACGTACCGCCTCGGGCGGGTCGACGTGCCCGTGCTGCGGGGGGCCACGCTCAGCGTCTCCCGCGGCGAGTGGGTCGCCGTGCTGGGCGCCAGCGGCTCGGGCAAGTCCACCCTCCTGCACCTCATGGGCGGCCTGGACCGCCCGGACCGCAAGGGCGGAGGCTCCATCACCTACGACGGCCGGCCCCTGGACCGCATCCGCTCGAACGACCTGGACCGCTACAGGGCCGCGGACGTCGGGTTTGTCTTCCAGTTCTACCACCTGCTACCGGAGTTCACGGTCCTGGAGAACGTGCTTGCCGCGGCGATGATCCTGCACGGCCGGTTCGGGTTCATGCGGAAGCGCGCGGCCCTGGAGGGCCGCGCCCGCGAGCTGCTCGCTGCGTTCGGCCTGCCGCACCGACTGGGGCACCGCCCGGCGGAACTCTCGGGCGGGGAGCGGCAGCGGGTCGCCATCGCCCGGGCCCTGATGAATCAGCCGGCGCTGCTCCTGGCCGATGAGCCGACGGGGAACCTGGACCGCGCCACCGGCGAGACGATCATCGCGGAGGTGGCGCGCCTGCGCGAGCGCACGGGCCAGACCATCGTCATGGTCACCCACGACCCGGAAGTCGCGGCCCGCGCCGACCGCATCGTCCATCTGCGCGACGGGCGCGTCGGGGAATAGGCGGCCTGCTCCGGTCGCCGCGCTCCGCGGCGGCCGTGCGGTACTTGAAGCGCATCCACGGCGAGCCGCCGCCCGGGTGATGCTGCCCTGAGCCTCTGCGGGCGGCCGGCGCGTCGCTTCCCAACGCGATGGCATCGTCCACGGAAGTGGGTGAAGGACGCGCGGCACGCCGCATCCCGGCTGGGGGTTCAGACGGGGGAATAGCCGGGTGGCCCAGCGGTGCTCGGCCGGTTCCCGCGCGGTTCTTCATTCAGGCGGGTGCAAATCGGGGCCCAAACCGCAACCGGACTTGCAATCCGGTACGCCCGTGGTATGTTCCGAGAACCTGCCGCACAGGGGCCTGACCATGGCCGTCAACACCTTCAAGGCGAACCAGGCGAAGTCGGGCGCGGCATTCGTCATCTCCGGCACCGGAACTGTGTCCCAGACGTTCGCGCGCAACGTCGCGACCGTGGACCCTGACGACGACGCGGTGGGCGCCAACGTGGCCCGACGCGACAGGCC
>JADLGW010000034.1 GCA_020849105.1 Phycisphaerales bacterium | reverse complement strand
TCCTCGGCGGTCCGTCCGCCGAACGCCTCGGGGATGATCTTTCTCGCCCGTTCCCGCAAAAACGCGGAAACCGCGGCGTCGGAATCGAGGGAACCGGCCTTCCGGGCGATCCGCTCGCACTCGGCGACCGACACGCTCCGCACCAGCCTGCGCAGGTGAGGGAGCGTGGACGCCGTCACGCTAAGGGTACGCAAACCGATCCCGATCAGCAACAGGGCATACTCCAGGTCACCGGCCGACTCGCCGCAGCAGGAGACGTCGATCCGGTGTCGCCGCGCCACCCGCACCACGTCCTTGATGAGCCGGACGACCGCCGGGTTGGTCGGGCAGAAGAGTTCCGCAACCTGCTCGTTGGTCCGGTCCACCGCCAGCGTGTACTGCACCAGGTCGTTCGTCCCGATCGAGAAGAAATCCACCTCGCGGGCGAACACGTCCGCCATCAGCGCCGCCGCGGGCACCTCGACCATCATCCCCACGGGCACCTTGGCGTCGTAGGGCACACCGTCCTCGGACAGGTCCTCCATGACCTCGTTCAGGTGCCACCTGGCCCTGCGGAACTCGCCGGTGGTGGTCACCAGAGGGAACATGACCTTGATCGGCCCCAGCGCGGAGGCCCGCAGGATCGCCCGCAACTGCGTCCTGAACATCGCCGTGTTCCGCAGGCAGTACCGGATCGACCGCAGCCCCAGGAACGGGTTTCGCTCGGGCATTTCCGCCCGCTCCTGCGTGTACTTGTCCGCCCCCAGGTCCACTGTGCGGATCGTCAGCGGCCGCCCGTCCAGCAGTTCCACGCACCGCTTGTACGCCTGGAAGTGATCCTCCTCGCTCGGCGCCGTGGCCCGCGTCAGGTACAGGAACTCCGTGCGGTAGAGCCCGACGCCGCCGCCCCCGAGCCGCACCACGGCCTCGATCTCATCGGGGAACTCGATGTTCCCGCACAGGTGGATGTGCACGCCGTCGCGGGTGACCGGCGGCAGCGACGCGACCTCCTCCAGCGACAACTGGAACAGTTTCTGCTGCTCCAGGTACGAGTGGTACTCGTCGAGTTGCGCCAGCGTCGGGTCGAGGATGACCAACCCCCGGTCGCCGTCCACGACGATCGGGGTTCCGTCGCTCGCCAGTTCCATCAGGTCCGGGCACCCGACGACCGCGGGGATCCCCAGGGCCCGCGCCACGATCGCCGTGTGGCTCGTCCGCCCGCCGAACTCCGTCGCGAACGCCTCCACGAGGCTCCGGTCGAACCCCGCGGCCTGCGAGGGCGTGAGGTCCGACGCGATCACCACCGCCTCGTGGGGCAACTCCTTCAGCCGCCCCGTGTGCTCCCCGATCAGGTGGCGCAGCACGCGGCTCGAGAGGTCCTCGAGATCATTCGCCTTGGTGACGAACGCCGAATCCTTCATCGAGCGGAACCGCTGCGCCCAGTCGGTGAACGTCTTCTGCACCGCGTACTCGGCGGTGAAGAACTGCTCCGTGACCAGTCTCTTCAGCGGCACGACCAGCGACCTGTCCGCCAGCATCCCCATATGGAACAGGAAGATGTTGGCGGTGTCCGCCCCCATCTGGTCCTCGGTGTCCTTGCGGACCTTGATGAGTTCGGCGATGGATGCCGCCAGCGCCGCGTCCAGCCGCGCGACCTCCGCCGGGGCCTGCTCGGGCGGCACCTGGCGGCGGGCAACCCGCCTCCGCTCACTCTCCTGGATGAAGACGCGTCCAATAACCACGCCGGGAGAGACCGCGATGCCCTTGATCGTCTGCATGGGTGTTCAATCAGCCCCGCCGCGCCCACCGAGGTGAGCCGGGGCAGGGGGGAACCGGCGCGTGCCGGGCATCGTAGCGATGTCGGGATCGGGGGGTGGAGCCGATCCCTATCTTCCCCCGCATCCGCGGCTGAAAAGAGATTCACGGGCGATACAGGTTTGCCCGATATCGTGTATACAGGCCGTGTGCGGGGCGACACGCCCCGCCGCGGCCGACGAGCAGCCGACTTGACTTTCTCCCCGTGTTCTGCTGTAGTACGCGGACGCGCGGGGGTGTGAGCGGACAATCGACTGAGGCGTTGTGCTCGGCCGGGTATCCCAGAGGGGTGCCCGACAGGACGATTCGGTTTATCCCTTTGAGAAAGCAGGCCCGACTTCGGTCCCTCGGGGAACCCGGGCGACGCCCGTAAAGCACTTATGCCGCGCGCGAGCGCCGGAGCATCCATGGACGGAGTTTCTTCCAACCCGGAGGTGGTAGTGGGGTCATCGAACACGGGCCGCCGCAGGCGGCGCCGGCGGGGTCGTGGCGGGCACGGGGGCGGATTCACCGGTCAGCAGCAGGTGCAGAACGGTCCGCCGCGGACCGCGCTCAATGGGCAGCCTCCGGTTCAGGTGCAGCCGCCGGCGCCGCGCCGGACCCTTGAAGACCTGACGTCCATCGATCCGCAGCCGCGGCTGACGCTCGAATACCCGGGGTGCCCGGCCTCCTGCCGCCTGGTGGACCTGTTCTGTCCCATCGGGCGCGGGCAGCGCGGCCTGATCGTCTCGCCGCCGAAGGCGGGCAAGACGACGCTGCTGAAGGACATCGGAGGGTCGATCCTGCGCAACCACCCGGACGTGCACCTGTTCATCCTTCTGGTCGATGAGCGGCCGGAGGAGGTCACGGATTTCCGCCGCTCGTTCCTGAACATCCCGGGGCTGGTCGATCCGGACCGCGTGCAGGTCGTCGCCTCCAGCAACGACAACGACACGGAGCGGCACATCCAGGTGACGCTCCAGTGCATCGACCGGTGCAAGCAACTGGCCGTCGACGGCAAGCATGTGGTGGTGCTGCTGGACTCGCTGACGCGCATGGGCCGGGCGTTCAACCGCTCCCGCCGCCACGCCAGCAGCGGGCGCACGATGACCGGCGGCATCGACTCGCGGGCGCTGGAGGTTCCTAAACAGGTCTTCGGCGCCGCCCGCAACACCGAGGAGGCCGGCAGCCTGACCATCCTCGCGACCTGCCTGGTGGACACCGGCAGCCAGGGCGACCAGGTGATCTTCGAGGAGTTCAAGGGCACCGGCAACATGGAGTTGATCCTGGACCGCAAGATCGCCGAGAAGCGCCTGTTCCCGGCCATCAACCTCGCGGGCAGCGGCACGCGCAAGGAGCACCTGCTGATGACGGAGCAGGAACTCAAGACCATCACCGCCCTGCGCCGGCGCCTCATGGCCATGCCGCCGCACATCCAGGTCGAGCAACTCCTCGCCGCGCTGGACCGCTTCCCGACCAACGCCGCCCTGGTGGGCTCGGCGGGTTGACCACAGCCCGGAGCGGCGTGCGTCACTTTCGAGTCTCACCCCGCGCTTGGGGCTCTGATGCTCGTCCGCTTCATCGAGGGGGCGCGTCAAGCGCTACGGCCCCGTCGTTGCCGGCATCCCGGCGAGCGGCTGGAACGTCCCGTCGCGCGCCACCCGCAGTTGCCCGGACTGGAGCAGGTAATCCAGGATCGCGTTGCGCAGGTCGGTGCGCGCCTGGTCCCGGGCGTTCTGCGACTGCAGCAGCGAGTTCTTGGCGTCCAGTTGCCGCTGGGTGTCCACCTGGTCCACCTTGATCTGGAGTTCGTCGACGCGGCGCTGGTTGATCTGCACCTGCCGCTCGGCCAGGTCCAGTTGGAACCGCGACAGGTCGATGTTCCGCACCGCCTGGCGCACGTCGATCACGACCTGGTCGCGGAACTGCTCGTAGTCGCGCCGCGTCCGCAGCAGCCCGATCGTCGCCTGCCGCAGACGCAGCCGCTCCGCCTCCCGATCCAGCGGCAGGCCGAACGTCACGCCCGCCGAGTAGTTCAGGTCCCCCGGGCTCGGCGTCAGGCCCCCGGACCGCTTGTCCGGGTCCGTCGGCACCCCGACGCTGCCGGTGAGGTTCAGGTCCGGCAGCAGGTCGTTGCGGGCGTTGTTCACGCCGCGTTCGGCGTCCTCCACCCGGTCCCGGCGCGTCTGCAGGTCCAGCCGGTAGTCGAGCGCCGCCGCCGTCGCCGCCTCGAGCGTCACGTCCGGCTCGGGGATGTTGAGCACGAGCGGGTCGATGACGACCGGCGTGGACGGGGCCAGCCCCAGGCGAATCTTGAACTGGTCCAGTTGCAGGATGTACCGCTCGCGCAGCCCCGCCAGGTCCGCCTGCGAGCGCAGCACGTCGTTGCTGGCGTTGTTCACCTCGAACTCGGCGATGCGCCCGGCCTCGTACATCGCCCGCTGGACCCGCTCGGTCTGCTGCACGCTCTTCAGTTGCTCCACCTGGTTGTCGATCTGCGCCAGGAACTGCAGGAGCCCGAAGTAGTCCCGCGCGATCTCGGTCAGGAATCGGCGCCGGAACTGCTCGAAGTCGCGGGCCTGGTACACAAGGTCCCGCTCCGCCTGGATCAGCCCCTCCTGCGCCACCAGCCCCGCACCACGCAGCAGCGGCACCGACGCGTCCAGCACGATCTGCGACGACTGCCGGTAGCGCCCCGTCGCCGTCTCACGCAGTTGCTCCGTCATGTCCCACAGCCACCGCGCGCTCACCGCCCCGCCGTACGGCAGCCGCTGGCTCACACGCAGGTCGTTGATCACGTTCACCGCCGACTGGAAGTCGCCGTCGTCCCCCTGCCCGGAGATCGTCGCGCTCGTCTCGTTGCTGGGGATCGGCCCCCACCCGTGACGCTCGATCAGCAGACGCAACGCCGCGAGGATGTAGTCCTCCTCGGCCGCCAGCACCTCCCGCGCGGACCGCTGCGAGATGCGCAGCGCCTCCGTCAGGTCCACATGCCGCGCAGCGGGGTCCGGCGAGGTCGTCGCCGCGGAATACTCCGCCAGTTTCGCGGACAGGTCGCGTGCCTCGTTCTCCGGCGTGTAGCGGATGTCCGCGGCCGACGGGTTCTTCGTCTCCAGGCGCTTCGAGGCCACGTCCCGGTACCTGCCGGGGTCGTCGAACGTCCTTTCCGGGGTGGCCGCACCGCTGCCCAGGTCTCGGGTTCGCTCCTGCAAGAGGGCGTTTGTCCGGCGATCAATGCCGGAAAGTCCGCCGTTGCACCCAAACATCACGCTAATAAACGCGACGATTGCCGCGGACACGGCAACAATACGGATGTTTGGAGGTGGAGTGGGCACGCGCGGCAAGTGTAGTGCCCGCCCACCGCTCACGGTGCCGGTCCCGGCACCACGCCCACCGGTCTTGGAGACTGGTTTCCCCCCGGCAGGAGGCCGCGACGGCCCCGCCCCCGGAGATGTTCTCGACATGCCGACAGTCACCTACGACGGCCGCAGTTTCATGCTCGATGGACGGCGCGTGTGGCTGGTCAGCGGGGCAATCCATTACGCCCGCGTGCCGGCGGCCCTCTGGGCCGACCGTATCCACGCGGCGAAACTCGCCGGGCTGAACACGATCGAGACGCCCGTATTCTGGAACCGCCACGAGCCGCGCCCGGGCCGCCCGGACTTCAAGGGCGACAACGACCTGCGGGCGTTCGTCGGGCTGATCGGCAAAGCCGGGATGTTCTGCATCCTGCGCCCGGGTCCGTACGTCGGCGCCAACTGGGACATGGGCGGGCTGCCGCCCTGGGTGCCGCCGGGCAAGGACGGCATCCTGCGCCGGGCCAGCGGGCCGCTGCTGGAGTCCTACTCGCGATACCTGACCGCCGTCGTGGACCAGGTGCGCGACCTGCAGGCAACCAGCCCGGGGGCCGGCCCGATCATCCTCGTACAGAACGAATCACAGTGGAACTGCGGGGACGACAAGGTCGCCGAAGGTTACCTGGCGGAGATCGACCGGTACCTGCACGAGGCGGGCATCAACGTCCCCATCATCAACGCCAACAACCTCTGGCAGGAAACCCAGGGAGAGATCGACTGCTGGAGCGGGTCGGGCGACCTGCTCCCGACGCTGCGCCAACTGGGGACCGTGCGCCCCAGCCAGCCGCGGCTCGTCAGTGATTTCAGGATCGGGGCGCCGTCGACCTGGGGCTCCACAGAACCAAAGTCGCCCGCGCCGGCGACGATCCAGAACCAACTGGCCCAGGTGCTGGCGTCCGGGGCGCAGTTCAACCTCAGCCCCTTCCACGGCGGCACGAACTTCGGGTTCTGGGGCGGACGGACGGCGGACGGCCCCGGCGCCTTCGTGACCGCCTCGCACGACCACCAGGCCCCGCTGTCGGAGAATGGAGCCCCCGGGCCGCTGTACGCCTACACCCGCCGGCTCTGCATGTTCGCCTCACGCTTCGGGCGCGTGCTCGCCGGGCTGGAACCGTCCTACCAGCCCGCGGCCGCGCTCCCGAGGGCGGAGGATTCCGGCCCCGTCCCCGCGGTCGTCCACCTGAGCGGTACGCAGGGCGGGATCGCGTTCATCTTCACCGATGAGAACGCCCGGCCGGAGGGCGGGGTCACGCTGCTGCTGCCCGATGGCACCACCCTCCCGGTCCCGCTGACCAGGGGCCAGACGGTGGCCTGGTGCCTGCTCAACGCCTCGCTGGGCGGCCGCGCCCAACTGGATTACTGCAACCTCTGCACCCTGGCGCACGTCGGGCGCGTGTTCGTCTGCTACGGCACGGCCGGAACGACCGCACGGCTGTCGATCAGCGGCTCTCCGCTGGAGATCCCGGTGCCGGCGGGCAAGGACCCGACCGTCCACGAGCACGAGGGGATCACCGTCGTCATCTGCAATGAGCAACAGGTGGACCGTGTGCAGGTCAGCGACGACGCGGTCTACCTGGGCGCCGACACGCTCCTGACCGACGGGACACCCGTGGCCGCCGCCAAGTCCATCACACGGATCGGGGCCGACGGCGTGACCTCCACCGTTCACCCCTCCCAGCCCGCGGGCGTCCGCGGCGGGCGGATCCCGCTCGGCCATTGGGTGGGCGTCACCGCGGCCGACTACATGGACGGTTCGAGCGAGCGGTTCGCCGTCATCGATGGGCCGGGGAGCCTGGCGGAAGAGGGCTCGCCCTACGGCCTGGGGTGGTACCGCGTGAGGTTCAAGTCGGCGTCCGCCGGGCGGGCCCGCGTGCTGAGCCCCGGGAGCGGCGACCGCCTGCACATGTTCCTGGACGGCAAGGAGGCCGGGATCATGGGCGTGGGGCCCGGCGCCGAGCCGGAGGCCACGCTGGCTCTCAAGCGCACGGGGCACACACTGGTCGTGCTCGCGGAGAACCTGGGGCGCGTCAGCACGGGGGCCGACCTGGGTAACACGCCCGGCCTGGTGTCCCACCTGTGGGCGGTCAAGCCGGTGGCCGCGGGGCGCGCCGCGATCAAGGTCGGCCTGCCGCTGGACGTCCTGTCGTGGCGTTCGCCGCTGTGGGAGGTGCACGAGGGCGATACCACGGCCCCGGAGCGGCTGACCTGGACTCTCCGCCACCGCCGCAAGACGCCGCTGATCGTCACCATCGGGGCGATCCCGGCGCGGGCGCTGGCCATCCTCAACGACAAGCCGCTGGCGTTCCTGGAGCGCGGCTCCCAGCGCCAACTGGTCCTGGGTGAGGAAGCGCTGGGCAAGGGCATCGCCACCTTCCAGATCGCCCCGCTGCAGGAGCCCGCCGAGGGCGGCGACGGCGGTGAGACGGGCATGGCGCACCTTCAGAAGGACATCGCCGCCGCCGTCTCATTCGCCGAGGGCGTGACGAACCTGTCCGCCAAGGCCGAGTGGGGGTACGCCCGGTGGGAGCCGCCGACCGAGGCCCGCTTCACCCGTGCCGCGCGGGACGGCAGAACGCCGGCGCGTTCGGCCGGGCCGACCTGGTGGCGGACCACCTTCGATGCGGGCCAGGTCCCGCAAGCCCTGTACCTGGACGCCTCGGGCCTGACCAAGGGGCAGGTCTATGTGAACGGCAGGCACCTGTGCCGGTACTGGGTCGCCACGGGAACCGGCAGGGCCGTGCCGCCTCAGACCCTGTACTTCATCCCGCCCTCGTGGCTGGTGCCCGGGGAGAACACGATCCTGCTCTTTGACGAGCACGGCGGCGACCCCGCAAAGTGCCGCCTTCTGGCCGATTGACGAAGCGGGGCTCTGTGCGTTCTTCCTTTACGGGCACCCCCGCGCAAACCGCGTCTGGAAGCACCCGAAGTCGGACAGGTTCAGCACCGTGTCCCCGTTGCAGTCGGCGTAGGGGTCCGCGAGGGCAAAGCGTGTGATGAAGCAGCCGAAGTCCGCCAGGTTCGCCGCCCCGTCCCCGTTGCAGTCCGCGTAGCACGACGAGTCGCGGGCCGCGATCGCGAAGGCGTTCCCGACCGCGACGGCGCAGAAACGGCCGGCCGGCGCGTTCATGATTCCGCCGGGGCCGCAACCGGCGCCCCACGTCGCGATCGTCCCGTCGGCGCGGCCCGCGGCGCCGGAGAACGAACTGGCCGTCACCGCGACGAACGCCCCCTTGGGCACGTCGAGCACGCCGTAGCCCGGGTCCTCGCCCCACGCGACGAGCGTCCCGTCGGTCCGGATCGCCACACTGAAGGTGGACCCCGCGGCGACCGCGACGAACTGACCCGACGGCGGGGTGTGCAGGGGCCCGCCGGGACCGGGCCAGCCCCACGACGCGATGGAGCCATCCTCCCGGACCGCCACCGCGTGCCACGCGCCCCCCGCCACGTCGATGAACCGTCCTGCCGGCACGCCGCTCACCGGCCCGGGATAGAACGGCGGGGAGGGCATGGCGTTGTCGCCCCACCCCACGATCTCGCCGGTCTCGCGGAGTGCCAGCGAATAATCCACGCCGGTCACGACCTTGCGGAACCGCCCCGTGGGCGGTCCGCCCCACGGGTTATATCCCCACTGCGCGAGCGTGCCGTCCGCGCGCACGCCGACGCTGTGGCGGTCTCCCGCGCCGACCGAGATGAACTTCCCCGCCGGCGCGTCGCACTGACCGTCGGCGTTCCAGCCCCAGGCAACAATGCTGCCGTCAGGACGAACCCCGACCTCGTGCCCTCCCCACATCGGCGCGAGCGCGACGGCCCCGCCGGGCGGAAGTCGGAGCACAGGTGGAAACGGCAGCCCCCAGCCGACCACGGGGGTACACTGGGCTCCGACGCCTGTCGGCGCCAGCGAAGCAAAGATTGCAGGGAGCATGACGCACACCCGCCACCCAATATCGGACGGGTTCACGGCGGCCCCCAGGCCGAGTACGCGGCGCTGAAGGCGGAGTAGTCGGCCACACTGACCGTGCCGTCGCGGTTGAAGTCGGCGCGCGGGTCGCCCGCCGTGATGAACGCCTGGAACGCGGACACGTCGGCCGCGTTCACCATCATGTCGCTGTCGGCGTCGGGCGGGCACAGGTCCACGCGGCGCACATACATGTGACGTTTCCCAGGACGCTGAGGGTCGGGCATGTCGATGGCCATGTACGACAGGTACACATCGCAGCCGGAAGCGTCCAGGCGGTTGTAGTCGCCGACGAACTGCTCCAGGTCGCCCCCGAGTTCGTACGGGCAGTCGTCCTGCGCGCTGCACGGGTTGCTGCACGTCGTGCAGAACGACTGGCCCGTCAGGCGGTAGGTCCGGAGGTCCTGCTGCGGCGTGCCGAACCCGGTGATGCGGGCGTAGTACGCATCAAGAAAAGCATAGTTGCTGCTGTCCGGAACGACGTTGTTCCTGGTGTCGTAGTAGAGCAGGTTGATCCCGCCCATGCCGTCGATCGCGATGGAGGGCACGACCTGGTCGGGGTTGTAGGCCCACTCGGCCTGGTCGAGATCAAGCCGCACGGGCGGGTCGAACTCGATCGGCGGCGTGCCGGTGCGCGTGCGGCCCCGAATAAGGTACAGGTCCAGGTTCTCCGACCCGACCGCGCGCTTCGCGGACATGACGATGTAAAACTCGCCCGTCGTCTCATCCAGCGCCATGTGGGCGATGATCGGAATGCGAGACTTGCCGGGAATATCGCTGTTGTCAGTGTTCGGCAGCAACTGGGGATCGAAGAACTGGACCCGGTCCTCGTACGCGTTCCATGTGTCGCCCGCGTCGAGCGACCAGAGCGCGTGAACCCCCGGATCGATCATGCAGATCAAACCGGTGCGCGGCTCACGGTCCGCGACCACGAAGCCGTTGCTGAAGCCCTGGTACTCGCAGCGCAACGTGCCCACGCACGGGTGAAGCGGTGGGCGAACCTGCCGGATCACCCACGTCGCTCCGGCGTCCGTAGATCGCAGAATCATCATGTGTTTCGCACCACAAGGTAGCGGCAGCGGATAACACTGGATGACCTGGTCGTCGAGTTGTTGAGCATAGCTGATGTAGAAGTTCCTCTGGTCCCCGGGCGCCGGCGCCGGGGCCGGGCCCGCCGCCATCTTCGGCAGGTGCGTGTTCCGGTTCGCCTCGGTGAGCAGCGTCAGCCCGGGCATCTGCGCGGCGTGCGCGCCCGGCGTTCGCGCAAGCGCGGCTACATAGTTAAGGATGTTTCCGCTCTCGCCCGCGTTCGCGGCGAGCCAGAGGTTCCCCGTCACCGGGTCGGGCCACACCATGCCGTCCAGGCCGTTCTGCGCCGCCCAGGTCGGCTGGTTCGGGACGACCGTCAGCCCCTCCTCCCAGTTCAGCCCGCCGTCGAACGTGATCCCGAACCCGGTCACGGAGTCCACGCCGAGCCGCCAGTCGATGGAGACGGCCATCGCCTCCAACTCCAAGCCCGGCAGCCGGACAAACCCGACCGCCGTCTCCACCCCGGAGTTCGGGTTCCCGTTGTCCACGCGCACCTGGGGACCGATGGCGACCTGCCCGGGCGCCCGCGGCGAGAGCGCGACAACGCTCAAGATGCCCGCGACCACCGCGAGCGCCCTACGCCCGAGACCGCTGACCGCTGACCGCTGACCGCTGACCGCTGACCGCTGACCGCCTGAATTGAAACTTCATCGCCGCCTCCGCTTCATGTGCGGACACCGCGTGCATCCAGACCGGGCTTTCAATGCACGGGGCGAACGCCCGGGCCCGGAGGATGGGCGCAGTATCGCACCGCCGCGGCGACCGTCAAGCACAAACACGCCGGAATCCTTGGGTACCCCGCCGCTCCGCGGCGGCGCCTCCCCTGTTCCGGGGGTGCCTCGGATCAGCCGAGAACCCGCGTTTGACCGCCACGGGGCGCACAGGAGTCTGACCGCCGCGGAGCGGCGGGGTACCCAAGAAGCCTCGGCCGCCGCGGAGCGGCGGGGTACCCAGGAGGGGTGCTCAAGAAGTCTCGGCCGCCGCCCAGCGGCGACGCCGCGGCGATGAGCAAACACATTCCGCACTGAAATCCGCTGCGCCCCGCGGCTCATCGCGGGTTCCCGGCGTACGGCGAGGCGCCCCCCCCAATCAGGGGAGGCGGCCGCTGAACCGCCACGGTCCCCCTACCGTACTACGCGGGGAAAAGTGGAGGACACCATGCTCGCACTGAGAGTCGGCGCCCTGCTCGCGGCCGTGCTGGCGGTTTCGGCAGCGCTCGCGTTTCGGGCGGGGCAGCCCGCCGCGGGGGAGGACATGAAGACAACGAAGCCGGGCCCGATCTATTCGAAGGCGGGCTACGACGTGACACCGCTCCCGCAGGCCCGCATCGATGAACTGGCGAAGAAACTGAAGCCCGACGAGGCCGCGGTCATCCTGAACAAGGGCACGGAGCCCGCGTTCTGCGGCAACCTCGTGGACAACCACAAGGACGGCGTGTGCCTCTGCCGGCTCTGCGGGCTTCCGCTCTTCAGGTCCGACGCGAAGTTCGACTCGGGCACGGGCTGGCCCAGTTTCTTCCAGCCGGTGGACCCCGCGCACGTCGTCACGCGCACGGACAGTTCGTACGGCATGTCGCGGGACGAGATCCTCTGCGCCCGGTGCGGGGCGCACCTGGGCCATGTGTTCAGCGACGCGCCGCAGACGCCGACCGGCCTGCGGTTCTGCCTGAACTCCGTCTCGCTCACGTTCGCCGGCACGGGCGCGGCCCTGCCGCCGGAATCGCAGCCGGTGAAGGTCGCGGCGGCGTACTTCGCGGGCGGGTGCTTCTGGGGGACGGAGGACCTGTTCCAGCAGGTGCCGGGCGTTGTCGATGTCGTCAGCGGTTACATGGGCGGGACAAAGGACAACCCGACCTACGAGGAGGTGTGCTCGGGCGCCACCGGGCACGCGGAGACGGTGCGGGTCGTCTTCGATCCGGCCCGCGTCTCCTACCCCGCCCTGCTCACCCAGTTCTTCCGCTTCCACGACCCGACGCAACTCAACCGCCAGGGCCCGGACTTCGGCACGCAGTACCGCTCCGCGATCTTCGCCACCGACGATGCCCAGTACGAGGCCGCGAAGGCGTTCATCGAGGCCCAGAAGGGCGAGAAGCGATTCGTCGGCCGGATCATCGCGACGCAGGTCGTTCCGGCCGCCAGGGCCGGCAGGTTCTACCCGGCCGAGGAGTACCACCAGGACTACCACATGAAGCACGGCGGCCACTGCGCCCTGCCGACGGAGTGAACCACTACCAGATCCACCGCATCCGGCCGAAGTCCGGCGCGGGCACCCGCTCACCCTTGAGCAGCGCCGGGAAGTAGACGAAAAACGCCTTGCCGATCAACAGGTCCCGCGGCACAACGCCGATCGTCGGGTCGATGGTTGCCGCCACCCACGGGTCCGGTGAGTCCCACAGGCGGGCGTCGGAACTGGCCGGGCTGTTGTCGCCGCACACGAAGAACTGGTCCGGCCCGAGGATCGGTGACTGCAAGGGGTGCGTCGCGTTGGCCGGCTGACTCGCGCGGGCTTCCATCGCGCCGGTGTACATGTTCTGCGGGCTGTAGATCGACGCCTGATAGTGCAGATCGCGGGCCAGGGCCACGCGGTACAGTGTGAGCCCGGCGCCCGCCCCCCCGAACTCCCAGCGCAGCGCGGGGCGGAGGTACCTGCCCACTTCGGTCAGGACGTCACGCGGGGGCCTGCTCCGCCACGCGTCCACGACTCCCGAAAGCGTCCAGGTGGTGGCCCGCTCCAGACGCTGCTGCGGCGTCCAGTCATACTCGGCGTAGAGCACCCTCGTGCCCCCGGCCCAGAGCGACAGAGACTGGTCCACATGCCAGAACTCAACGTCCGTGACGTGGCCGGCGCGCAGGGCCGGCGCCGGCCCCTGGGCCAGCACCACCCAGTTGTCGTCGGGCCCCGCGTTGCCGTCCTTGGGTCGCATCCGCAGCGCGGCCGCCCCGTTCCCCAGCGCCGCGCGAAACTCATAGCCCCGCGCATCGAGCGCCGCCGTCACCGACAGGCCGTCGGCGTTCGGCGCCACGCCCATCGACATGCGCACGTCGGACACGGGGAAGTGCGGCCTGGAGTAGTCGTTGTAGGGGTAATAGTCGTCCACCGCCCACCGCCGGTCCGCCGTCCACGCGATCGCGGCGTGATCCGCCCCGGCGCCGCATGTGTACGCCGCGGCGTTGCCGATCGTCCACCGGGCGGGGTCCGCCTCCCACGGTCCAGTCCACCCGGGCGTCCAGGGCGGGGCGAAGGTGCTGTCGAACACCGGCTGCCAGACGGCCCGCTGCACGTGCACGGGCTTCCGCTGGATCCGCCACCCGGCCTCGGACCAGGGCAGTTCAGCCGGCGGCTCGCCGGGCGTGGGTCGGCGGGTGAACACGTCGCCGTCCACGAGCGCCAGTTGCTCCCCCGGCAGACCGACCAGACGCTTGATGAAGTTCGTCGCCGGCTGCTCCGGCGACTTGAACACCACCACGTCGAAGCGCTTCGGGTCGTAGATCGAGTAGAGGTACTTGAACACCAGGATGCGATCGCCCGCCCGCGTCGGCACCTTGGCCTCGGTCACGGGGCCGTCGCGGTACATGATGTCCGTCACGTCGATGTTGGTCTGAACGGGGTAGGGGCTGGTCGAAAGGCCCGCGGGCTTCTGGTGGGCGTCCATCGCCCACGAGTAGCCGGTGTACGGCGAGGTGAGCCGGATGTGCGCCCCCAGCAGCGTGGGCGCCATCGACCCCGTGGGGATCACGAACGCCTCGACCACGAACGCCCGGAAGACGAACGCCAGGGCGAAGGCGATGGTGATCGAGACCAGCGTCTCCTTCACCACGCTCTTGCTTGCCGCGGTAGCCATGGGGCACACGATAGGTGAACTCGCGGCGGGGCGGCCGGGCCCGGCGACGCCGCTCCGCCGCTCCCTACAATGCCGCCCTATGGCCAAACCCGCGGCCGACAAGGCCTACAGCACCCCTGACGCCGAGCCCGCTCGACCCAGCCCCGGCCCCTCGACGCCCGGTACCCGGCGCGGCGTGTTCAAGATCTGGCGCAGCGACGGCACGGGCGGTGAGTTCAAGGAGTACACGACCACCGTCAGCGAGGGGATGGTCGTCCTTGACGCCGTGCACCAGATCCAGGCGGAGTCGGCCCCGGACCTGGCCTGCCGCTGGAACTGCAAGGCGGGCAAGTGCGGCTCGTGCAGCGCGGAGATCAACGGGCAGCCCAAGTTGATGTGCATGACGCGGATGGACCAGTTGCCGGCGGACACGCCGACGACCATCGAGCCGATGCGGGCCTTCCCGCCGATCAAGGACCTGGTGACCGACGTCTCGTGGAACTTCCGGGTCAAGAAGCGGATCGCGCCCTTCAAGCCCCGCAAGCCCGACGCCCCCGACGGCACCTGGCGGATGCAGCAGGCCGACGTGGACCGGGTGCAGGAGTTCCGCAAGTGCATCGAGTGCTTCCTGTGCCAGGACGTGTGCCACGTCCTGAGGGACCACCACAAGCACGAGGAGTTCATCGGGCCGCGGTTCTATGTGCACGCCGCCGCCCTGGAGATGCACCCGCTGGACACCGCCGACCGCGTGAGCGACCTGAAGAACGAGTTCGGGATCGGCTACTGCAACATCACCAAGTGCTGCACGAAGGTGTGCCCGGAGCACATCACGATCACCGACAACGCGATCATCCCCCTGAAGGAGCGCGTGGTGGATGAGTTCTTCGATCCGCTGACGAGACTGCTGCGGGTGTTCAGGCCGAAACCCGCCGGCCGGCCGTAGCCGGATTGCACCGGACGGCCCGCGCAGCGGTGTGATACGCTTGGCGTCCCCTCGCGGAACCTTTCCGGGAACCCCTCACGTGCTGATCACTTCTCTGTTCGTTGCCCTGGCGGTGGCGCAGGCCGATGTCACGCCGCACGCGGGGATGCTCCGCTGGCCGGCGGTCTCGGCGGACCGCATCGCGTTCGTCTACGCCAATGACATCTGGACGGCGGCCCGGGGGGGTGGGATGGCGACGCCCCTGGCAAGCCCCCCGGGCCTGGAGTCGTACCCGCGCTTCAGCCCGGACGGGAAGACGATCGCCTTCGTCGGCAACTACGACGGGAACCGGGACCTGTACACGATCCCCGTCGCCGGCGGGATCCCGACGCGCGTCACGCACCACCCGGCGGGCGAGACGCTCTCGCAGTGGATGCCCGACGGCCGGCTGCTGTTCATGAGCAACGGGCTCGCGGGGCTCGGGCGGCAGACGCAACTGTTCGCCGTGAACGCGACGGGCGGGATGCCGGAGCAACTCCCCGTGCCCTACGGCGGGTTCGCCCAGGTCAGCCCGGACGGCACATGGCTGGCCTACACGCCGCACTCCACCGACAACCGAACCTGGAAGCGGTACATGGGCGGGATGGCGACGGACATCTGGCTCTTCAACCTGAAGGACCACTCGTCGAAGAAGATCACGGACTGGGAGGGCACGGACACCATTCCGATGTGGGTGCCCGGCGGCGCGGGGGACACGGTGTACTACCTCTGCGACGCGGGGCCGGAGCACCGCCTGAACATCTGGTCCTATCGGGTCAAGGACGGGAAACGCGAGCAGCTGACAACCTTCAAGGACTGGGACGTCAAGTGGCCGTCGATCGGGCCCGGCCCCAAGGGGCGCGGCGAGGTCGTCTTCCAACTCGGGGCGGAACTGCACCTCTTTGACCTGGGCTCCAGGAAGGACACGGTGGTGACGGTGACGGTGCCGGGGGACCGCACCGCGATCCGCCCGCACGCCGAGGACGCGAGCAAGACGATCCAGGGTTCGGCGATATCCCCCGGCGGCAAACGGGTGCTGCTCGAGGCCCGCGGCGACGTGTGGTCCCTGCCGGCCAAGGAGGGCGTGACGCGGAACCTGACACGGACGGACGCCGTGTATGAGCGGGGGCCGTCGTGGTCGCCGGACGGCAGGTGGATCGCGTACTTCTCCGATGAGGGCGGTGAGTACGACCTGTATGTGCGCCCGTCGGACGCCCGGGAGGAGGAGAAGAAGGGCGACAAGGCCGGGGACAAGGAGGAGGGCGACGGGGCGGAGACGCCGCCGGAGAGCCGCGCGGTGCACGCCGTGCCTCGCAGGCTCACCGACCTGGGCCCGGGCTTCAAGTTCCAGATCACCTGGTCGCCCGACTCGAAGTGGATGGCGTACACGGACCAGGGCGGCGTGCTGCGCCTGACGGCGCTGGCCGACGGTGCGACGAAGGAGATCGACACGGACCCGTGGGGCGACCCGGTCACCCCCGCGTGGGCCGGCGACAGCGGCTGGATCGCCTACTCGCTGAACGACGACGCGAACAACCTGCGGTGCGTCTGGCTCTACAACCTCGCGGACGGCACGAAGACCCGGGTGACCAGCCCGATGTTCGCCTCGATGAGCCCGGCGTTCGACCGCAAGGGCGACTACCTGTACCTGGATTCTGCACGGACGATCGACGACCCGACCTACAGCGACCTTGATACCACGTTCATCTACACCGGGACCGAGGCGCTCTACGCGATCCCGCTGCGCACGGATATCAAGAGCCCGTGGACGGTCAAGAGCGATGAAGAAGCGCTCAGGCCCGACACGAAGAAGGAAGAAAAAAAGAATGGCGATGAGAAGAAGGATGAAGGGAAGAAGGACGAACCGAAGAAGGACGCCGCACCGGCCGACGACGGCGTGAGCGGAACGTGGGACGGCACGGCGACAAGCACGGGCGAAGGCTTCCCGGCCGGGGGCCTGCCATTCACGATGATCATCCATGTGAAGGACGGCGTCGTGACCGGGCGCATCACGAGCCAGATGGCCGGGGCGGACATCATGGACGGGACGTACGACGCCGCGACCGGCCAGATCCGTTTCACGATCACGGTCCAGGGCCAGGTCGGCACGCTCTCGGGCACGGTAAAGGACGGCCGGGCCAGTGGCACATGGGACGCCCCTGAGTCCAGCGGCACATGGACCATGACCCGCACCGCGCCCGCCAAGGGGGACGACGGCCAGGACGGCACAAGGGTGGACGACAAGGACAAGGATGCGCCCAAGCCCGTGAAGATCGACCTGCAAGGGATGGAGCACCGCATGATCGCGCTGCCCATCCCCACCGGCAACTTCGGGCAGGTCGCCGTCACCGCCGACGACAAGGTGATCTACGTCCGCCGCCCCGCCGGGGACGGCGAGTCGGGGATCAAGATCTTCGACCCCGCCGACGACTCGAAGGAGGAAAAGGCCGTAACGAACGCCGGGGGCTTCGACCTGTCGGCCGACGGCAAGAAGATACTCGTCGCGCGGGGATCGAGCCTCACGGTCATGGACGCGGCCGCGGGCGGGGGCAAGAGCAGCGCCGTGCCGACCGTGGGCATGAGCGTGACGATCAATCCGCGCGACCAGTGGAGGCAGGTGCTGACGGACGTGTACCGGCTGGAGCGGGACTACTTCTACGAGCCCACGATGCACGGGGTGGACTGGAAGGGCCTGCTCGGCCACTACATGAAGATGATCGACTTCTGCTCCAACCGCGAGGACGTTGGCTACGTCATCGCCGAGTACATCAGCGAACTGAACATCGGGCACGCGTACCTGCGCGGGCTCGGGGATGTCGAATCGGACGTGCCCGCGGTCAGCGTCGGGATGCTCGGGTGCGACTACGAACTCGTGAAGTCGGACGCGGGAGCGGCGTACCGCATCTCGAAGGTCTACGAGGGCGGCCCGTGGGACGCGGACGCCCGGGGTCCGCTCAGCCAGCCGGACGTGGGCGTGAAGGCCGGTGACTACCTGCTCGCCGTGAACGGCGTGCCGGTCGATACTGACCTGGACCCGTGGGCCGCGTTCCTGGGCACGGCCGACCGCCCCACCATCATCACCGTGGGCGCCGCGCCTTCGTTGACCGACCCCGCCAGCCCGCCGCGGGACGTGCTGGTGAAGCCGCTGTCCGGCGAGTCCAACCTGCGGTACCGCGCCTGGATCGAGCACAACCGCGCCTACGTCGCTGAGAAGACCGGCGGCCGCGTCGGGTACATCTACGTCCCCAACACCGGGGCCGATGGGCAGAGCGACCTCTTCCGCCAGTTCTTCGGGCAGCGCAGCATGGAGGCGCTGATCATCGATGAGCGGTGGAACGGCGGCGGGCAGATCCCCACGCGGTTCATCGAACTGCTCAACCGCCCGGCGACGAACTTCTGGGCCCGCCGCTACGGCCACGACTGGCCGTGGCCGCCGGACGCCCACTTCGGCCCCAAGTGCATGCTGATCAACGGCCTGGCCGGTTCCGGCGGGGACATGTTCCCGTGGCTGTTCAAGCACGACAAACTGGGCCCGGTGATCGGCACGCGGACCTGGGGCGGCCTCGTCGGGTACTCGGGCAACCCGGGGCTGATCGACGGGGGGTCCGTCACGGTGCCGATGTTCGGCTTCTACGAGTTGGACGGCACATGGGGCGTGGAGGGCCACGGGGTCGATCCGGATATCGCGGTGATCGACGACCCAGCGCTGATGGTCAGCGGCGGCGATCCGCAACTGGACCGGGCGATCGCGGAGATGACCCGGGCGATCGAGACCGGCGCATTCAAGGCCCCCAAACGCCCCAGGAGCCCCGACCGCAAGGGGATGGGCATCCCGGTCGAGGACCAGTAGCGGAAGGACCACGATGAGGATGAAGACGCCGGAGATCAACGTGACACGCCCGGCGCCCCGGCGCACGCCCCAGCGGAGCAGCACCGCCATGGACACGACAGCCTACGAGAGCAGCCTCCGCTACGACCACTCGCGCATGCACGCGGCCGCCCTCTACTGCTCCGACGGACGCCTGGGGGAGCACTTCGATGATTTCCTGCACCAGGGCCTTTCGCTGCCGCGGTACGACCGCCTGTGTCTGCCCGGCGGCCCGGCGTGCCTGGCCGGGCACCCGGAGGCCAACCTGGAGGAACATGGGGTCGTCGATGAACTGAAGTTCCTGGTCGAGGTACACGGGCTGAAGCGCGTGGTGCTGATCGCCCACCACGGGTGCGCGTTCTACGGCACGCGCCTGGGCCTGACAGAGCCGCGCCTGGAACTGGTGCAGAAGGCGGACCTGGTGCGGGCCGCGGCGTTCGTGCACCGCGTGACGAAGGTGAACGCGATCGAGGGGTACTACGCGCGCCTGACCGAGGGGCGTGTGCGGTTCGAGCGCGTCACCGTCTAGCACCGCCCGTCACGCTCCCCGACCTCCGGGGCCGTTCGCGATCTCCTACGGACACCCCAGCGCAAACTTCGTGGTGAAGCACCCGAAATCGGCCAGGTTCCGCACGCCGTCGCCGTTGCAGTCCGCGTAGGAGTCCTGCAGCGCGAACTTCGTGGTGAAGCAGCCGAAGTCGGCGAGGTTGAGGATCGCATCGCCGTTGCAATCGGGGTAGCACGGCGGGGGCCCGCTGCCGCCGGCCAGGAACCCGCCACGGAGTTCAAGCACGCCCGAGGCCATGACCCCGGCGTCGGGCTGGCCGATCGAGGAGATGACCACGAGCGCACCGGACGACGCCACTCCCCCGCCGCAGTCATATGTGTTCCATGACAGGTCAAGGCCCGGGCCCGTCTGCGCGTGGGCGGCGGCCGCGAGAGCCAGGGCGGAAGCGAACGTCAGGGTCACGGTGCGGCTCATGGTGGGTTCCTTGTGAGCGGTCGCGCGGGCTATTGCTCCGCGTCCGGCGCGATGTAATCGACGCGCCGTTCGATCGGCTTGCCATACAACTCGGGCTGCTGGTATGTGCCCTTCTCCCGCGCGGGCTTGACCATCTCCACGGGCGCCCCGTAGCGCCGCGCGTACAGGTCGTTGCGCACCGCGTCGATCCGCCACGACACCTTGCCGCCCGGCACCCCGCCGGCGACCCGGAACGAGCACGCCGGCGCGGTGTCCGACGGCCCCGCGGCAGCCCCCGCGGCCAGGGCGTTCGGGTCGATCTCGACCGCTACATGCAGCATCGGCATCGGTGCGCCGACCGCGGTGAGCGTGTACCGCGGATCCCGGTTGATCTTCGCGAAATACAGCGGCAGGTCGATGGTCACGGTACCGGTCCCATTCAGGACAGCCACCCCCGAGTAGGTATTGAGCGGCTCGGGCCCCTCGCTGCTGTAGTGTAGCAGATAGCGGTTCTCCGGGTCATCCGGGTGGTCGATGCGGAACGGCTTGAGCCCGCTGGCGCCGAGCGTCCCGAAACTGAACACCCCGAACCCGGACGTGGGGTTGTTGAAGCGCCCGGTGGTCCCGTAGAAGTCGCCCAGCCCGTAGACGCCGTAGCCGTAGTCGGCCTGCACCTCGCCGAAGACCCCGCGTGGGGAGCCGCTGGCCGTGGAACTCACCAGGCCGCGGACGCCGATGCCGTCGGGGCTCTCGACCAGGCCGTAGACACCGTAGGTGATGCCGGTGGCGGCGGGGGCGTAGCCCCACACGCCGCGCCCGCTCACGCTCTGTGTGACGCCGTACACGCCGTGCGCCCCGCCCGTGGTCGCGGACGCCTCTCCGACGACGCCGCGCCCGGCGGTGCTGTACGTCTCTCCGTGCACCCCGTAGATCGTTCCGGTGCCGGCGGATGCGAGCCCGTACACGCCCTGGCCGCTGGCGGCATTCGAGAGGCCGTAGACGCCGATGCCCGCGCCCGCACCCGAGCCGCCGGCGCTCGCAAAGACGCCCGTGCCGTCCGGGCTGTTGGTCGAGAAGTAGCCGCCGTAGGTATCCCCGCTGCCCGCCAGGCTCGCACCCTCGACGGCGCGCCCGGACGTGCCGCTGGCCTGGAAGTATCCGCCGCGGGCCGTCCCCGTGGTCGCGCTCGCGCTGCCGTACACGCCGAACCCGCCGGAACTGCTGGTGATGCCCTGCACACCGTAGTTGAAGCCGGTGGTCCCGGTGGCGGTGCCGCGCACGCCCACGTTATCCGCGCTCGTCCCGAACACCCCGAAGCCGGCGCTGCTGTACGACTCGCCGTACACGCCGTAGTTCGCCCCGCTCGCCGTGAACGCCACGCCGGCCACGCCGCGCCCCGAACTGCTGTTGGACTGGAAGTACCCGCCGAAGTTGGTCCCCGATGCCGCGCCCGCAACCCCGTACACCCCGAATCCGCCGGTACTCTCGGTCTCCCCGAACACGCCGTAGTTGATCCCCGTGGTCCCCTCCGCGTACCCCTTCACGCCCGCGCTGTCCGTTGTCCGGCCGAACACGCCGAACCCCAATGGGCTGGCGCTCTCCCCGAACACGCCGTAGTTCACGCCGGTGGTCGCTTTCGCCGTTCCCAGCACGCCGCGGCCCGCTGTGCTCTCGCTCTCAAACCGGCCGCCGACGTTGGCGCCCGTGAGGGAAGTGGCCGAGCCGAACACTCCGCCGCCCGTGGTGCTTACCCCGGTCCCGAACACACCAAAGACGAGCCCGCCGGACGGCCCGGTGGCTTCGCCCTGCACGCCGCGGTTGGTGCCGATGCCCTGGATCCCGGGGCCGGTTGGCGACACAACCTGGAGCAAGGTTGTTGGGGTGCTGGTTCCGATGCCCACGTTGCCGCCGTTGTAGTACGCATGAGGTCCGTTGAGCGACCACGGCACGCCGGGCGCCCCCTGTGGGCCCGTCGGCCCGACGGGCCCCTGCACACCCTGGGCGCCCGTCAGGCCGATCGGTCCCTGCGGGCCCACCGCGCCCTGTGGCCCGGCGGGCCCTTGCGCACCGGTCGCGCCGGTGGTGCCAACCGGACCCTGCGGGCCGGCCGGTCCGATGGGGCCCGTGAGGCCAATCGGGCCCTGGGCGCCCTGTGGCCCCGCGGGACCGGGATTGCCGTTCAGCGCGAACTGCGCGACCGGGGCAGCGGTGATCCGCTGGCGCGGGGTGAGCGTGATGTACGCGCCGCCGCCCGCTGGGTTGCGGACATCCACCTCCAGCCACCGGGAGTCCGGACCGAAGGCCGCGGCCCCAAAGTCCAGGCTCTGTGTGAACCGCCCCTGGACGAGCGGGACCGCGGGAAGAGCGACCTCCGGACCGACCTGGTTTCCGCCCGCCTGGGCGTCGTATAGACGGAAGCGAAGGTCCACCGGCCCGGTCGCGGGCTGGCCGGACGCGCGCAGTTCACCCTGGTAGGTGACGGCCGGTGTCACCGGCTGGCCGGCGGCCGAGACCATGGCGATCAGAAGAGCGGACGCGGCCGCACGAACGGCGTACCTGGGCATGACGGACCTCCCGGGGCCGCGGCTGGCAGCCCCCTCAGCCCACCATGCGACAGGACGGAGCCGCGAGGGCGCGGATTCTCAGGGGCGGGGGTTTGCGCCGAGTTCCGAATCGCCGCCGTGGAAGGCGGAGAAGAACGCTGCCCTTTGGAGCACGCTGGAAGCCCACAGCGGGTTGCCAGTGCCACCCGAGACAGGCACCGGCCACGCGGCTGGAAGGAATGTAGATGCGGTAGAAGGTGGAAGGCCGCGTGCCCGGTGGCACGAGTGCACACCTCTTCCGTGCCACCGACAACGCCGTACACGGAGGCCCGGCCTCAACCTGCCGCCGCGTTGTCGGTGCCACCCCGCCGGCTTACCAGTGCCACCCACAGGAGATGCCCCGGCCACCCGCCGGAGATGGATCGGCGGCCACCCACGATCATGCCCGGGTGAGGGGTAGCATGGGCAACGTTTCGTTGCCCGTGGTCCCCATCTGAGCACACGGGTAAGCCCAAAGCGGCTTACCCATGCCACCCACCCTTGCCCCGGCCACCCACGATCATGCCCGGTTGAGGGGTAGCATGGGCAACGTTTCGTTGCCCGTGGTCCCTATCTGAGCACACGGGTAAGCCCAAAGCGGCTTACCCATGCCACCCACCCTTGCCCCGGCCACCCGCCGACGTGTACGGCTTGTTGCTCATGGCGTGAGCGTACCCTCCCCAGACACGATCATCGCGAGCCTTTGGGAGCGATGCTCGTGGCACCCCGCCCTCACAACCGGAACAGCCACCCACCGCACGACGGTATCATGCGCGCTGGAGGACCACCGCATGACCATCGACCGCGACCTGTACCGGAAGGTCACGGGCCGCATCCCCGGGGAGGCCGCGAACCGCATGGGCGATTCGTTGGCCCGGGCCGCTGCGGAGCGCGCGCGGTCCGTCGAGCAGGCGGGGCGGGACATGCCCTACTCCGGGCGCGCGTACTGGCCCCGCACCTGGTGGCAGTGGGTCGCCCTCGCGGCGTTGGGCACCGCGGGATGGATCGCCGCGTGGCGCGCTGGCCTGTTCGCGGGCTGGATCTGATCGCCCCGGGCGCCTGACCAGGCACGATCATCGCGTGCCACGATCATCCGGGGCTTTGGCCGGATGATCGTGCGTCCCCGACACGATCATCGCTCCCAAAGCCTCGCGATGATCGTGGCACATGATCGGGCCACCCCGCCGCAGCCGGGGTGGGTCAGTACACGAAGTTCGCCAAAGGGTTAGTGGTGGCGATCGAGCCCGCCCCTGCCACAACCGTGATAGCCCCGTATGTGTTTGCTGGACCGATCGAGTAGGGTGTGGCGGCGGTGCTAACGCGGTTGCCGGCAAGCCAGTTGCCGGTGCCCGTGACGGAGATCCCCAGGAACCCACCGCTGACCGTGTTCCGTTCGATCACGTTGCGATTGCCTTGTACCAGGATGGTCTGGGAGTTGCTGTTCGTCGCGACGACGTGGCAATCGCGCACGGTACAGTCGGTGGCCACGACGATGCCGCCCGGCCCGCCGGTGCCCACTCGGGCGTCGACTCTGCAGTCCTGGATGCTGCAGCGATCGGCGACGCGGATGCCCGTCCCTCCGACCACGCCTACGACCACGTTGCATTTCTCAACGGTCGAGTCATCTCCTGCGTTGATCCCGACCGCGAGCCCTCCCAGAACCGGCGTGGCGAGAACGGAGCTGTCTGTCACTCGTGAGCTTCGCCCAACGCTGATCTGAGCGCCGCTAGTGCCATTGTTCGTAGAGATGCAGCGGCTCACGATCGAATAGTCACCCAGAACGAAGGCGGAGCTACTCTCGGAGTCCTGGACACTGGAGTCGGTGACCTCGGAGTAGTGACCGAGCACCAGACCGCGTTCGTTGTTCTTCAGGGCGCAGTCGGACACTTGGGAGTTGACGCCAAGCTGCGCGGCGGCCCCGCTTCCATTGCCGATCCCCGTATCGAGAATCCGCAGGCGCTCGAGCGCAACGTGCGAGCCACCGACAATGCCGCTGCCCCAGCCGCTAATGGTGCCGTTCTTGATTGTCACCGACTTGCTGTTGATCTGGATGCAGGTTGTGGGTGACGGAGAGCCGTTCTGACGGAGGTTGTGGCCTTCCAGATCGACTACCACCCCGTCAGCGTTGATCGTCAGCCCCACCACCGGTGTGGTCACCAGTATCTCGCTGCAGACGCGGTAGGTTCCCGGCTTTGTGATGGTGAACGGGAAGGAGAGGATCATCGTTGGCCCAGTGGCGGTCACCGGTCCGGTCGGCGGGTTCAAAGGTCCCGCGTAGAGCACGGCAGCCACAGTAAAGAGCGTGAGCGCGCTCAGCAGGGTGATGGTGGAGCGACGTGAGCGGTTCATGTCTGCCTTTCTGAGGCCGGTGCGCTTCCGCGTCCGCACCTCGCAATCGGATACTCAGCTCGGATCAGGGGCAACCGAGCGCGAACTTCGTCTGGAAACACCCAAAGTCAGAGAGGTTCAAGAGCCCGTCGTTATTGCAGTCGGCGTAGAGATTGCCGAGCGCGAACTTCGTCTGGAAACACCCAAAGTCAGATAGGTTCAGGGTGCCATCGTCGTTGCAGTCTGGGTAGCACTTGCGGGCAACGTAGTGGGCGATGTCGTCCAGATTCAGCCACCCGATGTTCTCGCCCCAGGCATAACCGCGCAGCCGACCCGCGATGGCGTCGAACCGTGCTCTTTGCGGCCCGATCGCCGCCGCGGTATCAAAGTTGATCCAGCCGACGGTCTCGCCCCAGGCGAGTCCGGCCAGATCGCTGTTGGCCAGTATGTTGACACCGTGATCGGCGCCGGTGGCGTTGGTATACGCCGTAACGCCGCCCGGCGTGCCGTCCCCGAAGTTGATCCAGCCGATCGTCTCGCCCCAGGCAAAGCCCTGCAGGAAAGTGGCATTGATCACGACGCCGTCGGCGCCCCCGTTGGCATCGAGCCAGTTGGTCCAGCCGCAGTTCTCGCCCCACGCAAACTTGTGCGCCGGGTCCACATTCGACTGCGCCAGCAGGGGGGCACTGAGCGCAACGCTCACCAAAGCAGGAATGCACTTCACGGTTCGCTCCTACAAGGTACTCGTCGTGCGGCGGTGGGCGCAGGCGGGTGCACATCGTGATCTGGAATCTCTGAACAATAGCGCAACCGCCGTGGGCGAATGATCGTACCGGATGCCGGCCCGCGACGCGGGGCCGGACGGAGGCGCGATCATGGGCGTGCGGAAGAACGGGTCGATGGGGTTTGT
>JADLGW010000033.1 GCA_020849105.1 Phycisphaerales bacterium | reverse complement strand
TCCTCGGCGGTCCGTCCGCCGAACGCCTCGGGGATGATCTTTCTCGCCCGTTCCCGCAAAAACGCGGAAACCGCGGCGTCGGAATCGAGGGAACCGGCCTTCCGGGCGATCCGCTCGCACTCGGCGATCGGTCGCCGTGCCATTCAGCATATGCAAACCGATCCAGGCCCGGCGAACACCTGGCCGGCCGTGTCAATGCACAACTTGACACGGCGGCGGGTGGGAGTGTATCTTATCCTCCTCGGGCATTTGCAGAAGGGGGACCGAGTCATGAAAGGCGTAAACGGTCGGATCTTGCCGCCTTGGCAAGTCTCGGGCTCGTCGGCGTGGCGGCCGGCGTCGCCTTTGCAGGGGGCACGACGAAGGACTGGACTTGCCCCTCTGGCTACATCGGTTGCACCGGAATGACCGTCACCTGCAACAGCAAGCAGGCCGCGTGCTGCTGCCCCGTCACCCCTCCGACCACGCCGCGCACCTGGGTGTGCTCATGCCAGAGCGCGGACTGCAACGGTAACGGCGCGTGCGTGATGGGGAGCTGACGTGCGTCCGCGCGCACGCCCGCCCGCCGGGGCGCGGGCCGGACGGGTCCGGCGCGTGCACGTCCTGATCGTCGCCGTTGCCGTCGTCGCGGCCTCCGTCGTGTATTACCGCGCCGCTCGATCCGATGCGGGCCGTGACCTCGAGTTCGAGCGCGGGCGCGAGGCCCATCAGGCCTCGCTTGCGTCACTCGCCATGCGTCCGGCGTCAGACCCGCAAGAGCTAGAGTCGCGCATCTCGGGAGCCCGACAATCCGGCCCCGTACCGGCATCGCGTGAGCAATCGGAGAAACTCCAGCGGGTGGTCGCCGAGTTCCTGGCGCTCTGCTCCCGCGAGGCTCCGGCCGACGAGATCGGCGCATGGCGCCGTTCCCGCGGTTACGGGCTCCGGCCAGACAAGGAACTCTCCGAGTTTGGGGCGGACCCGGCCGCCGGGCCACCGGAGGACGTGTGGCGAAAGTACCTCGCGACGTGCAGGGAATCGCTTGGAAGCGCGGGCGTCCCGGCCACCTTCCCCAGTTCGCCGGACGGCTACCTCGTAGCCTTCTCACAGGCCACTCGGACGAACATTGCCGGGGCCCCACCCCGTCTTGGCATCGCGAGCCCGCTGGCCTTTGTTGGATCGGCGACTTCGTCACCATCAGTGTGGGTCCATCCCGAGAGCCTGGAGGCGCAGTTGTCATCGGCGGACCAGGCGCTCTGCGCCTGGGTCTGTACCGCCGCGGAGTTTGGGGACGGAAGGCGCCGACCCGTCGCGCTGAAGCTGACATGGGCGCCGCGGCAACGCGACTGGGTCCTGGAGTCCGTCACGACGGGCGAGCAACCTCCCATCGGATGGGGGTACTGACCGTGGACGGTCCGCCCCGGGTCCGGCCCTCGGTGGAATGGGCCCTACGGGCAGCGCTGGCCGGCGTGTTCCTGATCGCGGCTGTCTCCAAGGTGCTCGACAGCAATGCCGCACGAGCAGCCGTACGGTACCTGCTTCCCGCGGGGTTTGGAACGCCATCGATAACACTTGCCCTGGTTGCGACCCTGGCTGCCGTCAAGGCCGCCTTCGCGTGCGTGCTGCTGGCGTTGCCGCGCTCCCGGGTAGCGCTCGTCTTGGTCAGCGGAACGCTGGTCGTCTTTACGGGAGTGCTCGTGCGCCTTGCGGTGGACGAGCACGCCCCGGCATGCGGGTGTCTCGGAGTCCCCAGATTCCTCGGATCGTCAAGCCCCGAGGCATGGATGGGCATCGTCCGAAACGTGGGGATGTTCGGCTGCACGTTGGTTCTCCTTCGCGGAGTGCCGAAGGCCCGGTCGGCACCCGTGCGCGCGATCGCCGCGAACCTGCCCCGGACCACGAGGGCGTTCACCCTGATCGAGGTCCTCGTTTCGATCGCGGTGGTCGCGGTTCTCATGGGGTTGATACTGCCGGCGTTGTGGAGCGCCAGGTACGGCGGGAAGGTGACGGCCGCGTGCGCGACGATCAGGCAGCTCGGCGCGGCGTGCGTCATGTACACGAACTCGAACCGCGACTTCCTACCCTACCTGGGGACACCCGGCGAACCGGACCGGCCGCTGGCCGTGCGCGGCTACACGCTCGATCCATCGTTGTACTTCCAGCAGAGTCGGTACTACGTCAACCTGCTCTACCCCGACTATTACGCGGACCAGGAGTCGCTGCGACGCCCGTTCGCGTCGGGCGTGCCCGTGCCCACCAAGGTGCTGGTATCCCGGTACGACCTGACCAACTGTGCCTTTGCCGCGCCGGCGTACTGGGTCGGAGAGTACCCGCCGCCGGAGCGAACTCTGTTCCGCGGCCAGAGGCTCGTCGACGCCGCACACCCCACCCGAAAGGGGCTCCTGCTGGACCTGGCGACCGGCGTGATTGCGCCCAACAGCCCCGTCCACTACCCCGGGCCGATCACGGTGGGGCTCGTCGACGGCAGCGCCGGGCAGCGCCGATACGATGAGACCAGTAACGGACGAACCGTCACCCGACCGTACGGGAGCTCGCCCTGGCCGGTCATGGCGACGAAAGCGGGCTTTGAAGGCTGGGACTTTTGGTAGACCTATACCCGTTCCTCGGCGGTCCGTCCGCCGAACGCCTCGGGGATGATCTTTCTCGCCCGTTCCCGCAAAAACGCGGAAACCGCGGCGTCGGAATCGAGGGAACCGGCCTTCCGGGCGATCCGCTCGCACT
>JADLGW010000032.1 GCA_020849105.1 Phycisphaerales bacterium | reverse complement strand
TCCGCCGCCGCTCCCGCGAGACCGCGCGCCGAGCCGCCTCCCTGCTCCTGCGCCTCGCCCGGTTCGCCCCGCTTCCTCCACCGGCCCCGTCCCGTGACCCGGGCCTCCCGCCCGCGCCCCCACGGCCTCCGGGTGCCCCGCCGCTCCAGGATGCTCCCTCTTCCCCCCCTGCCCCATCCCGTGACCCGGGCCTCCCGCCCGTGCCTCCCCGGCCTCCTCATCCAGACGCGGCGGCTGACACTCAGGGCCCGCATGTGCTCGTTGGCGCTCGCGGAGAGTTCCCCCGCCGGTGCACCGGGCTCGTACCGGAGGTGCCCCGCCCGCGCAGGCTCCGCCGCCGTTCGCACCGCGCGCCGGGCCCGCGCCGGCGTCTATGCCGCGAGACGGGCCCCGTAGTCGAAGACCTGCTCCGCATCGGGGAGCGCCCGGTCCAGCGGTGCATCGAACTGCACGCCGACAGTCTGGTGGTACCCGTCGCTCGCGTGGGTGCGGACGACTCTGGCCGCCAGCAGCGATTCGGAGCCCACAATGGGCTCATCCAGCCAACTCACATAGAGGTCCACGCTCTCACCGGGCCGCAGTTCACGCGGCGTGTCGATGGTCAGCAACGACCCGCCCAGGGAGACGTCGAGCGTCCGTGCCGGCAGGTACCGCCGCGTGGGGTGGTGAAAGACCTTGCCCCATCGCGTGCAGACCATGCGCGGGTGCCGCCGGCCGGAAACCGTGTTCTGGGTCATGTGGGCCTCCGCACCTGTCATCGGGGCGATGAGGCGCGGGCTTTGGAAATGCGCTCCGGTCCCCAAGCCCGGGCTCCCCCGCGGCCGATAACACGGCCGTGACCCCCGAGATCAGCGTCATCATCCCCACCCGCGGACGCCCGGCCAAACTCGCGGCGTGCCTGGCGGGCCTGGCCGGGCAGACCGCGGCGGCGGAGCGGTACGAGGTCCTGGTGGGGCTCGACGGGCCGGATGCGGAGTCGGAGCGCGCGGCCCGTGCAGCCTGGGGCGGGTGCGGCGCACGGATGCACGTCGAAACCTGCCCGCGGCGGGGGTACAACGAGACCCGGAACCGGTTGATCGACCTGGCGCGCGGGAGGCTGATGCTGTCGCTCAACGACGACGTGCGCCCCGGCCCGCGCCTGCTGGAGGTCCACGCCGCGGGGCACGCGGCGGCGCAGCCCGCCATCATCACCGGGTATTCGCCGTTCCCGCAGTGGCCGGGCGACTCGCTGTTCGACCTTGTGCTGCGCGAGACCTCGATGGTGTTCTTCTACGACCAGATGGCCGGCGGCCCGCCCGACAAGGACTGGGGGTTCCGGCATTGCTGGGGCATGAACTTTTCTGCCCCGCTCGGACCCGTGCGGGAGGTCGGCAAGTTCCTCTCGTTCCCGCTTCAGTACGGGTATGACGACATCGAGATCGCGTGGCGGCTGCGGGAGAGGTACGGCTGCCCGGTGCTCTTCCGGCCGGATGGGTTTGCCGGGCACGACCACCGCTACGGGCCGCGGGAGGTGATCGATCGCGAGGTGCGGCTCGGGCGTTCCGCGTGGGCGTTCGCCGGGCGCAACGCGGCGTTCTGCCGCGAGGTCTTCGGACGCGACATCCGGGCGCCGCAGGAGGTCGCCTACACCCGGGAGTTCGTGATCCGCGAGCGCCGCGCCGCGGAGCGGCTCGAACCGACGTTCCTGGCGCTGGCCGATGTTCCCGCCGGGGCCATCGACGGGCCGCACGCGGCGACGCTGCTGCGGTCCGTGTATCAGCAGTTCGGGCTGCTCAAACGCTGGAACTGGTGCCGCGGGCTGCTGGAGGCAGCGGATCAGGCGGCGTAGAGCCTGTGGACGGCCAGTGCCCCGTATACGGCCCGGCGCGCCCACACCGCGTCCTGGTGCATCCAGGTGCTGATGACGACGTCCGTTGCCCCGGCGGCGGCGCACTCGGCGGGCGCGATGACCGGCAGGCCCCACATGGTGCGGCCCCGGGCGCCGGGGTCGTCGTCGGCAAACGCCACGAGCGTGGCCGGCGATGCCAGGATCACGCCGCGGAGTTGCCGGGTGTGCTCCCCGGTTCCGTGGATGGCGACGCGGCGTCCGGCGAGCGTGCGCAGCACGCGCTGCATCCGCTCGGCGCCTTCCGGCGGGACCGAGCCGCCCGAACCTGGCGCGGTGAACGCGAAGGGGCGGCCCTCGGGCCAGGCCCGCGGCGGCAGCCCCGCAGCCTCGACCAGGAGCCGCCGCACGTCCGTGACGTGGCGGCCGAGGGAGAAGCGCCGGCGGATGGTCTGCCATGCCGCCCGGGCGGGCACCGCCGGATCAGACGCGGCGAATCGTTCAACCGCGTCCGCGAGCGCGCGGCCGGCCACCTCCTCCGTATCCTCCGGCCCCGCATCGGCGATGAATCCGTTCCCCGCGTGCCGGAGGGCATCCGCAATCCCGGATTCGACCCGGGTCACGATGGGCACGCACCCGCGGGACATCGCCTCGAGCATGGCGACGCTCAGGCCCTCGTAGCGGGACGGCAGGACGAGGGCGTCCGCGGCGTCCAGGAGGGCGGTGACGGCCCCGGGCGGGAGCGCGCCCACCCGTCGTACGGAGCGGTTGCCCGCGATGGCCGCGTCTAGGTCGGCCGAGGCGGGGCCGTCGCCGGCGATGGTGAGGTCGTGGGGGACGGCGCGGCGTGTGAGTTCGGCCGAGAGTGCGGCGAGAGCCAGGATGCGCTTCTGCGGGTGCTCGATCCTCCCGCTGTAGACAAGCCGCAGCGGCCTCGGCCGACCGCGATGGTCCCGCAGCGGCTCCCGCGGCGGGCACCGATCCGGGGCCGCGACACCGTACGCGATCACGCGGACGTCACCCGATCGGCCGCCCAGGGCCTCGTGCAGGCGGCCCTCCGTGCGAGCGCTCACCGCCACGAAGCGGCCGATGAGCGGGGCGTAGTGGGCCAGGACCCGGGTGTCGTAGGCGATGTCGCTGTGCTGCCACCCCACAACCCGGATCGCCGCGGGGTTGTCATTCGCCAGGGCCGCGACGATTCCGTAGCAGTCGCCGTGCAGGTTGGGGCTGACGACGACGGGCCCGTCGGCGGCGGCGCACAGTTCACCCAGGGCTTGCCGGTACCCCGGCAGGAACGCGGACACGTCGCCGCCGGTGGCATCGATGGGCGGCACGTTGCGGAGGCGGGTGATGCGGACGCGCGGGCCCAGCGCCGACGCGAGAACCGGCGTCCCGGCCGTCTCCGGGTGGACAACGAGCCCGCAGGGGTGTCCGGTCCGCGAGAGTTCGTCCGCCAGGCGCAGCGCCCAGGCGGACACACCGCTCACGCCAAGACCGTGAGGGAGCGCGATGAGCATGGGCGGGGCGATGGTCACGCGCGTCACGTCCTGTAGGGGGCGTCGCTGAACAGCAGGGTCAGGTACCGCGCGCAGACGTCGCGCATCGATTCCACGCGGATCAGATTGCGGTACAGGTCGCGGTGCCGGAAGAGGCGCTCCAGAAGCGCGGGGATTTCCGCGGGGCGGCGGAACGGGAGCCCGCCGAACTGGGCCAGTTCCGCGTGGCCGCCCGAGTCGTAGTACAGCGCCGGCAGGCCGCACGCCAGCGCCTCGATGAGGGCGTTGGAGCAGGGGTCGTTGCGGCTGGCGGTGACGTAGGCGTCGTGCCGGGCGAGCAGGGCGGCCAGGTCCGCCGAGGGCAGGGGCGGCACCATCCGGGCGCGGCGCAGCCTCACGGGGCTGTTGCCGACGAAGGTGAACTCGAAGCGCGCCGGGTCCAGGTTCGCATCCATCCACTCGTAGACGGCGGCACCCTTGCCGGGGCTCGGGGACCAGGCGCTCGCGATGACGCGGATGGGTCCGCCGGCGCCCCGGGGAGGGGCGGGGGATGCGGGCCGGTGGAACACGCCGTGATCCGTGGCGTTCAGGATCAGGGCGGGGCGGACGGGCTCGAAGCCCAGGTCGCCGAGTGAGCGGACGGTGTGCCAGGACTGGATGACGGTGGCCGTCGCGTAGGTGCGGTTGAAGTCGAAGCAGGCGCGATCCTGCTCCAGTGATTCGGGGGTGCCGCGGAGGACGCTGATGGGGCCGTCGATGCGGTGGACGACGCGAGCCGAGCCCGGTTCGACCAGGGCACGGAACCGGTCCATGTCAAACTGCACGCTGTTGACGATGTGGCCGTCGGCGGGCGCGCCGTCTCCGTTGACGGCGACCTCAACACCCTGGCGTGCGGCCTCCTCCTTGAGCGCGATCATGAACTGGTTGCCGCCGCCCCAGGGTGGTGGCGTGAACCTGTTCCAGAAACTCACGCGCCGGCCGCGGTTCGGCGGGAGCGGACGCGGCCGCGGGGGCGGCCGGGAGCCGGCGCCGAGCCCGGCGTACACGGCACGCCACCGGGTGCGGTTGGCGTCGGTGGTGTGGGCGGCGCGGACCGTTGCCGCGTGCGCGGGCGCCCACCTCCGGAGCGTGCCGTATCGGAAATCGGACTCGATGCTCTCGGCCGCCGAGACCGGATCGGTGAACAGGCACTCCGGGTGGAGCACGTCGGGCGCGAGCCCGACGGGCGTGCTGAGTTGTGCGCGCCCCGCGGCGGCGGCCTCCAGGATGCAGCGGGGGCCGCCCTCGCTGCGGCTGGTGGTCGCGACGAGGCTGGCGGCGGCGTAGACGTGCGCGACCTGTTCGCGCGGGAGGGTGTTGGCGGGGTAGTCCTCGGAATCAATCTCTCGCCCGGCAAAGACGACGGGGACGCCGCGCTCCCGGAGCCGCCGCCGGAGCCAGTGCCGGCGCGGGCCGGCCAAGAGCACGACCACGGGCACGCCGCGGTCCCTGGCGGCGGACACGACTTCCAGGAATACGTCGGGGCCCTTGACGAGTTTCGGCGTGTCCATGCCGGGGCCGAAGGCCGCCCCGGCGGTGTCGCGGTGGACGCTGGCGATGACGTAGGCGCCGGCCGGGATCGCCGCGAGGGCGTTCCGCACGGCATCGCAGGGGGTCGCCGCGGGGGCCGCGAACTCAGCAATGTCGACGGCGTAGGGCACATGGTGGACGCGCGGCGCGAGGCAGCGGAGTTTCTCCGCGGCTGCGCGCGACTGGGCCACCCAGTCCGTGACCCTGGTCATGGCGGGCAGGAAGTCGGGCTCGCCCAGGCAGCGCGCGGGGTCGCCCGCCATGTGGCAGATGACCGGCTTGCCGCGGACCGCCCGCTCCGGGAGCCGCATGAGCGGCTGCCACCAGCAGGCGTGGATCACGTCGGCCTGCTCCGGGTCGCTTGTCCATTCCACGAGGCCGTCGAGTGATGCGGCGGTCAGCCGCCGGTCCTCGTCGATCGCCCAGCCGGACTCATCACCGGGGCAAAGGAACACACGCGGCGTGTTCACGTGCCGCGGGCTCGCGTGCGGGGCGGCGTCGGAGGGGTTGGGGACACGGAGCGCAGAATCGGCTTGCCGCGTGCGTTCGGATGAAAAAGGCGGCCACAGAGGCGTTCAGCGGGCGGTTGCCTCAACCCAGTACTCGCCCCAGCGTGTGATCACCCGCCCGGGCTCCAGGCCGGCCTCCTGGAGTTCGGCGGTGAGCTGCGGCAGCGTGTATTCGGTCTGGTGCGTGTCGTCGAGCCGCCACTCCACGCCGAGTTCCTTCTTCCACGGCGTCCGCCATTCGCGGTCGAACGCCGGGACGCGGACCAGGAACCGTGCCGCGCCGTACCACCGGCGCCACAGGCGCAGGCGCGCCGGGCGGTCGGTGATGTGCTCGAGCACATTGGACAGGACCACCACGTCGAACGATCCCGGCACCCGGTCCGCGGTGATGTCGCCGGGGACAAAGGACAGTCGCGGCGTGAGTCCGCGGGATTCGGCGTCGGCCCGGGCCTTCGCCAGGTTCGCCTGCGACCAGTCCTGGCCCGTGACGTGTGCGCCCGATCGCTCGGCGATCGACGCGGCCAGCGCCCCGACGCCGCTGCCGAGGTCGATCACGCGGTCGCCGGGCCCGATCCGTTCCACGAAGAAGTCGTGGTACGCCATCAGGCGGTGCTTCGGGTGCAGTCCGGCGCAGGCGTCCACGGCGGCCCGTCCCTGCATGTGATAGAACGGGGTGTCCAGGGCCATCAGGAACTCGGCGCGACGGCGCGGCTGGAGGCGCCCGGTGAAGCCCGAGATGGACCGCTCCCAGGCGGCGACCTGGGCCTGGAGGCCCGCGGCCAGCAGGGGCGGCTCCCACCGGACTTCGCCGGGCGCGGAGTCGGGCGCGGCCCGGCCGTTGCCCGATCTCCGAGCGGCCTGGCGGTGGGCGTCGAGTTCGAGCATGAAGATCGTGTCCAGGCCCCACTTGAGGCGTGCCCGGTTGGCGGCGGCGGTGCCGAGGGCCTCGCGCCACTCCCTGTCGTCCAGCAGGCCGTTGATAGCCCAGGCGAAGGCGTCGGCGTTGGGGGGCGTACACAGGCCGGTCTGGCAGTGGTCCACGACGTCACCGAGGCCGGGCGCGTCCGCGACGACCACGGGGGCGCCCGTCGCCATCGCCTCGATCACGGTCTTGGGGTGGCCCTCGAGCGCGGAGGCCTGGGCGTAGACGGCGCAGCGGCTCATGCGTTCGGCCAGTTCCGCGTGCGGCATGCGCTTGTCGAACTCGACGTTGATGCGGAGTTCGGCGGCGAGTTTCCGCAGGTTCGCCTCCTCGGGCCCTTCGCCGACGATGTGGAGCGTGACCTCCGACCGTCGCGGCTCGGGCATCTGCGAGATCGCCTGCATCAGGATGTCCACGCGCTTGCGGGTGACGAGTTGCCCGGCGTACAGGACGCGGAGCGGCTCGCGGCCCTCGGCGCCGCGCTGCGGCAGATCGGCGACGTAGTTCGGGATCAGGGCGACGGAGTCGCGCGGCAGGCCGTACCGCCATTCCAGGTCGCCGACCATCTGCTCGCTGGTGCCGACGACAACGTCGGCGGCGCGGCAGAGCGCGCCCTCCTGCTCCGCGACGCGCCGGGCCAGTGGGGTGGCCGCGCCGTGCTCGGCCGCGACGAACCGCGACCACAGGTAGCCCCCGCGGGCGATCAGTCCGGTCCGGACGCCCGCGGCCCGGAGGCGGCGGGCGATCCCGATCGCGAGGGTTCCACCCTCCATCTGGTTGGTCTTGACGACGGCCTGGCGGGCGTCGGCAACGAGGTCGAGCACGCGGTCCGGGGCGCCCGCCTCGAACTCCTCGGGGCTCGTGGCGTGGTCGTTGCAGACCACCCGGACCTTGGGCGAGAGCCTCCCGGCCATCTCGCGGTCGCCCCCGCCCCCGTAGGTGACGAGCACGATCGTCTGGTAGTGCGGGCTGAGGCGGTCGTAGAGCGCCCACTCGCGCGACAGCATCCCGAGCCGTTCCCAGTCCGCGAGCGACACGCCGCGGGTCATGGTCAGGATGAGCGCATCGCCGATCGCCTCGGCGCAGATCATGCGGCGTCCGCCCTGCGCAGGAGGCACCACAGGGTTCCGGCGCGCACGTTGGCAGAGGCGAGCACGTTCCGGCCGTCGCCGGTGCGCCAGGGCGGGCAGCCGCCCTCCTCGCAGTCGAGTTGCTCAACCATGAAGCCTGCTCGCTCGCCTCGGACACGGAGGAACTGGGCCGCCTCCTCGAAGCCGAAGAACCAGCGGTGCCGGTCGGGCGGCGGATCCACCGGCAGGCCGTAGTACTTGAGGCGCCCGTCCGAGCCGCGGGCCAGGTCGACCAGGAGGTTGCGCAGCGGATTGGGGAGCGACACGATGACGTGGCGGCGGGCCACGCGGCAGAGTTCGTCGAAGATCGCGTGGCACCGCTCCAGGTGCTCCAGCACGTCGGTACAGACCACGGTGTCGAAACTGCGGGCGGCGAGCGGGAGGTCGGCGGCGTCCAGGTTGATCGAGATGTCCGCGTCGGGGTGCATATCCACGCCCACATAGGCCCGCGGGGTATCCACCAGTGCGCGCAGCGGGGCCCGGTCGCACCCCACGTCCAGCACCGAACCGCGGAGCAGCGCGGCGTACTTGTCCGCGATGTAGGCGGCCTTCTGCGCGCGGTCGGCGTAGGTGAGGTCGGTGTTGTAGATGAGTTGCTGGTTCTGGCGCGCGTGGACGGCGGGCGCGGTCGTGCTCATTTCCACTGGAATCGGCCCGTTCGCGGCGCGACTCCGCACTTTTTGCCGCACCCGGCGGCGAGCGGCCGATACCCGGCCCATGCCCGAAGGCATCAGCGTTGCGCTCCCCGTCCACCGTGACCCCGGGACTCTGGCCGGCGCCTTCCGGTGCGTGACAACCCAAACGGTACCCGACCTGGACATCATGATCGTGCTCAACGGGTCCGACGGTGCGACCCGTGCCGCGGCCCGTGAACTGGCGGCGAGCGACGCGCGCGCCCGGGTGATCGAGTTGCCCGAGGCCGGGCTGGCCGCGGCACTGAACGCGGCGCTGGAAGCGGCGCGATTCCGACTGGTCGCCCGGATGGACGCCGATGACACCTGCCCGCCACACCGGCTGGCGGTTCAGGCGGCGTTTCTCGGGGCTCATCCGGAGGTGGCCGCGGCCGGGTGTGCGTGGGAACTCGCCGAGCCCGGCGGCGGTGTGCTGACGGTTGTGCGTCCGCCGACGGAGGCGGGGCATCTGCGCTGGCGGCTGCTGCTCGGCAACGTGCTTGCCCACGGGTCCGTGGTCATGCGCAGGGATGACGTGCTGCGTGCCGGTGGGTACGACACGCGGTGCGAGCGGGCGCAGGACTATGACCTTTGGCTTCGGCTGGGGGGAAGGATCGGGTGCGTGCCGGATGTCCTGTACCGCCACCGTGTGCGGTTTCCCGACGATCCCGGGCGTTCCACAGCCGACCAGGCGCGTATCGCGGCGGCCGCGATGGTTGCGGCGTGGCGCGGGCTGCCGGGGGCGGCGACCGTGGGGCTGGCGGACGCCGTGGCTCGGTGCCTGAACCGGGATGGCGCGGGTATTGCCGAGATCGAGCGCTCCCTTGGCACGGAGGGGCCGCGCCTGGATTCGCTGCTCGCCTGGCTCTGGGCACAGTGGAACACGCCGCCGGGCTCTCGCCGGGCCCAGGAGATGGGGCGGCGTGCCCGGGTGCGCGAAGTGGGGGCACGCCTGAAGGCACAGGGGGCGGCGCGGGTCTGGCTCTGGGGTGGGGGCGACCACACCCGCCGCGTGCTGGAGCACCCCGAAGACATCGGCATCACCATCGCGGGTGTGGTTGATGATTCCGGTGCGACCGGGTCTGTTGGCGGATTCCCCACCAGGGCGCCTGAGTGCCTGATGGCGGGCGAGCACGCGCTCATCTCCAGCGATTGGCACGAGGACGAGATCTGGGCATCTTCCGGGCCGCATCGTGCCCGTGGTGTGCAGGTCCATCGCCTGTACGCCGACTGAGCGCGGGGCAAGAATCCCCGGGCCTTGGGGGATCACAGACAGCCGGCGGCATGGTGGGGCGGTTGCCCGACACCCGACAGGGCCGCGTCGCTATGCTCTGCCCTTCCCGGAATGGAACCGGGCGGCACGCTTGCCGATGAAAGACCGGTCCTGCGGAGGAGGTTTGCTTGACCAAGGCGCCCGTACGCATCGCTCCCGTTCGAAAGAAGCCGGCCGCACCCGGGGTGACGTTTTTGGGCGCGTTCCTCACCAAGCCCGGGATGATCGGGGCGATCGCCCCGAGTTCACGGTTCCTGGCGCGGCGGATTGTCCATGAACTCGACCTGGAGGGCGTGCGGAACGTGGCCGAGTTCGGCCCGGGGACCGGGGTGATCAGCGATGCCCTGATTCCCGCGATCCCGAGGGGCTGCAACTACTTTGCGGTGGAACTCAACCCGGCGCTCGCCAAGGCGTTCCGCGAGCGCCACCCCGGCGCCAAACTGTTCGAGGATTCCGCGGCCAACATCCGGGCGATCTGCGATCGGCAGGGCATCGCGGACCTGGACTACATCGTCAGCGGCCTGCCGTGGGCGTCGTTTTCGCGGGAGTTGCAGGTCTCGATCCTTGAGGCCATCCGGACGGTCCTGAAGCCGGGCGGTGAACTGGTCACGTTCGGGTACAAGATGGGCACCTGGCTGCCGGCCGGGCGCCGCTTCCACAAGGAACTGGCGCCGAAGTACTTCTCGCGGGTGTGGAAGAGCCGCTATGTGTGGCGGAACCTGCCGCCGGCGTTTGTGATGCATTGCGTGAAGTGACGCGGAGAGCCGCAACGAGAGCGCGCTGGTCGCGTTCCCCGAGCGGCGGCGGGCGGCTCGACCGTCAGGCCAGGTCGAACACGAGGAGTTCGGCTTCGGTGGTGGCCCCGATCCTCAGTTCGGGCTCGTTGCTGGCCGCGGCCCCGTCCCCCGCGGCCAGTTCCGTTCCGTTCAGCACGATCTTCCCCCGTGCCACCTGCACCCACGCGTGGCGGCCCGGCGCCAGCGCGAGTTGAACGGTTTTTTGTGCGCCCAGCACCGATGCGTACAGCCGCGCATCCTGGTTGATGGTGAGCGACCCTCCGGCACCGTCACGTGACACGATCAGGCCCAGCCGGTCCCGCAGGTGATCCGGCGGGAATGCCCTCTGCTCGTAGGAAGGTTCGATATCGCGCGCCTCCGGCAGCAGCCAGACCTGCAGAAGGTGGACCGGTTCGGTCTTTGATCCGTTGAACTCGCTGTGGGTGAGGCCGGAGCCCGCGGACATCCGCTGGACTTCCCCCGGGCGGAGGGCCTCCTGGCCGCCGGTCGAATCCTTGTGGGCCAGCGACCCGGAGAGCACATAGGTGATGATCTCCATGTTGTCGTGCGGATGTTCCCCGAACCCGGCGCCCGGCGCGACCGTGTCCTCGTTGATGACACGGAGCGACCGGAACCCCATGAAGTTGCGGTCCACATAGCGGCCGAAACTGAAGGTGTGGTAGGTGTCCAGCCACCCGAAGTTGAAGTGCCCACGTTGGGAGGACAGCCGCGGCGTGATCATGCTGCAAGGCTAGGAGCACCGTGGCGAGCCGGGCATGAGCGGGGATTCATCCCGGCCGCGTGAGCGGCTCACGCCGGCCGCGCACGCTTCGTGCATGTCGGTGCTGCTGAAGGGCCAGAACGGCAATGAACTCGAACTCGCGTTCGTGGCGGAGACGCTGCCGGACGTGCAGGATGGTCTCGGGGACGCGTCGTACTTCACGGTTGTGTGGCGTGCGGCGACGGCGGACGGGTCGTGGGAGGGATCGGCGCCGTGCCTGAATGGGTTCGAGTTCCAGAACCTTGCGGAGTGGCTTGGGTCCGTGGGTGGAGGGGCGGAGGGGGAGGTGGACGGGATCGACCTGCTGGAGCCGGAACTGAGGTTCACGGTCACGGGGCGGCAGCGGCAAGGGGTGACGATCCGGGTGGGCTTCCACCTGGCGGACCGGCCGGAGGAGTTCGGCGTCGATGCGCCGACGGAGCGATCGCGTATCGACCTGTTCATGGACCGGGCCAGTGTGCTGGCGGCCGCGGCGGCGCTGCGCGGAGCCCTTGAGGATTTCGGGGCGGTCAACTCCGGCGAAGGGCGGTCCAGCGACGGCGAGTCGGGCGCGATGGGCAGGCCCGATGACAACCTCAACCTGATCGACCGGATTGAGAGGTACCCGCCGGGGGCGGGGCGGGGAGCCGACAACGCGGGAAACTCGTAGGCGGTTCTGCGCCCGTCGCTACGATGGGCGCATGACGCACCGCTTTGGAACACTGGCGATCCACGCCGGCCAGGAACCGGACCCGACGACCGGCGCGATCATGACGCCGATCTACCAGACTTCCACATACGCGCAGGAGAGCCCGGGGGTCATCAAGGGGCCGTACGACTACTCGCGTTCGGCGAACCCGACCCGCACGGCGCTGGAGGCGAACCTGGCGGCGCTGGAGGGCGGGCGTTTCGGGCTGGCGTTCGCGTCGGGGCTCTCGGCATTCGACTGCGTGCTGCACACGCTGAACGCGGGGGACCATGTGGTGCTGTGCGACGACGTATACGGAGGGTCGTTCCGCATCCTGGACAAGGTGTACAAGCAGATGGGGCTTGGGTACACGCGGGTGGACATGACCGACGCGGCGGCGGTGCGGGGGGCGATGACGGCCGCGACGCGGCTGGTGTGGATCGAGACGCCGACGAACCCGCTGCTGAAGATCGTGGACATCGCGGCGGTTGTGCGGGAGGTGAGGGCGGGCGGGACGCCCGCCCGACAGGCGGTGGTGGGGGTGGACAACACGTTCGCCTCTCCGTACCTGCAGAACCCCCTGTCGCTGGGGGCGGACGTCGTGCACCACAGTTCAACGAAGTACCTGGGCGGTCACAGCGACGTGGTCGGCGGGGCGCTGGTGACGAGCGACGAAGGGCTGCACGCGCGGCTGAAGTTCCTGCAGAACGCGGTGGGGGCGGTGCCGAGCCCGCACGACTGCTTCCTGCTGCTGCGTTCGACGAAGACGCTGCATGTCCGGATGGAGCGTCACTGCGAGAACGCGATGAAGGTGGCGCGGTTCCTGGCGGAGCACCCGCGGGTGGGACGGGTGTCCTACCCGGGGCTGGCCAGCCACCCGCAGCACGCCGTCGCGAGGCGGCAGATGCGCGGCTTCGGCGGCATGGTCACGATGGTGCTCAGGGGCGGGCTGGACGACGCGCGGCGGTTCCTGGAGCGGGTGCGGGTCTTCTCGCTGGCCGAATCGCTGGGCGGCGTCGAGTCGCTGATTGAGCACCCCGCCATCATGACGCACGCCAGCGTGCCGGCGGATGCCCGTGCGGCGCTCGGGATCTCGGACGGGCTGGTGCGGCTCTCGGTCGGTATTGAGGATGCGGAGGATTTGATCGAGGACCTGCGGCGGGCCCTCGTCTGATCCGGGGTCCGGTGAGTTCCTCCAACATCCGTCGTGCCGCGGCAACCCGCGTCCCATAGAATCGGCCGTCGCGGGACGGCCCGGATTGGCGCGGCCGCGGCACGAGGGTTGAAGGGGGAGCGGGGTGAGTCTTCGTTCTCAGATTGGTCGGTCGTTCGCGGTGTCGTGCGCCGTGGGCCTGGTCAGCGGGTGCGCGTACCGGCCGGCGGCGCACCCCGCACCGATCGCCTACGCCGGACACCAGGCGGCATCCTGGGACGCCGTGCTGCCCGGGCCGCGGGTGGCCGGGGCGGAGCCGGGGCTGGAATATGCCCGGCGGGACGATGCGCTGAATGTGCGGGATCTGGCCCGTGCGGCTGCCGAGCCGGGGCCGCGGCTGGAGGACGCGCGGCGGCTGTTCGTACGGACGCGGCCGGACACGATCCTCTATTTCCCGCGCGATGAGGATCGGGATCGGCACCGCCATCCTCGGCCGTGGGGGTGGTGAGCGGGTTGGGCTGTCTCCGCTCCGGGCGGCTCCGGGCACGAAAAAAACCGGCGGCCGGGGCAACAAACGCCCAGCCGCCGGTCGGACGGATTCGGAAGGATGACAGGCGGGACGCCTGCCCCGCGCTGCTTAGTCGTACAGAGCCGAGACGGTCGGGACTTCGACGTTGATGAGGCTGAGCGTCGTCTCGATCCGGAAGTTGGACTGAGTCGTGTGGCGCTCGGCGAAGAAGAACTTCAGGCTGTAGGTCTTCCCGTCCTCCAGCCAGGTGCAGCGGTCCATGTCGATGGTCTGCGACACGGCCGAGTGCACGCCGCCGAGGTCGATCACCAGTTTGCCGTCGACGTACACCCACACGTCGTCGTCACCGGTGAACATGAAGGTCTGGCCGGAGCCCCTCTGGTACTTGAAGTTCGTGTTGAGTTCGTAGGTGAAGTGGAAGTTCTTGCCGGTGCTCCCGTAGTTGCCGTACAGCTCGCCGTTGATCGGGAAGAAGCCGCCCGCGGCGACGTACGCCGGGTCGCTCTTGTCGTCGAAGATGTACTTGTTGGAGCCGGACTGACGCTTCAGGGTGATGGCCAGGGACTTGGACGTGTTGACGCCCGGCACGTCGCGGAACCACTGGGCGAACGCGGCGGCGCTGGTCGTCGAGCCGCCGGCGGTGGCGGAGACCGCGCCGGCGTGGTCGCCCTCCATCGCGGCCAGGTAGGACCGCGGGCGCATGATCTTCTGGCCCGCCGCGTTGGTCCAGTTCGAGCTGACCTTGTACCCGGTGCTGGCGAACACGGGCTTGCCGTCATGGTCCAGGGCATCGGCGGCCTGGCCCATGTAGTGCCCGTACCCGGCGGTCGGCTGGCGCTCGAAGTCCGCGTGCCCGCCGTTGTTCACGGCCTTCATGTCCCTGACGACGCCGATCAGCGTCATCTCCGAGGGCAGGGCGGCGAACTGGTCGTCGCCGGGACGGCCCATGGCCGTGGCACTGGCCGCCAGCCCCGCGGCCAGGGCGGTGGCGTACGCAAATCGCTGGTACCGCATGTTCATCACTGACTCCTCCCTCCTGCAAGCCTGTCCGTTCCCATCCTGCACGCTCTCCGTGGCTTTACCGGTGGGCGTGCTGTGCAACTGTCCAATGCATCCCCGGCGCAGGCCAGGCGCGGGTACGGGGGCGGGGCGAGTTCGCTGCGGCCTGTGACGCCTGACGGGGGGATCCGGTTATCCCCTCCAACCGACACCCACGCCGCAAGAAAGAAACCCCCGCGAACCGATGTACCCTCCGCCCCTTTACCGGACCCGGCGGGAGTTCAGGATGGACACCTTTGTCATAGAGGGCGGCCGGAGGCTCTCCGGCACGCTCGCGGTCAACGGCTCGAAGAACGCGGCGCTTCCTCTTATGGCGGCGGCGCTGCTGACCCGGGAGCGGCTGGTGCTCCGGGGTGTGCCGCTCCTGGCGGACATCCGCAACATGCAGAAGTTGCTGCAGGTGCTCGGGTGCCGGGCGGAGCGGGACGGGGACGGGGACCTGGCGATGCAGTCGGCCGACGGGGCGTCGGTGTATGCGCCCTATGACATCGTGAGGACCATGCGGGCCGGGATCTGCGTCCTGGGGCCGCTGCTGGCCCGGTTCGGGGAGGCGCGGGTATCCATGCCCGGCGGGTGCGCCATCGGCGACCGGCCGGTTGACCTGCACCTGCGGGGGCTTGCCGCCCTGGGGGCCGACGTCAGCCTGGAGGGCGGCGACATCCTTGTCCGCGCCCCGCGGACCCGCGGGGTCCACCGCCTGCGGGGCGCCCGGGTCTTCCTGGGCGGGCCGATGGGCTCCACGGTGCTGGGGACGGCCAACGTGATGTCCGCGGCGGCGCTGGCCCGGGGCGAGACGCTGATCGAGTGCGCCGCGTGCGAGCCTGAGATCGTCGACCTGGCGAACCTGCTGAACGCGATGGGGGCGCGGGTCACCGGGGCGGGGTCGCCGCGGGTGCTGATCGAGGGTGTCTCGGAACTGGCGGGCGCTACCCACCGCGTCATCCCGGACCGGATCGAGGCGGGGACGCTTGCGGCGGCGGCCGCGATCACCGGGGGCGACCTCGTGCTGGAGAACTGCCCGCTTGATGCCCTGATGGCGTTCACGGATCGGTTGCACGCGATGGGGGTGCGGGTCACGACGCTGGAGGGGGCGGACCCGATGCGGGCCACTGCCCGCTTTACAGCCGGCGGGGCGCTCCGCCCCATCGAGGTCACGACGCAGCCGCACCCCGGATTCCCAACGGACCTGCAGGCCCAGTTGATGGCGCTGCTGACCCTGGCGGACGGCAACTCCGTCATCACCGAGAAGATATTCCCGGAGCGGTTCCTGCACGTCGCCGAACTCTCGCGGATGGGGGCCCACCTCTTCCGCGTCGGGCCGACGGTGATCGTGTCGGGCGTGCGGCGGCTGGTGGGGGCGCCGGTGATGGCGAGCGACCTGCGGGCGTCGGCGGGGCTTGTGCTGGCGGGGCTGGCGGCCGAGGGGACGACCACGGTCAACCGTGTGTACCACATCGATCGTGGGTACGAGGCGCTGGAGGACCGTCTGGGGTCGCTCGGCGCCTCGATCCGGCGGGTGGACGACCGGGTGGAGGAGGCGGCGCTGCTCCCGGTCGTGGTCGCGGCGGGGCGCGCGGTGGCGTGACCGCTTCATAACAGGTGCTGATCGAAATAGTTGATCCGATTGATTCGATTCATGGGCGCGGGCGGGCGATGATTGGGTGTCACCCGAAGGAGCACGCCCATGCCCGCCGACAACGCTTCCGGCGCGTTCAACAGCCGCAAGACCCTCAGCACCCCGTCCGGCCCCGTCATCTACTACGACCTCAACGCCCTGAGGGCCGCGGGGGTCGGGAGGGTGGACCGCCTGCCGTACTCGCTGCGCGTGCTGCTGGAGGCGATGCTGCGGAACGTGGACGGGTTCATCGTGACCGGCGACGACGTGGCGGGGCTGGCGAACTGGAACGCGAAGGCCCCGGCGCAGGTCGAACTCCCGTTCATGCCGGGGCGCGTGGTGCTGCAGGACTTTACGGGCGTGCCGTGCGTCGTGGACCTGGCGGCGATGCGGGACGCGATGAAGCGGCTGGGCGGCGACCCGGCGAGCATCAACCCGGCGGTGCCGTGCGACCTGGTGATCGACCACAGCGTGCAGGTGGACGCGTACGGGTCGCGCGCGGCGCTGACGATCAACTCGCGGCGGGAGTTTGAGCGGAACACCGAGCGGTACGAGTTCCTGAAGTGGGGGCAGCAGTCGCTGTCGAACTTCCGCGTCGTGCCGCCGGCGACGGGCATCGTTCACCAGGTGAACCTGGAGTACCTGGCCCGCGGTGTGTGGACTTCCCCCGACCGCGGGGCAGGCAGTGGGACAGGCGGTGGGGCGGGCGGTGGGGCAGGCGGTGGGGCAGGCGTCCCGCCTGCCCGCGCGGGCGGGACGCCCGCGCCACAGCCCGTCGTCGCCTACCCCGACTCGCTCGTCGGCACCGACAGCCACACGACGATGATCAACGGGCTGGGCGTCGTCGGGTGGGGGGTCGGCGGGATCGAGGCTGAGGCGGTGATGCTCGGGCAGCCCGTCTACATGCTCACGCCGGAGGTCGTCGGGTTCCGTCTGCACGGCAAACTGCCGGAGGGGGCGACGGCAACGGACCTTGTGCTGACGGTGACGGAGATGCTGCGGTCCAAGGGGGTGGTGGACAAGTTCGTCGAGTTCTGCGGGCCGGGCATGGGCGAACTCTCGGTGCCGGACCGGGCCACCATCGCCAACATGGCCCCGGAGTACGGCGCGACGATGGGCTTCTTCCCGCTGGACGCCAAGGCGCTGGCGTACCTGCGGTTCACCGGCCGCCCCGAGGCGAGTGTGGCGCTGACGGAGGCCTACTGCAAGGCCAACATGCTGTTCTGGACGCCCGACGCCCCGGAGCCGGAGTTCACCGACGTGCTGGAACTGGACCTGGGGACGGTGCAGCCGTCGCTGGCCGGGCCGAAGCGGCCGCAGGACCGCGTGCAACTCTCGCAGATGAAGGCGATGTGGCAGAAGGAACTGGTGGACACGTTCGGCAAGCCCAACAACGCGCAGACCACCAACCAGGACCGCTGGGCCGACGAGGGCGGCGGATCGGCCAGGGTCCGCGCGTCGGGGAGCGCGCCGGCCGCGAACCAGCCGGGGGCCGTGGGCCCATCGCCGGCGCCCGGCGTGCCGATCACGATCGGCGGGTGCTCGACGCGCCTGCACCACGGCGACGTGGTGATCGCCGCCATCACCAGTTGCACGAACACGAGCAACCCGGACGTGATGATCGCGGCCGGGCTGGCGGCGCGGAAGGCGCGGGCGCTGGGCCTGAAGAGCCGGCCGTGGGTGAAGACGAGCCTGGCGCCGGGGTCGAAGGTCGTCACGGAGTACTTCAACAAGGCGAACCTGACCGAGGACCTGGAGGCGCTGGGCTTCCACACCGTCGGGTATGGCTGCACGACCTGCATCGGCAACAGCGGGCCGCTGCCGGACGCGATTGACGCGGCCGTCAAGACCGGGGACCTGGTGGTCGCGTCGGTGCTGAGCGGGAACCGGAACTTCGAGGGCCGCGTCCACCCGTCGGTGAAGGCGAACTACCTGGCCAGCCCGCCGCTGGTTGTCGCGTACGCCATCGCCGGGAGCGTCGACATCGACCTGGCCAACGAGCCGCTCGCGTGGACCAGGGACGGGAAGAAGGTCTACCTGAAGGACATCTGGCCCACCCACGCGGAGGTGCAGGCCCTGAAGGCGGCGTGCGTGACGCCCGAGCAGTTCACGCGGCAGTACGCCGACGTGTTCAGCGGCAACGAGACGTGGAACAGGGTGGCCGTATCACGGAGCGAGTTGTACCCGTGGCGGCCGGAGAGCACATACATCCAGGACCCGCCGTTCTTTGAAGGGATGACGGACGCGGCCCCGCCGATGCGGGCGATCAAGGGGGCGCGGGTGCTGGCGTTCCTCGGCGGGAGCGTGACGACGGACCACATCTCGCCGGCGGGGGATATCGCCGAGAAGAGCCCGGCGGGGGAATACCTCAGGTCGAAGGGCGTGCCGAAGAGCGAGTTCAACAGTTACGGGTCGCGGCGCGGCAACGACCGCGTGATGACGCGCGGCACGTTCGCCAACGTGCGGGTGAAGAACAGACTCGCGGTCGAGCCCGGATCGAACCCCCCGAGGGTGCGCGAGGGCGGGTGGACGCGCGACATGAGCCGGGCGGGCAGCAACCAGATCGCGTTCATCTACGACGCGGCGATGCACTACAAGGCCGAGGGCACGCCCCTGATCGTGCTCGCGGGCAAGGACTACGGCATGGGCTCCAGCCGCGACTGGGCGGCCAAGGGCACGCTGCTGCTGGGGGTGCGGGCGGTGATCGCGGAGAGTTTCGAGCGGATCCACCGGTCAAACCTGGTCGGGATGGGCGTGCTGCCGCTGTGCTTCCTGCCGGGGCAGAACGCGGGGACGCTGGGTCTGACCGGCGAGGAGACGTTCGACGTGAACGTGCCGACGGTGCTGGAGCCGCGGTGTGATGTGGCGGTGCTGGCGACACGCCCCGATGGACAGAAGGTCGAGTTCGTCACGCGCTGCCGCATCGACACGCCGGTGGAGGTCGAGTACTACCGCAACGGCGGCATCCTGCACACGGTGATCCGGCGAAAACTGGCGGAGTCACGGAGGGCGCCGGTGCCGTCCGGGTCGCGACACTAGAAGACTGACGGGCGGCGTGGGCTGCTGGTTCGCGACCACGGCGGGGCCATCCGGTGGCGCGGGCCGGCACCTTACCATGTGCCCGTGCGTCGATGGTTTGCCATTGCCGGGGCGGTCGTGTTCGCGGTAGCGGTCTGCGCCGCGCTGGTCTTCCTGCGGATGCACGGCGGGATGCAGAACTTCAGCGGGTGGTGGTTCGGGATCGGGCTGGGCATCGCGGCGGTCTACCTCGCTCTGACGTGGATACTCAGCCCGCCGGGACACCCGGAGAAGCCACGGCGCGGCGACGGCGTGCGCCGGGTGCTGGCGGCCCCGCCGCTGCGGGTTCTGGCGGGGCTGTGCTACGGCGGCATGTTCATCATGTTCATGGTCGCGTTCACGAGCGCGATCACCGGGCGCAGCGGCAGCCTGCTGATCGCGGCGCTGAGCAACCTGCCGATGGGCCTGATGACGGCGGGGGTTTCGATCCTCGGCGGGGCGTTCCTGCGGCGCCAGGGCCCGCCGCACTGCGCGAAGTGCCGCTACGACCTCTCCGGGCCGCCGGAGGGCGGCTACGACGTGTGCCCCGAGTGCGGCACGGACGTGCGGGCGCCCGCCGCGGTCGTGCGCGAGCGGCGTGAGATGCACCGCGGCGTGCTGGCGGTGGGCGTGCTGCTCGCGGCCGCGCCGTTTGCCTGGTTCTTCTTCGCGTTCCGCTCGCCGGTGCTGAGCATGGGCTGGTACCTGCCGGCCGTGTCGACCGCCTCGCTCATCGCGGAGGTGACGGGCGCGCCGCGCGGATTCACGATGAACGAGTGGGCGGAACTGGCGACGCGGACGCTCACTCCGGCGCAGGAGCAGCGGCTGTTCGAGGGGTTGCTGGCGCTGCGTGCCGGCCGCGGGTTCATCGACCCCGGGGCTGAGGCCTTCCTGGCGCGGGTTGCCGAATCGGGGACGATCCCGGCGTCGCTGCGCGAGCGGTACTACAGCGAGATGATCTCGGTGCGACTGACCGAGCCGACCCCGGGCATCGTTGCCATCAGCAGCGAGTACACGGGGCCCTACGTTGCGGGTTTCGTGCAGACGGGCGTCGTCGCCACGGGGTTTGAGGTGGGCGGGGCCGCGGCGCGGGCGGGTGCGGGCCCGACAGTTGAAATCCTGCCGGAGGACTGGCACGGGGGCGACACGCTGACGGTCCGCGCCAGGGGCTGGGTGTACGCGCTGCCGTCCGGCTCGGCCCCGCTGCCGGCGCGGGCCGAGGTGCCGGAGTTCCCGGCGGGCACGCTGTGGATGCGCCCGATCGACGTGTCGATCACGCTGCGGAAGTAGCGGATTGTCCGCACTCCGGGCAGGGCGTCGCGGGCGCGAGGCCGGCGAGGTCGTACCCGCAGGCGTGGCAGGCGGTCGGGCCGGCGCGGGCGCGGAAGGCGTGGCGCCAGGCCCAGGCGGTGGGGAGGACGGCGAGCAGCAGCGGAATCCAGAGCGGGACAAGCAGGGTTGACAGGGGCGTCGAGGATCCGGCGCGTTCGTACCTGGGCCACCAGACCGTTGACACATCGGGTGCAAACGTCAGGGCCATCCACGGCTGTTCATTGCCCCTGAAGGCGCCGCCCCAGACGAGGTCGAGGCAGCCGCGGGTGGCGGCGACACAGCGGAGGCGGCCGCCGGCGCTGTAGTCGGTCCAGCCCAGGGTTGTGAAGATGCTCGCGATCCAGAGGGCGGCGAGGCCAAGCGACGCCCACAGGCCTGCCCGGCGCCGGAGGCCGTGGCGACGGCGACCCGTCGCTGCGGGGTCTGAAGGAGTCTCAGTCATGGCGGAGCGCCACGATCGGGTCCTGCTGGGCCGCCTTGCGCGCGGGGTAGATGCCGAAGATCAGGCCCGTGGCCGCGGCGACGCAGAACGCGACGACGATCGACCACAGGGTCACCTGGGTGGGAAAGGTGGTGTCGGCGTTGAAGAACTGCCCGACGAGCGGCATCTTCGGGAGCAGCGGCACGACCAGTTCCAGGCCCTCGGCCGCGGCGATGCCCAGTCCGACGCCGAGGATTCCGCCCATGGTGGAGAGCACGCCGGTCTCGACAAGGAACTGCCAGACGATGTGCCTGCGTGTAGCGCCCAGGGCGCGGCGGACGCCGATCTCTCGTGTGCGTTCGGTGACGGTGGCGAGCATGATGTTCATGATGCCGATGCCGCCGACCAGGAGCGAGATGCCGGCGATGGCCCCGAGCACGATGTTCCAGGTCATGGCGCTCCTGCGGGCGCTGGCCAGGAGTTCGTACGGGACGATCATCGAGACGTCGCCGGCGTCCGGGTGGCGCACCTTCATGATGCGCTCGGCCCTTCCGGCGTCGGCCAGGACGTGGTCGCGGTCCGGGACGCTGAGGTAGACCTCGGAGACCTGGACCTCCGTGGCCTGGAATGATCCCGACTGGCGTTTCATGACCACGTCGCTGAAGACGGCCCGCGCGGTCGTGAGCGGGATGTGGACGTCCAGGTTCAGGTCACGCCCGATGAGGATGGCCCCCCGGCCCCCGGCGAGGCCGACCGGCGCCAGGACGCCGACGACGGTGAAGGCCTTGTCGTCGATGCGGAAGGTGCGGCCGATGGGGTCGTCCCATGGGAACAGGGCGCGGGCGACGTCCGCGCCGATGACGGCGACCATCGCGCGGTCCTCCAGGTCCTGCTCGGCGAGGTACCGCCCGCCCTGCCTGACCGTCAGGTTGGCGACGCGCAGCAGGTCCGGCGTCGTGCCGAACGCCTGGCTGACCAGTTGGCGGTCGCCCCGGATGACCTGGGCCCCGATCTCCTTCAGCGGCACGATGGCGTCCGCCTCGGGGAAGTTTGCCTGGATCACGGCGAGGTCGTCGCGCGTGATGCCGTACTTCAGGACGAAGGAGCGCTGCTGGCCGGACTGCTGCTGCGTGCTCTCCGCCGGTTTCTGCGAGCGGATGATGATGTTGCGGGCGCCGAGGCTTTCGATCTGCTTCAGGGCCTCCTGCTTCGACCCTTCGCCCATGGCGACCATGGCGATGACCGCCGCCACACCCAGGATGATGCCCAGCGCCGTGAGGAACGAGCGGAGCAGGTGCAGGCGGAGGTTGGTCAGCCCCAGCCGAACTATCTCCAGGAGAAACGTCAAAGTGGATGCGCTCCGTAATCGCACGGCCCCGCGGAGCCGATACTGTCTCCCGTCCGGATCGTATCGCGGAGGGCATGTGGCCACCCAGGCGTCGCGCAACCCGGCTCAGGTCCAGGTCCAGACCGAAGAGGAATCGGGATGGGGGTGGCGTTACCGGGTCACCATCACGCGGGACGGCGCCGGCAGCGAGCACACCGTCACGCTGTCATGGGCGGACCATGAGTACTGGTGCGGGGGCCGTCTGCCGCCGTCGAGCGTCGTCGAGGGCGTGATCCGGTACGTCGCGGAGCGGCGCGTGGACCTTCCGGTGAAGTTCGACGCGGCCACCTGCCGCCGCTGGTATCGGGAGATTGATCGAGAGATGAGCCTGATGGGCGGGATCGACGCCGGCTGAACGGTGCGCCGGGGGTCAGCCCGCGGCCTGCTGCTTCTGCTGGCGCGTGTAGCCGTACTTGCGTTTCAGCGGCTTGATGACGAGGCCGCTGCGGATGGCTCGGGCCGAGGCCTTCACACGGGTCGGGGCGCCGTCCACCACCGCCGTCACTTCCTGGAGGTTCGGACGGAAGGTCCGGCGCGTGATGCCTGTGGGCTTGAGGCCGAAGCCGCCCTTCTGGATGGCCTGCCCGTGCCAGGCGCGGCGCTTCCCGAACTGGGTCTTGGCTCCGGTGAAATGGCACATGTACGGCATCGGGCACCTCTGGTGAAGGGGCGAACTTTAGGTGGGGGTCGGCCGTGGGTCCACCTCGCGGCGTTCAGCGGTAGTGGGCCAGTGACCCACTACCCGTTCAGCCGCCTCCGCCCCCCTCGCCGCCCGGGACGGTCATGGACCAGGGGTCGAGGAGTTCGTCAAGTTTCTTCTTGGGGAGCAGGTTCTGCTCCAGGGCCAGTTGCCGGACGGTCTTGCCCTCCTTGAAGGCCTGCTTGGCGAGTGTCGCGGACTTGTCGTAGCCGATGACCGGGACCAGGCTGGTGCACATGGCCAGGGACTGCTCGATGAGCGACTTGCAGCGGTCCGCGTCGGGCTTGAGGCCGTCGAGCAGGTTCACCGTGAAGACATGGCAGGCTCGGGAGAGCAGGTGGACCTGCTCCAGCAGGTTCGCGGCCATCATCGGCATGGCGACGTTCAGGTCCAGCAGGGAGCCGACGCCGCCCACGCCGCCGAGGGCGACGGCGGCGTCCAGCCCGATGACCTGGCAGCACACCATGATGACGGATTCGCAGATGACCGGGTTGACCTTGCCCGGCATGATGGAGGAGCCGGGCTGCACGGCGGGGACGATCAGTTCTCCGAGGCCGCAGCGCGGCCCGGAGCCGAGCCAGCGGATGTCGTTGGCGATCTTGGTGAGCGAGACGGCGAGCGTGCGGAGGTGGCCGCTGGCCTCGACGGCGCCGTCCCTGGCGTGCTGGGCCTCGAAATGGTTCTCCGCCTCGCGGAACGGCACGCCGGTCCGGCGCGAGAGTTCCGCCGCGACGAGTCTGCCGAAGTCCTCGTGGGTGTTGATGCCGGTGCCGACGGCGGTTCCGCCCAGTGCCAACTCGCCGAGCACGTCGAGCGCCCGGCGCATCCGGGCTTCGGCGTGCCGCACCTGGGAGGCGTAGCCGCTGAACTCCTGGCCCAGGCGGATGGGGGTGGCGTCCTGGAGGTGGGTGCGGCCGATCTTGACGATCTTGTCCCACGCCCGGGCGTGCGATTCCAGTCTCTCGGCGAGCACGGCGAGGTTCGGCAGCAACTCGTCATGGATGGCCCGGGCGGCGGCGACGTGTATCGCGGTCGGGAAGGTGTCGTTGGACGACTGGCCCATGTTGACGTGGTCGTTCGGGTGGACCCCGCCGTCCTTGATCCACGCGGGGTCCTTCGATCGCCCGATGGGCTGATGCCGGCGCAGGCACACGAGGTTCGCGACGACCTCGTTGACGTTCATGTTGGTGCTGGTGCCGCTGCCGGTCTGGTAGATGTCCACCGGGAAGTGCTTGGCGATGCCCCCGACGGACGCGAGGCCGTCGGCGATCTCGTGGCAGGCCTCGATGATCGCGGCGCACCGGTCGCGGTCCAGGCGGCCGAGTTTGAGGTTCACCGTGGCGCACGCCGCCTTCAGCACCGCGTAGGACCGGATCAACGCCGCGGGCACGGGGCGCCCCGACACGGGAAAGTTCAGAACGGCGCGCTGCGTGGAGGCTCCATAGAGGACGTCCGACGGCACCTCCATCGGGCCCATCGAGTCCTGCTCGGTTCGTGTTCCGCTTCCCGGGGCAGCACCGTGGGTTCGGGGTGCAACCTTCGGCGACCTGGTGCGTTGGGCGGGTTTGGGAGGCACGGCACGGCTCCGCTTGGTGTCTGGCCCCGCATCCGGTGTTGGCCGCGGCCGTACACTAGGGAGCGGGGAGGGGATTGTACCGGGCGGCCCGGCCACGCCAGCAGCGCGTACCCGACGGCGGAGCCGGTCCCAGGAGCAAATACATGATCGGTCGATCGCTTGCCGCCGTCCTATCGCTCTGCTCAATCTCTCTCGGGCAGGGGCAGCCCGCGGCGCCGAGTACGCCGCCGACACAGCCCGCGGCGTCCCAGCCCGCCGCGCCGGCGGCCCAGCCCAGGCCCACGCCGAGGCCCGCGCCGCTGATCGTGCCCACGGGCGACTTCTTGAAGCGCGTGAATGGAAAGGACTGGACGCTGACGATCGATGTCAACATCCGGGCCGGCATGGACCGCGTCCCCGCGGACAGGATTCCCGAGAAGGACCTGTGGAAGTTCGACACGATCGCGGTGGTGTTCCCGCTCCTGACCGGCACCGCGTCGAGCATGACCTACGCGGCGGCGACCGGGCAACTCAGCCTGAACGACGTCAGGGTCGCCGTCCCGATGGACCTGCTGCCCGGGTATCCCGGCGGCACGCGGCTGGGGAAGTGGGGGTTCACCGACTGGACGGGTGAGGAACTCCGGCTGCACGTTACGCTCCCGACCACCTGCTGGAACACGGTCTTTGACGAGGCGCGAGCGGGCAGGGTCGGCTGGCCCGCGGGCCCGTGGCCGGACGAGGCGGCCAGCAGTTTCCTGCCCGAGTGGTACATGGACGTAGCGCCCGACGGCACGGCCTACGACATGTCGCCCTTGCAGAACCTGCTGGATCGCTGGACAAACGGCAAGGACCCGAGGTCCCTGCCCCCGGTCACCCTGGCCAAGTGGATCGCCGGGCGTGTGCAGGAGGAAATCCAGCCTTCCGGCCTGGGGCTGGTGGCCTCCAGCGGGCGGCGGGTGTCGGGCCTTGAGGGCGTGAACCTGCAGACGGTGCCGGTGACGGCGCAGCGGCGGCGCGGCTCGGAGTTTGACGTCGTGTGCCTGCTCACGGCGGCGTACCGGGCCGCGGGGCTGCCCGCGCGGACGGTCATCGCGTGGGACACGGGTGAGGACGACGACAAGCCATTCCTGGCCAAGGGGAGCAGCGCCCGGCTGCGTGCCTGGACCGAGTTCTACCTGTACGACGAGAAGGCCGGGACGGGCAACTGGATTCCGGTCGACGTGATCCGCCTTCGGCAATCGGGTTCGCGGGCGGGGAAACTCGACCAGCCGTGGAAGTATTTCGGCACGCACGATGAACTGCGGAACGTCATCCCGTTTGCGCACCAGTTTCACCCGCCGACGACCGTGCGGGCGTACGGGTCGCCGGGGTTCTGGGGTTGGCTGGTGACACCCAAGCCGCCGGACCGGGCGGTGCAGACGCTGTCGTTCACGGCGTCTTCCACGTCCAAGGGGCCGGGTGACGACAAGAAGCGGGCGGAGGAACGGCGGGACCGCGGGCGGTAGGCCGGCGCTCAATCGGCCTACGGCAGGAACGTGTAGTCGGCGGTTGTGTTGGCGACGCCCTCCGGGACGGGGACGCGCGTGCGCACATGGCTGTCGGCGAAGAGCAGGTTCGCCTCGACCTTGTTCTTGTCGTACCAGCGCATGCCGCGGTCGCCGCCCTGCTGGTAGTTGTAGATGGGGTGGGTGCCGACGACCCAGGTCTTTGTGGTGTCGAAGACCGGGGGCATCTTGCCGCCGGTGAGCGGGACCAGGGTGGCGTGCTGCTCGCTGTCGAGGGCGTGGTCGTTGAGGGTGTAACTGGCGCCGATGAACTGGTACATGGAGTCCGTGCGGTCCATCCCCGGCGGGAACGGGACGCCGGTGTCCTCGCAGCCGCGGTCCAGGGGTGAACTCAGCGCCTCCATCGGCACGGTGCCGGGCTCGGCGTCCGGCGCGACGGCGCGGTCGTCCACATACCGGTTGAGGGGGCGGCGTTCGGCGCCGGTCGAGTCGATGCCGTAGTAGGGCAGGATGCCCTTCTGGCCTGCGAAGAGGGCGCCGATCACGCCCTCGCCTCCCATCGGCGGGGGCAGCGGCCCCTTGGCCTGGGGCAACCGGTCCGGGAAGTCCACCTGATAGGCCAGGAGGCCGATCCCGATCTGCTGGAGCCGCGATCCGCAGACGGAGAGTTTCGAGTGCATGCGGGCGGCGCCCAGGGCCGGGAGCAGGATGCCGATCAGGAGCGCGATGATGGCGATGACCACCAGCAACTCGATGAGCGTGAAGGCGCGCCGCACGGTGTCAGCGTAGCAGGCCGGGCCCGGGCGGGTGCGCCGGGGATATACTCGGGCCCGAAAAAACCGGGACAAATGTCATGAGCATGCGCACCCACACCTGCGGGCAGATCCGCGAATCGGACGTCGGGAAGGCCGTCACGCTGTGCGGGTGGGTGAACTCGTACCGCGACCACGGGACGGGGCTGATCTTCATCGACGTGCGAGATCGGTTCGGGCTGACTCAACTCGTCTTCAATCGCGAGGATGCTCCGCAGTCCCTGCTGGACGTGGCGGACACGCTGCGCAACGAGGACGTGCTGACGGCCAGCGGGACGGTGCGGGTGCGCACGGGCGGGCCAAACCCCAAACTCGGGACGGGCAAGGTGGAGGTTGTGGTCAGCGACCTGCGGGTGCTGAACAAGACGGAGAACCCGCCGTTCCTGCCGGACGACATGGGGGCTCTGCCGGCCGAGGAGACCCGGCTGCGGCACCGGTACATCGACCTGCGTCGGCCGACGATGCAGCGGGCGCTGCTGACGCGCCACAAGGTCTACCAGGTCACGCGCCGGTACTTCGACGAGAACGGGTTCCTGGAGGTCGAGACGCCGATCCTGTACAAGTCCACGCCGGAGGGGGCGCGGGAGTTCATCGTCCCGTCGCGGCACATCCCCGGTTCGTGGTACGCCCTGCCGCAGAGCCCGCAACTGTTCAAGCAGATCCTGATGGTGTCCGGCATCGACCGGTACATGCAGGTGTGCCGCTGCTTCCGCGATGAGGACCCGCGAGCGGACCGTCAGTCGGAGTTCACGCAGATCGACCTGGAGATGTCGTTCGTGCGGCGCGAGGACGTGATGGCGATGATGGAGGGGTTTGCGCGGCGGCTGTGGGGCGAGGTGCTGGGGGTTACGGTGCCGCCCGTGCAGCGGATGACCTACCGCGAGTGCATGGAGCGGTACGGCATCGACCGCCCGGACACGCGGTACGGGCTGGAGATCCGCGACGTGTCGGCGATCGCGGCCCGGACGGAGTTCAGGGTCTTCCGCGATGCGCTGGCAAAGAACGCGGGGGCCCGAGAGTTCTTCAGCAAGAAGGGGGTGGTGAAGGCGATCCGTGTCCCGGGAGGCGCGGACAGGCTCACCCGAAAGATCACCGACGGGTACAGCGAGTGGGTGAGGACCTTCGGCGCCGGGGGGGTGCCTGTCGTGAAGGTGAACGCGCAGGGGGCCTTCGAGACCGGGGTCGCCAAGTTCCTTGAGCCGGTGAAGGCGGACCTGGCGGCGGCGATGGGCCTTGAGCCCGGCGACACCGTGCTCTTTGCGGCGGACACATATGCGGTGGCGACGAAGACGCTGGGTGAACTGCGTCAGAAGGTCGCGCGGGACCTGGGGCTCGTGCCCGAGTGGGGCAAGGCCTGGAACTTCCTGTGGATGATCGACCCGCCGATGTTCGAGCGCAACAAGGACACGGGCAAGTGGGTCGCGATGCACCACCCGTTCACCTCGCCCCGTGAGGACCAGCGCGACGCCTTTGTCGCCGCGGGGGAGGACGACGACGAGGCGGTCGAGTCCATCGTCAGCGCCGGGTACGACCTGGTGGTCAACGGGTCCGAGATCGGCGGCGGGTCGATCCGGATCCACGAGCCGGCGGTGCAGTCCAAGGTGTTTCAACTCCTGGGGCTGTCGCCGCAGATGGCCGAGGAGAAGTTCAGTTTCCTACTGGAGGCGCTGCGGTTCGGCGCGCCGCCGCACGGCGGGATCGCGTTCGGGCTGGACCGTCTTGTGATGCACCTGTGCGGGACGGAGAACATCCGCGACGTGATCGCGTTCCCCAAGACCCAGATCGGGGCGGACCTGCTGACGCGGGCCCCGGGCCCCGTCGGCGACGACCAGCTTCGTGAGGTCCATGTGAAGAGCACATGGCAATCCGAACCCCCGCTGAAAGGAGTTTCGTGATGATGAGGCGGTTTGCGGCGGCGTGCGCAGCGGCGTTCTGCGCCCACGGACTTGCGCAGGATGCCCCGCCCCAGCCCGCGGATGAGGGGACGCCCTTCGTCGTCCCGGACCCGGCGGCGCCGGCGCCCGCAACCCCGGAGCCGTCGTGGCTTGACGGCTGGAAGGGCGGCGTGGAACTCGGGCTCAACGGGTCCGAGGGGAACACGGAGCGGTTCAACTTCCGGGCCGGGGCGAACGCGGGCCGGAAGACGGAGCGGTACGACACGAAGATCGGTCTCATTTATTCCTACGGGCGCGAGGATGCGAAGGACACGGAGAACGACTTCCTTGCCGAGGCCCGCAACGACTGGCTCTTCAGGGACTCTCCGTGGCGGGTCTTTGCCAAGGGCTCGTTTGAGTACGACGATTTCCAGGACTGGGATATCCGCGTGACGGCCCACGGCGGCGTGGGGTACGCGTTCATCGACGACGGGAAGACGCTGCTCCTGGGGCGGGTCGGCCTGGGCTTTGCGCGGGAGTTCGGCGGGTCCGACAACGCCATCAAGTTCGAGGGGCTGCTGGGGGCCGACTTCAGCCGGCAACTTACCGAGCGGCAGAAGGTGAGCGCGAGCGTGGATTTCTACCCGGAGATCGCCCCGGAGATCGGGCCCTACCGGATCGAGGCCAAGGCGGCGTATGAAATCCTCGTGGATCCGGAGAGCAAGATGACGCTGCGGCTCGGTGTGCTGGACCGGTACGACAGCAACCCCGGCGACGGGTTCGAGCGCAACGACTTCGAGTACTTTGCCCTCCTGGCGTGGTCGTTCTAGTTCCAGCGGCGCGGGCGTGACCCGTGCCAGAAACCGGGAGCATCACCGTGGGAATCTTCAAGGAGTTCCGTGAGTTCGCGATCCGCGGCAACGTCGTGGACATGGCGGTGGGGATCATCATCGGGGCGGCGTTCGGCAAGATCGTCAGTTCCATGGTGAACGACGTGCTGATGCCGCCGATCGGGCGGGTGCTGGGCGGGGTGGACTTCAAGGACTACTTCGTTGTCCTGGGCCCGACGCCGGAGCCGCTCCAGTCGCTGGCGCGGGCGAAGGAACTGGGTGTGCCCACGCTCAACTACGGGGTCTTCATCAACGAGGTGATCAACTTCACGATCGTCGCGTTCGCCGTGTTCCTGCTGATCAAGGCGATCAACACGGCCCGCCGGATCGCGGAGCGCGACAAGGCCGCGGCCCCGCCGCCCGCTCCGAAGGAAGAGGTGGTCCTGCTGACGCAGATCCGCGACGCCCTCAGGACGCGGTGACGGTTATCGTCTGGCCGTTGCGATCGTCGTAGTCCCCCTCGATGCACCCGGTGATGACTCGGGCGACGTCCTCCGGGGCCAGGCAGGCGGAGCGCGGGAGGCTTGACTCCGGGACGATCGAGCGGAGCATGGCTGTCTCCACCGCGCCGGGGGCGACCGCGAACGCGCGGATGTTGTGGGCCGCGCCCTCCTTGGCGCAGGACCGTGCCATCGAGTTCATCGCGGACTTCGCCGCGGCGTACGCGAAGAAACCGGGGAAAGGATCGAGCGTGCCCATCGTGGACAGGTTCACGATGCAGCCCGACTTCTGCCGGACAAAGATCGGCCAGGCGAGCGCGATAGCGTGGGCGGGCGCCAGGGCGTTGATGCCGTAGACCTCGTGCAGGACCCGCCGCGTCGTCCGCTCAATGGGCAGGAGCGGGGCGTACCCCGCGTTGTTCACGAGCGCATCCAGGCGGCCGAACCGGGTGATCGTCCGCTCGATCATTCCCTCCGTTCCACCGGCGGCCGTGATGTCGGTGCTGAAGACCTCCGGATTCGACCCTTGCGGGAGCATCGCCGCGGTTTCTTGGAGCGCTCCGGGGCGGCGGCCGACCAGCGTCAGTTTCCAGGCGCGGTGCGCGAGCATGACCGCGGTGGCCCGGCCGATGCCCGAGCCTGCCCCGGTGACGATCGCCACGCCGGGTGCCTGGGACATGGTCTGCGCCCTTCTCAACGCTGGAGTTGTTCACGGACCCGGGAGAGTTCGGCCCTCTGGTCCGCCGTCAGTTTGCTCTCGGTCAATCCATCGAGCAGAGCGGCGGCCTCGCTGCGGTCCTGTCCGCCTGATTTGAGCATGATCGATGCCAGCCCGATCCGGGCGCTGACGAAACCGGGCTCCAGTTGCAGCGCCTTGCGGTAGGCGTCCATCGCGGCCTGTCGCGATCCGACGGCCGCCTCGATGTGGGCGAGCGTGTCGTAGTGGGCGGCCACGGGTGACCGCCGGACGGCGTCCTGCGCAAGATCACGTGCCCTAGCCAGTTCCTCCCGCGAGGGTTCGGCCGAGTACAGGGCGTATGCCGCGTTGTTCCGGAGGGTCGCGGCCAGGTCCGGTGAAGGGGCCGGCAGTGCCATCGCGCGATCGTAGAACCACACCGCCGCGCGGGGGTTCCTGGCCCGCTCGGCGGCCCCGGCCCCATCGAGCACAATGCCCAGGTTGCCGGGGGCCAGTTCCGCGGCCTTCTTGAACAGGTCCACGGCGGTGGCGAGCGATTGCCCGGCGTGCTCCGGCTGGTCCGCGGCCGCGAGTTGTGCGCGGGCAAGGTTGAGTGTCGCGTCGGCGTCCGGGGGCCGGGCGTCGTAGGCACGCTGGGCGACGCCGACGGCGTCGGCGCTGCGTCCGGCCGCGGCCAGCAGTCTGCACAGTTCGGATACTGCGGCGGGGCGGGCCGGCTCCGTCTGGAGCGCGGCCTTGAGCGATTCGATCGCCTCGGTCCGCAGGCCGGCCTGGGCCTGGACGAGGCCGAGCAACTCGATTGCATCCACCGACCCGGCGGAGGCGTCGCCGGCGACGGTGCTCATGGCCGTCGCCAGGCAGGTCTTGGCCCGATCGGGGAACCTTCCCGCGATCGTTGCGTAGCCCCGGGCGAGGGCAAGCCTGCCGGCGCGGTCCCCGGGCCCGAGAGTGCCCGCGGCCTCCGCCAGCCACTGCTCGGCCGTGCCGGCATCCGGGATGGTGAGGGCCGCGAGAGGGATCCAGACTTCGTCGCGAACCCCGGGGTTGTGCAGGACCGGGAGGAGCGTGTCGTGCGCGTGCGCCGTCTCGTGCGTCTGGACGAGGGCCCGCGCGTAGGTCTGAAGAATCAGGCGGGAGGTTCTGGTGTCCGGGGTGGCGGCCGCGGACTTGACGAGGGGTTCAAGCCCGGCGATCGCGTCCGATGTCTGGCCGAGCCGCAAACTGGCGTCGGCAATCGCCAAGTCGGCTTCTACCGGGCGGGAGCGGTCGTGCTGCCGCCATGTCTGCGCGGCGCGCAGCATGTCCGCCCATCGCTCCTGCGTCGCGGCGATCTCCACCGCGAGGCGGGCGGCCTCGGGCTCCGTCGGGAACCGCGCCATCGCTCTCTCCGCGATTGCGGCCGGGGCCGCGGCTGGGGCGCCGGGTGCTGTGACGAGCCGCCGGGCCACATATCCCTGCATGGCGAGCACGTCTTGATAGGCGTCCGCCAGGCCGCTGAGCGTAGCCAAATCGTTGAGTTTGCCCGCCGCGCGGGCGGCCTCCAGGGCCGCCACCGCGGCCGCGGCGCGGCTGCGCGATGGGTCCAGCGCCAGGGCGTCCCGCAGTTTTGCCAGGTCGATATCGTCATCCCCGGTTGCTGCGATGGTGATCCGCTGCTCCAGGATCTTGAGTTGAGGGTCGTCCGGCAACGCCGCGAGCGCACGGCGGAGCGACGCGGTTGCCTTCTCGGTGTCGTGGGCCCCGAGGTGCAGCGCCACCAGGAACTGCCAGGCTCCGCTGTCGTTGGGGTCGGCGGCAACGGCCCGCTCGTATTCCCGTTCTGCGCCCGCCCCATCGCCCGTCAGTTCGGCGAATCGCCCCTGCGCAGCGGCCATGCGGGATGGCGGCAGGTCCATGGCGCCGATGCGCTCCATGACACGCTGCGCGAGGGCGGTATCACCCTTCGACGTGAGCGCGGCGGCGACCTGAACCACGATTTCGGGATCCGAAAGCGGCGCGTCGGCCAGTCGCCTGTAGAGAGCGAGGGCGTCGCCGTCCCGGCGCGCGGCGTTGTAGACCTGAGCGAGCGCCCACAGGGCGCGGGCGTCCGGCGCCTCCCCCGCGTCGTGCACGATCTGCTCCAGCGGCGCGGCGGCGTCGGCGTAGTTGCCCTGCTGTACAAGCATCATCGCGCCCTGGAGTCGTGCCTCTGCGGGCGTGGAGCCGTTCTGGACGACGCGCCGGAGCAGTTTGCCGGCGCGCTCAAAGTCCCTGGCGCCCTGCATGAGGGCCGCGCCGGTCAGCAGGAAGGCGCTCGGGCGCGACGCGAAGTCCGCCGCGACCTCGATCTGCGACATGGCCCCGGGCAGGTCCGGGGTGATCCCGGCGGCGGGGTCGTTCATGCAGAGGCCCTGGATGAGCAGTTCCCTGGCGGTCACGAGGCGTGGGGACGACGCGATCAACTTGTAGAGGATTCCGACCGCCTCCTGGTGCCCGCGCCTGGTGACCTTGCCCGAGAGCAGGGCCCGGGCCCTGGCTACCTGTACGAACGACGGGGCTGTTGCCTCGCTGGACCCGCTGATTTCATAGAACCTGGCGATGGTCTGCTCAATGAGCGCGGGGTCCTTGGCGAGCGAGGGTGCGGCGAGTGCCGTCCGCAGGACGTCCGTTTCGCGTGGGTAGGCCGCGACCAGCGCCCGCCACCGCTCCAGGGCGTCGGGGCGGTTGGTCAGTTCCCCGAACTGGGCCAGCGCCTGGTCCCAGGGCATCCGCGCGGCGCCGGTCAGGGCATCGGCGCGGGCCCGCAGCAGCGCTTCTCCCTTCTCGGCATCCCCGCGGGCGGCGAGCTCGAGCGCGGCCGAAAGGACGACGGCGGGCGCGGCGCTGGGCCCGATGGCATCCAGGATGGGCTTCCCGAGATCGAGCGACTCCTGCTGGCTCAGGACCGCGAGGCGCTCCAGCGTGGATGGAGCCACGGGAGGTTGGCGGCCCAGGAGCGCCGTCGCGGCCTTGATGGCATCGTCGCGTCTGCCCACCCGCGCGAGGCCGACAACTCGGGCGAGTTCGAGCCGGTCGAAGGCGCGGCGGTCGGCGTCGCTCGGGTCGGTGGGTCGGGCGGCGAGCAGGTCCTCGACCCGCCTCAGGAATGTCAGGGCCTCGTCGCGGGTGCGCAGGTCCTGCTGAAGGGCCGCGGATTCCGTCTCGATCCATGCCATGATCGCCTGGGGCCCGGCCGACGACGCGATCGCGGCGGCCTTGGCCGCGTCCGCCGCCTCCACGGCCCGTCCCTCTCGCAGGAGCGTCTCCGAGCCGCGCAGAGCCGGGGTGACCCACCCGGCGGAGCGTTGCGAGCGGAGCGCTTCGCGCCACTTGTCTCTGGCCTCGTCAAAGCGGTCGAGGCGTGCGAGCGCTTCGCCGGTCAGGAACGAGAGCACGGGTTCATCCGGGTATTCGCCGAGCGCCCCCTGCAGGGCCTCGCAGGTGGCACGCGGCCCCGCGGTTTCACGGTGGAGCAGAGCCGTGATGGCACGGGCCCAGGCGTGCCCGCGGAAGTCACCCTGCATGGCCTCCAGCGCGGCGGCCACCGGGACCGCGTCGCTGCCGCGCCCGAGGTCGATGAGGGAAAGAGCCTTGAAGGCCAGCATGTCCGCGGCGGCGGCGCGCGGCACCGGCCCGGTGTTCACCGTGTCGATCACGCTCTCGAACTCGCCGCGTTCCCAGCCCCGGCGGGCGGAGATCGCCGCAAGAGTCTCGTCCTGCGGGAACGCGTGCCGACCCGCCACGGTCATCGTGTAGGCCTGGTTCGGGCGCGCCAGCATGTCAAAGAGTCCGATCACCATGAGGGCGGTCTTGGCGTCCGGCAGCGTGGGGGGCTGCGACGCCTGGCCTGTCCTCTCATCCAGGTGAAACAGGGTGCACAGCCCGTGGAACACGGCGTCGTTGCTCTTCCCGGTGGCACCGAGCGCGACCAGGCGGAGCACCCCGACCCGGGGGTCGCCCGGGAGAGCCTTGTCCACACGCGCCAGCAACTCCTCACACTCGGCGGCGCGTCCGGCCCGGGAACTCTGGGCCACACGGCGGGCCAGGGCGTCGAACGGCAGTTGCCGCAGTTCCAGCAGACGGTCCACCAGGCGGTTGAACCCCTTGTCGTCCCCGCTCTGCAGGACGGCCTGCGCCTCCAGAGACAGGACCTCCGCATCCGCGACGGTTGCGTCTTCAAGCCGGGCCGGGCGGAGGCGCGGGGCCAGGTCGCGTGCTTCGACAACGTGATCCAGGTCCAGGTACAGCCGCAGCAGGCGGACGCCGGTCTCGTGCAGGGTCGGGTCCAGCGCGCGCGCTTCCTCGTACGCCTTCATCGCTTCGATCAGGTGCCTGCCGCCCACCTCCGGGGTGTTCTCGCGGCATTCACCGAACGCGGCGAGGGCCTCCGGGTCCTGTCGCCTGCGGTTGAGCGTGCGGGACAGTTTGTCGAGGGCTTCGGGGTACTGCCCGTTGTGGAACTGCTCCAGTCCCTGCGAGCGCCACCGGTCCAGTTGCCGCTCCTTCTGCCAGCCCCGGACCCAGAACACGCCGACCCCGGCGCCCAGGAGCAGCAGCGCGACCACCCCAAGCAGCAGCAGCCGCCTTACGGTCTTGGGCTTGGTACGCCGACGCCGTTTGCTCATCGTGCCACTTCCCGAAAGACGACCGTGAGTGTGCGGACCAGGATCCGCAGGTCAAGCCAGAAGGACTGCTTCTCCACATACTCGATGTCGAAGCGGATCCATTCCTGGAAGTCGGCGCCGGCCTGGCGGGTTCGACTGGTCTGCCACAGGCCCGTGACGCCGGGGCGCACGCTCAGCCGCGCCTCCCGCCAGGGAGGGCAGAACTGGTTTTCCTTGTAGGGGCTGGGGCGCGGGCCGACGACCGACATGTCTCCCCTGAGCACGTTGATGAACTGCGGCCACTCGTCGATCTGGTACTTGCGGAGGAATCGGCCGACCCTCGTCAGGCGGGGGTCCTCCTTCATGAAGAACTGCGGGCCGTCGGCCTCGTTCCGGGCGGCGAGTTGCTGCTTGATCCTCTCGGCGTCGCGCCGCATCGAGCGGAACTTGATGCAGCCGAACTCTCGTCCGCCCAGTGTCTCCCGGCCGTGCCGGAAGAACACGGGGAAGCCGTCTTCGGCGACAATCGCGGCGGCGACGATCGGGTAGAAGGGCAGCGTGACGGCGAGGGCTCCCAGCGAGAAGGCGATGTCGAATCCCCGCTTGAAGACCCGGCCCAGCCGGCCGCGGCGCGGGGCCGGGCGGGGCGGCGCGTCCGGGAGCGGGAGCGGTTCCAGTTCCAGCCAGGGTATGGCATCTGCCGCGGGCCGGGCGTCCGGCACGTCCCACATGACCGCGGGCCCGACCGCCGAGATGCCGTCTTCGGCGCTCCGCCCCGCGCCGATCCACAAGGGCCCCACGAGCCGGGCGCTTGCCGAAACGGTGGCGTCCTCATCGGCCCACACCTTTGGCGCCAGGCGGTGCGCGCGGAGCACGGTCGAGTCGGGGCGCGTCCAGACCCGCACCAGGTGGCGAACGAACCGCAGCGGATCGCCGGGCGCATCCATGTAGTAGACGCGGGCCCTGAGCGAGGCCGCGTAGCGGCGGTCGCGCGGCACCAGTCGGCGCAGCCTGCGCCAGGCCTCCGCGGAGTCCGTTGTCACCTGCCACGTCGTGGCGATCTCGCGGTCGGTCGTGAGCGCGCAGCGGGCGGACCGGGCCTGCCTGGCCCGGTACTCCCGGCGGAACCGGAGGAACCGTCCGTCGGGCCCCGACTCCACCTTCTCGTGGTAGCCCGGATCGTGGACGTCCACCAGGCGGATCATGGTCAGGTCCGGGTCCATCCAGGCGATCAGGTCGAGCACCGCCGCGGGGCGGAAGATCGTGAGCATCCCGGGTTCGAGCAGCAGGTAGAGTTCCGCATCCGGCGCCAGTTCTGTCGCGGTGCCGCGCCAGACGACCTGGACGCCGCGTGACGCCCAGAAGCGTCCGTGGAGCGCCGCGATATCAAGCCCCCAAACGGTTTGCGACGCCTCCGCCCCTGCCATCGACCCCCCTTGCTACTCGGAACGCCGCCACGTCGTGAGCACCGCGCCGGCCAGCGGTCCGATTTCCTCCAGGCGGGCCCGGTCCTGCGCATCCACGTGCTGCACGATGGCGGGGACGGTCACGGATGCCGCCACCGAGCGCCTGGAGGTCGATGAGGACGATTGCTCAAAGTCTGTTGCGGCCGCTCGGTTGAACACCAGCCCGACCACGCGCGCCTGGATGCTGCGCAGTTGTTCCAGGGCCCGCTCCAGGCGTGGGCGGTGCTGGCCGCGGCCGATCACCATCACCACGCCGTCGGCGCTGGCGGTGACGCAGGCGGCCTCCAGGCTGCCCAGGATCGGGCCTGTGTCAACAAGGACCACGTCGAACTCGCGCCGCGCGTCGTCGAGCAGGCGCCGCGCCGCCAGCACGGTAAACTCGGGGATCGCCCGCTCGTCACTCAGGCCGACCGGCAGGATGGACACGCGCTCGAACGGGGTGTCCATGACCGTTCCGTTGAGTTGACCGGCGCGCAGGGCATCGCCCAGGCCGTGCTCCACGCGGACGGCAAGGTCGGTGGTGAGCCCCCGCCCGATCATGTCCGCATCGATGAGGAGCGTGCGCGCCCCGGACCGGGCGTACGAGAGGCCCAGTGCCAGCGTCAGGCTGGTCTTGCCCTCTCCCGCTTCGGCGCTGGTCATGCAGTAGACCTTGTCCTGCGGCTTGCCGCCGAGTTGGAGCATCGTGCGGATCTGGTGCACGCAGTGCGTCGCCGCGGCCGCGTCCTCCGGGGCCGCCGGGCCCCCCTTGGGAAGGTTGGGGAGCACGCCGAGAAGGGCCACATGGGCGGCGATATCCCGGGCCTCATCAGAGAACCGGAACCGCCGGCGCATCATCCCCCACATCAGCACGGCGGCGACCGGGATGCCCCCGCCCGCCAGGAAGCCCATGGCGGCAAACTTCTTTCGCGCGTCGACCTCCGGGAACGACGGCGTGTCGCCGTAGCTGAGGATGGTGATCCGGCCGCCGAGTTTCTGCGGCACGACGTTCTCGAGCGTGATGATGTTGAGGCGTTCGGTGATCTCGCTCTTGCTGCGCCGCAGTTCGGTGAGTTGCCGCTGCTCCTCGCCGATTTCGCGGTATGTGTTGCTGAGTTTCTTCAGGTCCTCGTTCGCTTCGTCTCGCGCCTGCCTCATGGAGGCGTACTGCCGGACCAGGTCCTCCTCGGTCGTCGTCTGGAGGGTGAGAGCCCGACCGGACGTGCCGGCCGCCTTCATCCCCTTGGCCCATTCTTCCGCGTACCTGGTGATCATCTTCTGGACCGCGTCGAGGTTGGCGCGCGCGGCGCGCATGTCGGGCATCGCCTCACCGACCCCCCGACCGATCATCGTGTCCACCTGGCGGAAGGCCTCCAGGCGTTCGTCCAGAAGGTGCCGCATCTGCGGGTCGCTTGCGGCGATCTCTTCCGGTTCGGGCGCCTTGCGGTCGAGGGGCTCGGCCGCGGCGACCTCATCCCCGGGTTTGAGCCCCCGCCTCGACATCTCCCTGCGGATTTCTCCGAGTTCCGTCTCCAGTTGCACCACGCCCTGCATGCCCAGTCGCACCCGCTCGGAAAGGTCCGCGGACCCGTAATCCCTGGCGAGCAGGTCGACCTGGTCCTCGTGCCTGTCGATGTCGGCCTGCAACTGGTTGGCGCGCTCGGTGAGCGTGCTCACCCTGATGTCGCTGACGGGGTCCTTGCCCGCGTAGATATCCTCGTAGGCGTGCAGCACTTCGCGCACGGCGGTGCCGGCCGCCTCGCGGCTCTCGTCGGTGAAGGTCACGACGATCAGTTCCAGCGCCTCGGGGCTGTTGATGACCTTGAGTTGGCGGCGGAACGCGCGCTCCTCGTCGGGCGTCGCCGGCCGTCCCAGCGCCCGCCACGCGTCGCTGGCCATCGCGAGGTTGATCACCCGCGGGTTCTGCACCATGCTGGCCTGGGTCGCCACATAGGCCGAGTAGTTCGACAGCGTGTTCTGGTAGTTCGGCGCCATGATCGTCGGCAGGTCGCTCTGGACCCGCACCTGCCCCTGACACACGAACTTCGGCTTCTGCGAGTACCACCCGGCCGCGCCCCCGGCCGCGGCACCGATCGCCCCGGCCACGAGCACCAGCATGTACCGCCCGCGCAGCAACCGGTGGAGCACCTGAACCACGTTCGCCTGGGTGGGCTCGGCCGTGGCCCCGCCCAGCAGGAGCGGGTCACCCCTCGAACTTAGCCTTGGGTCGTTCACGGCCCCTTCCCCTTCCCCAGTGTGTCGTCCTCGATCGCGCGGAGGGCCGGGATCACTGGCGCGAGCAGGTCGCGGACGACGTTCTCCTCATCCACCACCCCGGCACCGGAATCCATCAGTACCTGCACCTGTCCGGCCCCGAGCCCGCGCACCCTCAGGTCCGACGCCGCGGAGCGCACGTCGCTCATCGACGTTGCGAACCCCTTGCCGGGCAGGACGAAGAACCCGTACACCGTGATCTCCTGCGCCTGTGGAAGGCCGTGTTCCGACGACCTGGCGAGGCGTGAGAACTCGTAGCGAGCCATTGGTACGTCCGCCCCACCCACCCGGATCGCCCGGGTCGAGGGCTCCGCATCCGTGGCCCAGCCGCTGGCCGGGTAGCACACGGGCGGGAAGTGGCCCGCCATGTCCCGGGAATCGCGGCACTGCACCAGGGTCATCGTCGCGACCCGGCCGGTATCGCGATTGCGGTACTGGCACGAGAAGATCACGTTCGGCTTGAGGAGTTGGATCGCCGCCTCGGGTGCCTTGACCTTCGTCCCGTACCACGGCCCGATTTCCAGCGGGATGTCCTCGACGATCCTTCTGACCGCATCGTGGTAACTCTCGAGCCGCGCGGCATCCGGCTTGGCCTGTTCCTGGAACAGGATGCCGCACAGCATCGCCAGAGTGAGCAGGATGGGCGGCAGGTTCCTCATGTGCTTCATTGATAGGCGAGATTGAACCTCGTGACCGGGATCAGCGCCCAGCGGAGCACGCGCAGGATGCCCAGCAGGACCAGGAACGCCAGGGGCAGCATCAGCCATCCGCTCACGGAGTGGAAGGTGTCGGCCGTCGCCGTCGGCGCGTATCCGTACAGCAGCACGGTCGGGATGAGGCGGGCCACGTTGCACGCGATGGCCGCGATCGGGCTCGCCACGAGCACCACGACGCGGACCCAGTTCCGCAGGGGCATGCCGAACGCGAAGGCGTAGGTCACCAGCCACAGGGCGAAGACCATGCGCATGCCGTTGCACGCCTCGGCGACGGTGACCTGGAAGTTGTTGATCGTGAGCAGGTTGCCGGTCCGCTCCACCGGCACGCCGAAGACCTCCAGTGCCACCTGGGTGACCGCCGAGGAGGCGGTCTGCAGCGGGATCGAGATCTCCTGGCGGATCATCCCGGGCACCGGCACCAGGAACAGGAGCACGACGAACGCGGGGAGGAACCGGAAGAGCACATGCTTCCCCAGCACGGACAGGGCCGCCCCGATTGCGATCAGGACCGCCCCGCCGTGCCAGAACGTCTGGACGGCGTGCTCGTACCCGTACCAGTGCATCAACCACCCGACCGCGATCAGCAGAGGCCCAACATACTGCCCGGTGGGCAGGCAGTGCCGGAGGCGCGTGCGGCGCACCCAGAAGATCCACGCCGCGACCATCGGCACCAGGAAGATGTGGCTGGATTCCTCGTCCGCAAAGGCGATGTGCGCGATGTCTATCCACGCGCCGCGCGTGACGTAGACGGCGGCCGCGACCAGGGCCAGCGCACCCAGCGCGTGCCACGGTGTCCAGCGCCTGGCGGCCGCGGCGTTGCTCATGTTCCACCGCCGCTGATGACCCGGTCGCTCTGGGTATCGCCGGCCCGGACAGCCCCGCCGGGTCCGACCACGCAGCGGACCAGCACGGCGCCCGCGTCCACCCGGGCGCCGCGGAGCACGACCGAATCATGCACCACCGCGGACCGGTCCACCGAGGCGCCTTCCTCGACGACCTCGAAGGTCTTGTACCACTCCTCGAGCAACGGCTCGTCCTGGACGTGCACGCCCGCCGCCAACCTGTGAATGGCGCCCACCGCGGCCAGGTACCCCGGCAGCGTGCGGACCCCGAGCGTGGAGGCAGCCGTCCGGGCCACGCGCACATCGAAATCCCGTGAGAGTTGCGGGAGCGCCTGCTCCTTCAGGTCGACAAAGCCTTCGCCGCGGATCGCGGCAAGGGCCCGGCATGAGGCGAGCGTCAGGCCGAGCGCCGTTCCGTCGGGCTTGGCCAGCACGGCGACATCGCCACCGGCCGCGTCAAGGGTCCGGATGAGCGAGGAGAGCGGCTGTGTGAGCACGGAGGCGGCGCTGCCGATGAGGACGGAGTCGTCGGGTGCGTACGCGGCCACGGCATCCCGGAGCACGCCGCCTGTCCCAGCGAACTGGCGACCGTCGTTCTCAACATCCATCCGAACAGTCTCCGACGAGCAGCCCGCAATGGGCGCGCGGCTCCCCGGGGCTACCAGCACCCTGACGTGTACCGAGTCGAGCGCGAACGCGGCGGCGACTCCCGCGGCCTGGTCTGCCCAGCGGGAGAGGATGGTCTGGCCAAAGCCGACCGGCAGGTCCAGTTCCGACCTCCCGATCGTTCGTGTGAGGTCTCCGGCCCGCACAGACCCTGCAAGCAGAATGATCGCCCGGAGCCTGACGGCCCCCGATCCGGCATCCGAGACGGTGTGGCCTTGCGTTGACGTAACCCCAGTATCCATGACCTGTTGCCGGCTATCCCCTGCCCTGTACCCCACATACCGGACCGAACGGTGAGCGGCTCAGCCCATTCCCGCGGCCCATGTTAGGGCTGCCTGAATCGCGGCCGTACCGCGGCTGCCGCTCCCTTCCCCTGTTTCGGCCGTTCGACCCTTCATCTCCGAGCGCTTTCCCGACCCCTTGTCCACACAACGCACGCGGCGGCCTGAAGTTCGTTACCATGGCCGCTCGCGGGCTTGGAGGCCCGCGCGGAACGACAACGGGCCGTGTGGAAGGAGACACGGCGGGCCCGGTGCGTCAAGCAGTCCACGGGTCGCAGCCTGCCGGGGCGGTGCAGACTCATGGCTGACTGCGCCTGAAACCCTGAAATTCGAGCGGAGTGGGGGCCTTCAACCCCCGGGAGGTCGCCCCAAGTTCCAGTAATCGCAGTGATTGCGGGTGTTTCACGAAAGTGTCCGGATGAAGCACTCGTATCTCAGAGCCCGTGAGCCGGTCGTAGGCCCTGTATGGGCTGGGACAGATCGGCGGAACAGGGCGAGCCTTGCGCGTGTCGCCTCCAGCAAACCTGGGGGGAAAAAAAGACGACACAGACCCTGCGAGGCCGAGCAAGAGGGAGTCCATGATGTGCAGTTTGTCGGTTCGCGTGGTGACCTCGCTCTTTGCGGCATCTTTAGTGCTTTTTCATGCCGCCCCGGCCAGCGGCCAGGGTGCGCCCGGTCTCACGCTTCTGAGCACGCCCCAGGGACCGATCACCGCAGATCTCAAGTGGCCCGCCTCGGATGCAGCGCTCCAGCGGAGCCGCTTTGACCTGCAGTCCCGCGCGCGGCTGGCCATTCCCGCCGTGCCCACCGACCTGGCGGCGGTGGACTCCGGCGCCGAATCCGTGACGGTGAGTTGGGGCACCCCCGAGAACTTCGTCACGGGCTACGAGATCGAGCGACTGCCGCCCTTTGCCTCTCCCGTCCTGGTTCCTGTGGCCGCGGGCACATACTCCGATCCCTGCGGCCCGGGCGTGTTCAAGTATCGGGCCCGGGCCGTCAACCTGGCGGGGGTCGGCCAGTTCTCCGCGTGGACGACCACCGTGGTTGCGCTGCAGCCCCCGAAGGCCCCATCGGGCATGGTTGCGACCAACGCGGGCGATGGGTCCGTACAACTGGGCTGGACAGACAACTCCTCCACGGAGGTCCGGTTCGAGATCCAACGGTCCCCGGGCTTCCCGATCGGCGTATCGACCCCGGCCAACGTCAACGGGTACAGCGACCTGGCCGGCCCGGGCACGTTTTCGTATCGCGTCCGCGCCGTGAATGGAGCGGGGCGGTCCGACTACACCGCATGGGCCGAGGTGAACGTCACGGCGCCCGTCCCCAACGCCCCGACCGGGCTGGGTGTGACGGATGCCGGCGCGGCCAGGGCAAGGCTGACCTGGACGGACAACTCCAACAACGAAACCGGGTTCCAGGTGCAGCGCAACCCGGCATTCCCGAGCGGCCTGGTCGGGGTCAGCGCCAACACCACCCAGTACGAGGATTTGTGCGGGCCCGGGTCGTTCTCCTACCGGGTGCGATCGATCAACAGCGCGGGCGGGTCGTCCTTCACGCCCTGGACCAACGTGAATATCGCGGCGCCGAGCCTCGGCGTGCCGACGAACGTGGAAGCGAGCGACGCCGGCAACCGGCGGGCGATGATCGCGTGGACCGATACCTCGACCTCCGAGACGGGGTTCGAACTGCAGCGCAGCCCGGCGTTCAGCGGCCCCGTTTTGGTCGGCGCCGGGGTCACCGGCTACGTCGACCAGTGCGGCGTGGGCACCTTCAACTACCGCGTGCGCACGCTCGGCCCGAGCGGGACCGCGTCCGCGTACTCCTCGTGGGCGAGCGTGAACGTTGCCAACACGATCCCGGCAGCGCCCTCCGGCCTCACGCTGCAGGACATGGGCGACCAGGTCCGCGTCCGCGCGGCGTGGGCCGACAACTCCGACAACGAGACCGGTTTCAAGATCCAGCGCGAGAAGCAGGTCAGCGGGAACTGGATCAACCCGACCAGCCTCGCGGCCGCGGCGAACGCGACCAGTTACCTCGACAACCCGGGGCAGGGCACATACCGGTACCGGGTGTGCGCCTCGAACAGCGTGGGCGACTCCGCGTTCACGGCCTGGCTCAGCGTGACCGTCAGCACCGGGTGGACGGTCTTCACGCCCAGCGCCGACACCCGGATCGTGTACGTCAGCAGTTCCAGCGGCAACGACGGCAACACGGGGCTGTCCGAGGCATCGCCGAAGCGGACGTTCAGTGCCGCCTACGGCCTGCTGCGTCACGGATACCCGGACTGGATGCTCCTGAAGCGCGGGGACCAGTGGACCACGCCGTTCCCGTCGTGGCAGAAGTCCGGGCGCAGCACGACCGAGATGATGGTCGTGGGCTCCTACGGCTCCTCGACCGTGCGCCCGGAGATTCGCACAGGCTCGGAAACCGCGGTCTACATCTCCGGCGGGAGCGGCTCCCCGCCGACGATCAATCACCTTGCCTTTGTCGGCCTGCACCTCTCCGGGGTCGGGCGTGCGACGTCCGACAGTTCCTTCGGAATCCACATCTACAAGCCGGGTTCTGACCTGCTGCTGGAAGACTGCTACTTCGAGAGCTATTCGGCCAACCTGAACCTGCAGGGGGACGGCTCTCCGTTTGACAACATCCGGATCCGCCGCTGCATCAGCGTGGACGCGTACAGCAGCCCGGCCCACTCGCAGGGTATCTACGCCGATCTCCTCACGAACCTTCTGATCGAGGAGTGTGTGTTCGACCACAACGGGTGGAAGGAGGGCACGGCTGAGCCCACGATGTTCAACCACAACATCTACATCCAGAGCAACTGCGGCCCGGCCATTGTCCGCAACAACATCATCGCCCGCGCCGCTTCGCACGGTGCGCAGGTCCGCGGCGGTGGCCAGGTCACCAACAACCTGTTCGTCCAGAACTCCCTGGCCGGATTCGTGGACAAGACGCCCAGCACCATGTCCTACAACGTCGTCACCAACGGCAAGAACATCGACCCGGGCAACCCTCGCGCCTGCGGCTTCGAGATCCTGGCGAACACTCCGGCCGGGTCGGTCATCGAGAGCAACCTCTTCACCCACCCGGACATCATCACGCCCAACGCGTACGCCATCTACGTCGGGGCCCGCGGGATGGTGGTGAAGAATAACGTCGTGTACGACTGGGCCAGCCCAACGGACGGCGCGGTGCAGTTCGCCGCGGGCGGGGCGTTCAACCTCTACCAGGGCACACAGTTCACCGGCAACAAGATTGTTCTGCCGACCGTCCCCTCCGCAGTCGTCGACTTTGACGCCGCGCCGTGGATCGGGGGCATCGTCCAGGTGAGCGGGAACAAGTACTGGTCCAGCAACATCGCGAGCCGGTGGTTCGTCATCGGCGGGACGAACCTGAACCTTGCCTCGTGGGCCTCTCTGACGGGCGACGGAAGCACCTCCTTCCCCGCGTCGAACTTCCCCGCACCCACCCGCGACGTCGCGGCCTACAACGCCTCGCTCGGGGGACCGGCCACGATCGAGGACTTCCTCGCGCGGGCTCGCCAGCAGAGTAAACTCAACTGGAACCCGGAATACACGGCGGCCGCCGTGAACACCTGGATGCGGGCCGGCTTTGAGATCGCGGAGCCTTGATGCCGACGCCTCAGCGGATGACCCCAACAACTCGGCGGCGCGAACGCCGCCTGTCCGGGCTGGGAGCGCGGTGAGAGTTGCCGTGCTCATCCCGGAGTGGCCGGGTCAGACGCATGTGTGGATGTGGCGCGAGTTCGTCGAACTCCGCAGGCAGGGGCTGGATCTTTGCTACTTTTCGACCCGGCGGCCGGGGGCCCGGGACGCGGCGCGGCACTCGTTCGCCGAGGAGGCTCGCAGCGCAACCACCTATCTGTGGCCGATGAGCCCGGTCGCGGTCATTGGGGCGGTGCTGTTTGGGATCCTGCACCCCCTGGGTACGGCGCGTGCGCTTTTCTTGGCTGTGCGGACGCGCGACCGGCATGGCAGGTATTCGTTTCACAATCTTGGTCTGGTGCTGGTCGCCCTGGTGCTGGGCCGCGGCATTCGAGAGCAGCGATGTCGGCACTTGTATGTGCACAGCGCCGCGGACAGCGCGCTGGTCGCCCGATTCGTGGGGCTGGTCATCGGCGTGCCGTACTCTGTCGTGGTCAACGCAAACCTCGAGTGGTGGGGTGGCGCACTTGACCAGAAACTCGGGCACGCGGCGGCCGTGATCGCGCACGCCCGGTGGATCTATGACGACATTCTCGGGCGCGTCCCGGGCATCGATCCCGGTCGCGTCGTCCTCGCGCCGGTCGGTGTGGACGTCGCCACCTGGGCGATACACCCGCGCCGGGCCAATCTTGAACCCCCGATCCGATTGCTCTCGGTCGGACGCCTGCACCCAGCCAAAGGGCACGCCTCCGTCATTCGCGTGGTTCATGCCGCACGCGCCAAGGGGATCGACCTGCGCCTCAGGATACTCGGCGGTGGTCCGGTTCAGGATGACCTTCTCCGACTGGTTTCGTCGATGGGGCTCGAGCGGATCGTCGAGATTCCGGGGTCGGTCTCGGAAGCCGCTGTGCGCGAGGCCCTCGCAGAAGCCGATGTCTTTGTCCTCGCGAGCCAGTTCGAGCCGCTGGGCGTCGTCTATATGGAGGCGATGGCGGCAGGGGTTCCGGTGGTCGGAACACGCAACGGAGGTGTGAGCGAGATTGTGGACGATGGACGAACCGGATTGCTCGTCGATCCATCTGATGAGGCCGCCATTCTTGGGGCGGTTCTCCGGCTGATCAACGACAGCGCACTCCGTACCGAGATGATCCCGGCCGCACGGGCCCGAATCGAACAGGCCTTTGACAGCAGGGTCGGTGCGGCCCGCGTTGCGGCGGTCATAGGCGCCAACCTCACCCCGGACACATGACGCCCAGCACCCCCAACGATCGTCCGGTTCGCGCCCTGCTCATCGCGGAGTCGGCCAGCCCGGAGTTGACGAGCGTCCCGCTCGAAGGGTGGTCTCACAGCCGGGCCATCACCCGATTGACTCCCGCGCTGACGATCACCCAGGTGCGCAATGCCGAGGCCTTTGCAAGGGCCGGGGTACCAGCCGCCGAGTATCGTGCGATCGACTCAGAGGCTGTCGCCAGGCCGCTCTGGCGGCTGGGGACGGTGCTTCGCGGTGGCGCCGGGCGTGGGTGGACAACCGTCGTTGCCCTCAACTCACTCTCGTACGCGTACTTCGAGCACCTGGTCTGGCGCGAGTTCGGCGAACGCATCCGCCGCGGTGAGTTCGATGTCGTCCACCGGCTGACGCCGCTGTCCCCGACGACCCCGAGCGTGCTGGCGTCGCGGTGCGCGGCCGTTGGAGTTCCATTCATCCTGGGGCCGCTCAATGGCGGCGTCCCGTGGCCGGTCGGGTTTGAGTCCGCCCGGCGGCGCGAACGCGAATGGTTGAGTTACGTCCGATCGGCCTACCGACTCCTCCCCGGGTACCGCTCGACCCGCCTCCACGCGGCCGGCATCATCTGCGGTTCACGCGACACCATGGAGCAGATGCCCAGATTCTGCCGCCACAAGTGCGTCTACATCCCTGAGAACGCCGTTGATCCAGCCCGGTTTGCGGGCGCTCCATCGCAGGAATGGCGTCCACCGTTGCGGGTGGTGTTCGTCGGGCGTCTTGTGCCGTACAAGGGGGCCGACATGCTCCTGGAGGCCGCTGCCGGTGTTCTGCGCGATGGACTCGCAACGGTGGAGATTGTTGGAGACGGGCCGGAGCGAGCGACCCTGCGGGACCTTGCGCTCCGTCTGGGCATCGCGCGGGGGCTGACGTTTCATGGGTGGGTGCCGCACGATCGGCTCCACACCATCACCGCCAGGGCCCATGTGCTTGGCTTCCCCAGTGTCCGCGAGTTCGGCGGCGCCGTCGTTCTCGAGGCGATGCTCATGGGCGTGGTGCCGCTCGTTGTCGCGTACGGGGGGCCGGGAGAGTTGGTGACACCCCGCACCGGGATTGGGGTACCGATCGGGTCCAGAAGCCGGATCATCGACGCGTTCCGCAGCCACCTCGTCCGGCTGGCCGCGGACCCGAGCGTCCTCGCGCCCATGTCCGAGGCCGGCCGTGCGATGGTCCTGCGAGACTTCACGTGGGAAGCCAAGGCTCGCCGGGTGATCGAGGTCTACCGCTGGGCCTTGGGGAGACGCCCGGACCCACCGGTGTTCGCGGTGCGCGACTAGTGGTTTAGCGGAGGGCGTGCGCATCCGATAAGGGAGGTGCTGCACGTCCGTGCCGCGTGCGTGTGACGCCCGGGACCGGATCTACAATCGCCGCCCATGACGAAGTTGAGCCCATCGCCGGTGCCGGAGTTGCCGACCCACTCGGAGGTCATCGT
>JADLGW010000031.1 GCA_020849105.1 Phycisphaerales bacterium | reverse complement strand
GCGCCTGCCACATGGAGATGAACTTGTCCGTGCCAGAGACGTTGAACGTGATCGCGGCGTTGTTCAGGCTGTCCACGGCGATGCTCGGGAAGTAGGCGCTCCAGTCCGACGGCACCTCGATCTCGCCGCACTCCGCCGGAGAGGTCGGCTGCTGGCCGGACTGTGGCGACCTCCGGTTTCCCGCAGGGGCAGTATACCTCTGGGCACCCGGAGCACAAGCCCGAGGGATCGGCTGGGCACCCTCCCACGGGTCGTGGGTCGCGGCCGGTTCACCACACTACCATGGGGTCGTGAGTGGCCCGAAGCGAAGCACTGTGATCGGAGGGCTGGCGGCTGTGGCGGCGGCGCTGGCGTGCGCCGGGTGCCGGGCGCCGCCGATCTCGGACACGGATGAGCGGTCGCCGTACGACCGCTACGACTACCTGCGGAACCAGCGGGCCGAGGGGTACACCGAGGACCAGTACGGCAAGAAGATCCCGAATCTGCGCGAGCGGCTGCTGCCGCACGAGTAGCCGCGTCACGATCTCGCAAGAGTCGGCGCGCGATTGTCCGATGATGGTGCCCGCCCGGGGCGACGGGCGCAGCACCGCATTCCAGGGATGGAAATGGCCGCGCGACGCGGGACACCGAGGACTCAGGTCGTGAGCGGGCGCACCCGCGCGGTGTGGTCGGCGCTCCTGGCGTCGATGACGCTGGCCGGCGGCGGGATGTGGGCGCTGCAGGGCGCCCCGATGCCGCGGCTGGACGGCCTGTCCCTGCCGGCGCTGGCGTCCACCTCCGGGCTGTCCCCGCTGGAGGCGGTGTACCACACCCGGGCGCCCGTGGAGAAGGGCCGCTGGACCTCCATCGTGATCCACCACAGCGGCTCGACCTACGGCACCCCCGCGAGCATCGACGCCGAGCACCGCGCGATGAACCTGGCCGGCCTCGGCTACCACTTCGTGATCGGCAACGGGAGCGGGATCGGCGACGGCGAGGTCCACCTGGGCTACCGGTGGCTGGACCAGTTGCCGGGGGCGCATGTGGCGGGTGAGCACGGCGACAGCCTGAACCGGACCTCCATCGGCATCTGCCTGGTGGGGGACGGGCAGCGGCACGCCTTCACGCCGGAGCAGATGTCGCGGCTCCTGGAACTGGTCGCCTCGCTCCGGCAGACCCTGGACATCCCCGCCTCGCGGGTCTACCTGCACAGCGACGTGGCCGGGGTGGCCGACCCCGGGCTGATGTTCCCGGCCGCGGCGTTCCGCGAACAAGTGGCGTCGATGCGGTGAGCCGAAGCGCACGGGCAGCGGCCGGGTGCGTGCCTCCTCGATCCCAGCGCTTCTGGTTATTGGCACTGGCCCCGCGGGCCGGAGTCGGGTAGATTCTCCACACTGCTGGTGGCGGGAGCGCCCGGGGCTATAGTCTGCATCCTCGGCGGGGTGAGTGCGTATCACGGGGGCTTGTTCCCCGGGTTCGCCGGTGACCCGGGCGGCATCGGTGCCGTCCGGTGGCAGGAGTGTCCGGCCCGTCGGGGCCGCGGGAGAGACCTGTACGAGGGTCCTAGCGGCGGTGGCTGAGAAGAAGGTCGGCGATCTTGTTGAGGGCTACCGCGTGCTGCGCGAGATCGGACGCGGCGCGGCCTCGATCATCTACCTGGTGCAGGACCCGAGGTCCAAGCAGATCTGGGCGATGAAGCACGTTGAGAAGAACGACGCCAAGGATCAGCGGTTCCTGGACCAGGCGGAGGCCGAGTACAAGATCGCAAGCGAACTGAACCACCCGAGCATCCGGAAGATCGAGCGGCTGATCAAGGTCAAGCAGAACATCCTGGCGGTCCGCGAGTTGTACCTGGTCATGGAGTTCATTGACGGGATCAGCGAGGACCGCCAGCCGCCGCGGACCTTCGACCGGGCGGTGGGCATCTTCCACCAGATCGCCGGGGCGATGGCCCACATGCACGATCGCGGGTATGTGCACGCGGACATGAAGCCCAACAACATCATGGTGACGGACGCCGGGGTGGCCAAGATCATCGACCTGGGGCAGTCCTGCCGCACGGGGACGACCAAGGAGCGGATCCAGGGCACGCCGGACTACATCGCGCCGGAGCAGGTCCACCGGCGGGCGATCACGGCCAAGACCGACATCTACAACCTCGGGGCCACGATGTACTGGACGTTCACGCGCCAGCACATCCCGACGGCGATGCCCAAGGGCGGCTCGCTCGTGAACTCCGTCGAGGACCACCTGATCGAGAAGCCGCGTCCGGCGATCGAACTCAACCCGCGGATCCACCCGAAACTCAACGAGATCATCATGCACTGCGTGGAGGTGGATCCGGAGCGCCGCCCCGACACCATGGCGGTGGTGGTGGACCGGTTGAACCTGGTCCACGGCATCCTGCGGGCCGAGGCGGAGCGGATGCGGGCCAACGGGGTCGTGCCCCCGCCGGCGGCGTAGTTCGTGTGGCACAGGCGCCCGGCCTGTGCATCGTCGGCTCGCGCACAGGCGGGACGCCTGGGCCACAAGAAAACCCATGCCCGACCCATTCGCCATCAACCTGGGCGACGCGGACGAGGTGATCGGTGCGCTGCGGGCGGGGGCTGATGCCAACTTCGCGGCCGCGTGCCGGCGCGGCTCGATCGACGTGATCGACCCGCCCGGGACGCTGATCGCAACGGGCGACCTGCACGACAACCCGCTCCACTTCCGGCGCCTGGTTCAGGCGGCGGGGCTGCTGGAGGACCAGGAGGCGGGGAGGCGGGGGAACGCGGAGGCGGAACAGGCCGCGCCCGCCGAATCCGGCGCCGCCGCGTCTCTCGGCCGGGCCGTCCCGTCCCACCTGTTGCTCCACGAGATCATCCACTCCGATCGCCTGCTCAACGGGATGGACTTCAGTTACCGGGCGCTGGCGCGGGTGGCCGCGCTGAAGGCCGCGCACCCGACGCTGGTGCACACGCTGCTGGCCAACCACGAACTGTCGCAGATGTCCGGGGCCGGGATCGTGAAGGACGGGGTGCGGGTGGTGGAGGCGTTCAGCGAGGGCGTGGCCCACACCTTCGGCGACCGCGCGGGCGACGTGGGCGACGCGATCAGGGCCTTTGTCCGCTCCATGCCGCTCGCCCTCCGCGCCCGCACGCCGCGGGGCGACATCCTGTGCTCGCACAGCCTGCCCGCGCCGTGGGCGATGCAACGGTTCGACGCGACCGTGCTCTCCCGCGACCTGACCGATGCCGACTACGAACCGCGTCAGGGGGCGGCGCACCTGATGGTCTGGGGGCGGGAGTACGACGCGGGCCAGATGGAGGACCTGGTGGAGCGGTGGGGTGTCACGATGTTCGTGCTGGGCCACGAGCATGTGGACGAGGGCGTGCGGTTCGTCCCGCCCTGCGCCGTGATCCTCAACAGCGACCACGAGCGCGGCGTGTACCTGCCGATCGACCTGTCGCACCCGCCGCGGGCCGCCGAGGCGCCGTCGCTCGCGGTGCGGCTGGGCGCATAGCCCGGCCCAAGGCGTTCACGCCTCAATCGGATGCTGACCGGGGTCGCGGCGCCCGGCCCTACAGGGAGTTCAGGATCGTGAGGTGGATGCCGATGGTCGCGGCCATGAGCAGGGCGGCGACGATCACGCCGTCGGCCATGTCCAGGTCCATGAGGCTGTACAGGGCATAGCCCATTGCAAAGAGCATCGTCCCGTAGCGGATGAACGCGAAGAAGGCCAGGTCCCCCGAGAAGAGCCCGACGGCATCCGTGAAGATCAGGGCGGTGAAGAGCCGCAGGGCGACGAAGCGCAGGGGACGATCGAACCCGATCCACATCATGCCGCAGAGGTAGTAGAGAAGTCCGCCGAGCGGGAGCATGACCATCCCGGCCAGGACCAGGGCCTTCATCACGTCCGGCACGCCGCCCCAGAGGGAGTATGTCATGAGCAGGGCGCTCACCCCCAGGTAGATCAGGGGCTGGAGGTACTCCTCGCGGAACAGCGAGGGGCGGGCCCCCGCGCCGCGCCGCGACCGGGCGCTGTTGACGGTGCCGCACTCCGGGCAGACTGGGGATTTCAGGCCCGAGAGCGGGTAGCCGCACTTGGCGCAGTTGCCGCTCGCGCCGGGGGCCTTCCCCGTGCCGATGTAGGTGCCGGTGGCGCTGCTGAGCCCGCACCGCGAGCAGATGACGGCCCCGGGGCCCATCACCGTGCCGCACCCGGCGCAGAGCCGCGGCGGGGCGTGCGGGTTGGCCGCGGGCGGCGCGTCGTCCTCCAGTGCCAGGCCCGGATCGCCGCCCTGCACCCGCGCGAGGCACTCCAGGCAGATGTACTGACCCTTGTCGTTCCTTCGCCGGGGCAGCGCGGCGCAGTCCTTGTGGCACTTCACGCAGACCTTGACGGGCGGCTGGTTCATGCGGAGGCCGGTCTTCCTCGCGGGCGCTCTAGGCATACTGGGACAGCACGACCCCGATCACGATCTGGATGACCAGCATGATCACCGCCATGATGATGCCGTCCACGAGTTCCAGGTCCATCAGGCTGTGCATGGCGTACCCCATGGCGAGCACGGGCAGCACCAGGCCCAGGAGCATGAAGGGCAGAACAAGACCCACGAGGCTCGCCGCGTCGCTGATGGCAAGGGCCGCCGCGAGCCGCAGGATCGTGTAGTGCCAGGGCGCATCGAACCCGATCCACATCAGGCAGCACATGAAGTACACCACGCACCCGATGGGAACGAACACGGCGTAGTGCAGGGCGAGCCGGGCCGCGGCGGACGGGATATCGCCCCCGACCATCCCGAAGAACGCCAGGACGATCCCCACGCTGATCGCGAAGTACACAACCGGCTTGATGAGTTCGTTGCGGGCAACCTCGCGGGAGGCCTTCCGGTCCTGGGCGCGGCGGCGGTCCTCCTTCGTATTGATCGTGCCGCACTCCGGGCATACGGGGGCGGCGAGGCCCTCGAGGGAATAGCCGCACTTGATGCACTTGGTGCCCGCCCCGGCCCGCTTGTCCGTCGCCAGCATTTTGCCGGTCGAGGTGTTGAGCCCGCAGCGCGTGCAGATGACGGCCCCGGTGCCCATGACCATCCCGCAGTTGCCGCAGGACCGGGGGCGCTCCGCCTTCGCGGCGGCGGCGGTCGCCGCGGACAGCGCCGCGTCGTCGAGCGCGAAGACCGGCTCGTCCTCAACCGGCGGCGGCGCGGCGGCCCTGGCGGCCTCGGCCTTCGTCAGGCATTCCCGGCAGATGTATCGCCCGTGCGCATCCTTCGTGCGTGCGCGCCGGGAGCAGTCCTGTGCGCATTTCACGCAAACCTTGGCGGGTGCGGGCGCCTCGCTCATGGCGCCCAGTGTACCAGCGCTGGAAGGCTGCTACTTGGAGGAATCTCCCGAGTCGTCGCCCGCTGGGGTGGCGGGCGTCGTCGTCGTGGTGGTCTGGCCGGGCTGGTGCGAGCCCAGGTATGTCTCGATCGCGGTCTGCATCTCCTTGACCGTCGCGTCGCGCGCGTAGTTGCCGGTCGTGTAGATGATCTCGCCCTCAAACCCGACCACAAAGTAACTCGGGATGACCCGCGCACGGTAGGCCTTCGCCACGTCGTCGGCCGCCGGCAGCAGGCCCGCCGCGTACCGGGGCTGCGAGAGGAACTCGATCGCCTTGTTCTCATCGCGCTCCCGGATCGCGAGGCTGATGATCTTCACGGGCCGACCTTGCAGGGCCGCCGCCATCTTCTCGAGTTCCGGGGCCGCGGCCTTCGACTGGGCGTTCCACGACCCGAAGAAATCCAGGACAATGACGCTCGCCCGTTCGGCCGACAGCGTGAACGACTTCCCCTTGATCGGGAGCACTCCGGGCCCCGTGGCATCGAACCCGATCATCGGGAGCGTGAAGTCGGGGGCAAGGGTCCCCACGGTCGTGCCGGGGAAGCGGTGCTTGGCGGCCGCGCTCGTCTGAAGGCCGCCGGCGTCGGCCGGGGGCGCGGTCACCGGGGTTTGCGGGGGCGGCTCGAACTTCTTGAACCCCTCGGGCACGGGCAACTCGAACATCGCCGGGACCAGCGGGGGGTTGGACTTCAGGTTGCTGATCTCCCACACGAACTTCCCGGGCACGCCGCCGGCGCTGAAATCCCATTCGAGTTTCCGCGGCAGGTGGTCTTCCTTTGAGAACCACCATGTCCTGGTCGGCTGGTTCGGGCCGTAGTTGGCGACCACGACGTCGCACGGCAGGTCCCCGACGCTCTCCGCCGGCCGGCCGGTCAGGCCGCCGGGCACCGTGAGGTAGGTGGCAAAGGGGGTCTTGTTCAACTTGTCGCCCTCGGCGATCTCCGGGATCCAGCAGTACACCAGCGGCTCGATGCCCCGCTGGTTGACGTACTTCGCCATGTCCTTGTGGTACTCTTTCTTGTCCATGTTGATGTAGGTGATGGTGTCGCCCTGGTCGCTGATCTGGACGGTGGTGGGCGGCATGGTCACGACCTCCGCTGTTCCGATCCAGCGCTTGAGCCAGCGGCCGTCGTGCTCGGTGTCGCGGAGCATGATGACCTCCGCGCTGGCCTTCTGGGACGCCATCACGTCACCCTTGAACGTGATCGAGTACGAGATGGACGTGAGCGCCCTGGCCGCGGCCTCGGCGTCCTGGAGAACCTTTGCCGCCGCGGGGTCGGCGCGGGGCGCGGGCGTGCTCGGCGCGGGAGTGGCTGCGGGCTGCGCGGCGTCCTGGCCGGGGCACAGGCCCGCCGTGAGGAGGAGGGCGATCGACGCGCTGCGGGCCAGGGGGTGCATCATCTTTGGTCTTCCTTCCGTGTACCCGCATTCCGGGCGGGAATCGTAGGGTTGTCAGGCCGATGCGAGGCGCCACCGCGTAAGTTCTTCCAGGGCCGCGCCCGGGTCGTGGTGTCGCATCAGGTGCTCGCCCACATGGACGATCCGCACACCGGCCTGCGACAGCCTGTCCATGTCGTGCCGCCCCCGGATGCCCGAGGCGCTGACCAGGATCGACCTGTCCTCCGCCATGTCGGCCAGGCGCAGCGTGTGGCGCACGTCCGCCGCCATCGTCACCGGGTCGCGGTTGTTGATCCCGAGCAGCCCGTACCCGGAGTGCGGGAAGCCCACATGGGGGCGCACCCGCAGCAGCGTCTCCATGTCGTGCGCTTCGAGCACGGTCGTCAGCCGCAGTTGCTGGGCCAGGATCAGCAGGTCCACGATCTCCGACTCGTTGAGGTAGGCGGCGGGCAGGACCACGGCGTCGGCGCCCGCCGCACGGCTCTCCCAGAGTTGCCACGGGTCCAGGATCAGGTCGCCGCGAAGGACCGGCAGCGGCTGGGCGCTGCGCACCTCCTCGATCATCGCGAGCCCGCCGCCGTAGTGGGTATCCGTGGCGACGGAAACCGCCGCGGCCCCGGCCGCGTGGTACCGTCTGGCGATGTCACCCGGGCGGAACGCGTTGCCTTCATACTCCGGGCGCCACGGGCTGCCGCCGGGGGCGGACCGTTTGACCTGCGCGATGACGGTCATGTGCCCCGGGTGCGGGTGCCGCGTGACCGCCGCGAAGAAGTTCCGCGGCGGGTCCGCCTGGGCGACCATGGCCTCGAGTTCGGTCAGCGTGGTGGCGGCGCGGGCGCGAGCGATCTCGTCGCGCTTGCGTTCCACAAGTTCTCGCATCGTGACGCCGGTCATGGCGGTGATTGTTGCGTGGGCCGGGACCGCGATCATGGCATCGGCGGTTGATGCCGAGAGCCCAAGCGCTCGGGGGGCAACAACCCAAAGTGGGCCGGGTGCGGGGCCGGCGCCGCCGGTAGGAACCCCGATCGTCGAGGTATCGGACGTCATTTGGCTGGTGGTGTGGGGCCTCCTGCTGGTGGGGACACTGTGGATCGCGCGGCGCAGGGGCGTCATCGGGCCGGGGGCGCTGCGCGGTCGGCATGGGAGAGACGTGTCCGCCATGCCCGCCTCGTTCTGGTTCATGGCGGGGTTGATTGCCGTTGTCGCGCGGGAGTTCGGCGCCGGCATCGGCCTGCTCCTGACCGGCGGCCAGGCCTGGGACCAGGGCCTGGCACGGTCCGCGGTGGTGGCCTTGTGCGGGCCCGGGATGGCCGCGGTCGTGGGGGGCATCGGCCTTGGCGTGGCCCGGTGGTCGGGGGCCCGGGACGGGGCCGGGCTGAGGGCGCGGTGGAGCGACGGAGTGCGTGGGGTTCTGTGGCTGCTGATGCTGACGCCCGCCCTGGCCGTGGCGGGCCTCGGAGCCACGCTGCTGTACACGGTCATAACCGGGGCGCCACCGGCGCGGATTGCACACGCCACACTCGACCAGATCGTGCGCGCCCGGTCGGACCCGTGGGTCTGGGCGGTCCTGTTCGGTGCCGTGGTCGTGGCACCCATCGCGGAGGAGTTGATCTTCCGGGTGTTCCTGCAGTCGGCCATGCTGCGGCTGGTCGGGAGCCCCTGGATCGCCGTCATCGTGACGGGTGTGCTCTTTGCGCTCAGCCATCGGGTCGGCGCATCGCCCGTCCCCTGGCAGGCCATCGGGATTCTTGCGGTGCTGGGGATCGGGCTCGGGGCCGCGTACGAACGCACGCGGAGCATCGGTGTGCCCATCACGATCCACGCCGCGTTCAACGCCGCGAACGTCGCGGCGGCGGTGTGGCTGGCGTGATGCGGGCGTTGGCGCACGATAGAGTGGGCGCATGTCCGTCGACCTGCTCGGGTGGATCGCGGGGGGGATTCTTGTCCTCGGCGGGGTCTGCCTGCTCTACCGGGCGCTGCTGAGCGACCGCTCGCGCGGCCGGCGCCGGTGCGCGCGGTGCTGGTACGACATGGACGCGGTGGCCGGGCTCCGCTGCCCGGAGTGCGGACGCCAGGCCCGAGTCGAGGCGGGGTTGCGCCGCACGCGGCGTCACAAGGCCAGGGCCGCGATGGCGCTGGGCGTGCTGCTGCTGGGGTGCCTCGCGGCCGTCGCGCCGCGGCTGATCCGCGATCCGTGGAACACGCTGCCCACCCCGGTGCTCTCGGTTGTCCTGTGGTTCCATGACGACCCGTCGGACACGATCTTCAGCAACCTGACGGCCGCCCTGTACAGCGGGAAGACGACGAGTTTCGACCGGATCATGCTGGCCCGCGGGTGTGCACGGCGTCTGCGGGACCGGGTGGGCGCCGCCCCCGGGGGTATCCCGCCGATGCCGAGCGGCGCCGGCCCGACGCTGGCAAACTACTGGTACGCCCCCTCGGCGCGGGTGCTGGACGTCATCTGGCGCCTGGGGAGGGAAGCACGCCCGGCCATCCCCGCGGTGATCGAGGTCTCGCGCACCGGGGCGGCGGCGGACAAGATGGCCGCCATCAGCACGCTCGTCACGCTCTGGCCGGGGACGGACGACCTGCGCGCGCGCGTGGTCCAGTGCCTGGATGAAGACGAGCGCACGCGGACCGCGGTGCTGGGCGCAATCGCGACCGGCCCGCGGCCGATGGACGAAGTCGTCGGACCGATCCTGAGGGCCGTGCAGCGTGAGAAGGACTCGGCGGGGAGTACGGGAGCGCAGGTGCTGGCCCGGCTGGGCGACGGGGCGACGCCGGCGCTGCGGGCCCTGGTCGGCGACCGGCGCGACGTGGTCCGGAACATCGCGATCGCGTCGCTGGGGATGCGCCGGGATGCCGCGGCCGTGCCGCTGCTGACGCCGATGCTTCGGGACTCGTCGTACAAGACACGGAGCAGCACGATCATGGCGCTGCACCGGATCGGGGCGGCGTCCACGCCCGCGCTGGACGGCCTGTGCCGGCTTGCGGCGGAGGAGCCGCGAATCACGGTGCGCGTCTCCGCGGTGATGGCGCTGGTCCCCATCGGCGGCGGTGATGCCCGGGTGGTCGGGGCCCTGGCCGCGGCCCTCGCCGACCCGAAGGCCGAGGTTCGCCGGGCCGCGGCGGGGGAACTCAGGGGTCTGGGGCCCGCGGCGGCGGCAGCGGAGGGGGCGCTGGCGGCGGCGGCGCACGATTCGGATGAATCGGTTGCCTCCGCGGCGCGGGCGGCGCTGGAGGCGGCCGGCAAGAGGCAATGAGCACGGCGGACGATGAGTGGGCGAGCCCCGGGTGCGCGCGCCGCGGCGGCTCAGTCCTCATCCTTGTCGAGGACGACCCCCGCGTCGACCAGTTGCTTCTCGTAGCGTTCCTTGTTCGTGCGGTAGTCCATGAGCAGGTGGACGCGGGCGGCGGTCTCCGGACCGAGCAGTTCCCCGATCCGCTGGCGCGCGAAGCCCAGGTGGGTGCGGCGGGAAATGTGCGTGAGCACCATGTGCTTGCACTCGGCCACGCGCAGCCACTCGGCGATATTGTCGACGTGCATGTGCATGCCGACCTTCGCCCGCTCCACATGGTCGGGCTCGAAGAACGTGCACTCGGTGATGATGATCTGGGCCCTTCGCACGTCGTTGCGGACCAGGTGCGGGCCCGGGGCGGTGTCGCCCAGGTAGGCGATCAGCGGGATCTCCAGCGTCCTGGTGATCTCGATGTTGCGGTCCTTGAGTTCCCGCAGTTTCTCCTGCGGCAGTTCCGCGTACTCGGGCTTCAGTTTGGACCGTTTCTCGACCGCCACATACCCGAACGACGGCGCGGTGTGCTCCGTCCGGAAGCCGCGGAGAAAGATGTTGGGCTTGATCTCGACCTGCTGGTCGGGCTCCAGCGGCAGGAGTTCGTAGGGCGTGCGCTGGGCCTCCAGGTCCACAAAGCCGGCCATCATGCGCTGGATGCTCGGGGCCACGCGGGCATCGCAGACGATCTTGCCCGTGCCCATGCCCTGGAAGCGGCGCTGCGAGCAGTAGTACGCCAGGGCCCCGACGTGGTCCATGTGCCCGTGGCTGACGGCGACGAACTTCGAGGCGAGCGCGGCCCGGGGGCACACCCCCATGTCGAAAGTGGCGTCCAGTTCAGGGATCATGACGCAGGACGCCTCGCCCGCCACGGAGATGCCCTGAACGCGATAGGGGGGCAGGTAGAGGAAGCCGAGCGACGGCTCGCGCGGCGGGGGCTTGGGCAGCAAAGCGACCTCCACGGGCTCTCACCCGGCCGGAGCGGGACTCAGCGGAACAGAACGCCGGGCCATGCTAGAGGATTGAGCGGGCGCGTCAAGCGGGGGCGGAAACCCCAACGCCCACGCAACCGGAACCCCGGCGGGCACTACGCTCTGACATGGCGGGCGACGACGCGGAAGACCGGGTGAAACGCGCGGAACGACTGGCACGGGAAATCCTCGCCCGCCGGCCTCGCGCCCAGGCCGCGCCGGAAGAACCGGCGGATGGCCCCGACCTTGGCGACACGCCCGCGCTGGCGCCGGACCCGACCGGCCTGGTCGACCTGCCGGAGGTGCACGATGCCGGCGCGCCCGGTGTGGACTACCGCGGCTCATTCGATCGGGTGCACCAGCGCGAGACCGGGGCGCTGGACCGCTTCGACCCCGAGGCCGGGAAGATGGGGCTCGGGACGCGCATCCAGTTGGCGGTGCGGGCCAGCGTGCGATCGCCGTTCGGGCGGTTCATTGTGGCGATTCTGCTGGGGCTGGTGGGCGTTTCGCTGGCGATCGTGGCGCTGACGTTCCAGACCGTGCCGCTGTATGTGGCCGCGGGCGTCCTGACGCCGGCGAGCCTGGTGTACCTGTACATCCGCTACCAGCAGTGGCTGGGGCACAAGCGGTACCTGTTCCGCCTGCTGGAGACACTGGGGGAGGACGTGTCGGACTTCGACATCAACCGGCGGTACCGGGGCGGGAAGCGATCCTAGCGGACACGACACGATTTGATCTTGGACATTGCCCAGACGCGCTCTTTCTATGCCGTCCCCAGGCCGCATTTCGTCCGGCCATCTACGCGGCGGCGTCCTGACGGATTACGCCAGGTCGGGGAACAACTTGACGACTGTGCCGACGAGGTCCTTGACGTGCTTCACGGATTCGTCCATCAGTTTCTGCTCATCCGGCGCCAACTTGAAGGTCACGATCCTCTCGACCCCGGCGGCCCCGAGCAGGGCCGGGACGCCGACGAAGCAGCCCTTGCCCCTGGCCCCGGGCGCGATGCCGAACTCGTTCTCGCAGTAGGCGGCGCTGGGGATGATCCGCTTCTTGTCCTTGATGATCGCCTCGACCATCTGGATCGTGCCGCTGGCCGGCGCGTAGTAGGCGCTGGTGCCCATGAGTTTGACGATCTCGCCGCCGCCGACCTTCGCCCGTTCCACGCAGGCATTGATCTTCTCGGCCGGCAGCAGGTCGCCGATGGGGATGCCGTGGACGCTGGTCAGGCGCGGGAGCGGCACCATGTCGTCCCCGTGCCCGCCGAGCAGCAGGGCGGAGATGTCCTCGATGCTCACCCCCAGTTCCATCGCCAGGAACGCGCGGAACCGGGCGACGTCCAGCGACCCCGCCTGGCCCATGATCCGCTGGGCCGGGAATCCCGTGACCTTCCACGCCGTGTACACCATCGCGTCGAGCGGGTTGGAGACCACGATGACGATCGAGTTGGGAGCAAACTCCGCGACCTTCTGGCTCACGCTGCGGACGATGCCGACGTTGGTCTGGATCAGGTCGTCGCGGCTCATGCCCGGCTTGCGGGGCAGGCCCGCGGTGATGACCACCACGTCGCTGCCGGCGATGTCCTTGTAATCGCTGGTGCCGGTCACGCGGGAATCGAACCGCTCGATCGGCCCGCAGCAGGCCAGGTCCAGGGCCTTGCCCTTCGCGACGCCCTCCCGGTCCGGGATGTCCAGCAGAACGATGTCGCCCAGTTCCTTGGCCGCGGCCCAATGGGCGCAGGTGGCCCCGACATTCCCGGCCCCGATGATGCAGATCTTCGCGCGTCGCGTCGCCATATCTCTCGCCTTTCTCTAGGGGGGCGATGGTATGCCGGGAAGAGACGGGGAGGCCCCTCGCGGCGGCCCCCGCGATCCCTTCCCGTAGACTCGCGGCATGGAGATCGACCCGCTGTTGCTGCCGCAGGCCGACCGCTACAAACTGCTGATCGGGTGCATCGTGCCGCGGCCGATCGCGTTCGTGTCGAGCGTGTCGCCGGACGGCCGGCCGAATCTCGCGCCGTTCTCGTTCTTCGCGGGGGTGGCGTCGGAGCCGATGTCGCTGCTGTTCTGCCCCGTGAGCAGGCCCGACGGGTCCGACAAGGACACGCTGCGGAACGTGCTGCCGGAGAGCGAGGGCGGCACGGGGCAGTTCGTCGTGAACATCGTGACGGAGGCGATCGAGCGCCGCGTGGCCGCGTGCGCCGAGCCCCTGGAATACGGGGAATCGGAGTTCGCGCTCTCCGGGCTCACGCCGGCTCGGAGCCGCCGCGTAACCCCGCCGCGGGTCGCGGAGTGCCCGGTGAGTTTCGAGTGCATCACCGATCGAGTGATCCGTCTGAGCCCCGGATCCCCCGCGGGCGGGAACATCGTGATCGGGCGTGTCGTCTACTTCCACGCGGTGGACGGGCTGATCGATGAACGGCACCGCACGGACCCGGCCGGGTTGGCGGCCATCGGGCGGATGGGCGGGCTGACGTATTGCCGCACGCACGAGCGGTTCGAGATGCCGATGGGTGTGGCCGCGATCAAGCCCTGAGCAAACAACGGACCGCCGGCGTTCCCGGCTCATCCCCCGCGTGAGTTCGATCCGGCCGGGCGTGGTGTGTGCCAACAAGAACCCCCCGGATGATGGTGGGACCATCCGGGGGGAGGAGGTGCAGGGCCGCGTGAATGCGGGAGGCGTTGGGAGGCGTGCACTCCCGCGGCGGCCCTGTCGGTGGGGCGGGTGGGTCAACTACATCCCATGCTGTTCCCGCAGTTGAGGCACTTGTAGCAGGTGCCGCTGCGGACCGTGATCGTCCCGCAGACGTCGCAGGCCGGCGCGTCCCCGACGTTCTCCATGGCGATCGTGAGGGTCGAGGCGGCGGCGATTCCCGAGGCGGTATCGAGAGCCATCGCCCGGGCGGTGACCTCGATCCTCGGGGCGGCGGCCTTCGGAGCGGCCGCGCCCCCATCGATCGGGCCGGACGCGGGGGCGCTCCCGCCGTGCGAATCTCCATGGTGGGCTCCCGCCCCGTTCTCGCCCGCGAACGTCATGCGTGGCGTGTTGTTCCAAATCGGCTCCTCCTTCCTTGAGGGCTCGTGGTGCCCGTTGCTCCCGCCCCGCTGCGGGGCGTTGGCGGCCCGGTACCCGTCGATGAACTGCATCCCCATCCAGCGGAAGATGTAGTCAACCAGGCTCTTGGCGAAGGGGATGTCCCCGTTGGTCGTCATGCCCGCCGGCTCGAACCGCTGGTGGCTGAACTTGTTGACCAGGCTCTCGATCGGCACGCCGTACTGCAGCGCGACGCTGGTGGCCGTGCCCAGCGAGTCCATCAGCCCGCCGGTGGTTGAGCCCTCCTTGGCCATCGTGATGAAGAGTTCGCCCGGGCGGTCGTCGTCGTACAGCCCGACGGTCAGGTACCCCTCGTGCCCGGCGATGTTGAACTTGTGCGTGATCGACCGGCGGGTGTCGGGCAGGCGGCGCCGCAGCGGGCGGTGCACGATCCGCACCTCTTCCGCCACGCTATTGCCCGCAACTGCTTGACCCGCACCGGAAGTAGAAACTTCGGGCCGGGCCGCTGCCGCTTCCCCCAGGGCGTCCTCCTCCATCTCCGCCTCGTCCTCCACGCCGCTCGTCGCCGAGAGCGGCTGGGAGAGTTTGCACCCGTCGCGGTACAACGCATTGGCCTTGAGCCCCAGTTCCCACGACAGGCGGTAACTGGCCGCGATGTCCGCGACCGTCGCCTCGTTGGGGAGGTTGATCGTCTTGCTGATCGCTCCCGAGATGAACGGCTGGGCCGCCGCCATCATCCGGATGTGCCCGTCCGGGGCGATGAACCGCTGCCCGAGCCGGCCGCACTTGCTGGCGCAGTCGAACACGGGCAGGTGCTCCGGCCGCAGGTGCGGGGCGCCCTCGACCGTCTGCGTTCCGCACACCAGCAGGTTGAGCGCCTCGACCTGCTTGGGCCTGAGCCCCAGTTTCTTCAGAAGGTTGAACTTCGGGTCGGCCTTGGCCTTCGCCGGGTCGATCTTCAGGCGCTTCAGCAGGTCGTCACCGACGCTCCAGGCCCCGAACGCGAACGAAAGTTCAAAGACGGTGGGCAGCGAGTCGGTGATCCGCCGCAGGTCGCCCGCCTCGAAGCCCTTGTCCGCCAGCCACTCCGACAGCGTGAGCTCCTGGTCCGCGCCGGGGGCGCCGGAGGGCATCGGCACGTCCAGGTCGAGTTTGCCGAGCAGGTAGGTCAGGATGTCACGGACCTGCCGGTCGCTGTACCCGAGCGCGACGAGCGCGGGCTTCACGGAGTCGTTGGCGATCTTGAAGTACCCGCCGCCGGCGAGTTTCTTGAACTTCACGAGCGCGAAGTCGGGCTCGACGCCCGTCGTATCGCAGTCCATCAGCAGCCCGATGGTGCCCGTGGGGGCGATGACCGTGACCTGCGCGTTGCGGTAGCCGTGCCTCTCACCAAGCGCCAGCGCCTCGTCCCACACCGTGCGGGAGCGCTCCGCCAGCGTTACCGCGTTGGCGAGATTGACGCGGCCGGCGCCGAAGAGCGCGTGGTCGATCGGCACGGGGCGGATCTTGAGCCCTTCGTACCGGTCGCTCGCCCGCGCCTCCCCATGGGCGGCCAGGCGGTGGTTGCGGATCACCCGCAGCATGTTGTCCCGGTCCGCGGCGTAGCCGGGGAAGGCCCCGAGTTCCTCCGCCATCAGCGCCGACTGGCGGTAGGAGCGCCCGGTGAGGATCGCCGTCAGCGTCGCGCACACCGCGCGGGCCTCGTCGCTGTCGTAGGGGATCCCGGCCTGCATCAGCATCGCGCCCAGGTTCGCGTACCCCAGCCCCAGCGTTCGGTAGCGGTACGAGAGTTCCGCGATCTCGCGGCTGGGGAACGCGGCCATCAGGACGCTGATCTCCAGCACGATCGTCCACAGGTCGACGCCGTGCTCATACGCCTCGACGTCGAAGGTGCGCGTGGTGGAGTCGTAGAACTTCATCACGTTCAGCGACGCCAGGTTGCACGCCGTGTTGTCGAGGAACATGTACTCCGAGCAGTTGTGAACAACCAGTCCGTTCGCCACGAAGTGGTGCGACAACGGCTCGGTCAGGTCGTACACATCCTCGACGCCGCAGGGCGCGAGCGACGCCACCCGGTCTGTCATCGTGTCGCGGTAGGCCTGGACGCCCGCGTTGAGCCCCGCGAGCCGGGCCGCCTTCACGCTCTCCGGCATGAAGCCGATCTCGCGCTCAAACACCACCCGCGACGACCGCGAGATACGCAGAGAGTGCACCTGCTTCACCGCGTACTCGGCCGCGCCGCCGCGGCCGTCGGGGAGAAGGCTCGAAACCTGCCCGAGCGCCCGGCGGTTCTCGTACACCTTTGCCTTGATGCCGAAGGCGAGCAGGAGCAGTTGCACCTGCCGCAGGAGGTCGACGCTCGTGCTGTCGAGCGCGACGTACTGCGACTTGGCCCCGTAGTTCGCCACCGTGCCGTCGGTCGTGAACAGCCCACGGAGGACCCCGGCGAGCGTCGCGCGGTCGAGGCCGAACACCGCGTCCGTGAACCGCTTGCTCTCCGAGCCCGCGTCGAGGACCGCGTACCGGCCGAGCCGGTTGACGACATTCTGCACGCTCGTGCCGACGCGCACGCCGCTCCCGGTTTCCACGACGCTCGTTGGCCGCGTGCCGCGCCCGTCGCCGGAGGCGTAGCGCCGCTTGCAGGCGTCCACGTGTGTGCGGAATCGCTCCGCCAGGTCGCGCTCGCTCTCGCCGAGAGTGACAAACAGCATGTCCTGCGAACCGCTGTGCGTGATGCAGCCGTCGCCGACGGCCGCCCCGAGAAGTTCGGCGAGTTCGCGGGCCTCGAACGCGAGCCCGAATCCCGGCGCTCTGAGGATCACGCGATCATCGACCGTCAGATCGCAGGCCGGCACGTCGCCGCGGTTCTCCGTCTGCACCTTATGGTCCGCCGTCAGGCGCAGGCGGAACCCGGACGCGGTCTTGAGTTCAAACACCGGCTTTGTGCCGGTCTTGAACACCCGGTCCACCCACGCCTTCTCGCCGCGGCCGTTGACGACCTCGACGGTCTGTCCGACCAGGTCCACGATCCGCCGGTAGCCGGAGGTGGTCGCCACAAGCGTGTCGCCGGTCACGCACGGGTTGCTCGCGTTGATCCTCCCCGCGTTCGGGCAGGTGTGCCAGGCGTTGATCGTGCCGTCGTACTGCACGCCCGGGTCGGCGCAGCGCCACGCGGCGAAGTTGATCATGTCCCAGAGTTCGCCCGCCTTGTAGACCCGCGCGACCTTGCCGCTGACGCGCCAGGTCGTCTTCCACTCGCCCCCCGCGTCGAGGGCGTCGAAGAACGCGTCCGGGACCCGCACGGAGTTGTTGCTGTTCTGCCCGGCGACCGTCTGGTACGCCTCGCCGTTGAAGTCGTAATCGAGGTCCAGGTCGAGCCGCTCGGCCGTCGCCGCGGTCTCCTTGCTCTTTTCTTTGAGGAGCCGCAGCCCCTCGACCATCGCCTGGACCTTGATCTCCTCGCGCACCTTCCAGTTGATGAACTCGGCGATATCCGGGTGGTCCATGTCGAGGCAGACCATCTTCGCGGCCCGGCGCGTCGTCCCGCCGCTCTTGATCGCGGACGCGGCCCGGTCGCCGATCCGCAGCCAGGACATGAGCCCGCTGGACTTGCCCCCGCCGCTGAGTTTCTCGCCGTCGCCGCGGAGTTTGCTGAAGTTCGTGCCGGTGCCGGAGCCGTACTTGAACAGCCGGGCCTCGCGCACCCACAGGTCCATGATCCCGCCGTCGGCCACCAGGTCGTCGCTGACGCTCTGGATGAAGCAGGCGTGCGGCTGCGGGTGGCTGTAGGCGTCGGCCGCCAGTTCCGGCTCGCCGGTCTTCGGGTTCACGATCCAGTGGCCCTGGGCCGGGCCGTTGATCCCGTACGCCCAGTGCAGCCCGGTGTTGAACCACTGCGGGCTGTTGGGGGCGCACATCTGATGCACCATCATGTAGCAGAGTTCGTCGTAGAACGCCTGGGCGTCGCTCGGCGTGTCGAAGTAGCCGTGCGTCTCACCCCAGTGCCGCCAGCACCCGGCGAGGCGATGGATCACCTGGCGGGCGGACCTCTCGGGGCCGGTGGCTGCCTTGGTGGCACCCTCTTTGGTGGCACCCTCTTTGGTGGCACCCTCTTTGGTGGCACCGGTCTCCAGACCGGTGTTCTTCTCACTCCTCTGGAGAGCAGTGCCATCCCTTTCACTGGACTGGAGAGCAGTGCCACCCCTTTCACTTCTCTGGAGAGCAGTGCCACCCCTTTCACTGCTCTGGAGAGCAGTGCCACCGAGCCCGGCGGCGGGCTTGCCCTCCGTGGCATGGTCGCGTGCGACCGTACCGTCCTGTGGCACGCCGGCCTTCCGGAAGTACTTGCTCACCATGATGTCCGTGGCGAGCTGGCTCCAGGTCGCGGGCACCTCCGCGTCCTTCATCTCAAAGACGACGGAGCCGTCGGGATTCGTGATCTTCGACGAGCGCGTGACCCACTGCACCGTGGCGAACGGGTCGGCGCCGGCCTTCGTGAACTTGCGTGTGATCTTCATGGACGCCCCCAGGCAGTGGGCAATGGCAGAAACATACCCGCACGAACGCCGAGCCCGTTCACGGCATCGGCGGCGCGGCGGGCGGGCCGCCGCGCATCTCGACCAGTTTGCTCGTGTTCTCTCCGATGCGGAACACGACGACGATCAACTCCAGCCAGATCCGGAAGAAGATGAGGTACAGGAGCGCGACGATCGGGCCCACGATCAGCACGCCGATCACCGCCATCACCCCCATTGTGAAGGAACTGATCAGCGCGATGACCAGCGCCAGGCAGATCACCGCGATCCCGAGCATGTAGAGCACCTTGATCACGCTGAGCGTGATGAACCGCTTGAAGCCGAAATCCAGCAGCGCCGCGATCCCCCCGTCACCCTTCTGGTCATGCTCCATCGCCTGGTTCTCCTGTGCGTCAGTCCACCTTCGGCAGCGTCAGGCCGCCCTGGTCCTGGTACTTCCCCGCCTTGTCCGCGTACGACCTCTCGCACACCTGCTCGCCGCGGAGGAAGATCAACTGTGCGATCCCCTCATTGGCGTACACCCGCGCGGGCAGCGGCGTCGTGTTGCTGATCTCCAGCGTCACCTTGCCGCGCCACTCGGGTTCCAGCGGCGTCACGTTCACGATCAGCCCGCAGCGGGCGTAGGTGCTCTTGCCCAGGCAGATCACCAGCACGTCCCGCGGCACCTCGATCCACTCCACCGTCTCGCAGAGCGCGAACGAGTTGGGCGGGATGATGATGTGGTCCGCCCCCGTCGCGGCCGTGTCCACCTCGACGAACAGGTCGTCGGTGAACCGCTTCGGGTCGACGACGGTGATCCCGCCGGACCGCGGCGTGGGCGTGAAGACCTTGAACCGCGTGCCCACCCGCACGTCGTACCCGTAACTCGACACGCCGAACGACACCCGGCCGGGGCGCTTCACGGAGTCCTCGAACGGGGTGATCCTGATCTCACTCCGGATCTGCTTGTCGGCCAGAACGGACATCGTCGCGGCTTCCCGGGTGCGGACGTGAGGCTTCGCGGGCTCGTGTTCGGCCGCGAGCATCCTGCCCCAGCCGATACCCTATCGTATCCCTATCAAACTGAGTTTTCCCACCCCGCCTCCTAGCAGGGCACAGTCAAGATACCACTACCTATCGTGGATGCAATGCCCATTACCCACAAAACGATGTGGAGTATCTGGCGGTTTGTTGTCGGTTGATACGGAACTCCTGCGCCCACGCGAAGTTGCGCACGCTGCCGTTTTCTCGCCGCCGTCGGTGGTCTGGGGAACTCGCGGCACCGCGCTGGCGGACGGTGTGGAAAACCATCCCGATAGACTGCCGCCCCATGTCACGACCCTCCCTTGCTGCCGCCGCCGCCCTGTCTATCGCCATTGTCCTCACGGGCTGCGGCGGCGGACCACCGAAGAGGGCTCGGGACGTCCGGCCGGCGGTTGTCCGCGACCTCCCGGCCGTCCTCCGCGGCACGATCGGGTCGGAGACGACTCTGGTCCGTATTCAGCCGCAACTGATCTCCGGCTACGGCCTGGTCGTCGGGCTCCGTGGCACGGGCGGTGGGGCGCTGCCGGAGCGGGTCGAGGTCTCGATGGAGCGGGAACTGGGCCTTCGCGGTGTCGGCGCCGGCAACGAGATGTTCCGCGGCACGCCGTTCGAGGGGATGACGCCGCGGCAACTGCTGCGGCACCCCGACGTGGCCGTGGTCGTGGTGTACGCCGCGATGCCGCCGGGTGCGCCCAACGGCGCGAAGTTCGATGTCTATGTCAAGGCAGTCAATGGGGGCGGGCTGACCTCGCTGGAGGGGGGCACGCTGTGGACCACGGAACTGCGCCTGGGCCCGCCGTCGGCGTACGGCACGGTGCAGGCCCGGCAGATCGGCATCGCCCGCGGCCCGATCTTTGTGAACCCGTTCGCCGAGCCCAGCCAGGGCGAGACCTTTGGTCGCACCACCGGGCGCGTGCTCGACGGCGGGATGATCGTGAACTCGTCGAACTTCGAGTTGCGGCTGGACAACACGTCGCACTCGCGGGCCCGGGCCATCCAGGAGGCGATCCTGAACCATTTTCCGGAAGGGCCGGGGGACAGCGGGCCGGCCGCCCGCGGGCGCAGCGCGAGCGTGATCGAGGTTGTGGCGCCGCGCGCGTACCTGGACCGCGCGCAGGAGTTCACCCAGCTCCTTGCCCATACGCAGATCGACCCCACGGCTCCCGAGGAGTACGCGCGGAAGTACGCCGAGGCCCTGAAGACCCAGCCGGGGCTGGCCACGCCGCTGTCGTGGTGCCTGCAGGCCATCGGGCGCCCGGCGCTGCCGTTCCTGCGCGAGTTGTACGACGAGCCGGAGATGGGCCCGCGCCTGGCGGCGCTGCGCGCCGGTGCGGGGCTGGGGGACCCGCGGGCCGCGCTCCCGCTGAAGTCGCTGGCGCAGACCGGGCCCGCCGCCCTGCGCCCGGAGGCCATCGAGATGCTCGGCCGGCTGGATGCCGGACCGACGGTGGACGTGGCCCTGCGCGACCTTCTCGCGGAGCCCTCGCTGGAAGTTCGCGTGGCGGCCTACGAGGCGCTCGCGGACCGGGCGGAGCGGCTGCGCATGGCCCAGTGGTACCGCGAGATGGAGGCCCGGCCCGCCGCCGCGAGGGTCGCGGACCCGGCGCCGAACCTCGGGCACATGGGGCGGATCGCGCTCTCCGGGGACACGCTGCAGGGCGTGGAGCGGCGTGTGATGGGCGGCGCGTTCCTGCTGGACCTGGTGCCGAGCGACCGTGACCCGCTGATCTACATCACCCAGCAGGGCACGCCGCGGGTCGTCGTGTTCGGTCGCGACCTGCGGATCCGCCGCCCGCTGATGGTGTCGATGTGGTCCGACCGGTTGTCGATCGCGGCCGACTCGGAGACCGACGATGTGCGGGTCTTCTACCGCGACCCGCGGACGGGTCAGGCCTCCGTGGGCCGGCCCGGCAACTCCCTGGTCGATCTGATCACCTACATGGCCCGCACGCCGAGCCCGGAGGACCCGACCCCGGGGCTGGGCCTGCCGTACTCGGAGGTGGTCGGGGCGCTGCTCCAGTTGCAGCAGGCGGGCGGCGTGGACGCGGCGTTCGCCACGGAGCGCGACCGGCTGATGTCGGCGCTGTACAAGGCGGTCGAGGGCGGCGTGGCGGAGGAACGCCCGGAGTTCGAGGGCCAGCAGACGGAGTTGCAGGTGTACGAGCCCGTGAAGGAGCGTCCGGCGGGGCCGAAACCCGCCGAGCCCGGCTCGCTTGTGGAGCCGCTGCCCCCGAAGCCGGCGGGCAAGGGGTCGTAGGAAGCGGTGCGGGAGGGATTCGAACCCCCGGGACCCTTGCGAGCCCACTCGATTTCAAGTCGAGCGCCTTCAACCGCTCGGCCACCGCACCGACGCGGGAACGGTAGACGTGCCACCGACCGTGGCTCTGCACGGTCGGTGCACAACCCGCACCGACCGCTCAAAGCAGCGGTCGGTGGCACGCTTCACCGCCTCGGCGCCCGGCTCGCGCCGCGCCGCCCGCCCTCGAGGGCGCCCAGGTCCGCGAGCACCGCGATGATAACCAGGATCAGGTAGACCCCGGACACACCGCCCGAGTGGTACGCCACCGCGACCGCGAGCGTCGTGTACGGGGCGAAGAAGAACCCGAGCACCGGCCAGAGGATGGTCGCGTACGCCGCGTGCAGGTAGTTCGTGAAGAGCCAGAGCAGCGCGATCGCCAGGCGGGGCAGGAAAAGGGCAATGACCACGACAAAGCACGGCATGGCGGAATAGTAGTTGGTGCAGGGGGCCCCGGGATTCACGGGCACACGCCGCCGGATTACCATCGCCCCGTGAACGAGCGACTCGCGGCGACCGCACCGGTGGACATCATCGTCGGCCCCGTCGCGCGGTTCCTGCGCCTGGAGGCCGCGAGCGGGATCGTGCTGCTGGCGTGCACCGCGGCCGCGCTGGCCTGGGCGAACTCGCCGTGGGCGGGCGCGTACACGGACCTGTTCCACCACCGGGAGTTGACCATCGGGCTCGGGGGCGTTGTGCTCGCGGGCGGCTCGGTCGAGTGGTGGATCAACGACGGGCTGATGGCGATCTTCTTCTTCGTGGTGGGGCTGGAGATCAAGCGCGAGCTGGCGGTGGGGGAACTGTCGTCGGTGCGGAAGGCGGCCCTGCCGCTGATGGCGGCCCTCGGGGGGATGGTCGTCCCGGCCCTGGTCTTTGTGTCCCTCGGGGCTCGCGGGGACGCGTCGCGCGGCTGGGGCGTGCCGATGGCGACGGACATCGCCTTTGCGCTGGGCGTCCTGGCGCTGCTGGGCCGTCGCGTTCCGGCGAGCCTCCGCGTGTTCCTGGCGGCCCTGGCCGTGGCGGACGACCTGGGCGCACTCATCGTCATCGCGGTGTTCTACTCGGAGGAGATCCGTGCCGGCTGCCTGCTGGCGGGGATCGGGACCGCCGGACTGATGTTCATCCTGGGCGCACTGGGCGTGCGCCGCTGGGCCGTCTACCTCGGGCTGGGGCTGGTCGTCTGGTACCTGGTCCTGCTCTCGGGCGTGCACGCGACGATCGCGGGCGTGCTCGCGGCGTTCGCGGTGCCCGTACGCTCGCGGGTGGATGCGCGGGAGTTTCTGATATTCAGCCGGCGAACCCTCGACGACCTTGACGCCACCGGGCCGTGCGAGGGCAGCATCGTGACGGATTCGCGGCAGCAGTCGATCGTCCAGTCGCTGGAAGACGCGTGCGACCGGGTGCAGACGCCGTTGCAGGTGTTCGAGCACGCGCTGACGCCGTGGGTCGCGTTCCTGATCGTGCCCCTGTTCGCGCTCGCCAACGCGGGGGTCAGCCTGACCGGCGGGGTGCCGCAGGGTGAGGCGATGCGTGTCTCGGGCGGCGTGGGCCTGGGCCTCATGCTCGGCAAGCCGGCGGGCATTCTTCTGGCGACCTGGGTCGCGGTGCGGCTGCGGCTGGGCGAACTGCCGCGGGGTGTGCGGTGGATGCATGTGGTCGGCGTCGGGTGTCTCGGGGGTATCGGGTTCACGATGGCCCTGTTCATCGCGCAACTGGCGTACCGCACGGCCCCGGAACTCCTGGTCAGCGCCAAGATCGGGATTCTTGCGGGCTCCGCGTGCTCGGCCGTCGCGGGGCTGGTCCTGCTGGCGGCTGCGGCGGCGCGGCCGGAGGGGGCGCGGTGACCACTGTGTTCCTGAACGGGCTGTTCGTGGAGGCCGCCGAAGCACGGATCTCGGTGATGGATGCCGGGCTCCAGCACGGCGTCGGGCTGTTCGAGACGCTGACGGGCGGGTCGGAGGGTGGGTTGTCCTGGGCGCACCGGCTCGAGGACCACATCGACCGGCTGATCGGGTCGGCCCGCGCCCTGGGCCTCTCGGACCGGCTCAGGAAGCCCGCGCTGGCCGAGGCCGTGCTCGCCGTGCTGGCCCGGCACGGGCAACCGTCGGCCCGCCTGAGGCTGACCGTTACGGGCGGCGACCTCAACATGCTCAGGCGTCCGCCCGCGGCGGGCGGACTGGACCCGACTGTCTTGATCGTGGCACAGCCGGCCATGGAGTATCCGCCCGCCTGGTTCGAGGAAGGGGTGATGGTGAGCGTGGCGGACCTGCACATTTCGCCCCTGGACCCGACCGCCGGGCACAAGACGCTCGCGTACTGGCCGCGCCTGCGCGAGTTGCAGGGCGCCGCCGCGAGGGGTGCCGGCGAGGCCCTGGTGTTCAGCGTGACCAATCACCTTGTGGGCGGCTGCGTGTCGAACGTGTTCGTCGTCCCCGGTCCTGCCGGCGATCGCGATCAACTCTGGACGCCGATCGCCCGGGGGGAGGAGCCGCCCGGCATCGCCGTTCCCAGCGCGACGCTGCCGGGGATCACGCGGCTGGCGGTCCTGGAGGGAGCGGAGCGGCTGGGCATCGCCGCGCACCGGCGCATGATCTCAGTTGCGGACGTCCTCAGCGCCCGCGAGGTATTCCTGACCAACTCGGGTTGGGGGGTCCTCCCTGTCGTTGCGGTCGAGCGCAGCGTGATCGGCGACGGCCGGCCCGGGCCGGTGTCGCGGCGGCTGCGCCGGATATGGCTGGATGGGCGGTCCGCGTCGGCGGAGACCGAATCGTGACGGGAGCGGCCCCCGGCTCCATCTGTATGTAGGGCGCATAGAGTCAGGACGGGGTTGGGGGGGGTCCGACCGACCCCGCACACGCGGAGCCGAACATGAGTTACCGATGGATTGTGTCGCTCTTTGCCGGGGCCGGGATCGCCACCGGAGTGTTTTCCGCGCTGCCGTCCGAGCCGCCGCGCACACTGAACGCCGCCGTGCAGCCGGCCGCGGAGAAGCCGGCAGAGGTCAAGGAACAGATCGCCTTTGCGCGGACGCTGTCGGACGCCTTCAACCACGCGGCCAAGGTCATCGGCCCGAGCGTGGTCCACGTCACGCAGATGAACCGCGTGCTCGTGCGGCGCAGTTTCTTCGACCCCGGCGAGGCCAGGATCCAGCCGACCGGGCTGGGTTCGGGGATCATCATCTCCGCCGACGGGTACATCCTGACGAACAACCATGTGATCGCCGGGGCCCAGAGCCTGCGCGTCAAACTCAGCGACGGGCGTGAATATGACGCCGCGATGGTCGGCACCGACCCGGCGTCCGACCTGGCCGTGCTCAAGATCGATGCCGGCGGCCTCACCGCCGCGAAGTTCGCCGACTCCGACGGGCTCCAGGTCGGGGAGTGGGTCGTGGCGGTCGGCAGTCCGTTCGGTTTCGACAACACCGTGACGGCGGGCATCGTCAGCGCCACCGGGCGGGTGGGCCTCCAGGGACAGACCGACGAGCGGTACGAGGAGTTCATCCAGACCGATGCCGCGATCAACCCGGGGAACAGCGGCGGCCCGCTGGTCAACCTTGAAGGCAGCATCGTCGGGATCAACGACCAGATCGCCACCCGCAACGGCGGGTCGGTCGGCCTGGGGTTCGCCATCCCGAGCACGATCGCCCAGCCGGTGGCCGATGCGCTGATCCGGAACGGGCGGGTCGAACGCGGCTGGGCGGGCATCGTCATGACGGAAGCCAGGCCCGAGGACGCGGCCCGCGGGACCAGGGGCGTGCTCATCAACAGCGTCGTGGACGGGGGCCCGGCGGAGCAGGCCGGGATCAAGGCGGGCGACCTCGTGACGCGCTTCAACAGCCGACCGGTGTGGAACACGAACCGGCTGAAGAACACCATCGCGTTCACACCGCCGGGCTCAACCGTGCCCGTCGACCTCGTCCGCGACGGCCAGAAGATGACGGTCAGCATCTCCCTGACGGACAACGTGACCGGCCAGGCGGCCGTCAATGGGGCCCGGGCCTTCCGCGCCCTGGGGATGGCGGCGCGCACGCTCGACGCGGAGACCGCCGGGAACATCGACTACCCGCGGGAACTCCAGCCCGTCGGCGTCGTGGTGACGCAGATCGACCCCGGCGGCCCGGCGGATACCGGGGACATGCATGTGCAGGACGTGATCGTACAGGTCAACGGCGCCAACGTCCGCAGCGTGGAGGAGTTCGACCAGGCCGTCAAGGGGGCGCCGCCGGGGCGTGCGATCCGGTTCGGGGTCGTCACATACCGGCAGGCCGGCTTCGGCATGGGCTGGCAGCAGGGATGGCTCGAAGTGACGCCGCGCGGATAGGTCACAGACGGCTCAGCACCCACAGGCAGCCGAGGGTCGCCACGATGTTGACCCCGATTCCGCCGGCGCCCAGGAGCGCCCGGAAGCGCCGGCGTTGCGGCACCAGCGCGTGACGCCGGGACAGTTCGCCCGCCTCGAACAGCGGGTGGACCACGGCCGCCATCATCCACGCCATCATGCCCAGCGACCATCCGATCCAGAGCACGAACTCCAGGTGCGGGATCGCCACCAGCACGCCGACCACGATCAGCACCGCCGCGGTCGGCCAGACCATCTGGAGCGCGACACGCCACACCGGCGGCCAGGGCGCCAGCGCGGAGGGCGGGGCCGGTTCCCGGTTCCCGCACTCCGGGCAGGTGGAGCCGCCCGGGCCCACGCGGATTCCGTCCAGGTCATACCCGCAGCACGAGCAGGCGTGCCGCGGCGTCACGCGCCGGCCTCGGCGCGCCCCCACATCGCCACGCCCACAGCCGCGAAGATCAGCATGAACGCCGCGGCATCGGTCCAGCGGGGCCTTTCATGGGCGATCCAGATCGTGAACACGAGAAAGACCCCGAGCGTGACGGCCTCCTGAATGACCTTGAGTTGGGGGAGCGTGAACGGCCCGCCGAACGCGACATGCCCGAGGCGGTTGGCCGGCACCTGGAACAGGTATTCCGGCAGGGCGATGAGCCAGGAGATGCCGATCGCCGCGAGCAGCGGCCAGTGCCTCTTCTGCACGTGGTAGTACCACGCGAACGTCATGAAGGTGTTGGAGGCCAGCAGGAGCAGGACGGTCTGCAGCGCTCGGGGCATGCCGTGAGCATACCGAGCCGGCATCCCGGAACGCCCGGCGCGCACGAGGGCCGCGGCTCCGTGTGGCACGAACCGCGTTCGCTCACGCCCGGGGGCCCCGCTCGGCGGGCTTCGCTACTTGTCCTGCGAGGTGGACTTGGCCTCGTCGGCGCTGATGCGCGCAACCTTGGTGATCGTCACGGTGTCCACCGGGACATTGGGGAAGCGGCCCTTGATCCCCGTCTTGACGTCGCGGATCTTGTCCACGGTGTCCATTCCGGAGATCACGCGACCGAAGACGGCGTACGCCCCGCCGTCAATCTGGGGCTTGTCGAGGAAGGGGTTGTCCACCACGTTGATGAAGAACTGCGCCGTCGCCGAGTCCACGGCCTTGGGGTCCGGGCCCTTGGGGTTGCCGACGCGCGCCATGGCGATCGTGCCGCGGGTGTTCTTGAGGCCGTTCTCCCACTCATTCTTGATCGGGGCATCGGTCGGCTTCTGGTTCATGTCAGGGGTGAACCCGCCGCCCTGGATCATGAAGTTGGGGATGACGCGGTGGAAGATCGTCCCGTCGTAGAACCCCTTGTCCGCGTAGGCCAGGAAGTTCTTCACGGTGATCGGGGCCTTCTCCTGATTGAGTTCCAGGACAATGTCGCCCAGGGAAGTCGTCATCTTCACATACACCAGTTTGTCCTCCTGCGGCTGGGCCGGCAGCGTGCCCGACGGCCGCGGGTTCGCGGGCGTGGCCGATGGCGCCGCGGGCTCCGTGGGCGGCGTGCCCTGGGCGATCGCGGCGGCGGGGAGCAGGGCCAGCAGACACGCGGCGAGCAACGTCTTCATGGGTGAGGCCTCCAGATATCGGAGGCAAGTGTAGGGGCGGACGGTCGTCCAAGATAGCGCGACACCGCCACCCACCGCCGGGCTTCACCAGGCTCGGCGACGGCCGCGGTCGGTCACGGGCAGCCGAGCGCGAACTTCGTCTGGAAGCAGCCGAAGTCGGCGAGGTTGCGCTGGCCGTCCTGGTTGCAGTCGGCGTAGGCGTCGCCGAGGGCGAACTTCGCGGTGAAGCAGGCGAAGTCGGGGAGGCTGAGCGCCCCGTCGGCGTCGCAGTCGGCGTAGCACGGCCCGCCGGGCGGGAGCGGGCATCCCCAGCGGGCGATGTAGTTGGCCGGGACGCCGCCGGCGCTGGTGAACTGCCCGCCGACGTACAGCCCGCCGGGGTTGGGCCCCGGCCCGTCCTCGTCCCAGGCGCAGAGGGTGTAGCCGACGGTGCCGCCGAAGCCGCCGGACAGGCCCGAGCCCAGGTCATTCATGCTGTGCCCGGCGCCGCGCCACTGCTTCACGCCGGGCG
>JADLGW010000030.1 GCA_020849105.1 Phycisphaerales bacterium | reverse complement strand
TGCCGCAAGGTACAACAAGCCCGGCAGACCTCTGGGACACCTGGATTTCACGCCGAACTCTGAACTGCGGCCTTGACGTCGATGGTGACGGGCTTGTGACCGCCATGGACTTCGCCGCCTTCACCGGGCTCTACGCGGCGGGATTGCCCCAGGCGGATTACAAATCCGACGGCGTCCTGAACACGCAGGACGTCAGCGCGATCCAGACTGACTTGACCGGACCGTGACGAGGAGGAGAGAGCCCATGCGTTCCGTTCTTACGCTGGCATCCGTCGCCCTGATCTCCGCTCCCTCCGCGCTCGCGCAGGAGACCGTGACGTTCTCCTTCGAGTTCGACCACGCGGTCCTCCAGCCGGGGCAGGTCAGGGCATCCGCGTCTACGCGCACTTCGAGCCGGGGGTTGGCGCGTGGGTGCCATGGAATACCAACGGTGGCACAGGACAGCTTGGTCAGGTATGTGGTTTCGGCGCTGCCCAGTTCGATGTCCTGAATGACCTCAATGCCCACACCGGCGAGTACTCGAATATGTCCGTCAATCCGCTCCTTTTCGGGTGGCCGGGCGACGCGCGCCCGGACGGCTCAGTGGTCGGAATCGATGCGTTTCAGTTTATGAGTATCGTAACGAAGGCGAACCCTATCCTGCTATGGTCGGCTGTGTGGACACCACTCACCTATGACCAGCGAACAATCAGCCTCCGCACGCTGTCTACTGCGTTGCCGACAATCGCGCTGGACATAGGGTCGACATTCCCGGAAGGCGATGATTGGATTCCGATCGAGGGGGGAGCCTCATTCCAAGTCGTGCCCGCCCCGGCGGTGATCGTCGCGCTCGCCGGCGCAATGCTCACCGGCACTCGCCGGCGCCGGTAAGTCGCCCAGCCCTGTCGCACTCCATTTCGCCACGCGCCAGCATCTGCCGCACGCCCTCGTACACCGCCGCGCACACCGCCGTCGCCACGTTCAGCGAGCGCTCCCCCGGGACCATCGGCATGACCAGCACCCGCCCCGCGTGCCGCTCCAGCAGCCCCGCCGGCAGCCCGGCCGTCTCCTTCCCGAAGACCAGGTGGTCGCCGCGGCGGAAGTCGGCGTCAAAGTAGGACCGGCGGCTCTTCGTGCTGAACAGCCACACGCGCCCCGGGGCCGCGTCGCGCTCGTACGCCGCCCAGTCCGCGTGCTCGGCCACGTCCAGCCGCGGCCAGTAGTCGAGCCCGGCGCGCCGGCAGGCCTTTTCGCTCGTCTCGAAGCCCAGCGGGTGGACCAGGTGCAGGCGGCAGCCCGTCGCCACGCACGTCCGGCCGATGTTTCCCGTGTTGTTGGGGATCTCCGGCTCGTGCAGGACGACGTGCAGGAGCGGGCTTTCCTGACCCCTCACTCCCGGCTCCTGGCGTTACTTCTGCCGCTCGCCGATGAACTTCTCGTCCGCGGCCCGGCGGGCCCGCACACCCGGGTCCACCGCGAGGATGGACGCGACCTGCGCCTCGAAGTTGGGGTCGTCGGCCGACCCGATGTAGCGGATCGTCCCCTCGGAACTGGCGATGACCCCGAGCGGGACCGGCATGTCCGTGCGCGCCCCCTGTGGGAGCGAGTTGAGCACGCTGGCGCCGAAGTCGGCGGCCAGGGTGTGCCGGAACGTGCGGCTCCGGATGAAGTTGTTCAGCCGCTTGGCCTGCTCCTCCTCGCTGTCCTGCGGCTGCCCGTAGCCGCTGTTGTTCTGGAGAACGGCCAGCGGCGTGTACGCCCCGACCACGACCAGGTCGCGCACATACTTCTGCTGGAGCCGGTCCATCACGTCAAACGCCCGGAACGTGTCCGGCATCTGCGGGTTCCACAGGTACACCACCACGGCCCGCCCGTCAAAGATCGGCATCTTGGGCTGCCACCCGCTCGGGGACACCGCCAGCGTCGTCGGCGTGAACTTGCCGGTCGTCTGATCCAGGAGCCCGACCTTCTTCCCCCACTCTTCCGGGATCCGCGGCCAATGAACGCCGATGGCCTCGTACGCCTCGGCCGGCGGCGGCGTAAAGCCCGGCGGCACGTCGGGGAGAGACCCCAGTTCAATCTCGGACCGGATCGCCTGCTGGCGAAGGGCGTCCGCCCGGGCCCTGGCCTCCCGGTCGCTCAGAAACTTGGGCGCATCGGCAGCATCCTGGGCGGACTCGCTGACGACGGTCTTCACGGCCTCCTCCAGCGACGCCGTCGCGATGTCGGCAAAGCGGAGGTTGCCCGAACGATCGATCACATAGAAGTCCGGGTCCTGGTCCACCTTCAGGGCGGTGCGGAAGGCCCCGCCGACGTCGCGGGCGATTGCGAACTTTGCCCCAGCCTGGGCGGCCGCCGCCGCGGCCTTGTCCCAGCCCTGGTCGTGGTGAATCCCGACGACGACCAGGCCCTTGTCGGCGTATTTCGCGGCCATCTCCTGGGCTGGTTTCAGCCCCTGATTGATGGAGACCGGATACCAACTGGCCCAGGTGACGATCAGCACCGGCTTGACGCTCATCGACTCCGGCGTCAGGGCCGGACCACCGCTCCAGTCGGCCAGCCCCGCCCACGCCGACGCCGGGAACTTCGCCAGTTCCATCGCGTTCAGTTGGTCGCGGCGGCTTCCGGTGCCCTCGCGGATCACGTCGGCCGTCAGGGGCGATACCGCGAACAGGGAGACGGCGAGGACGGTCAGGGAAGTACGCCGGCGCATGAAACCTCCGGGGACGGAACGGGATACAGGGGACAGGCTCCCCCTACTTTAGACGCTCCCCGATGCTCGGCGGTTCCCCGAACCGCCCGTTGGCTCACCACGGCCACTCGGTTTCGACGTACGGATCGTCATCCTGTGTGGCTGCTTCACCACGAAGTTCGCCCTTGGGTGCCCGTGAGTTGGCCGCTCACGCCGGGCACCGGTGCAGGGCGATCCCGCACGCCACGCTCACGTTCAGGGAGTCGGCCCCGCCGGGCATGGGGATCGTCACCCGCCGCTGGACGCATCCCATCGTCACCCGGGTCAGGCCCGGGCCCTCGGCCCCCAGAAGCAGGGCGGGCCGGGCGGCCCGCACCCGCCCGATGTCTTCGCACCCCGGGCCGGGGGCCAGCCCGATGGTGGTGAACCCCGCGGCCGCGATCCGGATGAGGTCGGCGGGCCAGTCCAGAGCCCGAGCGAACGGCACATGCAGGGCATGTCCGAGTGAAACTCGTATCGCCTTGCGATAGAGCGGGTCGCAGCACCCGGGGCTGAGGACCACCGCACCGCCCGGCGCGAGCGCCGCTACGTTGCGGAAAATGCCCCCCATGTTGTCGTGGTTTGCAAGGTCCTCCAGCACCACCAGCGACCGGGCCGACTGAAGCACGGTACCGAGCGATGCCGGCTCGCCCCGGTCCGCCGCGGCGAGCACCCCGCGGTGGATGTCGAAGCCGACCAGTTCGTTCATCACGCCCCGCTCGGCCTCGTAGATCGGGGCGTTGAGGGCGACGAGCGCATCGGCGAGTGCCCCCAGCCGCCGCGGCGTGCCGAGCACCGAGCGCACGCGGTACCGCGAGCGCAGGAGTTGCCGCACCACCAGATCCCCCTCGGCCATCAGCAGCCCGCGCCGCGCCAGGCCGCGGTCCGGGTGCGCCCCCTCGCCCCGCAGGTCGGCGTAATCGGCAACCCGCGGATCACCCGAGTCTGTAACCCGAGCGTCATCGCGCGCGGCGGCCTGCATTCACGGGCCCTTCTCAGTGGCAAGTCCGGCTTGCAGCGCGTCGATCAGGGGCGCCAAGTGGAGGCGAACGACACGCCAGAGTTTCGACGGCGCGAGGCGGTCGTATTCGTGCGACAGGACGTGGCGAGTTCCGACGACCTTGCCCCACGGCACATCCGGGAATCGACCTCGGTATTCATCGCTGATGCGGGCCGCCGCTTCACCGATCGCCTGAAGGTGCCACGCGAATGAAGTTTGATGCAGGCCGCTGGCCATGAACTCCTGTTCTTCGAGAGGACCGAACATTGTGATCGCTTCGCGCGACAGGTGCAGCATGTGCTCCGCACGAGCACGGTCCTCGTCAGGCGGCATAGCCCAGCGCCGAGTTGGCCAGGACACGGCCGAGTTTTGCAGGGCTGAACATATCCGGCGTATTGAGGTCAACCGTGCGGCCAAAGAGCGCGGAGAGTTCCTGCTGCATCCCGCCGAGTTCGAACAGGTCCGGGTCCACCCCCGGCTCAAACTCCAGGAGCAGGTCCAGGTCGCTCGCGGGGCCGAAGTCCGCACGCAACACCGACCCGAACACGCGGATAGATCGGATTCGACGGCGCGTACACAGTTCGCGCAGGCGGGCGGGGTCGTAGGTCACGCGTGGAACGCCGGGGTCCATGCAGCATTGTATCGTGCCCCGCAACACCCATCGCCGAAGGAAGGTCCTCATGGAAGCCTGGCACGCCGTCATCCTCGGGCTGGTCGAGGGGATCACCGAGTTCCTGCCCGTCAGTTCAACCGGGCACCTGGTCCTGGCGTCGGCCCTCCTGGGGCTGGACGGGCCGGGGATGAAGCCGGCGGTCGACGCCTTCGAGATCGTGATCCAGGGCGGGGCGATCCTGGCGGTCGCCGGGCTCTACTGGCCGCGCATCGTCCAGATGCTCCGGGGCCTCCTCGGGCGCGACCCGGCGGGGCTGCGGCTGGCGGTCGCCCTGCTGATCGCCTTCATCCCGTCGGCCCTGCTGGGGCTGCTCCTGGGCGACTGGATCAAGGCCCGCCTGTTCTTCGCCGGCCCGGTCATGATCGCCCTGGCGGCGGGGGCGGTGTACATGTGGCTCGTGGAGAAGTGGAGCGAGAAGGCACGACAGCGAGAGACCGGGGCAGCGGCACCGGATGCAGGACACGGAACACGGGATCCCTTGACGGTGACGCCGATGCAGGCGTTCCTCGTCGGCGTGCTCCAGTGCTTCGCCCTGCTGCCCGGCACGAGCCGCGCGATGATGACGATCACCGGCGGGTACTTCATCGGGCTCCCGCCCGGGCGGGCCGCGGAGTTCAGTTTCCTGCTCGGACTCCCGACGCTCGGGGCGGCCACGCTCTACTCGCTCTACAAAGACCTGAAGGAATCGCACGCCGCGGGGAGGCCCAACCTGTTCGAGGTCCTGGGCGTCGGGCCGGCGGTGATCGGCATCGTGGTCGCGGCGGTGTCTGCGGCGTTCGCGGTGCGGTGGCTCGTCGGGTTCCTGGGGCGGCGCGGGCTCGCGCCGTTCGCGTGGTACCGCCTGGCGCTGGCCGGGGGCCTGTTCTTCGCGTGGTGGCTGGGCGCGGTCGCGATGCCCCTGTGGGCCCAACAATCCGTCCCATGAGGCTGGGCGACATCATCGTGGCCGTCGCCTCCCCGCCGGGTTGGGCGGCCCGGGCGGTGATCCGGCTCTCAGGGCCGGGTGCCTGGGCGATGCTCTCCGGCGTGCTCGATACCGCGGTCACCCAGCGGGGCTGCCGGGCCGCACGGCTCAGGTTCGGCCCATCGGGGTTGCCGGCGCTGCTCCTGGCGCAAGCGGCCAGGCGGTCCTACACCGGTGAGGAATCGGCCGAACTCGTGCTTCCTGGGAGCCCGCTGCTCCTGGATCGCGTGCTGCGGATGCTCGCCGGCCTGCCCGGGGCCCGCCTGGCGGCACCGGGGGAGTTCACGGCCCGAGCCTACCTGGCGGGACGCATGACGCTGGAGCAGGCCGAGGGGGTCGCGGCCTTGATCGCGGCACAGGGGGAGGACGAGCGGGCCTCCGCGGCCGACCTGCTCGGCGGCGAAGCCGGGAAGCGGTACCGCGACTGGATTGAGGAGGCCGCCACGCTGCTGGCCCTTGTCGAGGCCGGGATCGACTTCAGCGACCAGGAGGATGTGACAGGAGTCTCCACCTCCGACCTGGCCCGCCGGGTCGAGCGGTTGCTGGACGATCTTGCCAGTTTCGCGGGTTCGCGGCGCGCCCGCGAGGCGGAGGCGGCGTCCCTCCCGCGGGTGATCCTGGCCGGCGCCCCGAACGCCGGGAAGTCCACGCTGGCCAACGCGCTGCTGGGGCGGAGCCGGGCCGTGGTGTCGGACCAGCCAGGTACAACCAGGGATGCGCTGGAGGAGGTCCTGGACCTGACGGGTGTGATCCCCGGGGGGTCCGCCGTCCTGCTCACCGACACGCCGGGGATCGATGACGGCGGGGGCGCCATCCACGCGGCCGCGCAGCACGCCGCCCGCGCGGCGCTCGCGGGCGCGGACCTCGTGGTTTATTGCGACCCCCTGGGCCGCTTTGCGCCGCTGCCGGTCGCGGCACAGGCCGAACTGCGGGTGCGGACCAAGGCGGACCGGGTGGCCCCGCCGGAATCGACGGGGCTGCCGGTCTGCGCCCTGGACGGCTGGAACCTGCCGGAACTGCGCCGACAGATCGCTTGCCTGGCGACGTCGCACCGGGCCCGCGGGCTTGCGGCGCTCCTGCCGAGGCACCGGGAGGCCATGGACCGTGCCGCCGCTCACCTGGACGGGGCCCGGCTGCTCGCTCTCGACGATGCGGGGGCGGAAGTCATCGCGGGGGAACTGCGCGCCGCGCTGGATGCCCTGGGGGAACTGGCCGGGCGCATCGACCCGGACCGGGTGCTGGGGCGCGTCTTCGCGTCGTTCTGCATCGGGAAATAGATCGCTAGCGGGCCGCCGCCTCCACGAACGCCGGCAGGTACCGTTCGGCGAAGGCGGCCACGGCCTGCGCCGTGCCGGCCGGGCCGACGCCCCAGCACGCGGCGACGGGGTCCGCGAGTTCCGGATCCAGTTGGACCGTGATCCGGCCCGCGACGGCCAGCGCCGTCGGCAACCGGCCCGCGAGGAAGGCCGTCAGCGCGTTGACGCCCGGCGCCCCGATGCTCACGGTCGGGTCGTGGCGCAGTTCCGGCTGGTTGAGGTACCAGAGGTCGGAGCACACGAGCACGCGGCCGGCATCCCCGGGCCCCATCGCTTCGAGCATCGCGTCACGCAGGCGGTAGGCGGCCGGGCGGTCGTCGCGCTCGGCGATCAGGTGCGCCCCCGTGACGATCAGGGCGCGGTGGCGTTCGTCCATCGCGAGAAGGTAGCGGGTGCCATCGCCACCCGTGCGGCAAACCTCAGCGGAGGTTGGCGCGACTCCCGCCCGTTCAACAAAGCGGCCCCTCGCAGGTGTGTGCGCGAAGGGCCGCCGGAGGAAGGAAACGCTTGCTGAGACGGGAGCGGGCGGCGAGCCGCGCGTTCCCGCTGCATCTTGGTACGCGGGCGGTCCGGTAATGGTTCACGGTGAGCAACCGCAAACCTATGCAGGTCATGGGGTTGCAACCTCAAATCCCCGGAATGGACGGTCCGCCTCGGCCCATTCGCGGACCGACCCTGATCCCGCACGCCAGCCCCATCGCTACGCGCTGCGCTGGCCTCCCAGCGGCCCTTGCCGTCCGAGGCGGCGCAGGCGTCGCGCGCGGGGGCGAAGCATCAAGCGAAATGAACCGGCCGCTTGGGCCGCGTCGCGCCGGCGCCGATCAACAGCCGGCCGCGGACGCCGGCGGAGGGAAGCGGCGTCCGTGGCACGAGAGAGGGCCGGGGAGGCCATCAGGAGGCGTCATGACGGTTCGTCTGGGGGACCTGCTTGTCCGCAAGGGCGTGCTCACGGAGGCCCAGCGCCTCAAGGTCGTCGAGTACCAGCAGTCGATGGCCCGCCCGTTCGGGGAACTGGCCGAGCGGTTGTTCGGGGTGAAGCCTGCGGAGATCGAGGAGGCCTGGGCCGAGCAGTATGCGGGGCTCACCCGGCATGTGGACCCCCTGGCCGAGGACATCGACCCGGAGGTCCTGCCCCTGATCGACCGCCGGCAGGCGTGGCAGTTCCGGTTCCTGCCGCTGCGGTTTGACGGGCAGGAGTTGATGGCCTGCACCACGCGCGAGAACCTGGCCCGGGCGCTGAAGTTCGCCGGGTGGCGGGTGGTGGACCCGTGCTTCCTGGTCGTGGCCGAGCCCGAGGCGCTGGGCCGTGCCCTGATGAAGTTCTACCCGCTGGGCGGGATGAGCCCCGAGATGGTCCGCGGACGGGGGCTGGAAGTCGCGTGACGCGCTCAGGCGCCCCGCAACGCCCGCTCAGTACGCGATCTCGACCGAGAGCGTGAAGACCCGCTCCTTGTCGCCGAAGTGCTTGACGATCGGGAAGCCGAAGTCGAGCGCCAGCGGGACGCTGGAGAGTTGCGGGATGTAGAGGCGGACGCCGGTGCCCACCGAGACGCGGTAGTCGTTGATCCCCACGTCGTTGAGCACCGTGCCGGTGTCGATGAACCCGACAATGCTGAAGATGTCCTTGTAGATCGGCTGGTCGATCTGCGCGCCCAGGAACATGGACCACGTCCCGCCCACGTCCCAGTCCGTAAGGGTGCCGGAGGCGTCGTAGCCCTTGGGGGATACGGTCTGGAAGTCGAACCCGCGGAGCGAGCGCCCGCCGAGGCGGAAGCGCTCGTAGGTCGGGACGCTGCCGGGGTCCTGCGGGATGTACCCGGCCTTGGCCGAGAGCGACAGGATCGTGCGCTCGCCGGAGAACGACTCGTGGACGGTAAAGTACACGTCGTACTCGGCCTGCGCCTTCGTGTAGTCGAAGTCGCCGATGCCCAGCCCGGCCTGCTCGACACCGACCTCGAACCGCGTGCCGCGGCCGGGGCGGATGCGACGGTCCAGGGTGGTGCGCGCCACCTCGGCGCCGACGGTGGAGACCAGGTTCAGGTCCGCGACGTCGGTGTAGTCCACCGGGGCGTCGTCCGCCAGGTCCGAGAGGTTGACCCATTCATCCCGCAGGTACACGTCGCCCTGCCAGCGCGTGCCGAAGTTGCGCCCCAGCGTGATCTTTCCGCCGTACCGCTCCTCGTCGTAGCGGGTGTAGTCGCGGAAGCGGTAGGACAGGCGGCCGCTGAGGAAGTTGTCCGTGTCGAGGATGTGCGGCTCGGTGAGCGAGATCGAGTACTCCTGCACCTGGTCGCCGGGCATCAGGGCCAGGTTCAGCGTCTGGCCGCCGCCGCGGAACCCGCCGTGGAAAAGATCGCCGAACGAGTCCGGCGGATTGGTGATATCGAAGTTCCGCTCGACGATCGAGATCTGGCCGATGATGCCGGAGTCAGAGTCGATGGCGGCGCCGATGTTGAAGACGCCGGTGTTGGTCTCCTTGACCTCCACCACGACGTCGCGGGTATCCGGCCGATCGGGGTCGGGCGGCTGCACGGTCAGCCGGATGGAGCCGGGCTCAAAGAGCGCCAGGTTCTCCAGGTTCTCCTTGGACTGGTCGATGGCTTCCTTGTCCAGGGGGCGGTCGGGCAGAACCTCGAGTTGGCGGAGGATCACGTCCTGGCGCGTCGTGTCGTTGCCCAGGATGCGGACCTCCCCCACCTTCGTCGGGGTGCCCTCGTCGATGGTGATCACCAGGTCCACGACGGGGCGCTCCAGGTCGCGGACCTCCTGCCGGCCCAGGTCGGCCTCGTTGTACCCGAGTTTGTGGTACGCGGCGAGGACGGCCTGGGTGCTGCGCGTGAGTTTGTCGGCGCTGTAGACATCGCCGCTCTTGATGAGCATCAGGCCGGCGATCTGCTTCTGGTCGAAGCGGCCGGGGCCCTCCGGCACGAAGTGCATCTGCACGCTGCCGAGGGAGTAGAGCGGGCCCTCGTCGATCAGGAACGTGACGATCGCCTCCCGGTTGTTGGGCGAGGGCTGCACGCGCCGGTCGGCGCGGGCGTCCAGGTACCCGCGGTCACGGTAGAAACTGACCAGCCCCGCCACGTCGCTCGCCAGCACGTCGTCGTCCAGCGTGCCCTTCTCCAGGAGCGGGGTCGCCTCGCGCGTCTTGATCGCGGACTTCAGTTCCCGCGGGCTGAAGGACCGGTTGCCGTCGAATCGGATGTCGGTGACCTTCAGGCGCTCGCCCTCGCGGACGCGGAGGATGAGCAGGCCCGACTGGGCCAGCGACTTGTCGTCCACCGTCACCTGCGCGAGGTAGTACCCCTTCTTGCGGTACAGGTCCTCGATCCCGCGGGCCAGGCGGTCAATCTGGAACGGGTCCACCGGGGTGCCGATGATGGCGCCCGCGGCCTCCATGATGTCCTGGTCCGAGAGCAGGCGGTTGCCGACGCACTGCACGTCGCGCACGATGGATCGCTCGACCACGATATAGGTGACCGCGAGGTCCCCCCCGGGTAGCACCTCCACGGTGGTGGTGATCCGGTCGAAGCGGCCCAGGCGGTTGAGTTTCCGCAGGTCGGACTCGACCGTATCCCTCCGGTAGGGCAGGCCGGTACCCAGGGAGATCGTGTTGCGGATCAACTGGGCCAGGGCGGCGTCCACGGGCTCGGTCTTTCCACCGGCCACCGGGTGCTCCAGGCGGATCTCGGCGACGGTCATGCCGTCGTAGGGGTCGGGCTGGGCCTGGACCGGCGCGGGGGTGAGGGTCGACTCCTGGGCGAGCGCGGGGCCGGCGCACGCGGCTACCGCGAGCAGGATGGCCGGGATGCGCGGTCCGGGGCGGGGCAAGGGAGAGGACGATATCAGAGGCGGAGCGGGCGCGGGGGCCGAGTCCAAGAGCGGCAGGGGCGGGCGGCGCGGCCGCGGCCCCATCGCTATACTCCGCCCCTTTCACGCACGTCACACGGCAAGGACGCCCATGCTTGATTTCGGACGCCGGGCCCGCAGGGCCGCGTTGCTCTTCGTCGCCACCGTCACCACCGGGTGCGGGCTGGTGGTGCTGTTCCAACTGGTGCCGGACCGGGTAGGGGCTGCGCCCACGGCGATGTTGCTGGGCGTGCTCGCGCTTCTGGTGCTGCCGGGGGTGACGCTGGCCGCCATGGAACTGGACCGCCGCACCGCGGCCCGCGTCTGGGCCCACCGGCGAGCGTCCGGAATCCGGTGAGCGGCACCGGCGGCGCGTGAGCGCACCGTCGCACGCCGAGTAGCGCGTCAGGCGTGGATCGCGCGGTCCTCGGCCGCGAGCGCCGCCTCGTGCAGGGCCTCGTGCATCGTCGGGTGGGCGTGGACGGTGCAGATGACCTCCTCGGTGGTGGCCTCCAGCCGCCGCGCCAGTGTCATCTCCGCGATCAGTTCCGTTGCCTGGTCGCCCAGGATGTGCGCCCCGAGGATCTCGCCGCGGGGCAGGCCGCGGAGCACCTTCACGAAGCCATCGGTGTGGGCGGCGGCGATGGCCTTGCCGTGGGCCTGGAACGGGTACTTGCCGACACCGTAGTCCTTGCCCTTGACCATGCCCATCTCGATCAGTTTCTGCTCCGTGAAGCCGACGGAGGCAACCTGGGGCTGGCAGTAGGTGCAGCCGGGGATCACGGTGTAATCCATCGGGATCGGCTCGTGGTGCTGCTTGGGGTTCTTCGCGCGCCAGGCGATCCGCTCGACGCACAGGACCGCCTCCTCGCTGGCGACGTGGGCCAGCCACGGGGGGCCGATCACGTCGCCGACGGCGTAGACGCCCTCGACGCTGGTCTTGTAGTCGATGGGCTCGGCGCGGGTCACGCCGGGCCGGAAATCCGTGACGATGTGGTCCTTCTCCATCTTCAGCCCGAGAGACGGGTCGCAGAGGCCGTCGGTCCTGCCCTTCACTCCGATCGCCAGGAGCACGCGGTCGGCCTCGATGACCTCCGATTTCCCCGGGGCAGTCCCGGCCCCGCCGGGCTGGAACGGGGCGATCGTGACCTTCACACCGCTGCCGGTCTTCTCGATCGCGGTGGTCGTGGTGGACGTGCGGATGTCCATCCCGTGCTTCTTGTACAGGCGGCCCAGCGCGTCGGAGACGTCCTTGTCCTCCACCGGCAGCACGCGGTCCAGCATCTCGACCACGGTCACTTTCGTGCCCATCGAGTGGTAGAAGTAGGCGAACTCCATCCCGATGGCGCCGGCGCCGACCACGACCAGGCGCCCGGGCATCTGTTTGTTGTACATCGCCTCGCGGGCGCCCCAGATCCGGTCGCCGTCGAAACGGGCGAAGGGCAGGTCACGGGCGACGGACCCGGTGGCAACGATCACATGGTCGGCGGTCAGCGTGTCAACCGTCTTGCCGGGCTTGGCGGGGGCGCTGGTCAGTTCCTCCTGGACCTGGCACTCCTGGACCTCGACCTTGCAGGGCTGACCGCCCTTCCTGCCCGAGACAACCCGGCCGCTGCCGACGATGTACGCGATCTTGTTCTTCTTGAACAGGAACTCGATGCCCTTGTTGAGTTTCCCCGCGACCTCGCGGCTGCGCCCGATGATGCGGTCCCAGTCAAGGCCGACCTCACCGATCCTGAGGCCCCAGAACTTCTGGTCCTCGCCGGACCTGACTTTCTCCACGAGTTCGGCGCTCGAGAGCAGCGCCTTGGAAGGGATGCAGCCCCAGTTCAGGCACACGCCCCCCAGTTTGGCCCGCTCGATGCAGGCCACCCTGAACCCGAGTTGGGCGGCCCGGATGGCCCCGACGTAGCCCGCCGGTCCGCCGCCGATCACGATCACGTCGAAGTGCTTGTCCGCCACGGGACGGTTCTCCTCGGCCGCCGCGGGGTGTCGCGGAGGGGCGGGAGTATACGGGTGCAAAGAGAAAGCCCGCGACGGCGCGGGCTTTGTCCCGCGTGATGCGGCCGCTTACCGGGCGGGTGCGGGCTCCGCCGGGCGCTTCACGGCGACGGGCGCACCGTTGTAGGGCGCGGCGTCCACGGTGTGGGCGGTCATCCTCGGCGTGTCGATGGGGCGCTTGGTCGTCTCATCGAGTTTGGTCTGGGCGATCTTCAGGATCGCATCCGCGCCGTCGATCGCGTACCCGAAACTGGTGTAGAGGCCGTCGAGGGCCAGCGTGCCCTCGCGGCTGAGGCAGATGAAGAACTGTGATCCGGCCGAGTTGGCGTCGGGCATGCGGGCCATCGAGATGACGCCGAAGTCGTGCGGCAGGTCGCTCGGCTCCAGGTCGATGAAGTAGCCGGGGCCGCCCTCGCCGTTGCCGCTGGGGTCGCCGCCCTGGATGACGAACGGCTTGCCGTCCGGGGTGGTCGGGACGATCCGGTGGAACGCGACGTCGGTGTAGAAGCCGCCGTCGGTCAGTTGGAGCATGTTGAAGCAGGTATTGGGCGCCTTGTCGGGGCGGAGGGCGATGGTGATCGGGCCCGCTGTGGTGTCCATCACGATGTACTTGTCCACATAGGTCCGCACGCCGGAGTACACGGGGCTCTGCATCTCACCGAACGCGAACTGCTGGACCGCCTGCGGGTCCCAGCGGGCGTACTGGAAGCTCCCCACGGGCTGGATGACCACCGCGGGGCCAACCTTGGTGTCGCCCGCGACCAACTGGGCGTACAGGAGCGACGGCTTGTCGCTGTCCGGCTTCCAGATGATCGGGAACAGGGCCGAGAGGTCGATCTTGCCCGCCTTGACGTCGGCCTTGGCCTTGACGTCCCCGCTCCCCGGGGCCAGAAGCAGGATCGAGAGCGGACCAGCCGCACCGCTCGGGGTCCGAACCGTCATCGGGATCGCCCGGTCCTTGCCATAGTACAGGTGGTCGGGGGTGATCTGGCCCAGGGCTGCCCCGGCGAGGGCCAGCACGGACAGGCACGCGGCGGCGCGGAACGAACCGGATGGCATGATCATGGGGGAACGGCTCCATTACCCGCGGCCCATGCGCGGGGCCCAAGCATAGCGAGGGCCCGAGTGGCCGTCGTCGGACCATTCATTGATCGGGGCCGCCGGCGCGCTCGGGGCCTCTCGGGTCAGTGCCCGTCGAAGTTGCGCCAGGCGGCGTTGACATTTTCATTGGGCGTCGGGTCTTCGCCGTTGACCAGCAGGCTGATGACCTGCCCGCCGACATCGCGGAACCAGGACACCGAGAGGTCCGCGTGCAGCACGTTGGCCCCGACCTGGTGGTTGAACTCCGGTCGGTTCCGGATGCTGTCGGCGGCGATCGCGCACGAGGACGGGGTGATCCCGTTCAGGAACATGGTCAGGTTCGTCGAACCCGCGGTGGGCCCGCCGCCGCGGTACTGGTAGTTGCCCACGATGCGGCCGGGCTGGTCCCCCCAGTTGAACTCAAACCTCTCGAAACGGATGTCGCCCTTGTGCGACGGGCAGTAGAACACCGGGCCCGAGGGCAGGTAGTACCCGCCGTACAGTTTCCCCAGGCCGTCCCAGCCCGCGTCGTTGCCCGCCAGTTGCGGGTCCATCCGCAGCGTCACGGTCTCCGACGGGCGGTCGGTGAGTTGGATGTTGCGCACGAAGACGGTCGTGGGCACCGCGTCCTTGTGCTCATCAGCGAACATGGCCAGGGCCAGGCCGATCTGCCGTATGTTCGAGCGGCACACCACCTGGTGGGCCGTTTCCCGGACGAGCCCGAGGGACGGGATCAGGAGTGAGATCAGCACGCCGATGACGGCGATCGAGACGAGCACGTCCACCAGCGAAAAGCCGGGGCGCGCAGGGCGTCCGCTCACCGTCGGTCCGTGACAGCGCGCGTTCCGCTCAAACTGAGCGAGCGATCGCACGAGCCATTCTCCACGAGGCGCGGATACATCCGCCCGGAGAAGGGTACCGGTTTCTCTCCCCCGGAACAAGGGGATTTGTGCAATATCGTGGAACCGTCCATAGCCCTATCAGAACGGGCGGGGTGGGATCGCCGCCTGGGGCTGTTTCCTGCATCCGGCTCCGGTGACCTTCGTATATATTGGGTACCGGGTGTGCGGCCCTGCCGGGCCCGAGAATACTGCCGGGTTGGGTGAAGGATGAACAAGCGGTCCAAGGAACAGGACGACGCCGATCTCGCGCTGATGCGCCGCATCGCCGGCAACGACGAGCAGGCGATCGGGCAGATGTACGACAGGTTCGGGTCGCTGGTCTATCGGATGGCCTACCAGGCCATGCCGACCCGGGCCGACGCGGAGGACGCTGTACAGGAAGTCTTCGTCCGCCTGTGGCGAACGGCGGGGCGCTACGACCCCAAGCGGGCAGCGCTGGTGACCTGGGTCATGCTCCTGTCGCGCCGGCACCTGGTGGACAAACTGCGCCGGACGCATACCCGGGTGCGGGCCGCGTCGCTGGAGGCCGGTATCGGCGCGGCGCTGCCGGATCGCCCGCTGGACATGTCGCGCATGGAGCGGGACGAGCGGTTCAAGGTCCTGCTGACACGGGTCGCGACCCTGCCGGACTTGCAGAGAAAAGTCGTCACGCGCGCGTACCTGGGGGGCCAGACGCTGCGCCAGATCGGAGAAGAGTTGAACACCCCAATCGGGACCATCAAGTCGGCACTGAGCCGCGCCCTGGTCCGGCTGAGGGAGAACGTGAGCGAGAACGCCGCATGACCACGCAAGAACTTATCGAGATGTCGCTCCTGGACGCGCTGGCCCTGCTGGACGCGCACGAGCGCGAGGCGTTTGACCGGGCGCTCAGCACGGCTGCGCCGCATGTGCAGGCCCATGTCCGGCGGGAGCAGACGCGCCTGTCACGGGTCGACCTGCTGCTGCCCGAAGTCAGCCCGCCCGCCGGGCTGCGGGCCGCGGTCCTGGAGGCGGTGCGCCGCGCCATGGCGGAGCCGGAGGTCGTCGCGGCGCTGCCGTCGGACCTGTCGGCCGGCGGGCGGGCGTCGCGCGTGTGGCGTGCGGTCTCCATCGGGCTGGCGACGGCGGCCACGATCCTGGCGGGCACGACGCTCTACCTGCAGGCTCAGTACCGCGACCTGAACCGCTCGCTCCAGGGCGACACGATCCTGGCGGAACTGTCCAAGAAGTTCGGCGGACGCTTCGTGAACGACGTGCTCTTTGACGCCGACACGCAGCGCGTGGTGTTCCGGCCGCAGGCCGGTTTCAAGGGCGAGGCCGCGTTCTTCACCAATCCCGACTGGAAGGACAAGGCCCGGTTCTTCTGCAAGGACATCCAGACGCCGCCGGGGCAGGTCTACAAACTCGCCCTCATCGACGGCAATGGGAACATGCAGGTTCTGGCGGACATCACTTCCGACGGCCTGTTCCAGCCCAGGGATATCGAGTTCACCTACCGCAAGGCCGCGAACTTCGCCATCGTCGGGCCGGATGAGGCCGGGACGGGCACCGTGATCCTCAGCCGCGGCGAACTGAAGCCCGCGGCGTAACCGCGGCATTGAACGGGATCGACCCTGCACCGGGCGCGGCTGCGACCGGTGCTTTTTGTTGCTGCACATGACGGCGCACCACGCGCCCCTGCCGCGAACAACTACCGGCGGGAGCGGTACCTCGAGTCATCGCGGAAGGGATTGAGGGACCGCGCCCCGCGGCGCCAGTCCTGCTTATCGAGCGCGAGGCGGAACGAGTCCTTGATGCGCCCGACTTCGCTGACGCGCCGCGAACTCCGGGCCCCGGTGGGCGACGTTGCGCTGCTGACCTGCGGCCCGCGGCGGACAGCCCGCTTGTCTTTCACGGGCACGGGCCTGCGCGCCGGATCGGGGATCACCCAGCCGCCGGCGGCCACGTCCGCGACCGCACCGGTGGGACTGATAGCCCGTCCTTCGAGCGTCATGGCGGCAGGGATCGTCGGGGTGATAAGCGCCTCGACGTAGCGGGTGACTTCCGGCGGGGCCGGCGCTGCGGCCGCGGCCGGTTCCGAGTCGATGGTGTGGTTGAGCAGGCCGCGGGCCGAAAACCCGGTCACGGCAAGAGCGACAGCGGCGCCGATGTACAGTCTCATGGTTCCCTCTCTGCGGTTGTGCGGTCGTGCCCTGTGAACCTACACCCGCGATAAGGGCGTGCCAGGCGCGGCGAAAATCCACCCGCCGGCGGAGCGCCTGTGCGGGGCGTGACGCCCGAGGTTCGATAACTCCGGCGCCTTCAGGGTTGCCACAGCCCGCTGACGGCCGCCGCGAAGCGGGCATCGTCGCACGCCCGCGCGGCCCACGCCCTCGCGGCCTCCGCCCAGCGGGCTCGGACCCGGTCGTCGCGCACCAGCGGGAGCGCCACCCGCGCAAGTTCGGTCGGCAGGGCATTCTGACCCAGGCATCCCGCCTGTATTTCGGACGGCAGGCCGAGGTCCCGGCCCGCCCAGGCGGGCGCGACGACCGGGACGCCCAGAGCCAGCGCCCGGGCCACATGAGGCGCCGCGGCGCCGGGCCGTGCCGGGTGGCTGTGCATCGGGCCGTGCCCGCCGCCCTCATACACGGCCAGGTCCGCGGCGGAGAGTGCGGCCGCGGCGTCGCGCACAACCCGCAAGCGGAAGAGGCGGGAGGAACCGGAATAGAAACGGATGGCTCGCGCCAGGTCCGGCGCCCCCGCGCTCACGAGCGCGGTCGCCGGGCTCCCGGCCTCTGCCAGGAGGGCCACAAGGAACACGAATCGGGTCGCTCCCGCATATGGCCCGGCGCCCAACTGCGCAACGGCGACGTCATCGGGGGCCAGGCCCAGATGGTCGCGCACCTCCGTGCGGGATACCGCGGACCCGGCACCGAGAAAGGGCAGCACCGTGATCCGCTCGGCTCGGGCGCCCGCCGCAACCAGGTCCTGCCGCATCGCCGCACCGACCACCCCGCACCGGGCCGAGTTCAGCGCCCGCACGCCCGGCGTGACCGGCGCGGCGCCGTCGGCAATGGACACCGCGCGCCGGAACTCGGGGCCGGCCCTCCGAGCCGCGGCCAGCGCCGTCAGGCTCCAGGCGTGCACCACCTCGGGCTGCCGGTCCAGGAGGACCCGGCGCAGGCCCCGCGTCGCCAGCAGCGACTTGCCGAGCGGCGCGGGCACGACGCCGCGGCCCGGCAGGGCCCCGGCGCCGCACGCCAGGTCCCCGGCGCCCAGGATGATGACCCCATGCTCGCCGGGAGCACCCCGCACCACGGCCCCGCAGGCCGCGAGCGTCAACCCCTCGTCCCGTCCCGGGCCGCCGGCGCGCTGACCGTCGATCAGGTGAAGGACCCGCACTACGGCTCGTTGCCAGTGGCGCCGCGCGGGCGCTCGTGCTTGAAGAACAACTGCGCCACGTCCACGCCCGCCTGGCGCGCCAGTTCGTCCTCGGCCCGCGCCCTGTCGTTCACGTTGGGGGAAATCTCGCCCCGGATCACGGCCCGTGTCACCACGGTGTGGCCGGCCCGGTCCTCCGGCCACACCCGCTTGTCGCTGGACGCGTCGATCACCTTCACCCGCACCTGGCACATGGGCGCGAACGCCTGCCCGTCCGGGAACAGGGAGAAACTGTCCACCGTCATGTAGACCACCACGCTTGCGCCCACCGCCTTCCCGATCTCCGCGATCGACAGCGGCCTGCCGTCCTTCTCCGCCTTGGAGGCCGACAGCGCCGATTGGGCGCTGATCACGTCCTTCACACCGCCCCGGTCGAGCAGCGTCTGCTCCACCGCCTGCGCGAGCACAAGCCGGAGCGACCGGCGCGGGACGCGGCTGTTGAGGTCGTCCACAAAGACCACGGTCGGCAGGGCCGGGTCAAGGCCGTACGCGGCGGGCACTTTCTCCGGCCCGTGCACGATCGCCACCGCCGGGCCCACGATGTTGCACGACGGGAGCATCGCGCCGCACACGACCGCCGCCACGATGTACGCCGGCACACGCATGATCTTCAATCCTGCCAAGAGTCGCGGAGCGCACATGAACGTTGACTCAATACTTCAACTCCCCCGTCTCCTTGTGCGTGTAGAAGAGCCACGACGCCCGGTCCGTGAACCGGGCGATCAGCACCGACGAGACCGCCACCTGGCTCATGTCGCCGGGGCCGTGCCCGCTGTCGTCCGGGAACATCACCCGCAGCGCCTTCTGGTACGCGAACTCATCCGGGCTCTCCGCCTCGATCACCCCGACGTTGCCCGCGGCCACTCCGTTCCAGACGTACTGGTTCCCGGGGTCGCTCACCTGGTATTCGATCAGTTCGATCAGGATCAGCCGGTCCACGCCCAGTTCACGGGCGAGTTCGCCCCGCGGCTTGGCAACCCAGGACGGGTGGTCGTACAGGTACCGCAGGCACTTCTCGGCGGGTACGCGCCCCGCGGCGCCGGACTCCTTCTCCAGACGCTCCGTGATCCGCTTCGTCAGTTCGTCGGTCACGCCCGGGTGGTCGGACTGGATGATCCGGTCCGAGGCCACAACCACGGCGAACGTGTGCCCTTCAAGCCCCGTGTACTCCGCCGCGACATCCACCGGGCGCGAACGCTTGTAGTTCTCGATCCCCGCCGCGGCGAATCCGAAGATCTGGCACCCGGGGATCGCGGCCAGGCCCGCGGCGCACGCCGCGGCGGCCAGCAGGCGGCACACGGATTGTCGCGGTCGGACAGGCATCGTGGCGCTCACACGGTCCAGGTCATCCACTTGTACCCCCACGCCAGCAGGGCCAGCGCGGCCGCCACCCAGAGTACCCGCGGTGTCAGCAGCCGGGCGGCCTGCACGCCCAGGTGCGAGCCCGTGGCTGCGACATGGATCGCCCCCCAGAGCATCACCGCCGTCCCCAGGCAGAGCAGGAAGCCGAACGGTTGGGCCCTGACGGCCGCCCAGAAGCGCCCGTGCGCGGCGTACGCGAAGGCCGTGGTCATCCCGCAGGTTGGGCACGGCCGATGCAAAGTCACGGCCCATCCGCACGCCGGCAGCCCGAGTTCCACATGCGTCCCATGCCCGGCGGGATCGGGCGAGAGGCGGGCCGCCAGCAGCAGAGTGGACAGGCAGAACGCCGCCGCCAGCCCGGCCAGCAACCGGTGGCCGAGCCCGACGCGCACCACCCGCGAAACGGGCCGCGGCGTGCCCGCCATTGCCCATCGCGCGTTGCTCATGGCCCTAGTCAAACTTGAACACGCCCTTGCGCCACCCGTACAGGTACGCCACGACGGTCGTCGCCAGGAAGAACATGATCCGCCCCAGCCAGATCGCCGAGTCCTGCGACCCCGGTTCCAGGTTGGCGAACGTGGTGGCCCAGGGATACAGGAAGATGATCTCGACGTCGAAGACCAGGAACACGACGGCGATCAGGTAGAACCGGACGTTGAACCGCTTGCGGGCCGTGCCCACCGGGTTCATGCCGGACTCGTACGTCATGCTCTTGACCGACCCGCCGGCCCGCGACGGCCCCAGCAGGCGCGTGATCACCAGGTTCGCCGTTGCGAACGTGATGGTCATCAGCAGGATCAGCAGGACCGGCAGGTACGTCGCGAGCATGGGGCGGATGATAGCGGTCTTGGGTACCCCGCCACTCCGTGGCGGTTCTTCACCTCATGCCTCGGAACCTCCCGCCTCGATGCCCTTCTTCCCATCCACGACTCCCCGTATCCTCACGCCAATGGATTTCATCAAGGAACTCCAGTGGCGGAACCTGTTCGCGCAGTGCACGGACGAGCCCGCCCTGCGCACTCACCTTGCCGACCCGGTGAAGCACCCCCGCCGCGCCTACGCCGGCTTCGATCCGACCTCCGACTCGCTGACCATCGGCAACCTTGTGCCGATCATGATGCTCGTCCACTTCGCCCGGGCCGGGCACCACCCGGTGGTCGTGATGGGCGGCGGGACGGGCCTGATCGGCGATCCCAGCGGCAAGTCCGCCGAGCGGACGCTGATGACGGAGGAACAGGTCCGCGCGAACGTGGACGCCCAGCGCCCGATCTTCGAGCGCGTCTTCACGAATGCGGATCTGGGTACCCCGCCACTCCGTGGCGGTTCTTCGGGTGGCCCGGCGCTCCGCGCCGGTTCCGAGAGTTTCACGATTGTCAACAACCTCGATTGGCTCGGCCCGCTCTCCTACCTCCAGGTCCTCCGCGACGTCGGCAAGCACTTCTCCGTCAACATGATGATCCAGAAGGACTCGGTCCGCGAACGCCTCACGGCTCGCGACCAGGGCATCAGTTACACCGAGTTCAGTTACATGATCCTCCAGTCCTACGACTACCTCCACCTCTGGCGCGAGCACAACGTCACGCTCCAGATGGGCGGCTCGGACCAGTGGGGCAACATCGTCGCCGGCGGCGACCTGATCCGGCGTGAGTCCCCGGAACAGCCGGCCTTCGGTCTCACCGCCCCGCTCGTGACAAAGTCCGACGGCGGGAAGTTCGGCAAGACCGAGTCCGGGGCGATCTGGCTCAGCCCGCACCGCACCAGCCCGTACGAGTACTTCCAGTTCTGGCTCAACGCCTCCGACGCCGACGCGGGCCGCTACCTCCGCATCTTCACGCTCCTGCCGCGCGAGCGTATCGAGGAGATTGAGGAACAACATAAGAAGGACCCGGCGAAACGTCTGGCCCAACGCGAACTGGCCCGCGAAGCCACCGCGCTGCTCCACGGCCGCGCCGAGGCGGAGAAGGCCGAGGCCGCGGGCAAGGCCCTCTTCGGCGGAGGGGGAAGCCGCGACAAGTTCGAGGCGCTCGTTGCCTCGATGAAGGACGTTCCCAACGCCCCGCTCGAGCGCGCACGCCTCGACGGCGACGGCCTGCCCGTCCTCGACGCCGTCGCGACCCCACCGCTCGCCGCCTCGAAGCGCGAGGCCCGCGAGCACCTCGCCGCCGGCGCCGTCAGCGTGAATGGCGAGAAGGTCACTCCCGACTACCGCCTCACGCCGCGCGACCTCCTGAAGGGCAGCGTCATCGCCCTCCGCCGCGGCAAGAAGACCTGGCTCCTCCTCCGCGTGTCGTAGTCTCAGTCTCGTTCAGAACCGCGATCGTACGGGAGCGCGACGAATCGTCCAGGGCCGCGACCACGCCACTTGTCCCCGTCACAACCTCTGCATGTACGTCACCACCGCCAGCCCGTACAGCAGGTGCACCACTCCCACCCCGGCGAAGAGCCCCACGGCGACGCGCCACTGCCGCCGCGGCGTCTGCGAGAGCCACGCCCGGCGCCCGCGAAGCAGCAGCCACACGCCCAGGCCGCACACCGACGCCAGAACCGTGAACCCGGCGTAGATCGACCCGATCACCCACAGGAAGCCGGGCGGCGGCGGGCCCTCCGCGATCCACCCGATCGTTCCTCCCACTGTCATCAGCACCAGCACCACCCCGTCGAAACCCATCGCCAGCGACAGCGCCACCAGCGCCAGCACCCACGGCCCCGTCACGAAGTGGGTGGACCCCACCGCCAGGTGCAGCGGGGCGGCGCACTCCGGGCACCGCGGCTCCTTCAGCCCCCTCAGGTTGTACGAGCACACCGGGCACGGCGCGTCGTTGCCCGCGAGCCATGACAGCAGCGCCCCCTCACCGCCGGTGTGGTTGTCGGACATCCGCCACAGATTACGCCGCGGCGTCCCCCGGGTTCGACCGCTACCCCTCCGTCTGCGGTTCGAACACCATCGTCACCTGCGACCCGTAGATCGGGTACTCGATTCGGCAGCGGTACCCCCGGAACGCCGCCGCGTCCCACGCCAGGCGCCCGAACGTGTGGTCCAGCAACTCCGCGTACCGCGGGACGTCCGCCGACCGCACCCTCGCCAGGGGCGCCCCCAGGGGCTCCACCGATTCCAGCACGTCCAGCACGTCCATGTCCCGCGACCGGTCGTTCACGCTCGCGATCCCCTCGAACGCCGTGTCGTACAGCCGCAGCGCCGGGCCGGACGCCGCCGATGCCGGGTACAAATCGCGGTGCACCAGCACGTCGAACTGCATGACGGTGGCGCTGGTGCTGACCTCCGCAAAGAAGTAACTCTTGCGGGCGGATTCCGCGGTGGGAGGCGGGGGCAGGTACCGCGGCAGTTCCGCGCGGTTCACCTCCGCGAACACCGCGTCCACGCCGGACTCCGGCCCGAAGGACCCGTCCCCGAGCGTGTAATGGACCACCTCCCCCACGCGCTGGGCCGTCAGCCGCGGCGGCGGGTCGCTGCAGAACCGCGTCAGCACAAGCGACCCCGGATCCTCCACCGCAACGCCCTCCAGGGTTGTGGGCCGCCGCGCCCCTTCGGCCAGGGCCATCCGCCGGGTCGAGAGTTTGACCCGAACGCCGGGGCGCACCCGGCGCAGGCCGATCAATCCGCTGAGCCAGACGACGTCGATGCGGCGTCCGTCGTCCGACGGGTGGAGCAGCACCGTCGCCAGGATCGCGTCCGCCCGGGCGCCCCGGAGTTGGCTCATCGCCTTGAACGCCGCCTGCTTGCGGCGGACCTCGAACTCCCGCCGCGCCCGCGGGTCCCACGCGCTGAGGATGGCGTCCAGTTGTCCCCGGTCTCCGACCCGGTCACGGATCAGGGCCTCGAACTGGTCAACTGCCGCTCCCGCCTCGGCCACAGCGGCGGACGCCGCCCCCTTTCTCGCTGCGGCCTTCACCAATCGCCGCAGGGGTTCCGGACCCGGCATGGAGTGGGTGGCCGACACGGTGTCGGTGGCCCGAACCGCCTTCAGCACCCGGCTGGTCAGAACCTTGTCAATGCCAAGCATGAGTGCGAGCGCCTGCGGTCCGGGCGTGACCACCAGGAAGGGGCCGATCACGCCCAGTATCGAAGTGCGCAACCTACCGCCCACGGCCAAGATGCGCGATTCCAACTCGACTTCTGGCGTCTGGTTGATCATGAGGGTCGATGGTCAATAGGAGGGTGAGAACCAAAGTTTCCGGGAAACTTCCGTGAAACCGCGGCACAGCGCTGGTAGTATACTCTTCGCCGCGGACCGGTGGGAGGTCGCCGGCGGACGCACCCCTTTGACGGACCGGGAGGTTGACCATGAAGCGGATGATTGCCGGCGTGCTTCTGTGCTGCGGGCTTGCCCGGGCCCAGGTCATCGTGCAGCAGGACTTCGAGCAGGGTCCGGGCGAGTGGCTGTGCAACGGCAACGCCATGATGTTCCCCGACGGCAACCCGGGTCAGGCCATCGGCCTGCCCTTCGACGCCTTCTGGGGCGTGACGCTGCGCGACGAGACGCCGGGTACGCCGCTCACCGGCGACCTGACCCGCTACCACGCCCCGCTGCAACTGGAACTGGACATCAACGTGCTGCGCCTGGAGAACTTCTTCCAGGAGCCGATGGACCCCGGGCTCTTCCCCTTCGTCCTGGAGTTCGTTGATTACCCGGAGCCCGGCTCGCCCGATCCGGTCGTCAGCGTCTACACCGTCGGCCCGGGCCTGCCGCCCGCGGCCACATGGGGGCACTTCGCGTTCGACGTGCCCGATCCGTCGTCGGCCGCGCTGCCGGCGGGCTGGGGCGGCACGGGGGACGAGGACCCGAAGACGTTTGAGCCGCGCCTGCCCGCCAACCGCACCTACGCCAGCGTCCTGCGGAACGTGGACGAGGTTCGCTTCACCACGATGGTCCCGGGCTTCTTCTATACCGATTCGTTCTGGGAGGTCCGGATCGACAACGTGAAGGCCACCGTGATGGGCGGCGCCTGCTACCCCGACTGCAACGGTGACGGCGCGCTGAACCTGTCCGACTTCGGGTGCTTCACGACAAAGTTCGCCCTGGGCGACCCCTATGCCGACTGCAACGGGGACACCGTGCTGAACCTCTCGGACTTCGGGTGCTTCACCACGAAGTTCGCGCTCGGCTGCCCGTAGTCGGCGTGCCTATCTCACCACGCGGGGCCCTGCGTAGAGTTTCGGCCCGGTGTCCTCGCCGGCGATCCGCTGCCGCACCTTCAGCAGCACCTGCGAGGCCATCGCCTCCGCCGTCACCATCTCCTCGACGACGGCATGGTCGGCGCCCAGTTGCATCGCCTGGAGGGCCCGGCTCAGGGCGTTGGCCCGGGCCGCGATGAAGATGTCCGGGCGAATGGACCGGATCACGCGGCAGGCGCGGAGCATCGCCTCCTCATCCGGCATGGTCAGGATGACCGCGTCGGCCCTCCCCAGCCCGGCGGACTCCAGCACCTGCACGTTGGAGGCGTCGCCGTAGACGACGCTCCGTCCCAGGCCGGCCTGCTTCTGCACCGTACGGGCGTTGAGTTCGACGACCGTCACGTCCACCCCGCCGCGGGAGAGCGAGTCCGCCACGGCCCGTCCGACCGGCCCGAAGCCCGCGACGATGGAGCGGAAACGGGGGGCGTCCCCGTCCCCGTCGGCGTCGGATTCGCGCCGCAGGGGCGAGGCGGTGAACCACGGGGCGTGGGGCACGAGGTCGATGAGGGGGGCCATCCAGGAGCCGAGGCGCAGAACCCCGGGCCCCACGATGATCGACATCACGACCACCGCGATGACGTAGCCGGCCTGCACCTGGGAGATCACGCCCGCCGCGGCGGCCTGCTGGGCGACGACGAGCGTGAACTCGCCGGCGGGGGCGACGACGAGGGCGGCCAGGAACCCGAACTGCGCTGCGGCCCCGAGCGCCCATGACGAGAAGGTCACGCCGATGATCTTGATGACGGCGAGGACCACGACGCTGATCAGGACGATCCACCAGCCGCCGATGACGGTGCCGATGGGCAGCGCCAGCCCGATGCTGGTGAAGAACACGGCCAGGAACAGGTCGCGCATGGGCGTGAGTTGGCCGGCGACCTGGTAGCGGAAGGGCGTGCTGGCGAGCAGGAAGCCGGCCAGGAACGCCCCGAGTTCCGGGCTGAAGCCCAGCCACGCGGTGAGCACGGCCGAGCCGAGCGCGATGGCGGCGGAGACCACGATCAGCACCTCGCCCCCGACGCGGCCGGCCTCCGCCAGCAGGCGCGGGAGCAGGACGCGGGCCGACACGATGAGCACGGTCAGGCCGGCGAGCCCCCTGCCCGCGGTGCCCAGCACGACCGTCCAGCCGCGGGCCGCGCCCGCGTCGTGCCCCGCCCAGTGCGCCATGACCGGGAGCGTGCCCAGCATGACCACCGCCAGCAGGTCCTGGAAGAGCGTGATGCCGAAGGCGACGCGGCCGTAGGTGGTGTGCAGGGCGCGGCGGTCCTCCAGCATGCGCAGGGGCGCCGCGGTGGCGGCGATGGAGCAGGCCATCGCGATGGCCAGCGACGCCGGCGCCGACCCCGTGAAGGCGTACGCGACGGGCCAGGCCAGGAGCGTCATGAGCACCGTCGCGAGCACCGCCCCGCCGACGATGGAGAACAGCCCGGCGCGGACGTGCGCCATGTCGAGTTGCAGGCCGATCGTGAACAGCAGGAGGATGGTCGAGAGTTGGGAGATGGACTGCACGGCGCCGGCGTCGTGGACGAAACCGAGGGCGTACGGGCCGATGAGGGCGCCGGCGATGAGGTAGCCGGGGATGGTGGTGACGCGGAAGCGGCTCAGCACCAGCGCCGTGAGCCCCGCCGTCGCCAGGACCAGGAGCAGGTCACGCCCGATGTTCGCGGGCGCCTGCTGCGCCAGCAGCAGCAGGGTCACGCGACCGCCCCGGGGCGGGACAGCAGCACCGAGAGCAACGTCAGGTCCGCCGGCGTCACGCCCTCCAGCCGCCCGGCCTGCCCGAACGTCTCCGGCCGGAAGCGGGACAGGGCCTGGCGGGTCTCGGCACGGAGCGCCGCGAACCGAGCGTAGTCCACCCGCGCCGGAATCCGGCGTCGCTCCAGTTCGGCGGAGCGGCGGACCTCCGCGTGCTGGCGCACGACATACGCCGCGTAGGCGCGGTCGGCGTGCACGCTGAACCAGACCGTTTCGTCGTAGCGCGCGGGGTTGCCGCCGAGCGCCCGCTGGAACGCGGGGACATCGAAGCCGGGCTGCCGGAGCGCCTTCTCCATCGGCACGCCGCCCACCCGGGCCGCGTCCACCTCGCCGTGCAGCGCCCCCATCTGCCCCCGCCGGCGGGTGAAACGCCGGCTCCGCAGCCGCCCGAGTTCCGTGCCGGCCAGCAGGCCCAGCGTTTCGGCGATGGGCGTCAGGCGATCCGCGGCGTTGTCGGCGCGCAGGCTCAGGCGGTGCTCGGCCCGGCTGGTGAACATCCTGTACGGCTCCGTCGGCGTGCGCGTGACCAGGTCGTCCATCAAGACACCGATGTACGCCTCGTGACGCCCGAGCGTCCACGGCGGCTGACCGAGCGCGTACCGCGCCGCGTTCACGCCCGCGACCAGCCCCTGGGCCGCGGCCTCCTCGTACCCGCTGGTGCCGTTGATCTGCCCGGCCAGGAACAGCCCGTCCACACGTTTGGTCATGCCCGTGGCGTGGATCTGGTGCGGGCGGACCATGTCGTACTCGACGGCGTACCCGTAGCGGTGGATGACGGCCCGCTCGCAGCCGGGCAGGGCGTGGACGATCGCGTCCTGCACGTCCGCGGGCAGGCTGGTGGAGATGCCGTTGCAGTAGACCCAGTCGTCGCGGAGCGATTCGGGCTCCAGGAACACGGTGTGCGAGCCGCGCTCGGCGAAGCGCACGACCTTGTCTTCGATGCTCGGGCAGTAGCGCGGGCCGACGGACTCGATCTGACCGGAATACATCGGGGCGCGGTGAAGGTTCGCGCGGATCAGGTCGTGGACCGCGGCCGTCGTCGCGGTCTGGCGGCAGTCGACCTGGGGGAGGGCGGGGAAGGCGTAGGTCGGCTCTCCGAGCCGACACTTCGATCCGTCGGCTCGGAGAGCCGACCTACCCAGAGACAAATCACTGAACGGCGTGGGCGGGTCGTCGCCGAGCGCGGGATCAAGGTCGTCCCAGCGGAGGGAGCCGCGGGCGAGGCGCGGCGGGGTCCCGGTCTTCAGGCGGCCGAGTTCAAAGCCGAGTTCCGTGAGAGCCGCGGAGATGCCCGTGGCGGCGGCCTCGCCGTGGCGCCCGCCGGGGGTCTTCGACTCGCCGGTGTGCATCAGGCCGCGCATGAATGTGCCGGTCGTGAGGACGACGGCGGGAGCGGCGAGCACCGTGCCGTCGCCCAGGCGAACGCCGAGGATGCGGGCGTCCTCGACCAGCAGCCGCTCGACGGTGCCCGTGATGATGTCGATCTCCGGGCGCGCCCCGACCATGCGGCGCACGGCCTCCGCGTAGGCGTGCTTGTCGCACTGGGCGCGCGGGCCGCGGACGGCCGCGCCGCGGGAGGAGTTGAGGACCTTGAACTGGATCCCGGTGGCGTCCGCGGCCAGACCCATGAGGCCGCCGAGGGCATCGATCTCCCGGACCAGTTGGCCCTTGGCGAGCCCGCCGATCGCGGGGTTGCAGGACATGACCCCGATCTTGGCGGGGTCGATGGTGACGAGGGCGATGACACCGGTCTGGAGACCGGTGCCACCGAGGAGGTTCGCGGCGGCCCATGCGGCCTCGGCGCCGGCGTGCCCGCCGCCGATGACGATCACGCTATAGCGGCGCTGGTCCATGCGAGCCGCATGGTAGTCTGACGCCCCAAGTTACCCGGGATTGCCCGTCCTGATCTCCGTCCCGCCGTAGTCCAGGCCGCGGAGGCCGCCGCGGGTCCAGCGGTAGAAGCCCTGGACGATGTCGAACTGGTTGCCGCTGAGTGTGGGGGGCTCAACCCCGCCCAGGATGCTGGGGTCGTAGTGGAAGACGGTGGCGCCGTTGCTGGTCGGGCTGTTCGGGTTCGACCCCTTGTTGGCGTCCCCGGTCAGGCGGGGCGAGCAGGATCCGTCCCACATCAGGATGAGCGGGCGGGCGATGGTGTGGGCGTAGAACAGGTCGCGCTTGCCGTGGTGGCGATCGAAGAACTCGAAGTACAGGACCTTGTTCTGCGGGAAGACCACCTCGCTCATCTTCCGCTTGCCCCAGGGCAGCGAGCCGACCCAGAACAGGTTGTGATCGTTGGGGTACTGCTCCACCGTCGATCCGCCGCGCCCGATATCCGCCGACCAGGCGCACGGGACGATCTGGTAGGACGAACTGTACGGCCAGAGGCGCGTCATCGCGGGGGTGCTGCCCGCGGGCCTCGGGTCCGGGTTCTTCGGGTCCGCCTGCCAGGAGAGCAGAGTGCGGTCCTCCGGGCAGGCCATTGTCTTCTCGGGCAGGTTGGAGGACAGGTAGTCGTTGAGCACCACATGGCTGAAGTGCCGGTGCGGCAGGCGGCCCGGGTCCGGCTGCAGCGTGTCGTCACCGGTCCGCCGCCGCAGGATGTCAACCAGTTGGTTCATGCAGGCCTGGGTGTACGATCCGGCGTTCCGCAGGTCGGGGTAGGCGCTCGGGCAGTTGCCCGGCGACCATGTGAACGACGCCACGCGGTCCTTGAAGTCCGCCCAGTACCCCGCCTGGGCCAGGGCCAGTTGCTGGATGTGCGACATGCAGACCGCGTGGCGCGCCGTCCGGCGTGACTTGCCCAGGCCGGGCAGGATAATGCTGATCAGCAGCGCGATGAGCGCGATGACCACGAGCAACTCGATCAGCGTAAACGCGGGGCGGTTCGGGCGACGCTTCATGTACGCCTCCACAAAGGGGCGCGGCAGAAAGCCGCGCCGTGGGGTGGATGGGGCCGGAACCAGTATACCAGCGTGTCAAGCCCCGGTGGCAGCCGGATGGCCGATCTAGGGCTGACCGGTGTTGATCTCGCCGGCCCCGAAATCCACCCCCCGCATCCCGCCCCGCGTCCAGCGGTAGTAGCCGTACACCGTGTCGAACGGACCGCCGCTGAGGGTCGGGGGCTCCACATTCCCCAGGATCCTGGGGTCGTAGTGAAACTGCGTGGCGTTCGGGCTCGCGGGCGTGGTCGGGTTGAAGCCCTTGTTTGCGCTCTCCGTCAGTCGCGGGGAGCAGGAGCCGTCCCACATCAGGACCATCGGCCGGGCGATGGGGTGGGCATAGAACAGGTCACGCCTGCCGTGGTGACGGTCGAAGAACTCGAAATACAGAACCTTGTTCTGCGGGAAGACCACCTCGCTCATCTTCCGCTTGCCCCACGGCAGGCTGCCGAGCCAGAACAGGTTGTGGTCGTAGTCAACCTGAGAGACGGTGGCCCCGCGGTTCGTGCTGGTGTCGCTGGACCAGGAGCACGGCACGATCTGGTAGGACGAGCTGTACGGCCACAGTTTCGTCATCGCGGGTGTGCTGCCCATCGGCTGCGGCGTCGGGTTGTCGGGGTCCGCCTGCCAGGACAGCAGCGTCCGGTCCTCCGGGCACGCCATGGTCCGCTCCGGCAGGCTGCTGGACATGTAGTCGTTCAGCACCACATGGCTGAAGTGCCGGTGCGGCAGGCGCGACGTGTCGGGCTGGAGCGACTCCCGCCCGGTGCGGCGGCGCAGGATGTCCACCAGTTGGTACATGGTGGCGGCCATGTAGTCGCCCGGAGCGGCGTTGCGCAGGTCCGGGTAGATGCTCGGGCAGTTGCCCGGGGACCAGGTGAACGACGCCACCCGGTCCTGGAAGTCCGCCCAGTACCCCGCCTGGGCCAGGGCCAGTTGCTGGATGTGCGACATGCACACCGCGTGGCGGGCGGTCCGCCGGGCGGAGCCCAGCGACGGGAGCAGAATCCCGATCAGGAGGGCGATGATCGAGATCACCACCAGCAGTTCGATCAGCGTGAACGCGCGCCGCCGTCGTTCCATACACGCCTCCCCACAAGGCCCGCGAGCATACCACGCGGCCGGCGGAAGACCCCGGGTCAGCCGGAAAGTTCATCGTCCATCCCGGCCCGCTCCACTTGAGCGGGCCCCCCGTCCGTCACGGGGCCGGCCGTCCGCGGGCGAACCCTAGTGGGCGTTGCGCCCGAGCCGGAACATCGTCAGCCACAGGATGCGCAGGTCAAACCAGAGCGACCAGTGGCGGACGTAGAACAGGTCGTACTGGACGCGCTTGCGCAGGCTGGTGTCCCCGCGGAGCCCGTTGACCTGGGCCCAGCCGGTGATGCCCGCCTTGACGTGCTGGCGGAGCATGTAGCCGCGCCAGTCCTCTCGGAAGCGGCTGATGAGTTCGGGGCGCTCCGGCCGCGGGCCCACCAGCGACATCTCCCCCCGCAGCACGTTGAAGAGTTGCGGGAGTTCGTCCAGGCTGGTCCTTCGCAGGATGCGTCCGACGGGGGTGATCCGCGGGTCGTTGCGCCGCGTCCAGGCGGCCGATCCCGCCTCCTCGTCCGACGCGTGGAACATCGTGCGGAACTTGTAGAGGTGGAAGACCTTGCCGCCCATGCTGACGCGCTGCTGGCGGAAGATGACGGGGCCGGGGGAGCCGATCTTGACCACAAGCCCCAGCAGCAGCATCAGCGGCGAGAGCAGGAGCATCGCCGCCAGCGACCCGCCCACGTCCAGCACCCGCTTGCTGAAGCCGCCCAGGCCGGTCGAGGTGTTCTCCCGGTAACTCAGGATCGGCATGCCGTCGAGTTCATTGACGACCATGCTCTGGGGCACGAACCGCGGCTGCACGTCGGGGACCACCCGCACGTCCACGGCGAACTTCTGGAGCCGCTGGAGCAGCACGGGCAGCAGGGCGCCGGTCGCACTGGGGATCGCCAGGTACACGGCATCCACGCGGTGCCGGGACAGCGTCTCCTCCAGGTCGTCCAGCCCGCCGCGAACCGGCAGGCCCGCCCGCATGGCCTGGCGCGACGACGCGTGGTGGGAGATGAAGTAGGCCACGCTCAGGCCGGTCCAGGGATTCCGGACCAGGGTGTGGCAGACGATCTGTCCGAGGCGCCCCACCCCGACGATCGCCACGTGGCGCAGGTTGTACCCGCGGCGCCGCGCCGAACGCAGGATGAACCGCACGCCGGTGCGGTGCACACACAAGAAGAGCGGCAGGAGGACCGCCAGGCTGCCGAACTGCGCCCGCCCGGCGTGGATCGCCACACCCCAGACCACCGGCGCTCCGTAGGGTGTCGCGCCGCCGATCATCTCGCGGTTGCCCACCGCCCAGACGGCCACCACGATCATCGGGACGCCGACCAGCGTCGCCTTCAGCACCTGCGCCCACTCCCCCAGCAGGGTCCGGTCCCGCCGCGCCCGGTACAGCCCCATACCCCACATCGACGTGAGCACGAAGGGCAGCGCCAGGGGCAGCAGCGGCTCCCGGATCGCCCAGTTCTCCCACGACTGCGCGAAGAACCCCTCGACCACCATCCGGCGGATCGCCCACGCGGCGTAGCACGCCAGCGCGATGACCACGCCGTCGGATACCCCGAGCAGGGCCGCGAAGAGTTGGTGTTGGCGTTTCAGCACCCCGGTCCGCGCTCCCCCGGCCGTCGCGGGCCGGTCGCGGCCGGCGCTCGCGCCGATCCGCTTTCCTCTCTCGGTGTACCCCGCACGCTCGGGCCTCCGGCCCGGACTCCACGGGCTCCATCGGCCCGGGCGGGTGGCTTTCCTGATTTTCCTCGCCTGTCGCGTGCTACACCGGCCATTCGGAGCCCGGCCGCACGCTCGGCCCCGCGATGCGTGTGAGCACCGCCCGGTCCTGTTCCGTCAGTTGCCGCCCGTCCGGCGGCACGATCTTCACCACGGCGTACAGGTCGCCGGTGGTTGTTCCCTCCTCGATCCCCTTCCCGCGGAGCCGCAGTTTGGCCCCGCTGGGAGTGGCCGATGGTACCGTCAGGTCCACGGGTTTGTCCAGCGTGGGGACGGAGACGACCCCGCCCAGCGTCGCCTCGGCGATGGTCAGCGGGAGGGTCAGGTACAGGTCCGCCGAGGATTCGCCGTCCGCGCCCCCGCGCGTGAACAGCGGGTGCCGGCCCACATGGACGGTCAGGATGAGGTCCGCCTGCCGCCCCGAGCCCGCGCTCACCGCCCCCTTCACCCGCAGCCGCGCCCCCTCCCGGACGCCCTTGGGGATGGTGACGTCGATGGTCCTGACCTGGCCGCCGGTCTCCAGGCGCAGCGTCTCCGTGCCGCCGCGGACCGCCGTCATGAAGTTGATGGTGATCTCGTGCTGGACTTCCTGCGGCGCGGCCTCGCGGCGCGACGCCTTCTGACGCTTGCCCCCCCCGAACGGCTCGGCGCGGCCGAAGCCGCCCATGCCCGCGCCGCCCCCGCGCCCGCCAAAGAAGGTCTCGAAGACGGAGGACAGATCCTCCATGTCCACCTCGCCGCCCCCGGCCGCCCCCCCGCGCCCGCCGCCCCCGGACCAGGTGTAGTGGGGCCCCCCGCCGCCGCCGCGTGACCCCCGCCCCCCGGTGTGTCCGAACTGGTCGTATTCTCGCCGCTTCTCCGCATCGCTGAGGGTGTCGTAGGCGTCCTGGACCTCCTTGAACTTCTCCGGGGCGTCCCCGGCCTTGTTCACGTCCGGGTGGTACTTCCGCGCCAGTTTGCGGTAGGCCGCCTTGATCTCGTCGGCGCTGGCGGTGCGGGCAACCCCCAGGATGTCGTACAGGTCCCTCTTGGGCATCGGGAGAGACTGTAGGAAGAGGCCGAAAGGGACCGGGAGTCGGGGTTCATTGCGACGCGTTCGCCGCTCCTCCCTCTCTCACGGCACCCGATGGCGAGGCCCAAAGTCCGGGATGAAACTAGCGGTAGGAATCCAGTTGTCCGTACTCATCCGCCTTGAGCACCGCCGCGCCCATCTGCTTGGTGCGGCGCGAGACGTCGGAGGCGAGTTTCTTCCCGTGATCGAGGAGTTTCGTGCCATGGGCCTTGAGGCCCGTGCCGTGGCTCTTGGGACTATTGCCGTGGGTTTCGAGTTTCCCCAGCGGGCCCATCCAGGAGGCATCGTCGTTCCACCCCTGACGGGCCGCACGAGCGGCGTTCACTGGGCTCTTGATGAAGGCCTTTCCGACATCCTTCGCGACGCTCAAGTCAGGCATATGGCACCTCCGAAGTTGCGGGTGAGAACAGCATACTTCAGTCGCCCGAAAACCCGAAAGAGTATTTGTTCCAGATCAGGATGTCCGGAACGGGTCATCGCCTTCTGTGGATGACCCGGCGGTTCCATTACGGGCAGCCGAGCGCGAACGAGGACTGGAACGAGCCGAAATCCGAGAGCGTCAGCGCGCCGTCGCCGTTGCTGTCGGCCTCCCGCAGGTCGCCCAGGGCGTAGGCGGTCTGGAACGCGCCGAAGTCCGCGAGGTTCAGAACGCCGTCGGCGTTCAGGTCCGCCAGGCAGCGCACCGTCGCCTGGAACAGCCCCTCGGTGAAACGGAAGGGGTACGTCGGCGGCGGCGGCGGCGGGACGATCGGGTCCTTGAAGACGAGTTTGAAGAGGAACGATCCGCTTGTGTCCGTCGCGCTGTAGCCCGTGCCCTTGGGCTGCGAGTCAAAGGAGAGGTGGTGGACGATCCGCGTCTCCATGCCCGAGACGGGGAACGCATCACCCGTGCGGACCACGGGGACGGCGCGCCCCGCGGGGGCGTTGATCGCGGGGCGGGCAAGTTCGGTCGCAAACAGGACATCACCGGTCTGGTCCGTCGTCCCCCCGCCGCGGAGGCGCGCGAGGAACACGACCTGCCCGCGCTCCGTCAGGACGGGATCGGAGAACGAGGCGAAGACGGTGCCCGCGGGCAGGCGCGGCGCCTGGTCGCCCTCGCGCGCGATCATCGTGAACGATCCCTGGCGCGACAGCCAGATGCCGGAGTTGTTCAGGTCGGACACGCCCGAGCCGCGGAGGGAGCCGCGGAAGGCGATCGAGGTGCCGAGCCCGGAGGTTTCGTACGCGACGGAGAAAGTCCCGGAGAGTTCATCGAAGAAGACGCCGGGGCCCGCGCCCGGGGCGGCGCTGCCCTCGCGGATGCGCGGCGGCGTCGTGGTGAACTGGGTCCCGATCCAGATCGCCGTGTCGTCCGCCTCCGTCACCTTCCCGGACTCCATCCGCCCCCAGAACGCGACGACGGACGCGGCCGGGGGGTGGGACACGACGGCCGGATGCGCACCGAGTTCCTTGTACAGGCCCGCGACGCCGCTGGCGTTCCCCCCCGTCCGCACAACAAGCGTGAGCGGCCCCGGCATGGTGCGCTGCCAGATGGCGGTGCCGACGGGTGTCGTCGCGGGGAGCGGGTCGAGCAGCGTGCCGGCATAGACAAGCGTCCCGCTGGGCGCGAGCGCGGGCTCGAAGAGCGCCCCGTAGCGCTGCCCGGGGGTGCCGGGCGCGGGATCGCCCGAAACCGCGACGGGCGCGACGCCGCTGTCGTCCCCGCTCCACAGCACGCCGCCGGCGTTCGATGTGAACGCGCGCAGCCCTGTGTCCGTCATCGGCGCCGGGACGATCCCGGAGAAGCCCGTGCCCGGCGGTGGGAAGTTGGGCAGCGTGTCGCCGTCGCGGGCGATCGGCGCAAAGCCCGGCGGGGCGGCGAACTCGCTGAAGATGCCCAGGCGGATCGGCTGGTGCGGGATCGGCGGCAGGTCCGAGTCCTCCGTCGAGGCCGTGACCCCGAAGCGCAGCGTGTCCGTGAAGTTCGGGTACGGGATCGCGTAGTAATACGTCGTGGGAGAGATGAGCGTGGCGTCGCCCTCGCGCAGGACGAGCGCCAGCGGGCCCGTGCGGTCGGACCACAGTGTCCCGTTGTTGGCGTCGGTGACGCCGGGCCCGGCCACGTCCGCGAAGAACGCCACCTGTCCGCCCGCCGCCAGGCGCGGGTCCGACACGAAGTCGAACGCCAGCGTCGGCATCCCGGGCGCGGGCGTGCCGGTCAGCACGATGGTGCGCAGCGTCAGGTCGCTCGCGGCGGCGGCGCCGGCGAGCAGGGCGAGGGCGAGGGGCGCGGCGAGGTTCTTCATGGCTCCGCTCCGTTTCACGGCCCGGTCTCGGGCATAAGGGCGTACCCCGGGGATCACCCGGAGTTGCGGGGCTCGATAAAAAACCTGCGGGCCCCGCAACCGACCAGAAAGGTCGCCCTACACCCTATCACGCCCGGCCCGTCCCGGGAAGGGCAAAATGCGGAGGCGCCCCATGAATCGCAAGGGTTTCGCGCTGGCGGAAGCGGCCGTCCTGGCCGCGGTCATCGCCTGCATCACCGCCCTGCTGCTCGTGTTCGGGCACAACCAGCGGCGGCAGGGGCGGCTGGGCGAGGACATCGGCAAACTGCGGCGCATCGGGGCCCTCACCGGGCAGTACGCCGCGGACAACGTGGACCTGTACTGGAACTTCAGTTGGAAGAAGGGCGGGACGTACAGCCAGTACCCGGACCTGAACAACGCGCCGACCGACCTGCAGGCCGGGGCGGACCAGGCGGTGGATATCCTGCGGCGTGTGGCGGGGAGGGAGGACATCACGAGGATCACGGCTTGGTTCCCGCATGTTTCGTACGCGCACCTGCCTCTGCTGGACAGGTCGAAGGTGGTGCCGGACGAGACGTTCATCTCCGCGGCGGACGAGCGCCGGCTGACGTGGTCGCGCGACCCGCGCGGGTTCGACGGGGGGCTCTACGCGCCGAGCCCGCCGCCGGACCCGGCCGCGAAGCGATGGCCGTACTCCGCGAGTTTCACCGTCTCCACAACATTCTTCGACAAGTCGCCGGAGGGGAACCGAGTTGAAGCGGCGTCGCACTGGCAGTACTTTGTCCCGAGCAACGCCCAACTCGGCGGGAAGGCGCTGTCAGGCGTCGCGTTCCCGGCCCAGAAGGCGTTCGCGCACGACTCGAACGCCCGGCACTTCGGGACGATGCAGCCGTACTGCACGCACGACGAAGCCCGCCTGCCGATCCTGTTCGCCGACGGCAGCGTGCTCGTGAAGGCGGCGGCCGAGAGCAACTCCGGGTGGCAGCCGAACGCCCCGGCGAGCGCCTTCCCTTCGAGGTTCAAGTACGCCCCGCAGCCGTGGGAGCCGCCGACGCTCTCCGGGCTGCCCTCTGAGTACGTCAGGGGCCGCTTCCGCTGGACGCGCGGGTTCCTGGACGGGCGCGACCTCGGCGGGCCGGAGGCGTGTACGGGCCAGCCGGGGTGCCCGTAGGCGCGGTATACTCATTGCACCGCCCGGTTCCGGGCGTGCGTTCGGGGCCCGCGAGAATCAGGCGGAGGCAGCCATGAAGACCCGTCACGGCTTTGCGCTCGTGGAGTTGGCCGCGCTCGGCGTGGTCGCGTCGCTGGTCGCCGCGCTGCTGCTGGTGTTCGGGGCCGAGACCCGGCGCGCCGGGCGCCTGGGCGAGGACATCGGCAAACTGCGGCGCATCGGGGCCCTCACCGGGCAGTACGCCGCGGACAACGCGGACCTGTTCTGGACGTTCAGTTGGAAGAAGGGCCAGTCGCTCAGCCAGTGGCCGGACCTGAACAACGCCACGAGCGACACCCAGGCATCCATCAATCAGATGGTGGACATCCTGCGCCGGCGCGCCGGCCGAACCGACGTCCCGCAACTCCAGTTCTTCATCCCCCAGATCTCCTACTCACAACTCACCCTCCTGGACTACGCCGAGCGTGTGCCCGATGAGTGCTTCGTGTCCTCCGCGGACACCAACCGCCTGAAGTGGTTGCGCGATCCGCACGGGTTCGACCAGGGCCTCTACCAACCCGCCCCCGCTGGCGCCCCGGGAACCGGGCCAGGGAAGCGGTGGCCGTACAGCACGAGTTTCCCTCTGGAGACCGCCTTCTACGACCGATCGCGCCTTGAGCTCCGCGTCACCCAGGCGAGCACGCACAGCTCATACTTTCTCTCCGCTGACGCGATCCTCCGGGGCAAGACCACCGCGGCCGTCGTCTTCCCCGCCCACAAGGTTCTGATGCACGACAACAACGCGCGGCACTTCGGGATCATACAGCCGTACTGCACATACGCGCCGTGGGCCCGCTTGCCGCTGCTGTTCGTGGATGGCAGCGCCCTCGTCAAGTCCGCGGCGGAAAGCAATCTGGGCTGGTCTCCCAGATCCACTTCAAGCGCCTTGACCGCCTTCGACTACCAGCCGGATGCGTGGGAGCCGGCCACCGTTTCCGGCAATACAAACGAACATGTCATCGGTCGCTTCCGCTGGACGCGGGGGTTCCTGGACGGGCGGGACTTCGGCGGGCCGGAGGCGTGCACGGGCCAGCCGGGGTGCCCGTAGGCGCGGTACACTTGCGCGCCGCCCGGTTCCGGGCGTGCGGTCGAGCCCGCGAGAATCGGGTGGAGGCAACCATGAAGACCCGTCACGGCTTCGCGCTCGTGGAGTTGGCCGCGCTGAGCGTGGTCGCGTCGCTGGTCGCCGCCCTGCTGCTCGTGTTCGGCGCCGAGACCCGGCGCGCCGGGCGCCTGGGCGAGGACATCGGCAAACTCCGGTCCATCGGCTCTCTCACCTGCCAATACGCCGCCGACAACGCGGACCAGTTCTGGACGTTCAGTTGGCGCGCCGGGGAGAGCCACAGCCAGTGGCCGGACCTCAACAACGCGACGAACGACGGGCAGGCCGTCGCGAATCAGATGGTGGACATCCTCCGCCGGCGGGCAGGTCGCATGGACATCTCGCTGTTCTACCTCGTGACCTTTCACATCAACTACTCACATGTGCCGCTCCTGGACTACACAGGGCGCGTGCCCGACGAGACGTTCATCTCCGCGGCGGATGAGCACCGCCTGAAATGGTCCCGCGACCCGCACGGGTTCGATCAAGGGCTCTATCACCCCGCCCCTCCCAACGTGCCGGGCGATCCGAACGCAAAGCGTTGGCCTTACAGCGCGAGTTTCATCGTCCCAACCGCGTTCTACGACAAGTCATCCGTGCCCAACCGCGTGACCCCGGCGGGTCGGCACAACCTGTACTACGTTCCCGGCGCCGCGCGGCTCGGAGCCAAGTTGCTTTCCGACGTGGACTTTCCCGCCCACAAGGTGTTCGTAAGCGACTCGAACGCCCGGCACTTCGGGACGAACCAGCCGTACTGCACGCACGACCAGTCCCGCCTGCCGCTGCTGTTCACCGACGGCGGCGTGCCCGTGAAGGCCGCGAGGGAGAGCAACCCGGGGTGGCAGCCGAACAATCCGGCAAGCCCTGACCCGACTCTGTTTCAGTACGAGCCTACCCCGTGGGAGCCCGGCGGCTCCGGCACGATCATCGGCCGTTTCCGCTGGACCCGCGGCTTCCTGGACGGGCGGGACTTCGGCGGGCCGGAGGCGTGTACGGGCCAGCCGGGGTGCCCGTGACCCGCGGGCGCTTGTGCCCCGCGTGATTCCCTGTAGAATCACGCGGCCATGAAACTCCCGGCCGACACCGTGGTCCGTCTGCGCCCCGCCTACGAGGGTCGGAATGTGTGCGTCACGGGCGGGGCCGGCTTCATCGGCGGCCACCTGGTGGACACGCTCCTGGCCCTCGGGGCCGCCATCACGGTCATCGACGACCTGTCCAACTCGACCGTCACGCACCTGGCGGAACTGATCGACCTGGAGCCGGACCGCGTCCGCTTCGTGCAGGGCTCCATCCTTGACGACGACGCCCTGGCGGAAGCGGTCGAGGGCTGCCGGACCGTCTTCCACCTGGCCGCACTGGGCTCCGTGCCGCAGTCCGTGGCGGAGCCCCAGCGCAACTGGTCCGTCAATGCAACGGGCACCGTCCGGGTGCTGGAGCACGCCCGGCGGGTCCGCGCCGCCCGGGTCGTCTTCGCCGCGTCCAGTTCCGCCTACGGCGACGACCCGACGGTGCCCAAACTCGAGTCGATGCTGCCACGTCCCATGTCCCCCTACGCCGCCTCGAAACTCGCGGGGGAGGCGGTGATGCTCGCGTGGGCCAAGTCCTACGGGCTCAGCACGATCAGCCTCCGCTTCTTCAACATCTTCGGCCCGCGCCAGTCCGCCGATTCCGCCTATGCCGCGGTCATCGCCGCCTTCGCCAAGGCGCTGCTCCAGGGCGAGCCGCCGGTGGTCTTCGGCGACGGGCGGCAGTCGCGGGACTTCACCAACGTCGCCAACGCGGTGTTCGCCATGCTCCTGGCCGGGATGAGCGACAAACCCCTGGCCGGGGAGGTCGTGAACGTCGGGACGGGGCGGCGGGTCAACCTGCTGGAACTGGCGGAGATGATGGCGCAGATCGTTGCCAAGGACTCCAGCGCCGCCGGCGACATCGCCGCCCCCCAGGTCGTCTTCAAGCCGGAACGGGCCGGCGACGTGAAGCACTCGCTGGCGGACCTGACACGGGCCCGCGACCTGATCGGCTACACCCCGCTGGTCCCCATCGAGAAGGGCCTGGAAGAGACCATGGCCTGGTACCGCCAGTCGCTGGCCGGCACCGGACGGGCGTAACCCTTTGCGCCGGCTCCTCGACACCCTCGGCGGCCTCTACCAACTCGCACGCCTGGGCGTCCTGACCCGCTTCCGCTTCCGGGGCCCCTACTGGCAGTGGCGGCTGCACACGGCCTTCGGACGCGGCCACCCGCCCCGGCGTGAACTGGTCCGCTCCGTGCTGGAGTACGGGCGCTGGATGCACCGGATGCGGCGGGATCGGTAGCCACCTGTTCGGAGGGCCACCCTCGGCCGGGTTGACCCACCGGTCGGCACGGAATCCGCAAGACAATTCGCTTCCCCAATCCATGATTTCGCTGTACACTCCTCACCTCGTTGGGGTGCAACGTGCCCCATCCCCGTAACACAAGGAAGAGACTCATGTCGCGTAGATGGATCGCAGCGGCCCTGCTCGCCTTTGCGGCAGGCGCGGCCGCCGACGTCGCCCCGCCCCCGGGGGTTCACGATCTCCAGAACGTGTATCCCGGCGCCCGGGCCTACATGGAGGGCTCGCGGGTGCGGGTGCTCTACGGTGTGCCCATGACGATGGGCATGACCCCCGACCAGGCGGCCACGCAGTTCTGGTCGGCCCACGCCGCCGCGTTCGGCGTCGGGGCCCTGGAACTGAACCTCACGGGCATCACCACCGTGCAGAACGGCCGGTTCACCGTGTACCAGTACACGCAGTCGATCAGCGGCATGCCGGTTGAGCACGGCGTCGGCCGCCTGATGGTCCTGAACCAGCCGGTCCCCCGGGTTGTGTACGCGGCCGGCACCTTCGCCCGGGTTCCGGCGGGCGGGTTCGGGGATGCGTTCTTCACCGGCGCCCAGGTGGCCGGGGCGATCAAGCGGAACCCGCAGTACGCGGACCTGACGACCTGGACGGCGCCGGTCGCGGCCGTGTACCAGGACGACGCGGGCGTGGGCACGCGGGTCTGGAGGTTCGAGGGCTGGCGCCCCGGGCGCGGGTTCACGTTCTTCGTGGACATGACCACCGGGCTGCTGCTCCGGGCGCGGTCGGAGGTGTACAACGACGACGTGACCGGCACGGTGAAGGCGATGGCGACGCCCGGCCTGAAGCCCGACATCGCGACGAACGTCCCGGTCGCGATCGCGGTGTCCCAGGCGCTGATGAAGGTGACGGGCGGGAACTCGGCCTACAGCAACACCAGCGGCAACTTCACGATCCCCAACGCGGGGACGGCCCCGGTGACGCTGACCTCAAGCGCCCAGGACGGGCGCTGGGTGCAGGTCTTCCCCACGGGCACGGCGACCATCCAGGTCAGCCTTCCCGGCACCGTCCCCGGCGTGCCCGCGAGCCCGCTGTTCAACGCGGTTCCCGGCGGGACCAACAGCCAGACGACGGCTCAGGCCAACGTGCTGATCCACGGGCAGTTGATCCACGACTACTACACGGACCGGGCCCCGAGTTTCTCCCTGCCGGCCATCCACGGCAACACCGGGGTTTCGGGCACCTGCAACGCCTACTACTTCAGTTCCGACGACTCGATCAACTTTTTCAACGTGGGCGGCGGGTGCAACAACTCCGCGTACAGCAGCGTCATCGCCCACGAGTACGGCCACTACGTGGTCAACACCCTCGGGCTCTCCCAGGGCGCCTTCGGCGAGGGCTTCGGCGACACCAGCGCCGTCATGCTGTACGACACGGGCATCATCGCCGACACGTTCTTCCAGAACGGCCAGCCGATCCGCGACCTCATCAACAACACCCGCTCCTACCCCTGCAACGGTGAGTTCCACGACTGCGGCGAGGTTGAGGGCGCGTTCTGGTACCGGGTGCTCCAGAACTTCAAGGCCTCCTACGGCACCCAGCCCGGGTGGTCGAACGCCCAGGAACTGCAGGTCGCCTGGTCGCAGATGACCACCGGCGGCAGCGGCAGCAACTCCCTGCACCCGGCGAGCATCATCGAGGTCCTCACCGTCGACGACACGGACGGCAACCTGACCAACGGCACGCCGAACTACGCCGACATCTGCGCGGCATCGGCCACCCGCAACCTGCCCTGCCCGCCCCTCACGCCGTTCGAGTTCCAGTATCCCAACGGCCACCCGGAGATCATCACGTCCAACCAGCCGACCGTGATCCAGGTGAACCTGGTCGGCGTCGCCAGCACCCCTGTGCCCGGCACCGGCACCATCAGTTACAGCATCAACGGCGGGTCGATCGTGACCAACCCGATGACGGAGGTCACGCCGAACCACTACGAGGCGACGATCCCCGCAACCCAGTGCACCGACACCGTGGACTACTACTTCACCGCGCAGGCCGCCAGCGGCGCGACCGTCCGCGACCCCCAGGGCGCGCCGGCCACCAAGTTCCACGCCGTGAGCGCCGTGGGATCGACGATCGCGGCCAACTTCAACTTCGAGACCGATCCGGGCTGGACTGTGACCAACAGCACCGGGCTCGCCGCCGGGGCGTGGCAGCGTGGCGTGCCCTCCACGCCGAACACCCAGTATTCACCCCCCACGGACGGGGACGGCTCGGGCCAGTGCTGGGTCACGGGACTGGCACCGAACCAGGACGTCGACGGCGGGACAACGGTCCTGACAACGTCGGCCATGGACCTGAGCGGGTACGACAGCGCGACGCTCAGTTATGACCGGTGGTTCGAGACCCTGGCCCCCGCGCCGCCCAACACCAACTACCGCGTCCTGGTGGTCCAGATCTCCGCCAATGACGGGCTCAACTGGTCGACGCTGGAGTTCCCGGCGGCCGATCCGCCCAAGGCCTGGGTGCACAAGGAGTTCCAGGTCACCAACGTCCTGCCCCTGACCAGCGCCATGCGGGTGCGCTTCAGCGTCTCCGATGACCCCAACACCTGGGACGTGGAGGCCGGCATCGACGCCTTCAAGGTCGTGGCGTACACCTGCACCTCGCAGTGCTACGCGGACTGCAACGGCGATGGCGTGCTGAACCTGGCCGACTTCGGCTGCTTCCAGACGAAGTTCGCCACCGGCGACCCCTACGCCGACTGCAACGGGGACGGCACGCGGAACCTGGCCGACTTCGGCTGCTTCACCACGAAGTTCGCCCTCGGCTGCCCGTAACCGGGCCGGCCCCGGCAGAAGACCCCCAACCCCGGCCCCGCGGCCGGGGTTTTTCGTTGCTGCCGCGGGCGCGGGCGGCCAAACCACGCCCACGAAAGGCTACGATCCCGGTCCCGAAGGAGACCGTGTGGCGACCGCCGTCATTTCCGACATCCACGGCAACGCGGACGCGCTGAAGGCGGTGCTCGCCGACATCGCCGGACGCGGCATCCAGCGGATCGTCTGCCTGGGCGACATCGTCGGGTACGGGCCCGAACCCCTGGTGTGCGTGGACCTGGTGCGCGAGACGTGCGCCTGGTCGCTCATGGGCAATCACGACTTCGCCGTCCTCTATGAACCCACCAACTTCAACGCCTCCGCCGAGGGCAGCGCGTACTGGACCCGGGACCAGTTCGAGAAGGAGGAGAACGCGGCGCTCCGGGCGGCCCGTTACGACTTCCTGCACAGCCTGCGCGTGCGGATCGCCGAGCCCGCCGTCAACGGTTCACCCGCGATGCTGGCCGTCCACGGCTCGCCGCGCCGACCGATCAACGAGTACATCTTCCCCGACGACGCCATGGGCGCTCCGGACAAGATGCAGTCGATCTTCGACCGCGTCGAGAAACTGTGCCTGGTCGGGCACACCCACGTCCCCGGGGTCTTCACCGACGAGCCGGACTTCTACCCGCCGGCCGAACTGGGTGAGGCCGTCTACCGCTGGCAGGCGGATGAGAAGGCGGTCGTGAACGTCGGCTCCGTCGGCCAGCCGCGGGACATGGACCCGCGGGCCAGTTACGTCCTCCTGCACACGGACCGGGTGGAGTTCATCCGCATCGCGTACGACGTCGCGGCGGTGGCCGCGAAGATCAAGGCCATCCCGCAACTCTCACCCTGGCTGGGTGAACGGCTGTTCGAGGGCCGGTGAACGACCCCGCTGCGTGAGCGACGGGGTTCCGAGTGTTCAAGGCTGAAGCCCGGTCACGCTCGGGGCCCGTTCGACTATCCTTCCGCCCTTCCCATGCCCCAGCCCAAGCATCCGGTCCTGCGCATCGTGCTCCCGCTGGTCGTCCTGATCGCGGGGATCGGTGTCGCGTTCTCGGTGATGCGCAATACCGGTTCGCAGGCGACTCCCCCCGCCCCCGCGCCGGGGCAATCGGGGAGCACGGCTCCGCCGGCACCCGGGCCCGCCGCACCGGTGACCCCCGCCCAGCCCGGGGCCGCGACGCCCCCCGCGCCGTCCCCCTCCCCGCCGCCGGAGGTGCCGTCGCTCGGTGCGCTCAGGCCCCGGGTCTATGAAGGTCCGGCGGGCGGTTTCTCGCCCGTCGGGTCCCTCTCCGACCCCGACACCACGGCCCTGGTCGAGTTCTCCCCCTTCGGCGCCGGGGTCAAGTCGATCACGCTGAGCCGGTACTTTGACACCATCGAGCGCAAGCCCGGTGAGCAGGTCGTGCTGCAGCACGAGCACCGGGGGACCTACACCCGGCTGCGGCGCGATGCCGAGGGCCGCCCGCTGGTCGACAGCCAGGGCCGTCCGCTGCTGGAGACCAGTTACGACACCGTCGCGACACCGCTGGCAGCGACGGCGGTCGAGATCAACGGCACGACGGTGGACCTCTCCGGGCTCGGAGCGGAAGCGGGGGGCGACCCCGACAGCCCCGCCCATGTGTGGCGCCAGGTTGCTCCCGGGTCGTTCGAGGCCGAGGTCCTGGACGCTTCCGGTGCGGCGGTGGCGCGGGTGACGCGCCTGTACCGGCTCAAGCCGGGCCTGCACGAGATCGAACTGCACCAGGCCGTCCACAACCTGACCCCGGGCCCCATGACGGTGCGGTGGTGGCAGTACGGGCCGGCCGACCTGCCGGAGGACATCAACACCTACGGCGGGGACGCGCGGCGCGTGAAGTTCGGGTACCTGGCCCCGCCGGCGGTGGACCCGTCGCGCCAGTTCGTGCTGACCCAGGGGTACGAGACGCTGGCCCGCGCCACTGTGCTGGGGACGCCCGACGCGGCCAAGTACGTCCGCGAGGGTTCGACCGTCTGGCCCAACGATCGCAGCATCAAGAACCAGTACGACCTGGTGTGGACGGGCCTATCAAACCGGTACTTCGGCGTGGCGGTGTTCCCGCTGCTGCCGGCGGGCGCGACGGACAAGGTCCTGCACCCGGCGCAGACTGTCTACAGCGTGGTGCTGGACCCGGGCGGGGCCGCCCCGACGTTGGCGCTGCAGACCCGCAGCGAAGTGATGACCGCCCCCGCGGGCGGGGCGGCCGACCTGAGCGTGAGCGTGTACGCCGGCCCGCTGTCCAAGCCGGAGATCCGGCTCGACCCGTCGATGGTGGCCGTGGGCCTGCCGCGGATCGTGGTGTACAACTCGGGCGGGGCGTGCGGCTGGTGCACCTTCCCGGTGCTGTCCGGGGCGCTGCTGTCGGTGCTGCACGTGCTGCACGACTACCTGGTGCACGACTGGGCGCTGTCGATCCTCCTGCTGGTGCTGCTGGTGCGGACCTGCCTGCACCCGGTGACGAAGTGGTCGCAGGTGCGGATGGCCCGGTTCGGCAAGCAGATGCAGGGGATGGCCCCGAAGCAGAAGAAGGTCCAGGAGAAGTTCAAGGACGACCCGAAGCGCCAGCGCGAGGAGATGGCCAAACTGTGGCGCGAGGAGGGCATCAGCCCGACCGGTGCGCTCGGGTGCCTGCCGATGTTCCTGCAGACCCCGATCTGGATCGCGCTCTACGCGATGCTCCAGTTCGCGGTGGAACTGCGCCAGGCGCCGGCCTTCTTCGGGCTGTTCCAGACGGTCGCGCCGGGGCACCCGCGGTTCATGGGCTGGTTCCTCGGGGACCTGTCGGCCCCGGACCACTTCTACCACTTCGGGCGGGTGATCGCCACGGTCCCGGTGTTCGGCCCCATCGACGCGATCAACCTGCTCCCGCTGCTCCTGGCGGTCGTGTTCTTCATCCAGCAGAAGTACCTGACCCCGCCGCAGACCGCCCCGATGAGCCCGGAGCAGGAGCAGACCCAGAAGATCATGAAGGTGATGATGGTGATCCTGTTCCCCCTGATGATGTACCGGGCGCCCAGCGGCCTGGCCCTGTACTTCATCTGCAACTCAACCCTCGGCATCATCGAGAGCAAGTACATCCGGGCCCACATCGACAAGCACGACCTGCTGGCCCCGAAGGAGAAGAAGCCCGGCACCGGGTGGCTGGCCCGGCTCCAGGCCAGGGCCGCGGACCGCCAGAAGCAACTGGCGCGTCTGCGCCAGAGCGGTGGGCGGAAGCGATAGTGGAACGCTGGCGCCGCGGCGGAGCATGAAGGATCGGTCTTTCCGCGGCCCTCGGCGGCCCTTCGTTCCCTCGCTGCCGCGAGGGCTATGCGTACGCGTGCAGCCCGGGCAGCAGCAGGTTCACACCGAAGTAGGTCCACAGCATCATCAGGAAGCCCAGCACGCTGAGCCACGCCGTGACGAGGCCGCGCTTGCCGGTCGTCACGACGCGGACGTGCACGACGATCAGGTAGATGATCCAGGTCGCCAGGGCCCAGGTCTCCTTCGGGTCAAAGGCCCACCAGCGTCCCCACGAGTGATCGGCCCACCACGCCCCCAGCAGCAGCCCGACGCCCAGGGCCCAGAAGGCCAGTTGCAGCACCACCATCTGCGCCTTGTCGAGGTCCGAGAGCGTGCGGGCCGGCCCACGCGGCTCGTCGTCCGCAATGTTCAGGGCCGCGGCGGCCATCGGCGCGGCCTGCGGCGAGCGGAACCGGGCCGCGTAGTACGTCGCCAGGTAGAACAGGCTGATGATGAAGCCCAGCGAGATCAGGCCGTAGGAACTGAGCACCGTCGTCACGTGGTACTTCAGCAGCACACTCGTGTTGAGGATGGCGGCCTCGGGCTCGATCTCCGATCCCGGGATGCCGCGCTGGGTCGCGGTCAGCAGGACCATGAACCCGACCCCGGCCGCGGCCGCCCCGAAGAGCCACTGGCGGCGCGCGAGCATGATCGTGATGCCGACAAGGTTGGCAAAGAGGCTGACGCCGGTCATGGACTCGAACTGGTTCTGGATCGCGAAGCGCTGGGCGATGATGCAGCGGGAGATGAACCCGAACCCGTGGAGGGCGACGGCGGCCAACAGCGCCGCGACCCCCAGCCCGATCAGCCATCGCCGCTGCGTGCCGAACGCGATGACGAGCACGACAAAGGCGAGAAGGTAGACCCAGTAGCCCCACTCGAACGGCGCGACACGGTTGTAGGCCAGTTCCAGGCTGCGCCGGAAGGCGCCCTCCGTCGCTCGCGGCATGGCGGCGGCCAGGGCGAGGGCCGCGGCGTTCACGGCCCGGGCATCCCCGGCGCGCCAGGCTCGGCCGAGTTCGGCGGCAGCGATGCGGGCCGGGTGGTCCGCGGGCAGCGACGACATGTGGAGGTACGGCTTATCCGGTGAACCCGGGGGGACTGTGAGCAGGTTCTTCCAACTGCCCTCGATCAGCTGCATCGCGCCGAAGACGTGGTCAAACGCCGCCGCGTAGGCCTGGTTCGGATGCTTCTGCTGGATGTCCGTCCCGTGGTGGGCGATCATCAGCAGCGAGAGCCGACCCGTCCTGAGCCACTGGTCCTTCGTCAGCGACGCCGCGGCGAGTTTCGGTTCCGCGGCCTCTTGGCGCCGGCCCTCGTCGGGCCCGTACTCCGCATCGAGTATCTCCCGGCGGAGCGGCAGGAAGTCCACACCAATCAGCGGCTTGTCCGCGTAGTACCACGGATCGATCGCCAGGTCCAGGAGCGTGAAGAGAGGATCGTAGTGAAACACCCCGCCGGTCTCGGCGGCACCGGTCCCGGTGCCCTGGAGAGCGGTGCCGCGGGGCTCGTCGTAATCCTTGCGCCCGGTGATCGCGCGCACCGTCTCCCGCGCCAGCGTGTCGAGCACCTTGACCCTGCCGTGGTACACCGGCAGGCCGCGCAGCGGGGAGAGGTCAACGGACGCGGCCAGGGCCCGCTTCTGCTGCGGCGTGACGGGCGAGGGCTCCGGCGCGGGGCCGAACGGGTTCACCGCCTCCGCCCTCACGGACGCCAGCGCGTCGGGCTTCGGGTGGGCGTTGCCCTCCGGCGCTTCCTGGGCAAGGGCGAGCGGGCACACCAGCAGGGCCAGGGCCGCGAGCAACCGTTTCATCACACCCTCCTGTCGCCGCTGGGCTCAAGGTCCGGTACGACTGCGGCCCGCGCCCGGTGCGGTGAAGCCGGGACGGCGCGGCCCCGGGCCAGGTCCGCCTCCAGCCGATGCTTGCGCCGGCGGAGCAGCCAGGGCTTCACATAGAAGGCCCACGGGATACCGACGGACATCAGGATGCCCCCCGCCGCGATCACATGGATCCCCGGGTTGTTGCCGACCTGCAGGATCGTGAAGCGTGCGAACGGCCTGGGCACCTCTCCCCGGTCGGCGGCCGCCTGGGTCTGCTCCCAGCCGGAGCGGTCCCACCCCGCCTGGCTGAACTTGAACTGCATCGGGCTCAGGCGGCTCCTGACCGTGCCCCACGCGTTGGCGAGCCAGGAGCGGCGGTCGTCGAGCCATTCGAACGGGGCCTGGAGCGGGGCATTGAGTTGGGTGAGGTGCTCGTAGGGCTCGAACGAGTCGTCCGTCGGGAGCACGCGGACCATCGATCTGTAGTCGCGCGGCGCCCCGCGATGGTCGTACGCCTCCATCGTGAAGTCCAGGAGTTGCACCATGAACCCGGGGAGTTGGTGCGGCAGCCGGCCGAAGCCCAGGGCGATCATGCGGCCGTCGGGCAGGCGCACGGTGCGCGTCGTGTCCCCGGTGCCCGGGACGCCGAAGTACCGCGAGAAGGGCAGCCAGACAACGGTCCTGGCGGCACCGGGCTCCTTGGCGGGGTGCGTGCCCTCGTGCCCGGGACCGCTGCCCACCGGCTGGAGGCCGGTGCCGCCGGCGACCTCCACCGCCAGCATCGCGTGCCCGTGGTTGCCGACGTCCTCCTTGTCGCGCTGCGATTCCGGGACGACCCGCGGGCGATCGAAGGCATCCACATGTTCCCAGAACTCGCCGATGCGCAGGCCGATACCGGGCACCAGGTCCGCGATCTGGCTCCCGGTCCTGAGCCCGCCGGCGGTGCGCACCCGGCCGCGGGGCTGGCGCACGATGGCGCGGACGGTCCCGTCCGCGGCCTCGTCCAGATAGACCTGCAACTTCGAGACATCCAGGTAGGACACGCGGATCGCGGGGCTGGCGTCGCGGCGCTTTGGCATGCCGCGGTCGTTCACCTCGTCCAGCATGTCCTGGCTGATCTCTGGGAAGCGGTGGTAGAGCCACCGATCGAACGACTTCCCGTCGGGCCCGGTCAGGCGCACGATCGCCATGCTGGAGTTGGCATCGCGGTAGCCCTCGGTGATGATCGGGAACGGCGGCTGGGCCGCGAGTTGCTTGACGTTGAGCCGCCATCCGGTGTCACCGACGGCGACGTCGGTGTTCGGCCCCACGGGATAGACGGCCTTGTACGCGGCGTGGTCGGCCGCGGCCGGCACCTCCACGAGCAGCGCGTGCAGCGTGCCGTCGGGCAGGGGTGTTGACAGATCGGCCCAGCGGGCGGGGTCCATGCCGCGAGTCCACTCGATGCCGAAGGCGTCGTTCTCCGAGACGCGGTCCTGCGGCCGGTCGGGCAGGAGGAACACGTCCGCGACCGGGCCGGCGCGGACGCCGGTCGCCGCCTCGTCCGTCGAGAGGAGCGTCACGAACCGGGCCGGGTTCGGCTTGGCCGCGGCCGCGGGATCGCCGCGAACCCAGTCGGGTGCGGGGTCGGCGTAGACGGCGTAGCCGACGATGCGGAAGGACAGGTCGGGGTCGAGCCGGGCCGAGGCGCGAACGGGCAGGTCGAGGGAGCGTCCGCCGTCGCTGCCGGCCGCGGGCAGGCGGTGGATCGCCGTCAGGACGCTGGACGCGGGCCCCGCGCCCAGGTTGTAGTCGTTGTACCTGGGCACGCCGGTCAGGGGGATCCAGTCGGCGCGGTGGCCGGTGGATACCCACAGGGCCGGGAGGGTGTTGTCGAAGAAGAACCCCTGCGGCGGCCCCGGCGTGGGCACGCCCTTGGCGTCGGTTTCGCCGGCGAGCAGGATCGTGTCGCCCTCGAGCTTGAAGCGGTGGTAATAGATGCTGCCCAGCGCGATCAGGATGATCCCCGTGTGCACGGTGAGCACCCCGATGTTGACGAAGGTGAACTCGATCCGCCGCACCGTGGCGACGATCATGTTGGTGACGAAGAGCAGCAGCACCACGCGCAGCGGCCACCAGCCGTAGAACTCGAGTTCGCTCATCTCCATGCCCGGCAGGCGGCGGAGGGTGGTGGCCTTGTACCGGTCGCAGAAGGCCGCGAACAGGCGAACACCGTGCCCGGTCGCCGGCTCGTAGCGGAGCGCGGGCCAGACGGCGGCGTGCCAGGCCCAGACCGCACCGGCCGCGAGGGCCATGCCGCCCAGCACACCGAGGACGAAGCGCGCCCCCGGCCCCAGTGCCCCGCGGAGCGCCAGCAGGAGCCCGATGAGCGGCAGCAGCGACAGCGCGACCGCGACGAGCAGCGTGAGGCCGTAGAGCAAGAAGGTCGGAATGAGGGCGAGCATGCCGATGGGCACACTGGCGACAGTGGCGTACAGGACCACGAAGAGGAGGAGGACGACCGCAAGCGGGATTGAACTGAAGGTGTGCAGCAGCAGCCGCGCGGGCCAGGCCCACGGTGGGAAATGTTCACGGTCCCATTGCTGGCTGCGACGCCACTTCTGGCTCATGGGGGAAGCGAATCGTAGCGCGCGTGAGGGTCACGCTGTACCGCGGACCGGCCGCGATGGGATGAGGAAAACACCGTAGAACCCCGGTCCGCGAGGGATGTTCCTCGCCGGGGCGGGGAGAGAACTCACTCGTCGTCGAAATAGGACTCGGCGTCACCGTCCGGCACACCGGCCTCCGCGACCGCCTCGGACTCAACCTCCGCGATCTCCTCGCTGGTCATCGCGTCGGCGGTCTCGATCGCCGCGCCGCCGCCCTGCTTCTGCCGGCGCGGGCGCACCAGCACACGGATCGGCACCTCCGGGAACGGCAGTTCCTCTCGGAACCGGTTGACCAGGAACCGCATGTACCCGGGGTCGAACAGCGACGGCTTGTTGACCACCAGCACGATCGTCGGCGGGCTGGTCTTCACCTGCGCGACGTAGTAGACCTTGGCGAACGTGCCCAGTTTGCTCGCCGGGCCCCGCCGCTCGATGATCCCGCTGACCAGCCGGTTCAGTTGCCCCGTCCCCACCCGTTTGCGGGCCTGCTCGCTCACCTCGAACGCCAGGTCCATGGTCTGCTTCACGTTGCGGCCGGTCGCCGCGGAGACCAGCGCGATCGGGGCGTAGTCGATGCCCTTGAGTTCGGCCCGCAGGTACTCCTCGAAGTCGTGGGGTGTGATCGGCCTGCCCCTGGGCCCCGCCTGGCCCTCCACCAGGTCCCACTTGTTCACGACGATGACGACCGGCTTCGCGGCCTTCTGCGTCAGCATCGCCAGTTGCTGGTCCACCTGCGACACCGGCTCGGTCGCGTCGATCAGGAGCAGCACCACGTCCGCCCGCTCGATGGACCGCTGCGCCCGGTCGAACGCCCACCACTCGATGCGGTTGGCGAAACTCTTCCGGCGGCGAAGGCCCGCGGTGTCGATCACCGTCACGCTCCTGTCACCGAACACCAGGCGCACGTCCACGGCGTCGCGGGTGGTGCCCGCGATCTCCGACACGATCACGCGCTCCTGCCCGGCGAGCCGGTTGACGAGCGAACTCTTGCCCGCGTTGCGCTTGCCGATGATGGCGATGGTCAGGTCGGACTGCGGGGCGGGCGCCTGGCCCGGCGCGTCCGCCGGCAGGTCCGCCACGATCCCGTCGACCAGATCACGCCGGAAGTAGTTGTTCTTCGCCGAGCACAGCAGCGGCTCGCCGAACCCGAGGGCTGCGAGTTCGTACCCGTGGGCCTCCCACTTCGGCCCGTCCACCTTGGTGGCGACGAGGCGGACCTTGCCGGCGGCCCCGGGTTCCTGACGGGGGTTCACCGGCGTGCCGCCTGCCCGTCCCAGTTTCCCCTCTCGCAGCCGCCGCGCGATCTCCTGATCCAGCGGCGTGATCCCGGCCTGGGCATCGATGCAGAAGAGGATCAGGTCCGCCGATTCGACCGCGTGCGCGATCTGGGCCTCGATGTCCCGACGCAGCGTCCCCAGGTCCGCCCCGACCTCGTTGAACCGCTGTCCCTCCTCCGTGTAGGCCCCGAACCCGCCGGTGTCCGTGAGTTCGACCGGTCGCGGGCGCCCACTCGGGTCCGCCAGGTCCACGACCGCCGTCACGCGGTCCCGGGTGGTGCCCGCGGCCGGGTCCACGATCGACACCTTGGCCCCCGCGAGCATGTTCAGGAGGGAACTCTTGCCCGCGTTGGGCCGGCCAATGATGGCGATGCGGGGTATGGGCACCGGAGAGTGTATGGATGCGTCATCCACGCTAACCTTTCCGCTCCCCGGGGGACCCCCATGGACTGGACCGCCCTTCTGACCGTCGAGAACGGGATCGCTCTTGTCACGCTCTCCGCCATGGAGATCGTGCTGGGCATCGACAACATCATCTTCATCTCCATCCTCACCGGACGGCTGCCGCCGGAGCAGCGCCGACGCGGACGGCTGATCGGCCTGGCCCTGGCGATGATCATGCGGATCGCCCTGCTGTTCACGATCACCTGGATCATGGCGCTGACCTACCACCTGTTCACGGTGCCGGAGGTGCTGGCGGGCGGTGAGCCGCACGAACTGACGATGAAGGACCTGGTGCTGCTGGGCGGCGGGCTGTTCCTGATCGTCAAGGCGGTCCGGGAGATCCACCACAAGATCGAGGGCGGGGAGAGCGCCGCCGGCGAGCACCCGGACCCGGCCAGGCACCTCGGCCACGCGGGGTTCGGCAGCACCATCGCCCAGATCGTCGCCATCGATATCGTGTTCTCGCTGGACTCGGTCATCACCGCGGTGGGGATGGTGGAGCAGCCCAAGGGCTCCGCCTCTCACGGCCCGCTGGCGATCATGGCGACGGCGGTGGTCATCGCCGTGCTGGTGATGATGCTGGTCGCGGGCCGCATCAGCGACTTTGTCGAGAAGCACCCGACGATCAAGATGCTCGCCCTGTCGTTCCTGCTCCTGATCGGCGTCATGCTCGTCGGGGAGTCCTTCGGGCGCGAGATCCCGAAGGGCTACATCTACTTCGCGATGGCGTTCTCGCTGGGGGTGGAGATGCTGAACCTGCGGATGTCGCGGAAGGCGAAGGCAACCGCCTGACGGGTGCGACTCGGGGGCCGAACGGCCGGGTGCTACGCCGCCCGCCCGAACAGCGACCACCGCGGGCGCGGGTTGAACAGGCGCAGCGCCGCGTCGGCATCGGCGGCGACGGTCAGCAGTTTGTCCAGCCCCGTGCTCGCGAACACCTTGCGCAAAGGCCGCGCGAGCCCGAAGATGACGAGGCTTCCGCCCCGGGCCCGGCACGCGCCCGACACCTCGACCAGCGCGTTGATCGCCGCGCTGGTCATGTCCGTGACCTCCGTGAACCCCACGGCCAGGCGCCCGTGGCACTGCGCGGCCAGGTCCGTCAGCCGCTCCTGCATGATCGCCGCCTGCCGCTCGCGGACGGAGGGCAGTTCAATCGAGGCAACGGCCACATGGGTCGTCGCCGCCACGCTCACGAAACTGTCGTCGGAGGCCTTCGGCGTTGCCAGGATGCTCATGGTCTCCCTCCCCCGCCGCCCGGGTGCGCGGCGTAGGAGCAAGAGTGCCATCGATCCGGCGAAGGTCCAGCGGGGCGGGGGCCGTCCGCAGCCCCGGCCGTGCCGGCGCGCCGGGCGTGCCGCGTGCGCGGGCGTTATCCGGACGGGCCGGGGGCCAAGCCTCAATGCGGCACGCCTTGCGGGGCCCGCTGCATGTCTCCTACTTGTCCGGCGGCGGGAGCGCCCCGGCACCCAGATCACCCCAGCCCCCCGTATCGATCAGCACCCGACCGGGCTCAAACTGCCAGGGCAGCATGGGCCGCGGCCACGCGGTGTGGCGGCCGCGTGCATCGGTGCGCTCCAACCCCAGCACGATTCGTCCATCCCCGTCGATGCACGATGCCGGGATCGCCACGGCAGCGCTCCAGCGGTCCTTGTCCCGGCGCACGATGACACCGGCATCGATGCCGGTGCGCCCCTCCTCGGTCACGGTCCCTGCGCCCGCGATGCGGACGGTGGTGACCGGCGTGCCGAACGGGCCGAACCAGAAGCGCAGGATTTCCGGGGCGGGATCGGTGGTGCGGCACTCCACCAGCAGGACCCAGCGCGGCTCGTCCTGCCCCTCCCGCGTCAGCAGGGCGGACGTTGCCCACGCCGCGTCACCGACGGGGGGCGCCGGCCGGTAGACCCCGGCCACCCAGCCGGGCATCGACCAATCCGGGAGCAGCGGGCCCAGGCGCAGGCCCGGAGGTCCGGCCGTGAGCGGACCCGTGCTGACCATGCGGACCGCGGACCACCTGCCCGCGTGGATCGTGACATGGCCCTGCGCGACACCCGCGGCGGGGGCCGCGACGAGTTGGCGCGTTGCCCCCACCGCGAGCGGCACGAGTTCCGGCCCCGCCGGCTCACCGCCGGAGGATGCCCATGTGAGCGTCGCGCGGTCGCCGATGTTTGCCACGCCGAGAGTCGAGAGCGGCGAGCCGGTCGCCGCGTCACGGAGGCTCGCATCGTCCACCACCCACGCGGCCGCCGCGGGCTGTGCCTCCAGCCACGCCCGGGCCCGCGCCGCGCGTTCCGTCGGCGTGATCCGGGTGCTGACAAGGTCGGAAAGGAGCGCGTCCAGTTCATTCGGGGCGGTCGGCCAGGCGGGCGCCAGTACGCCGCCGCCAAAGTCCACGACGCCGCCGAGCCGGCGGCGAAGGCGGTCCGCCACGTCTCCATCCGCCTGGGCCAGCCAGGCGAGGCCGATCTGCCAGCGGCATTCGACCTGCCTCGCCCACGCCTCCAGCACGGGGTCGGCGAAGCCCTCCGGAGTCACCGAGAGGTCCGCGGGCTCGCCGGGCAGCGGCGGCGAAGCGTCCACCGGCGACGGACGCAGCCCGCGCGTCAGGAGCCGGTGCCGCCACCGCCGCGGCGGGCTGCGCCACTCGGATTCGACCAGGCGGCCCAGTTGCGTGCCGGACATGCGCTCCGGCGTGACCAGTCGGGTCCACACCGAGTCATCCACCTTGATCGTGTCGGGTTCAGGGAGCCAGTTCAGGTTGATCCGCTCCCGGGCAAGCCACAGGCCCTGGCCCGCGGCATCGGCGGGGAGCAGCGCTGTGATCGCCCAGAACCCGGGGCCGCGGGGGCGCACGTCCGCCGCGGCGGGCGTGCTGGACCAGTCTCCATCGGCGGGGAGCCAGGCTTGCGCGGCACCGACCGGCGGGGAGATACTGATCCAGTACAGGGAGGCCTGGAGCCGCCGGCCATCGTCGAGCAGGACGCTGAGCGGCGTGCCGGGGTCGTAAGGGCCGCTGATCGCCACAGGCAGGACGAGCACACGCCCGGCGACCGCGTCCACGCGCGGGTCCAGCGGCGTCAGCCCGGGCTCGATACCGATCGCCCTCACGCCCCCGCCGCGGCAGCCCGTGAGCAGGACAAGACAGAGAAGTGAAACACGGAGAGCCGCGGAGGACCACGGGGAGACAGGTGAACGTGGAGTTGAAGAGTGCCAGGGAATCACTGTGCGGCCGTTCCACCCGGAGTACTCGACCCTGCGTGCGCCTCCGCACTCTCCGAGTTCAGTCCTCTATCTTCTTTGTGGCCCTCCGTGGTGAAACCCCCTCGGGTTTCACCCGGCGGGCAGCGTGTCCACGATGTTGCGGACCACGGCGTCGCTCGTGACGCCCTCGGCCTCGGCCTCGAAGTTCATGATCAGGCGGTGCCGCAGCGCGGGCAGCGCGACCGTGCGGATGTCGTCGATCGACGCCGCGGCCCGCCCGTCCAGCAGCGCCCGGCACTTGCCCCCCAGCACCAGGGCCTGCGCGGCGCGCGGCGATGCCCCGATCCGTACATACTGGTTCACCATCGGCGTGGCAAACCGGCCGGAGGGGTGCGTCGCCATCACCATGCGGATCGCGTAGTCCTGCACATGCTCGGCGATCACCGCCCGCCGCACGAGCCGCTGGTGCGCCAGGATCCGGGCCGCGTCCAGCACAGGCTCGACCACGGGGTCATGCCCGGCCGTCGTGCGGTTCAGGATCTCGCCGAGTTCCTCGCGGGATGAGTACCCGACGTGGAGTTTCAGCAGGAAGCGGTCCAGTTGGGCCTCCGGCAGCGGGTATGTGCCCTCCTGCTCCAGCGGATTCTGCGTGGCCATGACGAAGAAGGGCGCGGGCAGCGGGTGCGTGACCCCGGCGACCGTCACATGCCGCTCCTGCATCGCCTCCAGCAGGGCCGACTGGGTCTTGGGCGTGGCCCGATTGATCTCGTCGGCCAGGACCATCTGGGCGAACACCGGCCCGGGCTGGAAGCGGAACTGGCGCTCCCGCCGCCCCCCCACTCCCCCCTCCTCTGTCTCGATGACAATGGTGGTGCCGGAGATGTCCGCCGGCATCAGGTCCGGCGTGAACTGCACCCGCGAGAACGAGAGCGACAGGGCGCGGGCGAGTGTGCGGATGAGCAGCGTCTTGCCGATCCCCGGCACACCCTCCAGGAGCGCGTGCCCGCCGACAAAGAGACACGTCAGAACCCCGTCCACGACGTCGCCGTGCCCCACCACCACCCGCCCGATCTGCTCGCGCACGGCGGCGTAGTCCCGCTGGAACTCCGCGGCGGCGGCCCGGGCTTCGTCGGCGGTGCGGGGCTCATCGGGCATGGGGCGGATGGTAGTGCGCGCTCGCGGCCGCACGCTCGCCACCCGGTAGCCGCGCAAATCGTGCCGGGACAGGATCCGGGACCGGAAATGGTGGTGGCTCCGGGCCGAATTGTGCCGAACTCGGAGTCATGTCCACGCTCCGCTGGCTTGCCCCGCGTTCCGCTGCGCAGAAACTGCCGGAGAATCGGCCCCTGCCCGCACGCGCGGTGCTGATCGGTACACCTCAGACCATCAGCCAGGCGCGGCAGCAACTGGAACTGCTGGAGGACGGCCCGCAGGCGGTGGGGTGCGTTCTGGTGGCGATGGCCCCCGGGCCGGTGCCGGCGGGGCCGGCACACACCGCTCTGGAGAGCGGCGCCACCCAAAGCGGCGCCACCCAAAGCGGCGCCGCCCGGCGGGCCGGTGGCGGGCTGCCCGTGCTCGGAACGCTCGAGATGCTCTCGGGAGCGGCGCTCCAGAATGACATTGCGGTCGCTGTCGTCAGCCTGCCGTCGGCGATGACGGACGCGATCCAGGCGGTGCGGGCCGCCGTCCGAAAGGCCGGCCTTGCGGAGCGTTTCCTCCCGCCGCTTTCTGAACTGCTGACCCAGGCCCCGCCGTATTCCGTTGGGCTCGCCTCGCCGGCGGGCCAGGGCGTCGGCGGGATCGGGCCGGCACGGGTGGACATCGCCGAACTCATCGGTCGCGCCCCGCACACGCTGGACCGCAACGCCGTCGGCCGCATCCTCTCGGGGAAGCGCGTGCTCATCACCGGGGCGGGCGGCTCGATCGGGTCGGAACTGGCCCGCCTGGCCGCGGACTTCGCCCCGTCGCACCTCCACCTCATGGAGCGGTCGGAGAACGCGCTGTTTGAGATCGATCGCCAGATCGCCCGGCGCACCCCCGGCGTCACCCGCCGCGCGCTGCTGCACGACGTGGTGGACGCCGACCAGACGCTCCGCCTGCTCGTGGAACTCCGCCCGCAGGTCGTCTTCCACGCCGCGGCCCACAAGCATGTGCCGCTGATGGAGGACCACCCGTCCCACGCCGTGAACAACAACCTGTTCGGCACGAAGTCCATCGCCGACGCCGCCGTCGCGGTCGGTGCCGAGCGGTTCATCCTGATCTCCACCGACAAGGCGGTGAACCCGACCTCCGTCATGGGCTCGACCAAGCGTCTGGCGGAGTTGTATGTGCAGTGGCTGCACGAGTCGTCGCGCCGGATGACGGGCGGTGCAGGCACTTCGTGCGGGATGGTGCGGTTCGGCAACGTGATCGGATCGGCGTGCTCGGTGCTCACCATCTGGTCCGCGCAACTGGCCGAGGGCGGGCCCGTCACAGTGACCGATCCGCGCATGACGCGGTTCTTCATGACCATCCCGGAAGCGGCGACGCTCGTGCTCCAGGCCGCGGCCATGCCCGGGCCCGGTGACGGTGCCGCGGTGCATGTGCTGGACATGGGCGGGGCCCTGCCGATCGTCGACCTGGCGTGCCGGTTCGTGCGGGCCCACGGGTTTGAGCCGCGGCTGCCCGGGGTGGCGCCGGACCAGACCCGCCGGGCCGCGACCCCCATCGATATCGCCTTCACCGGCGTGCGCCCGGGGGAAAAACTGCACGAGGAGTTGTCGTACGCGGCGGAATCGCTGCGTCCGACGGCGCACCCCGGCATCCGGGCGTGGGCCGGGGCCCCCGCGACGTTCAACTGCGCCGCGATGATCGCGGACCTTTCCGGCGTGCGGGCGAGCCCGGACCGGGCGGCGGTGCTCGCGGCCATCCGCCGGCACCTGGCCTGAGCCCGGGTCCACACCGGCAGAGGCACAAGGCATCACGGTGATATCGTTGGGCATGAGCACGCCCAAGCAGACCCTCCTGGACCTGAGCGCCGTCCGCGACCAGGCCGATACCCTGCTCCGCGCCCTGAAGGACGCCAAGGGCGAGTCGGAGAAACGCCTGGCCGACCTGAAGCAGCCGGACGCGCTCAAGGCCGTCACCGGGCGTACGGCGATAGACAACGCCATCGCCTCCACGCAGCGGATGATCGAGACGCTGAACCGGGCGGCCGCGGACCTGAAGCGAGAGTTGTCCGAGGACGACCTGCGCGACGCCGCCGGGCAGAACTAGGGGTCATGGTTGTGGCCCCGGTCTACACACGCTTCGCGCCCTCCCCCACCGGGCACCTGCACGTCGGCGGGGCGCGCACGGCCCTGTTCTGCTGGGCGCTGGCGCGGCGAGCCCGCGGGGACGGGGGCGACGGACGGTTCATCATCCGCATCGAGGACACCGACCAGGCCCGCAGCAGCGACGAATCCGCCCGCGGCATCCTCGAGGACCTGGCGTGGCTGGGCATCGTCTGGGACGAGGGGCCGGTCTGGGTAGGTCGGCTCTCCGAGCCGACAATCCCGGGCACAGATGTCGGCTCGGAGAGCCGACCTACCCAGATCGGCGGCGATCCGCGCGGCGTCGGCCCGTTCTTCCAGGCGCGGCGAGTGCCCCTCTACAACAAGTACGTCGAGCGGTTGATCGCCAGCGGACGCGCGTACCCCGCGTTCGAGACGCCCCGCGAGATCGAGGCGCTGCGCAAGGAAGCCACCGGCCGCAAGCAGACCTACCGCTACGACCGCTCGGGGGTGCCGATGGAGGAGCGACTGCGGCGGATGAGGGCGGGCGAGCCGCACGCCGTGCGTTTCGTCGCGCCGGAGGGCGGCGTGACCGTGCGCGACCTGGTGCTGGGCGATGTCCGGTATGCCCCCGGCGAAATGGACGACTTCGTCATCCGCAAGGCCGACGGCTTCCCCACCTACCACTTCGCCGTCGTCGTGGACGACGAGACGATGGGCGTCACGCATGTGCTGCGGGCCCAGGAGCACCTGAACAACACGCCGCGGCACGTGGCGCTGCAGGCGGCCCTGGGCTTCCGCACGCCGGAGTACGCGCACGTCCCGCTCATCTTCAACCAGGACGGGACGAAGATGAGCAAGCGGGACAAGGCGAAGGCGGCCCGCAAGTCGTTCAGGGAGGCGCTCGGGAAGCCCGGGGCGCTGGGCACCGCCGATTTCGCCCGTGATCTTGGCCTCACGCCGGATAACCTCGCGGCGTTCCTCACGGGGGACAACGACTCGCTCGAAGTTGCCGGGGCGATCGCCCGGCATCTGGGGCTGGCGCTCCCGGAGATCGAGGTCTGCGACTTCCGGGCGGCGGGCTACCTGCCTGAAGCGATCGTCAACTTCCTGGCGCTGCTGGGCTGGAATCCGGGGATGAAGACGCCCGACGGCAGGGACCTGGAGAAGTTCGACGCCGCGTTCGTCGCGGAGCACTTCTCGCTCGAGCGCATCGGCACGGGCAACGCGAAGTTCGACCGGGCCAAACTGCTCGCGTTCAACTCCGAACGCATCGGCGCGATGACGGACGCCGAGTTCGTCGCGCGCTGGCGTGCCTGGGCCGCGGACTTCGAGCCGGACCTCGCCGCGAAACTGACCGACCGCCAACTGTCGCTCATCGCCCCCGCCGCCCGCCCGCGCTGCAAGACCCTGCGCGACCTTGCCGCCGTCCTCCGCTTTGCCGTCACGCCCGATGACGGCTTCGAGTACGACCCGAAAGCGGTGGACAAGGTCCTGCGCAGGGGCGAGCCCAGCGGGCTGGTCATGCTTCAAGCGGCGCGCGACCTGGTGGCGTGCACCGATCCCTTCGAGCCGGCCTCCCTCAATCAGGCGGTTGAGCGCCTCGCCGCGGAGAAGGGTGTGGGCATGGGGCAGGTCGCCCAGCCCCTGCGCGTCGCCCTCACCGGGCAGGCCGTCAGCCCGCCGCTGGGCGAGACGCTGGCGGTGCTGGGCCGCGAGTCGGCCCTCGCCCGCATCGACCGGTGCGTGCGGGCTGTCAGCGCGCCAAGCACCGGCGCGGCGTGATGCAGAGCCCAAACACCAGCGCGGGGTTCCTTCAGAGCCCCACGCGGGAGCGTGGGGTTGTACCCGTCGCTTCCGCGACGGGCTCTGACGTGCGCTCCGGGCTCTGTCGGAGCCCCAAGCGCCAGCGCGGGGTTCCTTCAGAGCCCCACGCGGGAGCGTGGGGTTTATCCGTCGCTCGCGCTCCGGGTTCCTCGGAAGAGTCGCGGAACAGAGGAGACGGGGTAGAACACAGGCGGAACGCGTGTGCTGCAAGAGAGAGTAGACTCGCCCCGTGCCAAGCGACCATCCGTGGCTGACAAGACTAGCCGGGCGGTTCATCGCCTTCGAGGGGCCCGACGGCTCCGGGAAGACGACGCAGTTCCGCCGCTTCACCTCCGCCTGCGCGGAGGCCGGGGTCACGGTCTGCGAGGTCCGCGAGCCCGGGGGTACCGGCGTCGGCGAGCGCATCCGCGAGATCCTGCTGGACCACGCCCACCGGGACATGACGCTGCGCTGCGAGATGATGCTCTACATGGCCAGCCGCGCCCAACTGGTCGAGCAGCGTATCCGCCCCGCCATGGCCGCCGGGCAACTTGTCGCCGCCGACCGCTACCTGGCGTCGACCATCGCGTACCAGGGGGCCGCGGGCGGGTTGCCCGTGGCCGACATCACGGACGTGGCGCGGGTCGCGCTGCAGGGGTGCGTGCCGGACCTGACTCTGCTTTTCGACGTTGACGAGGAGACGTCGGCATCGCGCATGAACCCGCTGCTGGACCGCATGGAGGCCAAGGGACGCGAGTACCACCGGCGCGTGCGCAAGGGCTACCTGGATCAGGCTCGGGCGGGCCCCGATCAGTTCCGGATTATCGATGCGGCGCGCCCCGCCGAGGAGGTGTGGCGCTCGATGATGGACTCCCTTCGACGCCGCTTCGCATGATGTGATATGACCTGGTCCCTGCTCATCGCGACGGCGTTCCTCGCGGGTTCAATCCCGTTCGGGCTGCTCATCGCCCGCGTCCGCGGCATCGACATCCGCAAGCACGGCTCCGGGAACATCGGGGCGACCAATGTCCTCCGCGTGCTCGGCCCGGGGGCTGGCGCCCTGTGCTTCCTGCTCGACATGCTCAAGGGGCTCGTACCGACCGCACTCGCCGGGTGGCGGACAGGGGCGGCAGGGTGGGGTGCGGCGACGTACACGGACCTCCCGCAAACGCAGGCCTGGCTGTGGCTGGGTGTGATGGCGGCGAGCGTCCTCGGGCACATGTTCTCGCCGTGGGTCGGCTTCCGCGGCGGCAAGGGCGTGGCGACGGGGTTCGGCGCGATGCTCGGCATGTTCCCGTACCTGTCCGTTCCTGCCGTCGCCGCGCTGGCCGTCTGGATTGGCGTCGCGGCGGCGACCCGTTATGCGGGCCTGGCGTCGGTGGCGGCCGCCCTGTCGCTCCCGGTGTGCGTTGTTGCCTGGGCGGCCGCCCGGGCCGTGCTGATCCTGCGGGTCCGGCCCGCCGACATGCTGTCGCACCGCAACACCTGGGTGCCGTTCTTCATTGTCGCGTCGCTGCTGGGGGCGATGGTGATCGTGAAGCACCGCGGGAACCTGCGACGCGTGTTTTCTGGGACCGAATCCCGGATCGGGCAGCGCAAGCCCCCGCCGGTCCGGCCTGATCGGACCTGAACGCGGGCAAGGGCGGGTGGTTGCGCCATGCGGCCGCCGCCGGCGTCCGGCCCGGGACGGATCCGCCCTTACCCGTCGCCCCCGAACCGCCGACCCAACCCCGCCTGAGGGCTCGGGCGGAGAGGGAGCGGCGATGACGAAGTTGAACCTGCACCTGGAACACGATGAAGAGGCGGGGACGCTCCGCTTCCCCCGGATGGCGCAGTGGGAGGCCCTGGCCCGCGGCGGGCGCACCCGCCGCCAGAAGATCCCGCACGCCGACGCCGTGAAGATGGTCGAGTCCGCGATGGTGGACGCGCAGAAGAAGTTCGACCACCTGCGGGCGATGCTCGGCTTCCCGATGCACGACGACAGCACACCGCCGCGAGCGGCGTAACAGAGCCCCGGAGTGTTCGCGGCTCCGGCCTACACGTCGAGGTTCTTGACCTCCAGCGCGTGGTCCTCGATGAACTTGCGGCGGGGCTCGACCTCCTCGCCCATGAGCGTGGTGAACAGGTAGTCGGCCTCGCCCGCCATATCCCATGTCACGCGGACGAGCGTCCGGCGCGTCGGGTCCATCGTGGTCTCCCACAACTGCTCGGCGTCCATCTCGCCCAGGCCCTTGAACCGCTTGATCTCCATCCCCCGCCGCCCGATCTCGTGCAGCGCGTCCAGCACACACGCCAGGTTCGGGGCCTCGACGATCCGGGAGTCGGGCCTGGCTGCCCCGCCGTTCTCATCCGCCCCGCCGTCGCCGTCACCCTCGGCCGCGGCGCGACCGTTTGCCGCTCCGGCGACCTGCTGCTTTGAGGGCTGCTTCCCCATCTCCCACGCGAACCGCGCCGGGAGTTTCTCCCCCGTGACCGACTCCTCCTGCACCAGCGCGTAGTCGTCGATCGACAGCCCGAGTTCCCGCAGTTCCGCGAACACGCGCTCCAGTTCGCGGTTCTCGTGCAGTTCGCGCAGCGACACCAGCGGCTTGGCCGCGTCCGGCGCGGGCGCCCCGTCGGCCCCGACGGCCTCGTCCGTCAGGCGCAGCGACCTGCTCGCGACGATGTCGTGCGCCTGCCGCTCCGACCAGGCGAACGCATCGCCCCCGCCCCACGTCAGCCGGTGCGTGGGAAGCCGCCCGCGCCCGTCGGGGTCCCGGGAGCGCTCGGCCAGCAGGTCGGGGAACCGCACGCCGCGGCGTTCGGCGATCTCCACCAGTTCCGCCATCCGGCGCAGCACCCGCACGGCCCGGCGCAGCGGCTGCCCGGTGAGTCGGGCGCCGGCGCCGCCGGGCTCCCGCACCTGGAGCGTCGCGTCCTCCAGGCCCAGTTCCGTCAGCGTGTCGGCCAGCACCTTCTCGTTCAGCACATACCGCACGGACCGCCCCCGCGCGATCTGGTACAGCGGCGGCTGGGCGATGAACACGCGGCCGCGCTGGATCAGTTCCCGCATGTGCCGGAAGAAGAACGTCAGCAGGAGCGTGCGGATGTGCGACCCGTCCACGTCGGCGTCGGTCATGATGATGATCTTGCCGTAGCGGATACGGGCGGCGTCGAACTCCTCCCCGATACCGCAGCGCAGCGCCCCGATGAGCGTGACGATCTCCTCGTGGCTCAGGATCTTGTCGATCCGCGCCTTCTCCACGTTCAGGATCTTGCCCTTGAGCGGCAGGATGGCCTGGGTCTCCACGTTCCGCCCCTGCGTGGCGGACCCGCCGGCCGAGTCGCCCTCGACGATGAACAGTTCGCTGCGGTCCACGTCCCGCGTCTTGCAGTCGCGGAGTTTGTGGGGCATCGAGCCCGAGTCGAGCGCGGTCTTGCGGCGCGTCAGTTCGCGGGCCTTGCGGGCCGCCTCGCGGGCCTGCGCCGCCACGATCGACTTCATGCAGAGGCGCTTGGCCTCTCCCGGGTGCTCCTCCAGCCACGCCCCCAGCGCCTCGTTCACCGCCGTCGCCACGATCCCCTCGATCTCCGGGTTGAGCAGTTTCTCCTTCGGCTGGTTGTTGAACGTCGGGCTCGGGAGTTTGACGCTGACAATCGCGATGATCCCCTCGCGCAGGTCCTCGCCCGTCGGGACCGGGTCCTTCTCCTTTATGATGCCGGCCTTCCGGGCGTAGTTGTTGGCCGCCCTCGTCAGCGCGACCTTGAACCCCTGCCCGTGCGTCCCGCCGTCCACGTTGTTGATGTTGTTCGCGAACGTCAGCAGCGTCTCGCTGTAGCCGTCGTGGTACTGCAGCGCCACCTCGCACGTCACCCCGGCCGCCGCATCATCCTTGCGGATGTACACCGGGCTCGTCACCGCCTGCTTGCCGCCCATCAGGTGCTCGACGTACTCCACGAGCCCGTTGACCGCCTTGAAGACCTCCGCCCGCGGCTTGCCGTCGGGCCCCACCCGCTCGTCCGAGAGCCGGATCGTCACGCCGGGATTGAGGTAGGCCAGTTCCCGCAGGCGCGCCGCCAGCGTCTCGTAACTGAACGTGGTGTCGGGGAATATCTCCGTGTCCGGACGGAACGTCACCCGCGTCCCGGTCTGGCGCGTGCTGCCCGGCGGCACCGGCCCGACCACGTGCAGCGGCTCGCAGACCCGCCCCCGCGAGAACTCGATCTCGTGCACCTGCCCGTCGCGGTAGATCTCGCACTCCAGGTATTCCGACAGCGCGTTGACGCACGACACCCCCACGCCGTGCAGCCCGCCGGACACCTTGTACGCCGAACCCTCCCCGCCGAACTTGCCGCCCGAGTGCAGGATCGTCATCACGATCTCGACCGCGGGCTTGCCGTCCAGCGCCGGGTTGTCGTCCTTGATCGGGCCCACCGGGATGCCGCGACCGTCGTCGACCACGCTCACCGATCCGTCGGCGTGAACCGTGACGCTGATCACCGTGGCGTACCCGGCCATCGCCTCATCGACGGAGTTGTCCACCGTCTCGTAGACGAGGTGGTGCAGGGCGCTGAGCCCGGTGCCCCCGATGTACATCCCGGGACGCTTGCGGACCGCCTCCAGGCCCTCCAGCACCTTGATCTGGTCCTCGCCGTACCCGCCGTTCCCGGGCGCCGGGGTCGCGCCTTCACCGGGCGGGATGGACTCGGCCGCGGGGGCCTTGTTGAGATGCGGTAGGGCTTTTTTCGGGGTGTCTGTCGGCACGCGGTTGGACTCCCTTCCGGGTCGCTCGCCGCGGCCCGCCCGCAGCCCAAAAACCCCCTGTTTTTCAGCGTAGAAATCGGCTCGTGAGGGGGCGATCCATTATAGGCGGACGGAGCCCGACGTGCCTTCCACAGTGGTGCCGGCGGGACCCGGACATTTCACAGCAGCGGTGAGAGCAGCCGCGCCGCGTTCTCGCTCAGCCGCCGCAGGAACGGCCGCATCCGCCACGTCGCCAGCACGACCTCCGACGACTTCCGGATGTACTCCACCTGGAGCATCCGCAACTGGCTCGCCACATCCGTGTCGAAGATGAACACCGTCACCTCGAAGTTCAGCCAGAAACTCCGGATGTCGAGGTTCGCCGACCCGATCAGCGCCAGGTCGCGGTCCACCGTGATCGTCTTGCTGTGCAGCAGCCCCGCCTGGAACTCCACGATCCGCACCCCCGCCTCCATCAGTTCCTCGTACGACGCCCGCGCCGCCATCGCCACGATCGGGGCATCGATCCGCGCCGGCATCACGATCGTCACCGCCACCCCCCGCGCCGCCGCGGACATCAGCGCCAGTTTCATCGCGTCGTCGGGCACGAAGTACGGCGTGGTAATGATCAGTTCCTCGCGCGCCGAGTAGAGCGTCGTCAGCAGCGCCTCCATCATCGCCCGCGGCGTCAGGCCCGGGCCCGTCGGCACCACCTGCACCACGCTCCCGCCTGTCGGCGTCGGGGCATCGACCAGGAACCGCGTGGGCCGCAGGTCTTCTTCCTCCTCGGTATCCATCTGCCAGTCGCCCAGGAACACGACCTCGAGCGCCTGGGACGCGGGGCCCTCGATCCGCACCATCGCGTCCACCCACGGGCCGACCCCGTGCGGCCGCTTGGGCCCGAACGTGCGGTCCGTCACGTTCTGGCTCCCCGCGTAGCCCACCCACCCGTCGATCACCGCGATCTTGCGGTGGTTGCGCAGGTCCAGGCGCTCGAAGACCATCCGCAGCGGGTTGGCCGGCAGCGCCACCTCCACCTGCACCCCGGCCGCGACCATCTTCCGGCACAGCGGGCTTCTCAGGAACGGCTTGCTGCCGACGCCGTCGACCAGGACGCGGCAGTCCAGCCCCCGCTCCACCGCCCGGATCATCGCCCCGCCCACGAGTTCCCCCGCCCCCGTCGGCATCCAGATGTAGAACAGCAGGTGGCAACTCCGCCGCGCCGCGTCGATGTCCTTCACCATCGACGCCAGCACCTGGTCGCAGTCGCTGAACAGCGTCAGCGTGTTCCCGCGCAGGGGGGGGATGCCGGAGTGGTTCGTCCCCAGCCGGGCGATGTGCGCGTAGGGACCGAACTCGCTGGTCCAGTCCTCCGTCCCGTCGCGCCAGAACATCGCGACCTGCCGCCCCATGCGCCGCGCGAACCGCTCGTACCTGCGCCGGCGGCGGTCGCCCAGGCGCACCTCCCCCACCAGCAGGTACAGCGGCAACCCCAGCAGCGGCACGAACAGGATCACCACCAGCCACGCCAGCGACGTCGTCACCGGCGCCCGACGCAGGATCACCCGCACGCACAGCAGCAGCCGCACGCCCAGGTCGATCGCGAAGATGGCCCAGGTCACGCTCATGGGGCGACGGTCGCGGCCTCAGCGTACCCCGGTTCCCCCGCGATGACATCATTCCGCCCGCGCGAACTTCGACGGCGTCGGCGGCGTCCGCGCCACCAGGTAGTCCTGCACCCTCAGGTACCCGGCCATGGCAATCATCATCCCCAGCCCCACCGCCACCGTCACCAGCGCCACCAGCGGCCAGCGGCGCGTCCTGCGGATGATCAGCATCTGGTCCAGCACAACCAGGAATCCGCGCCGCGCGTGAACGCCGGCGGAGCGCCCCGTGAAACCCCGCTCACCCGTACCATGCTTCGCGTGACCGCCGACCGACCAACCGCCCCGGCAGCATCCGCGCCCGGCCCCCTGAGCGCCGAGAACCTGAAGGAGGTCGCCCGGGCCCGCTCCGGCGCCCGCAGGGTCCGCCGCGCCGCGCGCGTCGCGGCATTCAGCGCCTGGTCGATCGGCCTGTTCGCCGTCCTCTCCCTGGCCTGGGGCCTCGCTGCCGGCGACCCGACCTCCATCGTGCTCGCCCTGGGCATGGCCGTCATCACCGCCGTCGAGTTCCGCGGGGCCATGCTCTTCTCCCGCTTCGAGCCCCGCGCCGGCCGGCTCCTGGGGTTCAACCAACTTGCCTTCGGCGCCCTGATCGTCGTCTATGCCCTCTGGAGCATGATCGACGCCCTGCGAAGACCCCCGGACCCGCAGATGGCGGAACTCCAGTCCCAACTCGGCGTCGGCGCGGACGTGACCCGCGACCTCACCGTCATGGTCTACGGAGCCGTCGCCGCTGTCGGCGTCCTCTGCTTCGGCGCCACCGCTCTCTACTACTTCTCCCGCGGCCGCGTCGTCGCCCGCTTCGTGCGCGACACGCCGGAGTGGGTCGTCGACGTGCTCCGCGCCGGAACTTGACCCGTGTCCGATCTCCTCATCACCGAATCCTTCCTCTCCATCCAGGGTGAGGGGAAACTCACCGGTATCCCGTCCTACTTCATCCGAGCCGGCGGCTGCAACCTCCGTTGCGCCTGGTGCGACACCCCCTACGCCAGTTGGAACCCTGAGGGCGTCCGAGTGAGTGTGGACCACCTCGTGGCCCAGGCCGCGGCCTCCGGCGCCCGCCACGCCGTCCTCACCGGCGGCGAACCGATGATCTTCGATGCCGTCACGCCACTGGCCGCGGCCCTGCGCGAGCGCGGGATGCACATCACCCTCGAGACGGCGGGCACCGTCTACCGCGACCTGCCCTGCGACCTCATGAGCATCAGCCCGAAACTCGCGTCCTCCACGCCGCGGGAGGGCGACCCGCGCGACCCCGGCGGCGTGTGGCGGCTGCGCCACGAGGCGCGGCGCATCGATCCGGACACCATCGCCCGTCTCATCCGCACCTACCCGTACCGCCAACTGAAGTTCGTCGTCACCGGACCCCACGACCTGCCCGAGATCGACGCTCTGCTCACCCGCCTCCCCGCCGTGGACCCCGGCGACGTCCTTCTCATGCCCGAAGGCGTGACCCCGCCCGCGCCGCGGTTCAGGCAGTGGCTCGCCGGGGAGTGCATCCGGCGCGGATGGCGCTACTGCCCCCGCCTGCACATCGACCTCTTCGGCAACCGCCGCGGAACGTGACTCAGGTCATCACGGGCCGGAACCCGAGTGCCCGGCGCAGGTCCGCGATCTGCCCGAGGTGGGTGCCGTTGTGGAACACCATCCGCAGCGCCGCGCTCTGCAGCGAGACCTGCCCGGCGCCCCACCTGATCGTCTCGTCCAGTTTCTCATCGGCGGAGGCCAGCACCGCGTCCGCCAGGCGCTCGCATCCCGCGTTGTAGATGTCCACGCACCGCGCGAGAGTGGGGTACAGGGCCCTGTCATCCACAGGCCCGGAGCCGAAACTCACCGTCTCCGTCCCGAACCGGGCCGCGTCGCCCTTCTTCCCGCCCAGGAAGAAGTCATGCTCGGAGATCGGGGTGCCGTCGATCTTCTCGGCGATCCGCTGCATCGTCAGGGCGCAGTGCCCCAGGCACCAGGCCAGGTGGTTGGGCAGCCCGGGCGCCTGCTTCGTGCGGTTCGAGTCGTCGAATCCCGGGAAGTACCGCGCGGTCAGAGACTTGCAGGCCAGCACGCCCTCCGCGATGGTGTGGCGACGGTCCATGAGGCCTCCTGGGTGCGGGCGACGGGGCACAGAGCGGGAAGGCGGGAATGTAGCGGATCACGCCGGATGATGCGAGAGAAGATCCTTGGCTATCTCGGCAGCACGCCCGCTCGCCCGAGGTGCTCGAGCATCTCGCCGTAGAACCCCTGCAGTTCACCCGTCCCGAAGACCGACCCGTGGTCGTGCCCCGGCAGCACCTTGATGTACCCGTACCCGCCCTCCTCCAGGCGCAGGAAGTTCACGCTCTCGATCACGGGCTTCAGCAACTCCACCGCCTCGTTCAGGTAGTACGTGTCCGCCCCGCCCACCACCAGGCGCACCCGCTGCTGGAACAACGCCGCGTACCGAGGCGTGTCCGCGCGCACGATCTCCCCGATGTCGTGCCCGCGGTACTTCTCCGCCACCGCACGGTCCAGCACCCCCGTCGCCGCGTCCCACAGCGGGGCCGGCTCCCCGTCCGCCCCCCGCGGCCCGAAGACCGCCTGCCACGAGTCCCATTGCTGCCCCGATGTGTTTCCCGGGCCCAGCACCTCCTCCATCTGGTTCTCCTGCCGGATGGTCATGAGCACCCGGGAACCATCGCGGGCCGACGGGGTGTCGGGCATCTGGCCCGTCCGCGGCGGGTTGGGGAGCTCCGCCGGCGTCAGCGCGTACATGTTGGCCCGTGCGTAGATGTCCACCAACTGGAACCGCCGGAAGTCCACGGGGTCCGGTGAACTGGACCAGCACCCGCCGAACGTGCCGGGGTAGGTCATCGCCAGCCACAGCGACGCCCACCCGCCCGACGAGTGCCCGCGCAGCAGCCGCGCCGGGCGCTCCGCGATCAACGGGTACTTCGCCTCCAGGGCCGGGATCAACTCCTCCACCAGCGCCCGCCCGCACGGCCCGTTGTTCGCTGAATCCGCGAACAGCGTGTGCCCGTTGCCGCTCTCCGGATCGGGCACGATCCAGAAGCAGTTGCGGGCAAGTACCGCCGGGGCCATGCCCGCGGGCACCCGCTCCAGTTGCGCCGCCAGCGCGAACGCGTGCTCATCGTTCCCGCCGAACCCGGGGATCTCGTACACCGCCGGGTAATGCTTCGACGGGTCGAAGTTGAGAGGGAACACGACCCCGGCCCGCAGCGTCACGTCGCGCCCGCGGAAATCCGACAGGAGTTTCGAGCGGACCGTGAACTCCTCCGCCCCGGCTGCCCGGGGCGGCGTCCGCGCCCCGACCGCGTGATTGAGGGTGATCGGGATGATCTGCGGCCCGTCAGCCTCGCCCAGGCGGACCGTGACGGAGTCGGAGAACAGGTTGCCTGGCTCCCGCTGCCACCGGCTGTCGTCCCGGTGCATGTCGAGCACCGCCTGAGCCCGGTACGCCCCCGCGGGCAGCCCGCTCAGCGCCACAGGGAAGGAAGTGGCCGCCCCGTCAACAACCGCCGCGGCTCCCGGCGCGAGGCCCCTGACACTGATGCCGAACATCGGCTGCGGGTCGTCCCAGAACGGACCGTCCGCGGGCTCGCCGGTTGCACTCGCGCCCTCGCGGATGAGGTACACGACGATCCGGCCCGTCGCGCCCTCCGCCCGGACAGTCTTGTCGAACGACACGGAGAACGACGGCTGGCCGGCGACAACCGCGGCAAGGAGTGCGAGCATGACGAAGTATTGGGTACCCCGGCATTCCGTGGCGGTTCTTTCCTCTATCCGGCCCCGAAGCGCCGGTGTCCACCCGGCCCCCTCGTGCTCACGCCGCTTCTCTGATAGGTTGCGCCATGCAGATCGGCCTCTACGAGGACCCCGCGGTCTACGACATCCTGCACGCCCGCGGCACGGCCCGCGAAGTCCGCGGCCTGTTCCGCATTGCGCGCCGCTTCATCGGCCCGGGGAAGCAGACCTGGCTGGAGTCGGCCTGCGGCACCGGCCGCTACCTCCGCGCCGCCGCCCGCCTCGGCATCCGCGGCATCGGATTCGATCTCAGCCCGGGGATGATCGAGTACGCACGGAGACCGGGGACGGGGCAGCCCCGCCCCGGGAATCCCAGGTTCTTCGTCGGAGACATGACGGACTTCGCGGCCCGGGTCAGGCCTGCCTCCGTCCACCTGGCCTTCAACGTCATCAACACCATCCGACACCTGGAATCCGACAAGGCTCTCCTGGCGCACCTGCGGGAGGTCCGCCGCACCCTTCGGCCTCGTGCTGTCTACGTCGTTGGCATCACCCTCACCAGTTACGGCATGGAGTTCCCGAGCGAGGATGTCTGGCATGGCGCCCGCGGCCGCTGCCGCGTGAAGCAGGTCGTCCAGTATGTCCCGCCGATCGGAACGAAACAGGAACGCGGGCGACAGGAGATGGTCCACAGCCACCTGGTCGTCACCCGTGGCCGGCGCGTCGAGCACCGCGACTCGTCCTACCCGCTGCGGTGCTACAGCGAATCCCAGTGGCTGGAGGCGGTCCACCGGGCCGGCCTGCGGGCCCGTGGCCTCGTGGACGATGACGGGCGGGACATTGTGGCGTCTCCCAGTGGGTACGGGTTGTGGGTATTGGGGGGGTGAACACCCGGGAGGCCCGCCCACCGCCCCATTTGCCCATTATCATGCTCACCCGCCTCCCACCGGAGTCTCCGATGCCCACCATGATCCGCTGTGCAGCGCTCGCCGCGATGCTGATCCTGAGCGCCTGCGAAACCACACCAAAGGACGACGCGAAGTCGGCGGACACGCCCGTCGCGACGGCGACGCCCCCCGCGCCCGCTCCGGCAACCCCGGCCCCCGCGCCCACCCCGGCGACCACGCCGCCCGCCCCGCCTCCGCGCGCCGAGGCACGGCCGGATCGCCCGGCCGCGCAGAAATGGGCCGGCAGCATCTTTGATCCTCTGGATCTGCCCACGCCGACGAGCATCCGCGGCGGTTCCGGCGCCCCGGGCCCCGACTACTGGCAGCAGCGGGCGGACTATGTGATCAACGCCACCCTCGACGCGGACGCCAACACGATCACCGGGCGCGAGGTTCTGACGTACACGAACAACTCACCCGATGTGCTGCCCTATGTCTGGATCAGCCTCGAGCAGAACCTGTTCAAGTCGGACAGCCTCGGCTCGCTCACCACCCCGCCGCGGACCCGCTTCGCCAACCGGGACTCCTTCGAAGGCGGCTTCAAGATCGACTCCATCCGTATCGGCAAGTCCGGGGCCGCAACCATCGGCCCGGGCGATGCGGGCCAGCCGGCGGGCGACAGCGCCGACGTGCCCTACCACACCTACGACACCCTCGCGAAACTCGACCTGCCCGCCCCCATCGCCGCCCGCGGCGGGAAACTCGTCCTGGAGATCGCCTGGTCGTTCAAGATCCCCAAGTACGGCTCCGACCGCATGGGCATGCGTGACGGTGACGACGGCACGGTGTACGAACTGGCCCAGTGGTTCCCCGCCGTCGCCAAGTACGACGACGTCTACGGCTGGAACACCATCCCCTATTACGGCCAGGGCGAGTTCTACACGGACTTCGGCTCCTACACCGTCAGCCTGACCGTGCCGCGCAGCCACCTCGTGTTCTGCACCGGCGTGCTCCAGAACGAGAGCGACGTGCTCACGCAGGTCCAGCGCGACCGCCTCGCCACCGCCCGAACCAGCGACACCACCGTCGTCATCCGCGGCCAGGACGAGGTGAAGAGCCCCGATTCCCGCCCCGCGGGTGAGGGGCCGCTGACCTGGACCTTCCACGCCGATGACGTGCGCACCGTCGCCTGGGCCTCCTCGCCCGCGTTCGTCTGGGACGCCTCGTTCCTTCAAGGGACCGGCCCCGAGGGAAAGGGCACGCTCTGCCAGTCGGCCTACCCGGTGGAGGCCATGGAGCATTGGCCCAAGAGCACCGGCATGCTCCGCGCATCCATCGAGGGGTACTCCCACCGCTGGTTCAAGTACCCCTACCCCGTCGCCACCAACGTCAACGGCGTCGCCGGCGGCATGGAGTACCCGATGATCATCTTCTGCGGCGGACGCGGGAGTGAGGACGGCCTCTTCGGCGTCACCACCCACGAGATCGGCCACAACTGGTTCCCCATGGTCGTCAACAGCGACGAACGCCGCCACGCCTGGATGGACGAGGGCTTCAACACCTTCATCAACTACTACGCCGAGCAGGACTGGAGCGGCGAACTGGGGCGCCGCGGCAGCGCCCGCGGCTTCGCCGGCTTCATGCGCCAGGGCAACCAGCAGCCGATGGAGACCTTCGCCGACCGTGTGAACCCGGGGCGCCTCGGCGTGATGCAGTACGAGAAGACGTCGGTGGGCCTGGTCATGCTCCGCGAGCACATCCTGGGAGAGGAACGGTTCGACGAGGCGTTCCGGGAGTACATCCGGCGCTGGGCCTTCAAGAGCCCACAGCCGGCGGACTTCTTCCGCACCATGGAGGACGCCGCGGGCATGGACCTGGCCTGGTTCTGGCGCGGCTGGTTCCTGGGGACCGGGACGCTGGACCAGGAACTGGAGTCGGTCCGTCTGCCGACGGGCAGCGGCACGTCCATGCGGATCACGATGAACAACCTGAATGAACTCGTGATGCCGGTCGATCTGCGCGTCACCTTTGCCGACGGCTCGACCCTCGACCGCTCGCTGCCGGCGGAGGTCTGGCGCTACACCAACCACTGGACGACCGCCATCGATACCGGGGGCAAGGTCGTGACCAAGGTCCAGATCGACCCGGACGGGGCCTACCCCGACGTGGACCGCAAGAACAACGACTGGACCGCGCCCGTGCCGGTCGAAGAAAAACCCACCCCGGCCGCCCCGCCCGCGGAGGAGAAGCACCAGGAGTAACGGGGGCTGGCGTGGCCGCGGCGGGCCACGACGGAGATCGCCAATGCCCGGTCGCTACGACCAGTTCCAGGCCTACCGCTCCAGGATGAACTGCCGCATCCTCGGCGACGACTCCCAGCGCGGCGGCCGCCCCGGCGGCACGCTCGTCACCAAGCGCTTCTTCTCTCTCGACGCCCAGGCCTACGGGGACGGCGCGCTCCAGGCGAAGACCAAGGAACTCCTGGGCCTCGTCGCGTCCATGGTCCTGCGCTGCGACGACTGCATCGCGTACCACGTCGACCAGTGCGTGAAGGCCGGCGCCACCGACGAGGAACTCTGGGAGTCCTTCGACGTCGCCCTCATCGTCGGCGGGTCCATCGTCATCCCGCACCTGCGCCGGGCGGTGGAGTTCCTGGACGAGTGTCGATCAGGGCCCCGGGCGTGAGCGACCGGTTGCTGAGACTGGTGAGCGGCACAGGCGTCCGGCCGTGGCGATTTTCGCCCGGGCTCCGGGCCCTGGGCCCTCGCCCCGGGCATCGGGCCCGTCACATCGGCAGTGAGTGGAGCCCCGTGAGCCCGATCGGCTCACGGGTGAAGAACGCCTCGGCCGCAGCGGCGTTCATGCGGGAGCCGAGATAGGCATCGGCGTTCTTGACCCATTCGGGCACGCCGCGGTTGGCGACGTTGACCCCGAACTGCGAGCGGTACGCGGCGATGGCCGCGGCCTTCTGGGCGGCGTGGGCGCTGATGTCGATCAGAAAACTCGGGGCGGGCACGATCCGCAGGTGCGTCGCGAAGTAGTAGAAGAACCAGCGGGGGTAGATCGGCGGGCCGAGCGTCATACCGTCCGGCACCGGCATCTCGACGCTCGTGAGTTTGGAGTCGAACCGCGCATCCTCCGCGATCCGTGTCACCGCCAGGTGGTCCGGGTGCGCATCCTCGAAGTACGGCGCAAACACCACCTGCGCCTGACACGCCCGGATCACCCCCGCCACCCGGTGCCGCGCCTCCACCGTGTGCTCGACATACCGGTTCCGCAGCCCCAGTTGCACGCGGCGCACCGGGTTGCCGGGGGCTGACAGCACCCCGGCCGCCGCGGCGGCCTCCTTCGCTCGCGTCGCCGGATCCCCGTGAGGTGTCGGCTCGCCGTCGGTGATGTCCAGCAGCAGCACGCGGTGCCCCTGCGCCGCCAGGAGCGCGACCGTGCCCCCCATCCCCAGTTCCTGGTCATCCGGGTGCGGCCCCACCACGAGAATGCTCGCCATGACCCAAGCGTAGCGGGCCCCGCGAAAGCGCAATTCGCTTGGGGGTCCGGGGCGTCCCGGGTAGGCTGGAGACGCCCCACGGGAGACGGACCATGTTCAAGGTGATCGCAGCGGTCCTGGCCCTGACGGTCGCGGCCGCCGGCCAGACGCTGCACGTCCCATCCCAGTACCCGACCATCAAGGCCGCTCTCGCCGCGGCCACCCCCGGCAGCACCGTCCTCATCGCCGACGGCGTGTACACGGGCTCCGGCAACATCAGCCTGTCCTTCGGCGGCAAGGCCATCACCGTCCGATCGGAGAACGGCCCCGCCGCGTGCATCATCGACGCCGGCCACGCCGCGACCATCGTCACCTTCAGCACCGGCGAGGGGGCGGGCTCCATCCTCCAGGGGTTGACCCTGCGGCGCGGCAACGGCAGCGAGGGCGGCGCGATCAAGTGCCAGAACGCGAGCCCGACGATCCGCGGCTGCAACTTCGAGCAGGGCCGGGCGTCCTACCACGGTTCCGGTGTTGGCTGCGTGAGCGGCAGCAGCCCCGTGATCCGGGACTGCACCTTCGCGGACGGCCTTGCCGGCGTCGGCGGCGCCGTCTACGCCGTCGGCGGCAGCCACCCGAAACTGATCGGCTGCACGATCCGCGACCACCGCACGGACCTGTTCGGCGGCGGTGCTGCCGGCTGCGACGCAACGAGTTCCATCACCATCGACCGCTGCGCGTTCCGCGGCAACCAGGCCACGGGCTTCTCGCCCTACGGCGGGGCGATCGTCAGCGCCGGCAACCTGACCGTCACCAACTCGCTGTTCTTCGGCAACTCGGGGCTCGCCGGCGCCGCCATCGCCTGCTCCGGCGGCACGGCGAAGATCGTCAACTGCACCTTCTCCGCGAACTTCGCCGGCACCGGCGGCGGGGCCGTCTGGTCGCAGGCTTCGGTGCTGACCGTGACCAACTGCATCCTGTGGGGCGATGCCCCCGACGAACTGGCCGGTGGCCCGGCCCTCGTGACCTACAGCGGCGTGATGGGCGGGTACGCCGGAGCCGGCAACATCAGCGCGGATCCCGGCTTCATCAGCCCCGGCGCCGGCGACCTCCGCATCGGCGCGGGCTCCGCGTGTATCGACGCGGGCAACAGCACGGCCGCGCCCGTGCCCCTGGACCTGGCCGGCGCGCCCCGGCGCCTCGACGACCCCGCCACCCCCGATACCGGCGTTGGCCCGCCGCCGGTCGTCGATATCGGCGCGTACGAGTTCCAGCCCGCGACCTGCTACCCGGACTGCAACGGCGACGGCGTGCTCAACCTTTCCGACTTCGGGTGTTTCACCACAATGTTCGCCCTCGGCGACCCCTACGCCGACTGCAACCAGGACGGCGCCCGCAACCTCGCCGACTTCGGCTGCTTCCAGACGAAGTTTGCCCTGGGGTGCCCGTAAGACGAAGAGACGAAGAGACGAAGAGACGGAGAGACGAAGAGCCGGAGAGATGGGAGAGCCGGGAGCGCGGGCGCCTCAGGCGTGCGGAGTGCGGGGTGACGACACGGGCGTCGGCGCGGCCTGGGGAATGACGACCACCTCGGGCCTGGGGCGCTTCTCGCCCGAGCCCGCGACCGGGGCGCGGTGGTGGACCGCCTCCCCCCGCCCGTCGACGGCGATCTCGTAGGTGACGCCGATCGTCGTCTCCGGCTCGCCGAGCAGCAGACGGTTCACCAGTTCCACGCCCTGCATCAGCGTGTGGTCGGTGTTCGCGACCTCGTACTTCCACATGCCGAAGCGTCCGCGGCTGTGGATGCCTCGGGACTCGAGCCACGGGATGATCTCCGAGAGCGCGGCGTCGCGCCCGACGGAGGGCACGGGGTAGGAGTAGTCCACCGAATGGTGCCACACGCTGACGATGTCGGCGGTCTCCTCCCGCGTGATGAGGCCGGACGCGATGAGGCCGCGGACCGTGTCCTCCACGATGCGGGAGCCGTCCACGGGCTTCAGGCCGCTGGTGCTCGTCTCGCAGAGCAGCGAGTAGTACCGGTCTCTGTCCGGCGTCATGTGGGGTGAATAGTTGCTCAGGTACGTCACGCGGTAGAACGGGCAGTTGTCCTCCGGGAAGTACATCCAGCACCTGGTGCTCGGGCACGGGCGACGGATGCCGATGCCGACCATGTGCCCGCCGGAGTGAACCAGCGACGCCGCGGCGCCGCGCACATGGGAAGGCACCGGCCCCCGCAGGACGTCGCGGACCAGGATGTCCAGCGGAATGGCGCTGAGCAGATGGTCGTAGCGGCCCTCGGAGCCGTCATCAAGGGCCACGACCCGCGCCTCGTGATCGATGGCAATGGCCGTGCGGCCGAGGGTGACACGATCGCCGAGCACGGGGCCGAAGCGGCGGTAGAACTCGCCGGTCCCGCCGCGGAGCGGGAACTTGAAGCGGTTGTTGGGGCCCCAGCCGAAGTCGTCCTGCTCGAGGATGACGTTGCGGAGGGCGCGGTCCACGTCGATGACGGCGACACGCTCGCCCACCCAGGTCTTGGACATCATCTCCGGCGGGTGGGCCCAGACCTTGAAGTTGTACGGCCGCATGAACAGGCGGCAGATCCCGTCGCCGAACACCGCGTCGTTGAACTCGGCGAAGTTCGTCGCTGCCGCGGGGGACGGGGTGCGCCCGAGCCCGGACTGGGCCTTCACCAGCCCTGAGAGGCACTCGTACGCCTCCTGCCTCGGGAGGTAGCGGATGTTGTTCTGGAAGGGATAGGGGATCCATCGCCCGCAGATGCGGACCCAGGACTCGCGGTTGTTGAGCGTGTACTCATCACCCATCAGGCGGTCGAAGACGCGGTCGTAGTAGTCGTAGTGGCTGAACATCACATGGCCGCCGATGTCCCAGGTGAAGCCCTGCGGGTCGCGGAACGATGCGGCCAGGCCCCCGATATACGGGTTCCGGTCGATCACCCGGAAGTTGGTGTGGCCGAGTTCCGTCAGTCGGTAGGCGGCACCGAGGCCGGTCGGGCCGGCGCCGAGAATGACGATGTTCTCAGGTGCGCTCACTGGTGCTCACACGGGTCGGAACCGTAGCCCCGGGGCCGTCCGGGCGAACAAGGTGGGACCGACATGGGGCGTATCCGGGCGGCAATATCTGTGGGTTTTGGCGCGGAATGCACACACATCTGTTGCCCCCGGGGGTGGTGATTTCCCTATTCCAGCCGGACTTTTCCGGCCCGCTCCGCACGGGGGCCCTGGAGTGGCGATGGTATCGCCTCCGCGGGCCCGATTCGCGTGGTCCCGCCAGGGAGAGGGCACGCCCCGAGGAACGCCAAGCGATGCAGCACACGCAGGGAGCCCTCGCTGGGACCGCGACGGTTGTGCAGGCGCTGTGCGATCTGCCGGCGGTGCCGACGATGGATTGGTGTGACCGTGCGGCCCGGTGCCTGTGCGCGCTGGCGACCCCCAGCCGTGCGGTGGTGCTGGTCACCGGGTACGCCCTGCACGGCGTCGTGACGGAAGCGGTCGGCGCCGCCGGAGTGCCCGAGGACGGGGCCATCGCGGAGATTCGCCGGCGGTGCGAAGCCGTCCCACCCGTCGCCCTGCTGGGTCCGGGTTCGGAAGCCGCGATGGCCGCCGCGTGCGACGCGGGCCAGGACTGGTTCGATCCGGTTCTTGTGAGCGCCGCGCTCAGCCCGGACGGGACCGGACGTGTGCTGACGGCGGCCCTGGCGGCCGGCCCCGGGGTCGCGAACGATCGCTGCCTTGTGCGCAACATGCTGATCGCGGTGGCGCCGGCGCTCATCGGGCGGGCGCGGCAGGCCCTGGGCGGTCCTGACCCGCCCGCCTGGCTGACCGAGCGGGAGCAGCAGGTCTTGTCGCGCCTGGTGCGGGGGCTCTCGGTGCGGGAGATCGCTGGGGCCCTGGGGCGCAGCCCGCACACGGTCCACGACCGTGTGAAGACGCTGCACAAGAAACTCCGTGCGTCGACGCGGGGGGCGCTCATCGCGCGGGCGCTGGGATGCCCGGAACTGCCGGAGCCGCTTATCCCCCAGACCCGTCGCCCGCGGGAGCCGACGCCAGACGCTCCTTCAGCGCCCGCCCCAGGCGGTCCGCCAGGCGCCGGTCCTGCGTGAATGGTGTGTCGTACCGCGGCCACATCTGGCGGTCGGACAGGTCCGGGTCGCGCGTGAACGAACTGAGCCGGATCGAACTGGTCTCGACGCGCCAGCCCGGCCGGTGACGGCGGTCGATGAAGACCTCGAACCGCGCCGTGAGCGGGCCGGGCAGCAGGCGCAGGTCCGGGCCGGGCACCCCGCCCTCCGGGGCGTCCGCGGGCTCGAATGTCACGCGGACGCGGCGCATCTGCTGGTTGAGCAGGTCCTCCCACTCGCCGGCGATGGTGGACTGGTCGTTGTCCCATGGTGCGGCCAGGCCCGGGGAGGGGCGGGGCGCGGTCGAGATGATGCCCGCGCGGGCGTCCACGCGTTGCAGGTCATAGTGGTACCCGGCGAGCACATCCTTCGCGGCCTGGAACGCCGCCTCATACTGCCCGGCCGCGATCGGCGTGATCGCATCACCCCTCCGGGCGGATGCGCACCCGCCGAGCGCCAGCGCCAGGATGACCGGTATCCACTTCATGTGGTGCGCGCCCGTGACCTTTCGCCCAGTACCTACTTCTTGTAGTACTCCAGGTTGAGCTGGATGTACTTGTTCCACTCCGCGGGCAGGTCCTCCTGCGGGTAGATCGCCTTGACCGGGCACTCGTCCACGCACAGCCCGCAGTCGATGCAGGTATCGGGGTCGATGTAGAGTTGCGAGGCCGTCTCGAACTCCTTCTCGGCCTTGGTCGGGTGGATGCAGTCCACCGGGCAGACATCCACGCAGGAAACGTCCTTGGTGCCGATGCAGGGTTCTGCGATGATGTGGGGCATGGCGCGGGGGACAGGTCCGGGGGATCAGGGTGTGAACGATCGGGAAGCAAGTCTAGTGCGCGCCCCCCTGGGCGGGCGCGGGTTTGCGGCGCGCAACGGCCGCCGGGCCGTGGTCGCCGTCGGGGCACTGGCCGCGGGCATCGGGGCCGCGCTGGTGATGGCCGCGGCGTGTGCCGTGTGGTCGCCGCAGCCGGCCCCCATGGTGCTGGTGCGAACGATGGGGCATTGGCCGGCGCCCATGCCGGACGACGTGGATCCGCGTCCGACGATGGTGCGGGGGGCGGACTCTTTCGGGCTGTGCAGTTACAGGAGCGCCGGGGTGCTGCGCCGGGTCAGGGTTGGGGTATTCCAATCCGTCATCCTGGCCGGCTGGCCGTTCCACGCCCTGAGCGCCAGCGCCGCCGAGGGATGGTCCGCACCCGGTTCGGCCGCCGCGGCCACATGGCTCGCGCCGGTCTACTCCGTGCCGCCGAAGGTGCAGTCGTTCCTGCGGATGCGCCGTGCGGAGGTCCCGCTGCACCCCGTCTGGAAAGGCCTGGCCCTTGACTCGCTGTTCTTTGCGTTCTGCTTCGCCCTGCCCGTGCCCGCGTTCCGTGCGGCACGCCGCGTTGCGCGGCGCCGGCGCGGGAGTTGTGCGTTGTGCGGCTATGACCTCCGCGCCTGCATGGGGCCCTGCCCCGAGTGCGGAGGGAGGGACGGTGCCAACCCGCGCGACGGCGGCGCGCATCCGGTTCCCCGGGTTGCGCCGTGATCAAGGGATCGATGGCGATATCACCGCGCGCATATCCTGCGTTCCTCCCGCGAGCACGCCCGGATGCCCCCCTCCACGCCGAAACCGACCAGAAAGCACGATGATTCCGAGCGTTTCCGCGGGACACGGGCCGCGCACAAGGACGAGACCGCGGAGGACTACGTCGAGGCGGTGGCTCAACTGATCGAGGCCCGCGGCGAGGCCCGGGTCCGCGACCTGGCCGCGATGATGGGGGTCAGCCACGTCACGGTCACGCGGATCGTGGCCCGCCTGGTCCGCGACGGCCTCCTGGTGACGGAGCCCTACCGACCGGTCGCCCTCACACCCAAGGGGCGACGGCTGGCGGCCCACGCCCGCGAGCGGCACGCGGACGTGCTGGCGTTCCTGACGGCCCTGGGCGTGCCGCGTCGGCAGGCGCAGATCGATGCCGAGGGCATCGAGCACCATGTGAGCGAGGCGACCATTCGCGCGATGCGGGCCGTGGCCAGGAGAGGCGGCCCGGCGCCGGGTTCATGACGGCGCCGCGTCCACCCGGGGTACACTCCGGCGTGATCGGCCTGGGTGTGAACATCGACCATGTGGCGACGCTGCGCCAGGCGCGGTACCGCGGGCAGGGGCCGGATGCAGGTGAGCCCGATCCGGCCCGCGCGATCGCCGTGGCCGAACGCGGCGGGGCTGACTGCATCACCATCCATCTCCGGGAGGACCGGCGGCACATCACCGACCGCGACGCGGAAGTGACACGCCGGCTGACGCGGGTGAAGTTCAACCTGGAGATGGGGGCAACGGACGAGATGATGGGCGTCGCGGAGCGGCTGCGCCCCCACATGGTGACGCTCGTGCCCGAAGGACGGATGGAAGTCACCACCGAGGGCGGCCTGAATGTCGACGGGCAGGCCCACCGCATGAAGGAAGTGGTGTCGCGCCTGCGGTCGGCACGCATCATGCCCTCGGCGTTCATCGACGCGAGCCTGCGGCAGGTCGAGGCCGCGGCCCGGGCGGGCTTCGAGGCGTGCGAGATTCACACGGGTCCGTACGCGGCGGCGTGGACAGCCGCGGGCGGCGACCTGACCCGCGCGCCCCTGATCGCGGCCCTCGAGGAGGTCGCGCTGGCCGGTGCGGAGGCGCGGGCCCACGGCATGCGGTTCCACGCCGGGCACGCGATCAACTACCACAACGTCCAGCGCATCGCCGCCCTTCCGGGCGTCGCCGAACTCCACATCGGGCACGCCATCATCAGCCGCGCCCTGTTCACCGGGCTGCGCGAGGCCGTCGCGGACATGAAGCGGCTGATGATCGAGGCGGCGGAATAGGGCGTACGCAGAGGCGATCACACGGAGGGCGGGGGATCGTTGACAGAGTCTTCCCCGCGCCCCGGCGATTCCTCCTCGATCTCTGCATACTTTTCCGGTGATGGCGATCATCAGCCCCATCACCCGCACGCTCCGCGACGGCACGCGCCTGGTCGTGCGGAGCGCGGACGAGGCCGACGCCCCGGGGCTCATTGCCCTCAACGAGCGGATGACCCGCACCAGCCCCCACATGCTCCGCGACCTTGAGGAGCAGGACCGCGACCCGGCCGAGTTCTGCCGCGTCATGCTGGCGCACAACGTTCACCCGGGCAAGGCGTTCCTGGTCGCGGTAGTCGGGGCCGGCGGCGAATGCGCCGGACGCCTCGCCGTCCGCTGCGGCCAGTGGCGGAGGCTTGCCCATCGCGCCGAGTTCGGGATCAGCGTGGACCAGCCGTGGCGCGGTCGCGGCGTCGGCTCCGCCCTCATCTCGACGATGCTCGACTGGGCCGCGGCGCACCCGACGATCGAAAAGGTGTGCCTGAGCTGCTTTGCCACCAATGTCGGGGCACGGCGGCTGTACGAGCGCCTCGGGTTCATCGAGGAGGCCGTATTCCCGAAGCACATACGCCAGGGGCCGGGGCAATATGTGGACGACGTGCAGATGGCGATCTGGGTCAAGGCCGGCATCGCACCCGAGGGTCACACCACATGGACCGTCGCCCCGAGCGCGAGCGACGGGCCCATGTAGCCCGGCCCGCTCGCTTGGGCTCGGGGCTCCGATACAGTCCCCCATGCCGCCACTCAGGGATCCGCGATTCACCGGTGCGTTCACCGCGATCACCACCCCGTTCTCCGCGGACGGCTCGACGATCGATACAGCCGCCCTCGCGGAACAGATCGCCTTCCAGGCAAGGGGCGGTATCAAGGGGATCGTGATCGCGGGCACGACCGGCGAGTCCCCCACGCTCACGGAGACGGAACTCCAGGAACTAGCGCTCTCCGGGATCGACCACGCCGCCCGCGCCGGGATGCTCTCGATCCTGGGCACGGGCAGCAACTCCACCGCCCACGCCGCGCACCTGCAGAAACTCGCCAAGTCGGCCGGCGCCGACGCGACGCTCTCCGTGAACCCGTACTACAACAAGCCGACGCAGGAGGGGCTCTACCGCCACTTCATGACCGTCGCGGACAGCGCGGCCCTCCCCGTGATCCTCTACAACATCCCCGGGCGCACCGGCGTTGCGCTCACGCCGGCGACGGTTGAGCGCCTGGCCGCCCACCAAAACATCGTTGCGATCAAGGAGGCGACGGGGTCCACCGATTCCGCCAGCGAGATGGCGGCCCGCTGCCCCACCCTGGCCCTGCTCTCGGGCGACGACTCGATGACGCTGCCCTTCGCCGCTGTCGGCGGCGTGGGCGTGGTCTCGGTTGTCTCGAACCTGGTGCCGGCGAAGGTCTCGGGGCTCTGTTCAGCATTCCTCGGCGGCACATGGGGGAAGGCCCTGGCCCTGCACAGGGAGGTCTTCGCCCTCTGCCGCGTGATGTTCCTGGAGACGAACCCGATCCCAGTCAAGGCCGCGATGAAGATGCTGCGGCGCGACACCGGCGCCGTCCGACTGCCGATGACGGAGCCTTCCCCCGCGACGCTCGAAGCGATCAAGCGGGTCCTTGCTGAATCCGGTCTTGCCTGACGAGTTGAAACGCCAGCACCCGGGGACAGACCGGATGGCGAGGTCCGCTTGTCGCTCTCCCCCCTCCTGGGGTTCTTTATCCGCGGCTCCCTGCGCTGACATTTCCGTTCCGTAACCACTGGCTGAAGGCCGGGTTGCGCGCGATGCCCGGAACCGCCGAACCGGGTTTCCTGCGCTCCCGGCTACAATGGGCGAATTATGCCCAGACCACTCTCCGCGAACCGGAAGACACCGGTCGTGGTCGAACCCGACACGGGCGGCGGCGGGGTGTTCCCGACCTACCCCGCGGCCCTCAAGCACCTGAACGAGCGCGTGAACTACGAGCGGGGGATACCCCTGCGCGGACCGGATTTTCGGCTGGCCCGGATGCGGGCCCTGCTCGATGCGCTCGAATCGCCGGAGCGCAACCTCCGCTGTGTGCACGTGGCCGGGAGCAAGGGCAAGGGCAGCGTGGTGGAGATGACCGCCTCCTGCCTGACCGCGTGCGGCTACGCGACGGGCTGCTACACCAGCCCGCACCTGGTGGATGTGCGTGAGCGGCTGCGGATCGACGGCGAACAGATCGGGCCCACCGCGTTCTGCCGCACACTCGGGCGGGTGGCCCAGGCGGCCGAGGCGGTGAAGGCCGAGCACGGGGACGCGACCTACTTCGAACTGATCACGGCCCAGGCCCTGCTCTGGTTCGCCGAGCAGGCGGTGGACATCGCGGTGGTCGAGGTCGGGCTCGGCGGGCGACTGGACGCGACCAACCTGATCGAGCCGGAGGTCACCGCGATCACGGCCCTGCACCTGGAGCACACCCAGGTGCTGGGGGACACCCTCGACAAGATCGCCCGGGAGAAGGCCGGCATCTTCAAGCCCGGCGTCGCGGCCCTGACCATCCCGCAGGATCCCGGCGCGATGGCGGCGCTCCGCGACGTGGCGCAGCGGGTGGGCGCGACGCTCGAGGTGATCGGCGAGGACATCGAGTTCAGTTACCGGTTCGAGGCGACTCCGGAACTGGGGCCCCACGCCCGCGTGTCCCTCACCACGCCGCGGTCCACCTACGAGCATCTGCCCGTGCCCCTGCGCGGCGAGCACCAGGCGCAGAACTGCGGCCTGGCCCTGGCGATCCTGGACAAACTGGGCGACCGCGGCTTCGACACTCCGGAACTGAGGGTCGCCGAGGGCCTGTCGCGCACGCCGACGGTCGGCCGCATGGAGCAGGTGTGGGACGAACCCCGCATCCTGGTGGACGGGGCGCACACGCCCGAATCCGTGCAGGCGCTGGTGCGGGCGATCGGGGCCCACATGAAGTACGACTCGATGGTCGCGGTCTTCGGCTGCGCGTCGGACAAGGACGTCAGGGGCATGCTGTCGCGCCTGGCGACGGGGGCGGACAAGGTGGTTTTCACGAAGGCGGCCAACAACCCCCGCTCGGTCGAGCCGCGGGAACTTCAGCGGAAGTTCGGCGAGGTGAGCGGGAAGATGACCCAGGTCGCCAGGAGCGTACCCGAGGCGCTTACCCTGGCGGCGCGCGCCGTGGGGCGCGACGACCTGATCTGCGCCACCGGGTCCTTCTACATCGCGGGCGAGGCCAAGCGGCACCTGCTGGACGTGAGGGCCGGGCGCGCCGGCGGGAAAGCCTGACGACGGAGAACCCTGAGACCCCGAAGGCCCCGGCCGCCCGGTACGCCCGCGCCCCGCTCCGTGACCCTCGCGTCTTCGTCGCCCGTACACTTCCGCCCCATGCCCGAAGGCAGCGACACCCCGCCGCACCGGTACACCGCCGCGCTGGCGGGGCAGATCGAGGCGCGGTGGCAGGGCTACTGGGCGGGGAACAGGACGTTCGCGACCCCAAACCCCGGCGAGCCGGGGTTCGATCCGTCGCGCCCGAAGCAGTACATCCTGGACATGTTCCCGTACCCCAGCGGCGTGGGGCTGCACGTCGGGCACCCGCTGGGGTACATCGCGACGGACATCTACGCCCGCTACCTGCGGATGACCGGGCACAACGTGCTGCACGCGATGGGGTTCGACGCGTTCGGGCTCCCGGCCGAACAGTTCGCGGTGCAGACCAACACCCACCCGCGGATCACCACCGAGCGGAACATCGCGACGATGCGGACGCAACTCGCCCGCCTGGGCCTGGCCCACGACCCGCGCCGGTCCGTCAGCACGACCGACCCTGGCTTCGTGAAGTGGACGCAGTGGATCTTCCTGAAGATGTACGAGAGCTGGTACGACCGCGAGCCCGGAGCGCGAGAAGGAACAGAGCCCGGAGCGCAAGCGACGGGTGCGAGCACCGCATTCTCGGGGCCCGTCGGTCGCGCTCCGGGCTCTGCGGCACGCGCCCGCCCGATCGCGGAACTCATCCCGCTGCTGGAATCCGGGGCGCGGGCGACGCGCTGCGGCCGCCCCTGGGCCGGACTGTCCGAGGACGCGCGCCGCGCGGAGGTGGACCTGTGGCGCCTGGCCTACCTGGCCGAGGCCCCGGTCAACTGGTGCCCGGGCCTGGGCACCGTGCTCGCCAACGAGGAGGTCATCGACGGCCGTAGCGAACGCGGCAACTTCCCGGTCTTCCGCCGCCCGCTAAAGCAGTGGATGATGCGCATCACCGACTACGCCGAGCGCCTCGCGGCCGACCTGGACACGGTGGCCTGGCCCGAACCGATCAAGATCATGCAGCGGAACTGGATCGGGCGGAGCGAGGGGGCGTTGATCGATTTCGTGGTCCCGGGTGGCCCGTCGCTCCGCGACGGCTCTTCGGGTTTTCCGGGTACCCCGCCACTCCGTGGCGGTTCTTCGGACTTGCCGGGTACCCCGCCACTCCATGGCGGTTCTTTGGCCTTGCCGGGTACCCCGGAATCCGCCGCGGAGCGGCGGGGTACCCGGATCAGAGTGTTTACCACGCGGCCGGACACGCTGTTCGGCGCGACGTACATGGTGCTGTCCCCGGAGCATCCACTGGTTGACCAGATCGTCGCGGACACATGGGACAGCGGCGCCGGCTTCCAGCCGGTGGGCGCGGACACCCGCGGGATGCCGGTGCCGCCGCGATGGAAGGGCTCATTCCCCGGCGCGCCGGCGGACGGGTACGCGACGCCGCGGGACGCGGTGGCGGCGTACCGCGGGTTCGCCGCGTCCCGGACGGACGCGCAGCGCACCGAGTCGAAGGACAAGACCGGAGTATTCACCGGGGCGTGGGCGACCAACCCGGCAACGGGCAAGCCGATTCCGGTGTTCATCGCCGATTATGTGCTGATGGGCTACGGCACGGGCGCGATCATGGCGGTGCCCGGGCAGGACGAGCGCGACTGGGAGTTCGCCGAGCGCTACGCGCTCCCGATCGTCCGCACGGTGCGCCCGCCGGAGGGCTGGGAGGGCACGGCGTACACCGGCGAGGGGCCGGCGGTCGAGAGCGGCTTCCTGAACGGGCTCCCGATCGCCGAGGCGAAGGCGAGGATGGGCGCCTGGCTGCGCGAGACGGGGCACGGCGAGCCGGCGGTGACGTACAAACTCCGCGACTGGCTCTTCAGCCGCCAGCGGTACTGGGGTGAGCCGTTCCCGATCGTGTTCGACGAGCGGGGCGTGGCCCACCCGCTGCCGGAATCCATGCTGCCGCTGCTCCTGCCGGAACTGGAGAACTTCAAGCCCGAGTCCTCGGGCGACCCCGACGCGCCGGTGCGCACGCCGCTGGGCCGGGCCGCGGACTGGGTGCATGTGACGCTGGACCTGGGCGACGGGCCGCGGGAGTACGTGCGCGAGACGAACACGATGCCCAACTGGGCCGGGTCGTGCTGGTATTACCTGCGGTACCTGGACCCGGACAACGAACAGCGCTTTGTCGGACGGAACGCCGAGCGGTATTGGATGGTGTCGCCGCGCGCCGATGGGACGATGCACGCCGGGGGCGTGGACCTGTACGTGGGCGGCGTCGAGCACGCGGTGCTGCACCTGCTCTACGCGCGGTTCTGGCACAAGGTGCTGTTCGACCTGGGCCAGGTCAGCACGCCCGAGCCCTTCGGGCGGCTGTTCAACCAGGGGTACATCCAGGCCGCGGCGTACACCGACGCCCGGGGCGCGTACGTCCCGGCGGACGAGGTCCAGGAGCGGGCGGAGGAGGCCGAGGTCGAGGTGGACCGGCTGGAACTGAGCGGTGGCGAGGTCGAGCCGCTGCGGCGTTCGACGAAGTTCTTCTGGAAGGGCGAACCGGTCTTCTACGAGTACGGGAAGATGGGGAAGGCCCTGAAGAACGCGGTCGCCCCGGACGCGGTGTGCGAGCAGTACGGCTGCGACACGCTGCGGGTGTACGAGATGTACATGGGCCCGCTGGAGGCGAGCAAGCCCTGGAACCCGCGCGACATCGTCGGGGCCTTCCGCTTCCTTCAGCGGGCGTGGCGGGCGCTGATCGACGAGGAGACGGGGCGTCCGCGGCTGACCGACGCGCCGCCGCCGCGCGACGTGCTGCGGGCGCTGCACAAGACCATCGCGGGGGTGCGGGGCGATTGCGATCGCCTGGCGTTCAACACCGCGATCGCGAAACTCATCGAGTTCACGAACGACGCTCTCTCGGGCGCGGACGCCGTGCCGCGGGAAGTGGCCCGCGCATTCGTGCTGATGCTCGCGCCGCTGGCGCCGCACATGGCCGAGGAGTTGTGGTCGCGTCTGGGCCTCGGTTCCGGCTCCCTGGCGTACGAGCCGTTCCCCGTCGCGGACACGGCGCTGGCCGCAGACGACGAACTGGAGTTGCCGGTCTCGGTCAACGGCAAGGTGCGCGGACATGTGCGCGTCCCGGCTGCCGCCGCGCCGGCCGACATCGAGGCCGCCGCCCTCGCGGAGCCGAAGGTCCAGGAATGGCTCGCGGGCAAGACGGTGAAGAAGGTCATCGTCGTGCCGAAGAAGATGGTCAACGTGGTCGCGGCATGACAGACGCGACCGTGAGGGAGCGTGCACGATAAGCCGGGGCTTTGGCCGGATGACCGTACGACCGGCGGACCCCGCTACACCGCCGCCATCCGCTGCCTCCGCGGCGGCGCGAGGGCCTCAGACGGGCGGGAATCCATGCGCTCCATGACGGTCAGCCACGGGGCTATGGTGCGCGGGCCGCGATGGCTGGGGAGGGCGGTGCGGCGCTCGTAGGCGTCGAGCATCGGGCCGGGGGACATGGTGCCGATGACGCGGACGTCGGGGCGGGCGTCGCAACTCACGACGGCCACCCCGAGCTCGGCCAGCGCCTTGCGGACCACCCAGCCGTTCTTTCCTTCATCCACGACGGCGGCGGTGCGGAACGGTCGGTCGTCCATCGCGACGGCCAGGGCGCTGCGGGCGTACGAGAGCCCCATGAACCGCTCGAAGAGCGCCGGCAGCATCGGCGTGCGCTTCTGGACTCGGATGGTCCGGCGGAGTTCGACCAGGCCCGCCGCGAAGCCGGGCCCCGAGCCCTCCTTGACGCCGATGCCGCGGTACCGCGAACGCAGTTCGCGCAGCATCGGACGGCGCATGGCTTCGGGCGCGTACCGCTGCATCACCCAGCCGTTGTTCCGCACGAGCCGCGACAGGATCGTGTTGAAGTCCCGCCCGGCCGCGACCTTGTGGTGCTCAACGCGGAACCACGGGTCGAACTCGACGCGGAACCCGGCGCCGATCATGCGTGCGGCCAGGTCATACTCCTCCGCGTAGTAGTTGAACGCCGGGTCGTACCCGCCCAGGTCCAGGAACACCCGCCGCCGGATCGCCACGCCGCAGCCGATGAACACCTCCGGCAGCCCGCCGATCTCGCGATGGGCCAGGCCCGGGAGGTAGATGTCGGCGGAGACCGCGGCCACCTCCTCCGGCATCCGCGACAGGCGGCGGACGAAGCCGGTGTCGGTAGGGTGCGAGTCGTCGTCGAGCATGACGACCCACCCGCTGCGGTTGTCCGCGGCCTCGACCGCGATGTTGCGGGAGGCGGCGCCCTCGTTGGCCTCGCGCCGCAGCAGCCGGACGCGCAGCCGATTGGGGAGTTCGGCGGGCAGGTCGAGCGGTTCGCGCCCCGCGTTGTCCACGATCACCACCTCGCCCGGTCCGCCGGGGCCCTCCTCGTGCCCGCGGAGCGTGCCGAGGACCGCCAGCGTCTGCGCCAGACGCTGCGGACGGTCGCGAGTTGGGATGATGTAGGAAATCAAGGTACCGGGGAACAGGCAAGGATCACGAGGCGCGGAGGGCGGCGGTGCGGGAGGCGATGACCTCCGGGGCGGCGAAGGTCAAGTGGGCATTATGCACGCGGGCGAGGCCCTGGCGCAGGTCCGCGGCGGAAATCGGGATGTTGCCGATCCGCTGGGCCTGGGTCGCGGCGGCGATGGACCCGAGGAAGGCGGAGGCCAGGAGCGACGCCCCGCCGGCCCGCGCCAGCGTCGTGGCCGCCAGCAGCGAGTCGCCGCAGCCCAGCGCGTCGATGGCGTAGGGGGTGAGGCTCGGGACGTGCTCGCCACGGACGCGGGACTCGTAGCCGGTGGCCTGACCCTCGACCGGCTCGAACGCGACGAGCCCCTCCGGGCCCATCGTGACGATCGTGGACCTGGCCCGTGTCTCCTCCATGAGGCGCCAGGTGACGGTCGGGAGGCCCTCGTCGAACATGCCGTAGGCATCGCGGAGTTCGGCCTCGCTGGGGCAGAGCAGGTCGAGGCCGCGCATCGACCGGAGGCTCGAGCGGCGGCCGCTGATGTCGCCGCTGATGAACCCGACGCGCCGGCGGATCGCCCGGGCCAGTCGCAGCAGGACCCCGGTGGTCAGCAGGCCCAGTCCAAAGTCGGCGATGATCGCGGCGTGGCAGGACCCGCCGTCGGACGCCGCATCGCCGGCCATCCCGACCAGGCGCTCCTGCTGGGCGGCGTCCATGACGTACGGCTCGCACAGGTCCACCTTCATGACCTTCTGGGCGCCGACGAGGAAGCGCTGCTTCTCCGGCACCGGGTGGTCGGTCTCTATCGCGCGGACCTCAACCCCCTCGCTGAGGAGGCGGCGGCGGATCGCGTCCGCGGCGTGGTCGCGCGGGAGCGCGGTGACCAGGACGGGCTTGGCGCCCATCGCGGCAACATGGCGGGCAAGGATGGCGGCCCCGCCGTCGTACTGACGGCGCTCGACCGGGCGCAGGGTCATCACCGGGCTCTCGCCGGCGACGCTGGGGCGATCGCACAGGACGTAGGTGTCAAGGATCGTCTCGCCGACGATGACAACGCGCCGGCCGCGGAAGCCGGTGACGACGGACGACAGCGCCGGGCCCTGGAGTTCGGGGCGGTCGAGCAGTTGCGAGAGGCGGGCGTGGAAGGGCTCGACCGACCGCTCGATGGCGGCGATCAGCGCGGTGGAACTGAAGACCACGTCGCCGGAGGAAAAGACGACGCGCCCTCCGTGCCGCTCGACGGTCTCGCGTTCGGCGCGGAAGCGGGGGTCGTTGTTCAGTTCGTACTCTCGCCCCTTGACGTAGACGTCGGGGCGGACCTCCTCCAGCAGCACCCCGGCGGTCGGACGGTGCTCGACGTACACCCAGTCCACGAAGTCCAGGGCCGCCAGGTTCTCCGCCCGCAGTTCCTCCGGGATCAGCGGTCGGCCGGCGCCCTTGCCGACTCCGGCGTCGCCGGTGATCGTGACCAGAAGGATCGTGCCCAGGCCCTTGGCCTGCTTCAGGTGGCGGACGTGGCCCGGATGCACGATGTCGAAGCACCCATGGCACTGGACGACAACCTCGCCGCGGGCCCGGGCGGCGGAGCGGAGGGCCAGGAGTTCCTCGTGGGTCAGGACCTTGGGCATCGGCGTGTGTATCGGCGGGCGGCCCGTGCGCGAATCAGAGACGCGGCCATGAGGGATCGCGCCAAGGGCCGGGAGCGGGGGAACGCTCCCTTGCGGTCGCGTCTCGTATGCAACCGATAGAGGTCCATGCCCGCGACCGCTGCGCCCCCGACACGCCGGATGAACCGGGACGAGATTGTCCGGTTGGGGGAGGCCGGCCGCCCGTGGGAGTTCCTGGCGGTCGCCGCGCAGGCCCTGCGCGTCGCTCCGGACGATGCCGGAGTACGGGTGCTGGCGGCGGCAAACTTTGCGCGGCTGGGACTCCGGACGGCGGCGCTCGAACACCTGAGCCTTCTGGAAGCGGGGGCGGTCGCCGCGGTGGACCAGTTGCGCGCGGCCACGGAGTCGCTGCCGGGTGATGAGATTCCGGGCGCGACCGCCGTGCAAACCTGCCGCGCCAACGCCTCGGTGCTGATCGAACGGGGCGTTGACCTCAGCGGCGGGCTGGAGCGATGGATTGGGGCGAATACCGGGACGCGGTGGTTCCGGGCGAGCGGAGGGAACGTGGTCAGGGTGCGCCGGCGTGTGGCAGCCCAAGGCCGCAGCCAGGCCACCGACTCCGGCACACCCGAACTGCTCGGCGACCATGCGGGGGCGGCGCAGGGGTTCGTGGCGCAGCACTTTGGGGCCGGCCAGCCGGATCCGGAGCAGCGGCCGCGGTTCAACAACGTCTACCTGGAGGGTGCCGACCCGCCGTGGATGCTGCGGCGGATCGCGGAGGTCCTGCCCCGGCGGAAGGACGGATCATGGACGCGCCTGGTGCTCGTGCAGGCGGACGCGATGGAGTTGCTGGACGGCCTGGCGCTGGCGGACCTGCGCGGAGTCTTGCGGCAGGAGCGCCTGAGCGTGGCCGTCGGTGCGCGTGCCCTGGAGGGATGGTTCCGGGAACGCCTGGACAGCCAGATCACCGGCCCGGTGGTGCCGTTGAACGCGGTCCGGGCACGGCTGACGCCCGCGCTCGAAGCGTCGGTACGGGTCGCGGAGGATGCGCAGCTCCGCGAGTATGAGCGGCTGACGCGGGACGTGCGGGCAAAGTACACGGGGCGGGACCGGGCGTGGTGGTCGCGGCGGTACGCGGCGGCACGCGGGGCCGACCCGCTGCGCGTGCTCGTGCCGACGTGCCGGTACTCGACGTTCGTGCAGCACGCCAGCCGCGACCTGGTGGCCGCGCTGTCGCGTGCCGGTTGCCGGGCGGACCTGCTGATCGAGCCGGACGACACGTCGCACTTCTCGTCGCTGGCGTACGCGAGGAAGTTCGCGGAGTTTGAGCCCGACCTCGTGGTCCTGATCAACTACACCCGGGCGAACCTGGGGTCGCTGTGCCCGCCGGAGGTGCCGTGGGTCTGCTGGATCCAGGACGCGATGCCGCACCAGTTCAATCCGGAGGTGGGGCGGGCGCAGGGGGCGATGGACTTCCTGGCGGGGCACCTGCACCCGGAGTTGTTCGAGCGGCACGGGTTCCCACGGGAGCGGACGCTGGCGATGCCGGTGGCGGCGAGCGAGGAGAAGTTCCACGATGGTCCGGTTGAGCCGGCTCTGGCCCGTGCGTACGAGTGCGAGGTCGCGCTGCTGACGCATCACAGCGAGACCCCGGAGGCGATGCACGCGCGGCTGTCGCGCGAGGCCGGGCCTGCGGGCCTGATCCGGCGGGCGCTGGGCGCGCTCTACCCGCGGGTGACGGCGATCGCCGCGGACGCGGGCGCGGCCTCGGCCCAGGGGGCGCTGCTGGCGGCGACGCGGGCGGCGCTGGGCGAGGCGGGCGGCGGCGATCCGGCTCCGGACGCGGTGGCGCAGGTCTACCGCCACTACGCGTGCCCGCTGGCGGACCGGGCGCTGCGGCACGAGATGCTGGGGTGGGCGGCGGAGGTCTGTGAGCGACGGGGCTGGCGCCTGCACCTGTACGGGCGGGGGTGGGAATCGCACCCGCGTTTCGGTCGGTACGCCAGGGGTGAGGTGGAGCACGGCGAGCCGCTCCGGGCGGCGTACCGGGGGGCGCGTGCGCACCTGCACGCGAGCGTCATGACGCTGAGCCACCAGCGGGTGATGGAGTGCGCGCTGTCCGGCGGACTGCCGCTGTGCCGGCTGACGGCGGACGCGATGAGCATCGTCCGGTCGTGCGCCCAGCGGAGCGCGGCCGCGTCGGGGATCACACCCCGGCGCGAGGATGCGGACCGGGTGTGGTACGCGGTGGCGGACAACGCGGAACTCATGGGCCTGACGGGGCTGCTGCAGCGCCTGGGGATGGGCCCTCCACCGGGGGGCGAGTACGAATCGGGCAAGCGGCGCGTGGCGAGCCTGCTGTCGCGCCCGGCGCTGGAGCCGGAGCACAGGCCGGACTGGCTGCTCGTGGATCTGGCGGAGACGACGTTCGGCGATGCCGCGGGGCTGGAGCGGCAGGTGGAGCACGCCATGGATGCGCCGGCGTGGCGGAACGGGATGTCCGCGGCGATCGCCGGGAGAGTCCGCGAGCGGCTGACCCACACCGCGTTTGTCGCGAGGGTGCTGGACCTGGTGCGCGGGTCTCTGGGGGCGCCGCCGTGACGGCCCTGTGCTTCGTGGTTCCGGCGTTCAACGCGCGGGCGACGATCGGGACCACGCTGCGTTCGTTGCTGGCCCAGACGCGGGGCGACTGGTCGGCGATCGTCGTGGATGACGGGAGCGGTGACGGCACCGGCGACGCGGCGCTGGCCCTGGGCGACAGGCGGATCGGCGTGGTCCGGCAGGCCAACGCCGGCCTCGGCGCGGCCAGGAATGCGGGGTGGGACGCGGCGCGGGCGGACGCGGTGTGCTTCCTCGATGCGGACGACACCGTGGCGCCGGCGTTCGCAGCCCGGATGCTCGCGGCGCTCGACGGGCACGACCTTGCCGCGTGCGCCTACGCGATGGTCGGGCCGGACCTGGAGGATGTCGGCTGGGTCATTCACCCGGGGGAGCACGACCTGACCGCGGCCCGGTTGCTGCGGCACAACCCGCTGGCGGTCGGGGGCGTCGTTGTCCGGCGATCCGGTGCGGGCCGGGCGGCGGGGCCGCTGTTCGACCCGGCGTTGCCGGTACACGAGGACTGGGAGTGCTGGCTGCGGCTGACGGCAGCCGGGGCGCGGTGGGCCCCGGTCGTCCAGGAACCGCTGTTCCACTACCGGATGCGGCCGGGGTCGATGTCGGATGCGCTGCGGACGATGTGGCTGGTCGGGCTGCGGGTCATCGACCGGGCATCCGCGGCGCCTGGGCTCAGGGCGCGGGCCGCCCGCGAATGGACGCTGCGGAGCATCGGGCGCGCCGCCGCGTGCGGGGACGCGGCGCTGGTCCGCGAGTGTGCCGGGTCTGCGGGCGGGCTGGACAACCTGAGCGCGGAGGAGGCGGCCGTGCTGCGCGGGGCGGCCGCGTGGGGCCTGTGCCGCCAGGAAGGCGTGGGGCCCGGCGGCGGTGCGGATCGGCGCCGGGCGTGGCGCGGGCGCATCACCGGGGCGTGCGCGGAGTACCCGGCGCTTCGCGGTGCCCTGCGTGAACTGGATTTCGCGGGACCGTCGTGGCGTGAGGTGGCCGGCGCCGCCGCCGAACTGGCCGGTACCGGCGGGCTCGTCGTGTACGGCATGGGCCGCAACGGGCGGGCGCTGGCGCAGGAACTTGCCGCCCTGGGCATCGCGTTCGCATGGTGCGACGACGACGCGAAGGCCGCGGCCCCGATCATCCCCGGTCTCCGGGCGGTGCGGGTTGCTCGTGCCTCCATGACCGGGGATCAACTGGTGATCGTGACGCCGGACCACGCGGCGCCGATCCTCGCGGCCCTTACGGGGCTGCGGGCGCTCACACCGCCCCGGGTCGTCGCGGCCGCGCGGGCGACGGTCGCGGCGTGATGGTAAAGGCGGCGAGGGTGTAGAGCAGGGCAGCCGTCTGGGCGTTGACGTGGACGGGGTCGAAGAGCCCGGCCAGGAGCAGCCCGACAAGCCCCGCGCCGGCCGCCAGGGCGGTCGGGTCGCGCGAGCCGTCGGGTTCGCGGCGGAGTGAGCCGCGGAGGCAGGCGGCGAGCCAGGCGATCGCGAGGCCGAGTCCGACCAGCCCGGTGGTCGCGGCGACGTGCAGGGGCGTGCTGTGGGCGTGGGCGTGCGAGCGCGGGCGGTGTTCCCGAGGCAGCGCCGCGACCGCCGGCTCCAGCCAGTGCCGAAAGCCGCCGATGCCGACGCCGCCGATCGGGCTGGCGGCGACAGCGCGGGCCGCCTGCTGCCAGAGGAAGAGGCGGGTCGCGGTGTACCCCGAGAAGTCGCCGCGTTCGACGGCTGCGGCAATGTCGCGCCGGGCATCCTCGGCACGGCGAGCGAGCGAAGGGGCGATTGTGATCGCGGCGGCAAGGAAGAGCGCACACGGAACCAGTGCGGCCCATGCGCCCCAGGGGCGGACGCGCCGACGCAGCGCAGCGACCGCGCTGATGATGGCGGCCGCGGCACACAGGATGGCGCCGGCGATCCAGGCGCCGCGCGTGCCGGTTGCGAGGATGCCCAGCATCGTGATGAGGGCCCCGATGGTGCCGGGTCGCCGGGCAGGGCCGCTTCGAACGGCGAAGGCGAGGTGCACACCGAGCGCGCCGCAGAGCAGCGAGCCGCCGACAACCGGGTCCCACCACGCGGAGTACCGGTCAGGCTCGCGGCCGAAATCGGGCCAGGAGAGGTGTGCGTAATGGGCGAGCAGGTGCACGGCCTGCGAGAGGTTGCCGAGGAGGAAGCCGCCGGAGAGTGCGGCCAGGAGCCACGCCCGCCGGTCCATGACGGGCCAGAGCATCCAGATGACGAGGGCGAAGCGGAGGCGGTTGAGTTCGGCCATGCCGTGGTAGCGGTCGGGGGACCAGATGAGGGTGACGCACCCCCAGAGCCCCCAGGCGGCCAGGAGAAGGAACTGCGGGGAGAGAAGGGCGGCAGGCCAGGTCCGACGGACGTTGAGCACTCTCCAGAGGCCGAAGACGTAGAGCGGCGCGACAGCGATCTCGACGACGGTGGTAGGGGCGGCCAGCAGGAAGCACCAGGCCAGGGCGAAGGCCAGGTGGATGCGGTGCCCGATCTCGTCCCGGGCCCGCTGGTGGTCAAACGCGGCCTGGATGCGTTGCTGCGACCGGATGGCTGGGAAGATGGGCACCCGGTCGCATCGTACATTCTGTGGTCTGTGGAGCGGCCGCTCCGCCAGGCGGAAGGTCAACCCCGGGCCCACAGCACGCGCGTAACAGCCGATGAACTGGGGCAACAAATCCCCGGCTGAACCGTAGAATGCGGGTAGGGCGGTGGAGGGGTCAGGGGAGGCGAGTCGTCGGGAGGTCCAGCGATGAACGAAGTCAGGCGCGTGATCAGATCGGCGGCGTGGCGGCTGCTGGTGCTGGACCTTTTTCGGACTTTGCTCGTGACGGCCTCCGCGGCGGTGACAGGCCTGCTGGTCCTGAGGCTGGTGCAGCAGGTGTTCGGGCTGGCGTTCACGCACGGGCAGTGGTGGCAGTACGCGGGGATCGCGGGCAGCGCCGCCGTGCTGGCGGCGGCCGCGTGGAGCGTGGTGCGGCGCCACTCGGTGCCGGCGGTGGCGCGGGAACTGGACGAACGCGCGGAACTGCGCGAATCCCTGTCCACGGCCCTGTGCGTGGAGAAGAACGAGGGCGCATGGGCCCGTGCGGTCGTGGAGACGGCCCGCGACCGGGCGACTCGGGTGGACGTGCGGCGGGCGATCCCGTTCGAGGCGCCGCGTCTGTGGCCGGTGCCGTTCGGCGTGGGGCTGGCGCTGGCGGTCGTGTGGTGGACGTTCCCGCGGCTGGACGTGCTGGGCAACTGGGAGCGCCGGCAGAACGCCGAGGATAACCAGCGGCAGATCCAGCAGGTGAAGGCGGAGACCAAGAGGGTTGACGAGATCGAGAAACTGCTGAACAAGCACGGCGTGGAGGTCAAGGAGGACCAGAAGGCTGACCCCGAGAACACCGACCCGTCGCAGAAGTCCGCGGAGCAGGTGAAGTCTCAGGCCATCAAGAAACTGACCAGCCTTCAGGACAAGTTGCAGGAACTGAGGCAGAGCGACAAGGCCATGGAGATGGAAGCGACCCGCAACGCGCTGAAGCAACTGAAGCAGCCGGGCGCCGGGCCGATGGACGAGTTGTCCAAGGCGTTGTCGCAGGGCAACTTTGCCAAGGCGCAGGAGGAACTGGGGGAACTATCGAAGAAAATGGCCGACGGAAGCCTGTCTCCGGAGCAGAAGGAGCAGGCGAAGAAGCAACTGGAAAAACTGAGCGAGCAACTGGGAAAGATCGCCGAGCAACGGGAGGAACTGAAGAAGGCCCTGGAGAAGGCGGGGCTGTCAGGGGAGCAGGCGGAGAAGGCCGCCAAGAGCCCGGCGGCGCTCAAACAGGCGCTGGAGCAGATGAAGAACCTGAGCGAGGAGCAGAAGCAGCAGTTGCAGAAGGCGGCGCAGCAGCAGGCCAGCGCCTCGAAGAACTGCGAGGGCATGGCGCAGTCGATGGGCGAGATGGCCAAGGGGATGAGTGCCGCGGGGATGAGCAAGGAGGGGCAGGAGGGGGCCCAGAGCCTGTCCGGCCAACTCTCCGAGATGGAGATGATGTCGGCGGAGATGGACCAGATGGACGCCGCCATGGGCGAGTGCCAGGGGATGCTCGCCCGGCTCGGGCAGGGGATGTGCAACGGGAACGGCGACGGCGAGGTGATGGCCTCCGAGATATCCAACATGTGGCGGGAGGGAGACTCGAGCCGCAAGGGGCGCGGGCAGGGCGGCCCCGGCAAGGGCATGGGCGGGGGTGGCGCCGCCGAGGAGGCGCCCACGACCACCGAGAAGGCCATGGCCAAGACGAAGATGCAGGCGGGCCCGATCGTGGGGAGCCGCCTGGTCTACGGCGATCAGGTCAAGGGCGAGTCGGTTGCGGAGTTCAGCGAGGCGGTCGAGGCGGCCAGCACCATGGCCGCGGAGTCGGTCGAGACCATGCGGGTGCCGCGGGAGTACCAGGACGCGGTGAAGACGTACTTCGGGCGCCTGCGGGCCAAGGTGAAGGCGACGCCGGCGGGCGGAAAATAGTTCTGCGGCCGTGTGAAGAAGGGGAATCGCGTGCAACGACGGGCTGCCCTGGTCGTGCTGGGTGCTGCTCTCGGGCTGATCGGCGGCGGCGTGTCGCGCCCGGAGACGGAGGTCGTGCTGTACAGCAGCGTGGACGACTACCTGCTGCGGCAGATCCTGCCCCAGTTCGAGAAGCAGACCGGGATCAGGGTGCGGCTGGTCGGCGATACGGAGGCGACCAAGACCACCGGGCTGGTGCAACGCCTGATCGCGGAGCGAGAGCGGCCGCGGGCGGACGTGTGGTGGTCCAGCGAGGCGATGGGGACGATCGCGCTGGCGGACGCCGGGCTGCTGGAACCGTACACAAGCCCGGCGGAGAAGGACGTTCCCGGGGGCTGGCCGAAGGACCTGCGGGGCGCGAACGGCATGTGGTACGGGTTCGCCTCGCGGGCCCGGGTGATCGTCTACAACACGAAACGGGTGACGGGCGCGGGCGCCCCGCACCGGCTGGCCGACCTTACGGACGCGAAATGGAAGGGGCGGTTCGGGATTGCGAGGCCGCAGTTCGGCACGACGCGGACGCAGATGGGGGCGCTGCGGGCGGCGTGGGGTGAGGGGGCGTTCGGGGCGTGGCTGGAGGCGATCAAGGCGAACGGAGTGCGGCTGTACGACGGGAACTCCGCGGTGGTGCAGGCGGTCGCCCACGGGGAGGTTGACGCCGGCCTGACGGATACCGACGACGTGTGGGCGGCGCAGCGCGAGGGCTGGCCCGTGGACCTGGTGTTCGAAGCCGTTGACGAGCCTGGATCGTCGCGGTGGTGGAGCCCGGGCCCCCTGCCCCTGCCCAACACCATCGCGCGGGTGCGGGGCGGGCCGGACGCGGAGGCGGCGGACCGGCTCATCGACTTCGTGCTGTCGGAGCGGGTGGAGCGGACGCTGGCGGCGAGCGATTCCCATAACACGCCGGTTCGGGAGCCGCTGCGATCGGAGTTCCGAGCATGGGCGGTGCCGGCGGGGCACGCGCCGGGGACGGCGGCGATCGCCGCGGCGCTGGCGGGGGCGCTGGAGCAGTGCGACGCGGTGCTCGGCAACTAGCGCCGACGCCCGGATAACACCCGCCGGGTCCGGTGGTGCGGCGCGTGACGCGCGTGCGGCGGCATCCCCGGCGGGGCGTTCGGCGCCGGCGGAATCAGCGTCGGGCGCACGCCGATGGCGGGCGTGATGCGCTCCGACCCCGCACTCACGTTCCTTCGCAGCGCGGCGGTCGATGCACGGCGGTGCGTCGGGCTGCTGGCGATGTCCACGGCGGCGCTGGGGCTGGCGCTGCACCGCGTGATCGTGGCGGGGCGGACGGGCGACGCGACGGACAGGATCGGGGCGCTGACGGCCGCCCAGTTGCTGCTGATCGCGGGGGCCGGTGTCAGCGGGGGGCTGCTGCTGCTGTCCCTGCGGCTGTACCGCGGCCTGCGGCGGCACTCCTTCGCGGTGGAGGCCGTGCTGACCGGGGCGCACCACCTGACGGAGCAGACGGTGGCCCGTGCCATGGGGTCGCGGAATGCGCTGATCTTCGGGCTGGTGAGGCTGGCGGACCAGCGCGAGGCGGACACCGGAGCGCACCTGGAGCGGGTGAGCGCGTACTCGGTGCTGCTGGCCGATGAACTGCGGGCCACGCACCCGGAGATCGACGACCGGTGGGTCGAGGGGATGCGCCTGGCGGCGGCGCTGCACGACGTGGGAAAACTCTCGCTGCCGGATGCGCTGCTGCGGAAGCAGGCGCCGTACAGCCCGGAGGACCGGTCGCAGATGCAGCGGCACGCGACGCTGGGGGCCGATGCGCTGATCGCGGTGCGGCGGCGCCTGGGCGAGGACCGGATGCTGGACCTGGCGATCCAGGTCGCGCTGGAGCACCACGAGCGGTGGGACGGGGCCGGGTACCCGCTGGGGCTGCAGGGAGATCAGATCGCGCTGGCGGCCCGGGTGGTGGCGCTGGCCGACCTGTACGACGCGCTGACGACGGACCGGCCGTACCGCGGCGCCATGACGGCCGCCGACGCCGCCCGCGCGGTCGCGGAGGCACGGGGGACGCACCTGGACCCGGAGGTGGTGGCGGCCTTCGAGCGCGTGCGGGACCGGATGGACGAGGTGCGCACGGCGTACCAGCCCGCGGCACCCGCGGATACCCAGGCGATCGCGGCGTAGGAGCGAGCGATGATCGAACCCGCCAAGGCACCGAAGCGTTACCGGCTGATCGCCGCCGCCGCGGCGGCGCAGGCCCTGGTCGTGCTGGCGGGCGGGGTTCTGGGGTTCCAGTGGTCGCGGGCGCGGTTCGCGAGCGCGGCCGCGGATGCCGTGTACGCGCGGGACGGCCGGGTGATCGACACGCTGTCGGCGCGTCTGGCGGCGACCCCGGGAACGAAACTGGCGTACGGGACGTGGGAGTGGGAGCGTGCGCAGACGATCGTCGAGTCCGCGGGGCTGCCTTCGGGGGCGGTCGCGGTGCTGCTGGATGAGAGCGGGAACGTGCTGTGCCGGCCGGGGCTGCGGGAGGACCCCTCGCTGCGGGGGCGGAACCTGGGCGGGCTGGTGGTAACGGAGGCCTCCGGGCGGGAGTCGCGCCTGGCCGCGCAGGAAAGCCTGGACGGGACGGCCATGATCATCGGGGAGGGCCGGCAGTTCGTCTCGAGCCGGAGGCTGCCGTGGCTCTCGTCGCGGCTGGTGATCCTGCAGCCGGAGTCGGGGCTTCTGCCCCTGAGCGCGGGGGCCAGCGGGCGGGCCGGGTGGCTGCTGGCCGCGGGCATGGGCACCTCCGCCGGCCTGACGCTGGGCCTTGGGCTGCTCGTGGTGTCGCGCTACGAGCGGACGCTGCGCCGGCAGAACCGAGAGATCGACCGCGAGGTGGCGGAGCGGACGCAGCGGACGCTGGCGGCCCGCAACGCGCTGATCCTGGGGCTGGCGAAACTGGCGGACTTCCGCGACAGCAACCAGGGGCGGCACCTGGAGCGGGTGTGCGACTACGCCGCGGCGATCGCCGAGCACATGCGGGGACGTTTCGAGGAGATCGATTCGACGTGGGTGGAACGGCTGCGCCTGGCGGCCTCGCTGCACGACATCGGGAAGGCGGCGGTGCCCGACGCTGTGCTGCTGAAGCCCGGCGACCTGCTGGAGCACGAGCGCGCGTCGATGAAGCGGCACGCGGTGGTGGGTGCGGACAGCCTGATGGCGCTGCGCCGGCAGTTGGGGGCGGACCCGCTGCTGGACATGGCGGTCCAGGTGGCGCTGGAGCACCACGAGCGGTGGGACGGCAAGGGGTACCCGCTGGGGCTGAAGGGGGAGCAGATCGCGCTGTCGGCGCGGATCGTGGCGGTGGCGGACGTGTACGACGCGCTGACGTCGGCCCGGGTGTACAAGGACGCGTGCACGCACGAGAAGGCGTGCGCGATCATCCGCGAGGGCCGGGGCACCCAGTTTGACCCGCGGGTGACGGAGGCGTTCGAGCAGGTGCGCGACCGGATCGACGAGTTGCGGCTGCGGCCCGAGCCGCAGGTGCCGTCGCTGGTCGTCGAGGACCGCAAGGCGGCGTAGAACCGGGGCCACGCGGCTTGCGGGCCGTCGCCGGGTGCGTTTACGCTGCCCGCATGAGGCTTGCGCTCCACTGGCAGATCCTGATCGGGCTGGCGCTGGGGCTGTGCGCCGGGCTGGTGCTGAACCGGTACGGCCCCGCGGTCCGGGAGGTCGCGGGCGACGGCCTTGGCGCGGGGGTGATCGACTCCGTCGTCCGGCTCAACTGGCTGCTGGGCGAGTTGTTCAAGCGGTCGCTGCAGTTCATCGCGGTGCCGATCATCGTGCTGGCGCTGATCCTGGCGCTGGGGTCGCTGGGGGACCCGAAGGCGCTCGGGCGGGTCGGGCTCAGGACGATCGCCATCTTCGCGTGCACGGCGTTCATCAGCGTGGGGCTGGGGCTGACGCTCGTCAACCTGATCAAGCCGGGCAGCGACCGGTTCATCAGCCCGGAGGCGCGGGAGGCGCTGCTGCGGGAGACGGCCCGCCCGGACGCCGCGGACATGTCCAGCCGCGCCGGGAAGATCAGCGGGTGGGACCTGGTGCGCGACGCGATGCCCACCAACCCGGTGCGCGCCATGGCCGAGGGCGACATGATCCAGGTGGTGGTGTTCACGCTCATGCTGGGGATCGGGCTGAGCCTGCTGCCGCGGGAGCGGACGCGCCCGCTGTACGAGGCGCTCGACGCGCTGAACGAAGGGTTCATCATGATCGTGCGCGGGATCATGCGCACGGCGCCGGTCGGCGTGTTCTGCCTGCTTGTCCCGATCGCCGCGACGCTGGGGTTCCACGTCCTGAAGTCCCTCGGGGCATACTGCCTGACGGTGCTCCTGGGGCTCGCCCTGATCCAGTTTGTGCTCTACCCGCTGGTGGTGAAGGTCTTCAGCCCGATCCCGCTGCGCCGCTTCTTCCGGGGGATCGCGCAGGTCCAGATGGTCGCGTTCAGCAGTTCCAGTTCCGCGGCGACGCTGCCGGTGACGATCCAGAACGTGCGCGACCGGCTCGGCGTTCCGGGGGACATCACCGGGTTCGTGTGCGCGATGGGCGCCAAGATCAACATGGACGGGACGGCGCTGATGCAGGCGGTCGCGACGGTGTTCCTGGCCCAGTTCTACGGCATGGACCTGCCGCTGCCCGCGCAGGCGTCGATCGTGTTCACGGCCGTGCTGTCGGCGATCGGAACCCCGGGGATTCCGTCGGGCGGGATGGTCATGCTGATTGTCGTGCTCCGTTCGGTGGGGGTGCCGGCGGAGGGGATCGCGCTGATCCTGGCGGTGGACCGGGTTCTGGACATGTGCCGGACCGTCGTGAACGTGACCGGGGACGCCGCGGTGGCGGTGGCGGTGGCCGGGCGTTCCGGGACAGAGCAGAAGATGTGACAACGGGCTTGCGGCGGGGGCGATTCCGGCGACAATACGGCGGCCGGTAAACCTGGAGCGCCCGTGTCCCTCCCGCCCCCTCCGTCTCCCGCCCAAGACGCGACCCGGATGCTCCGCGCGGCCACCCTGGGAGACCGCCTGGCCTCGGAGCAGTTGCTGCCGCTGGTGTACGACGAACTGCGGCTCCTGGCACGGGGGCAGATCGGGCGCGAGGCGCCCGGGCAGACGCTCCAGCCCACGGCGCTGGTCCACGAGGCGTACCTGCGGCTCCTGGGGCCCGGCGGGGGCGCGGAACTCAGGTGGGACAGCCGCGGACATTTTTTTGCTGCCGCCGCCCTGGCGATGCGTCGCATTCTTGTGGAGCGGGCGCGTGCCCGTGGGCGGATCAAGCGCGGAGGCGGGAGAGGCCGGGTGGACCTGGCGGACGAGCCCGCGGCGGGGATCGCGGAGGAGCCGGAGGACATGCTGGCACTGGATGAAGCCCTGACGGCGCTCGAATCCCACAACCCACGGGTCTACCGCGTGGTCATGCTGCGCTACTTTGCGGGCCTGGGGCTCGATGACACGGCCGCGGCACTGGGTATCGGGGCCACGACGGTGAAGGCGGAGTGGAACTATGCCCGGGCGTGGCTGCACCGGGCCATCGGCGGCGGGCCGGGCGGGCCCCCTTGAAGGCGCCGACGGCGGTCGATTTGCTGGACGAGGTGTCGGCGCTGCCCGCGGGTGAGCGGGTGGCTTTCCTGGCCTCGCGGTGCAACGGCGATACGGGGCTGCGCCGGGAGGTCGAGTCGCTGCTTGGGCACCTGGAGTCCGCGGATGGGTTCATGACGCGGGGGGTGCTGGCCGGGCCGATCCCGGAGCCGACGGACGGCGCGGATGAGACGTTGCCGCCGGGGACGCGCCTGGCGGGGTATGAAGTGCAGGGCGTGCTGGGCGGGGGCGGGATGGGGGTGGTGTATCTGGCGCGTCAGGAGAGCCCGAGCCGGTCGGTCGCGCTGAAGGTGATCCGATCGGAGGCGGCCGGTCCGGCGGTGCTGCGGCGGTTCCAGCGCGAGGCGCAGGTGCTGGGCAGGCTGCAGCACCCGGGGATCGCGCACATCTTCGAGGCGGGGACGGCCCGGGTGGCTGTGCCCGGGGGGCAACCGTCGGACGGGGTACGGCCGTTCTTTGCGATGGAACTGGTGCGGGGGCGGACGCTCACAGAGTTCGCGTCTGCGCACGGACTCCCGGCGGACGAACGCCTGCGGCTGGTGGCGCTGGTGTGCGACGCGGTGCAGCACGCCCACGAGCGTGGGCTGGTGCACCGCGACCTCAAGCCCGCGAACATCCTTGTGGAGGAGGCGACGGACGCCGATGGGCGGGCGACGGGCCGCCCGAAGGTCCTGGATTTCGGGATTGCCCATGTGTCCGGCGGCGGCGCCGCCACGATGACGCGGATGACGGCGGGGCACCTGATCGGGACGCTCGCCTACATGAGCCCGGAGCAGGCCGGCGGCGGCACCGGCGTGGATGCACGGGCGGACGTGTACTCGCTGGGCGTGGTGATGTACGAACTGCTCACGGGCCGCACACCGCACGACCTGCGGCACAAACTCGTGCACGAGGCGGCGCGGGTGATCCACGACGAGGAGCCGCTGCCCATTTCGTCGGTGGACCGGGTGTTCCGCGGCGATGTGGCGACGATCGTCGGGAAGGCGATGGAAAGGGACCCGTCGCGGCGGTACCCGTCCGCGGCGGCGCTGGCCGACGACATCCGGCGGCACCTGCGTGACGAGCCGATCCTGGCCCGACCCCCGAGCGCCGCGTACCGGGTGCGCAAGTTCACGCGCCGGCACCGGGCGCTTGTCGCCGGGGTTTGCGGCGTGGTGGCGGCGCTGTCGGCCGGGCTGGTCGGAACCGGGGTGATGCTCGTGCGGGCACGGGCCGCGGAGCGGCTGGCGACCGGGAACGCCCGGGCGGCGCTGGCCTACAGCGGCGTGTTCGACCGGATGCTCGCCGCGGCCCAGCCGACCTTCACGGAGGGGCTGGACCCATCGATCCTGCGGTTCCTGCTGGGCCGCGCCGCCGGCGATGCGGAGCGGATGCTGGGCGACCAGCCGCTGGTGCGGGCGGACGTGCTCCAAACGGTTGCCCGCACCTACCAGGCGCTCGGGCTGTACGACCAGGCGGAGCCGCTGTTCGTGGCCGCGCTGGCGGCCCGCACGTCCGTGCTGGGAGATCGCCACCCAAAAGTGGCCGAGAGCATGGTGGCCCTGGCGATGCTCCGGCAGGAACGCGGCGATGCAAACGCCGCGGAGGGCATCTACCGTCGCGCCCTTGAGATCCAGATCGAGACACTCGGTGAGGACAGCCTGGCGGTCCTGGAGACGCGGGAGGCGCTGGCGCTGTGCCTGATCGAACCCCGGGACAAGAGTCGCGTCGCGGAGGCGGGGGCGCTGGCGCGGAGCACGCTGGCGCAGCGGCGGGTGCTGGCGGGTGGGGATGATGAGAACGTCGGGGCCGGGCTGCTGACCCTGTCCCTGGTGCAGAAGGAGGAGGGGGACCTGGCCGGCGCGGAGCGGACGATCCTGGAGGCCCTGGCGATCTTCCGGCGGCCGCCCGACCGGGCGAGTACGGGGATCGCGGGCCTGCTGTATACCCTGGGCGGAATCCGCGTGGAGCGGGGCGACCCGGGCGGCGCCGAGGGACCGCTGCGCGAGGGGATCGCGATGCGCAAGGCGATCCTGGGTAACCGGCACTCCGCGATCACGCAGGGCGAGTTGACGCTGGCGAAGGTGCTGTGGCCGCGGGGCGAGTACGACGAGGCGGAGGCGCTGTGCCGCGACGCGATCAGCATCCGCAGCGAGGTGCTGGGGGCGGAGCATGTGCAGGTCACGCACGCGATGAAGACGCTGGGCGACGTGCTGGCGGCTCGCGGCGACACGGGGGGTGCCCGGGCGATCTACGAGGAGTCCATCGCCCGTCTCCGGGCCAGGCCCGACGACAGCCGGACGCTGGAGGGCGAGTGCCGCGCGGCGCTGGCGGCGCTGGGGCCGTGAACCCGGCTCGGGCACCGGCCGGCGCCGTCAATCCTCCGGGACGTGATCGCCGGTGACGACCGTGCGGAACTGCTGGCGGAGGCGCCTGGTGATCGGTCCCTCGCCATCCGAGATCTTGGCGTCGTCGATCTGTGTAACACTGATGATCTCGGCCGCGGAACCGGTGAGGAAGACCTCATCGGCCTTAAGGACTTCCGTGATCCTCACCTTCTTCTCGACGCACGAGAGGCCCAGGGCCGGGCAGAGTTCCTTCATCACGAACTGGCGGGTGATGCCCTCGAGGATGCCGACGTCCGACGGCGGGGTGTAGACCCTGCCGCCCTTGATCCAGAAGATGTTGTCGCCGGTGCATTCGGCGACGTAGCCGTCGGTGGTCAGCATGATGGCCTCGTCGCAGCCGGCATCGATGGCCTCGCATTTGGCCAGGATGTTGTTGAGGTAGTTGAGGCTCTTGACGCGCGGGTCCAGGCAGTCGATGGGGACCCGCGGACGCTTGGCGAGCACGACCCGCATGCCCTTCTCGTACAGTTCGGGCGCGTAGAGCCGGATCTGGTCCGCGATGCAGATGACGCCGGGCACGGGGCACTTGCGCGGGTCCAGCCCCAGCGTGCCCATGCCGCGGGTGACGACCAGGCGGATGTAGCCCTCGGTGATCTCGTTGGCCTCGATGCAGCGGCGCTGGACGGAGACCATCTCCTCCCGGCTGATCGGGACTTTCAGCCGGATGCCCTCGGCGGATTTCCACAGGCGTTCCATGTGCTGCTCGCACTTGAAGATGCGGCCGCGGTACACGCGGATGCCCTCGAACACCCCGTCGCCGTAGAGCAGCCCGTGGTCGTAGACGCTGACCATGGCCTGCGACTTCGGGAGCAGTTCACCGTTGACCCAGATGAGAGGGCGGTCCGCCTGGGCCTGCTTCGCAGCGGCCTCCGTCCTGGGGCGGGGATCGACCTTCACTGGGCTGTTCATGGTCAGGACTCCCTTCCGCGCGGTGCTTGAAGTGCTCATCGGCGACCCTCCGGGCCGGCATTGGCTGCCGGATGATATCGGGGCTACTTTGGCGTGCGCCGGGAGGTTCGGCGGACCGACAGGAAATTTCTCGGGCGTGAGCGGCCGGGCCGGTCAGCCGTGGAGCGCTCCCTCGTGGTCGCGACTCCTACGAGGCCCGGAGCGACGCCCCGAGCCGGGCGGCGGCCAGATCAATGACGGCCCTCACCTGCCCATCGGCGTCTTCATGGCGGAGCGTGCGCTCCGGGTCGCGGAAGCGGAGACGGAGCGTGACGGATTTCTTGCCGGGGCTGACCTGCCTGCCCCGGTAGGAGCCGACGAACTCCAGCGACTCCAGGCGGTCCAGCCCGGCGGACCCGACAAGTTCAGCGACGCGGGACCAGGGCACGGCATCGTCCAGCAGGAGCGAGACGTCGCGCTCGATGGCCGGGTACTGCGGGAGCGCGACCGGGGCGGCCTTCGGCGGGTAGAGGTCGGTCAGCGGCGCCAGGTCGAGTTCACCGAGGGCGACGCGGGAGGCCAGGTCGAACTCCGCCTGCGCCGCCGGGGCGAGCAGGCCGTAGTGCCCGATGGCCTTCCCGCCGAGCGACACGCGGGCGCACGCCGCGGGGTCAAAGCCCGGGCAGCCGGGTTCGACCGATTCCACACGGAGGGCGGCATCGCGCCCCGCGACGGTGCGGGCGACGTGTTCGATGGCGCCCCGAAGAAGCCGCACGGCGTGCTCACACTCGGCGACTCCCGGGCGGGCGCCACCCGGCACGTCGAGAACGAGAGCGAGGCGGCGGGTTTCGACGAGCGCGGAAGAACCCGCCCGCTCACCCCGTGGGCTCGTCAGGAACGTCGATGCCGTCTCAAAAAGCCGCACGCCGCCGGGCTGGTGTACGCCCGCGTCCTGGTTGGACTTTCGGCACGCCAGCAGGCTCGGGAGGATGCTGGGGCGGAGCGTGGGTTCGCTCGCCCGGGTCTGGTCGCTCACCTCCATCGTGCCGCAGCCGTCGGGCAGAAAGAGGGCCGCCCGCCGCGGCGTGATGAACGTGATGGTGACGGCCTCGAAAAACCCGAGGGCGGTGAGGGCGCCGGCGATCTCCCGGGCGGCCCGCTCGGATTCCTGAGGCGGCCGGACCTGCACCGTGATCCGGTCGTGGACCGGAACGCGGGCCAGCCCCGCAACGCGGCCGACTTCTTCGATCAGGTCGATCTCGCGCTCCAGATCGGGGCGGTTGAAGGGGATGCTGAATGCGATGGGGGAAGGAGAAGAGCCGCCACGGAGTGGCGGGGTACCCGACGTGATGTCGAGGCGCGCGAGCGTAGCGGCGATTTCGTCGTCGCTCACGGGGTATCCCAGGATGTCGCGGCAGCGCTGCGGGCGAAGGGTGATCGTGCGGGCCGGCGGGAGCGGGGGGCCGTCGTCCAGTTCGCCCTCGCACACGCGCCCGCCGCAGAGCCCGGCGATGAGCCCGGCGGCCCGGCGTGCCAGTTCCATGCAGGGGCGCGGGTCCACAATGCGCTCGTAGCGGTGGCTGGCGTCGCTGCGGATGCCATGGCGACGCGCGGCGCGGCGCACGGCGACGGGGTCCCAGGTGGCAACTTCCAGGACGATGTCGGTCGTGGCGGGGGTGACTTCCGAGTCCGCGCCGCCCATGACCCCGGCGAGCGAGAGGGCGCGGGCGGCGTCGGCGACCACGACCTCGTCACCGGCGAGTTTGCGGACCTTGCCGTCCAGGGTGGCGAGCGCCTCGCCGGGGTGGGCGCGGCGGATCACGATCTCGCCGCCGCCGACCTTCGCCAAGTCAAAGACGTGGGCGGGCTGCCCGAAGCCCAGGTTCAGCCAGTTCGTGACATCAACGGCGTTGCCCAGCGGACGCTGCCCGGCGCCCTCGAGGTCCTTGCGGAGCCAGGCCGGGCTCGGGGCGATCTTCACGCCGCGGATCACGATGGCGATGAATCGCGGGCACTCCGCCGGCACGGTGTTGCGAAGGCGGAGGAGGCCGCCGACGGGCTCGCCCTTCAGCGGGTCGGCCATGGGCGGAAGGACGAGTGTGCGCCCCGTGCTCGCGGCGATCTCGCGGGCCAGGCCGCAGTGGCTCAGGCAGTCGCCCCGGTTGCTGGTGACCTCGACCTCGAGCTGGGTGTCGTCGCCGACGGCCGTGCGGGCGTCGATGGGAAAGCCGGCGTTGGTGAGCGCCGCGTCGGCCTGATCGGGCGTCAGGTCGGCCGGGGAGAGGAGCGAGTTGAGCCAGCGGACGCTCGCCTTCATGGGGCGAAAGCATACGGTGGTTTCGCCGGCCGCCCGGGCGTCACTCAATCCAGGAGAGGGCCGCCAGTTCGTCCACGAGCCGCTCGGCCGCGAGCGACTCCGCGTCCGCCCCGTCCAGGGGGACGAGCAGGTGCGCCCGCCCCCCGCGGTAGGTGACATCGATCGCCGCCGCGAGAGTGCCGGGGGCCTCGGTCACGGGCGCCGGCAGCAGGTAGCGGTTGCCGGGCTCCAGCAGGCCAGAGTCGCGGAGCAGGGCCCAGAGGCGGTCGGACTGGCGGCCCGAAAGCACCCTGGTGGGCGGCGGAAACGTGTCCGCCCCGGACCCCTGGCCGATCGAAGTGCGGAGCGTGGCGTCGGCCTCCACGATGTAGCGAGCGGGACGCCGGGCCCGCGGCGTTGCACCGTCCGCCGGGGCCGGCGCGTACACGGTGGCCGCCAGCACGAAGTCGTGAGGACGCTCGGCGAGCGAGGCCGGGTCGGGCAGGGTCGTGTGGCACCCCGCCAGTACGAGGGCCAGCAGCAGGATCGGTCGCAACACGCCGGGAGTGTAACGCGGCATGGCGGGGTGGCCGCGACCTATCGTGCCCCGTGCCCGAACTGATCGTCGGTATCGACCTGGGGACCACCAACAGTCTGGTGGCGGTGTGCGATGAGGGCGGGCCGCGGGTGATCCCGGATGACCGGGGCAGGCCGCTGCTGCCGAGCGTCGTGCGGTACAGCGCCGGCGGGGTGACGGCAGGGTACGCGGCGCGCGAGGGAACGGGAGAGGGGGCGACGGTCTCCAGCGTGAAGCGGCTGATGGGGCGGTCGCCGGCGGATGTGCGCGCGGACCTGGCCTTCCTGCCGTACGGGATCGTCGAGGGGCCGAACCAGACGGCCCGGATCAAACTGTCCCCGTCGCAGACGGTGAGCCCGCAGGAGGTGTCGGCGGTCATCCTTCGGTCGCTCAGGGACCGGGCATCGGCCGCACTCGGCGCGGAGGTGCGGAAGGCCGTCATCACGGTGCCGGCGTACTTCGACGATGCGCAGCGGCAGGCGACTCGCGACGCCGCGCGGCTTGCCGGGCTCGACGCCGTGCGGATCGTCGCGGAACCCACGGCCGCGGCGCTGGCGTACGGGCTTGGAGTCGGGGACGAATCGCGCCGGGGCCGGGCGGAGACGGTGGCCGTCTTCGACCTGGGGGGCGGGACGCTCGACGTGTCGATCCTGCGGCGAACGCCGCCGGGCGCGCCGGGGGGCACGGAGTTCTTCCAGGTGCTGTCCACCGCCGGCGATACGCACCTGGGCGGGGACGACGTGGACCATGCGCTGGCGGCGCTGCTGCTGCGGGAATCCGGCGGGGCGGCGGCGACGGGCGCGGCCGTCGCGGCCGCGGAATCGGCCAAGTGCCGGCTGAGCGAGTTCGACGCCGCGGAGGTTCGCCTGCCCATCGCATCGGGCGGGGAGTACCGCCGGACCGTGACGCGCGGAGAACTGGAAGGGCTGATGGAGCCGTGGATCGCGCGGGCGATGGCCTGCTGTGAGCGTGCGGTACGCGATGCCGGGCCCCGCCTGCGCCGCACGGCCGGGGGGGCGGGCGGGGTGGGGGGGCTGGACGCGGTGATCCTGGTGGGCGGTTCCACGCGGATCCCGCTGGTGCGCCGCCGTGTGCAGGAGTACTTCGGGCTGGTCCCCTACACGGCGATCCACCCGGACCTGGCGGTGGCCCTCGGCGCGGCCGTGCAGGCCGGGGTGCTCTCCGGCGCTGTGAAGGGCGCGCTGCTGCTGGACGTCATCCCGCTGTCGCTGGGGGTCGGGACGGTGGGCGGGGCGGTCGCCAAACTCATCCTGCGGAACTCGACGGTGCCGGCCCGCGCGACGGAGATGTTCTCCACCAGCGTGGACGGGCAGACCTCGATCAAACTGAGCGTGTACCAGGGCGAGCGGGAGATGGCCGCGGACTGCCGGCGCCTGGGGGAGTTCCACCTGCGGGGGCTGCCGCCGATGCCCGCGGGGATTCCGCAGTTGGAGGTCGAGTTCCTGGTGGATGCGAGCGGTGTCCTGCAGGTGTCGGCGCACGAGCGGCGGAGCGGGCGGCGGGCGTCGCTGCAGGTGGTTCCGAACCACGGGCTGACGCGGGATGAGGTTTCGCGGATGGAGGCCGAGTCCCTCGCGCACGCGCGGGAGGACCTGACGCGGCACCGGGTGGTGGACCTGGTCGTGAACGCCAAACTCGACCTGAAGTGGATCGGCGAGCGGCTGGAGCGGTTCCGGGACAAACTTGACGCGGCCTACGCGGCGGAACTGGATGGGCTGGTCGCGTCGCTGCGCGGCTTTGTGCTGCGCGGTGATGCCGACTGGGCGTCCGTGGACTCGGACGCCTTCCACCGGGCCAAGGAGGCGCTCGACCGCGCCTCGGTCCGGCTCCAGGAAGTCGGCATCACGGAGTCGCTGAAGCAGCCCTGATTGCTACGGGCAGCCGAGCGCGAACTTCGTCTGGAAACACCCAAAGTCGGACAGGTTGAGGGCCCCGTCGCCATTGCAGTCGGCGTAGGAGCCGCCCAGGGCGAACTCCGTCGTGAAGCAGCCGAAGTCGGAGAGGTTCAAGGCCCCGTCGCCGTTGCAGTCGGGGTAACAGGAGCAGCGGATGGTCCCCCAGTTGGTCGGCGGCTGACCGGACTGACCCATATCCCCGATGAGGGCAAGGCTGCCTGGTGCGGCGGCGATTCCCAGTACATATGCCGCGCCAGGTCCGACAGATTGCCAATCTGTGCCGTCCCATCGCGCCAATCCACCCGTCGGCTTTCCGCCCGCAAACTTGAAATCGCCCCCGGCATACAGGGAGCCCGCGAATGGCAGGAGCGAAGCCACCCCAAGAGCCCCGTCGGCCAGCCCCGAACCCACGGGGGACCAGGAGTTGCCGTCCCAACGAGCGATGTTGCGCAAGGGCACACCGTTGAAAGAACCGCCGACATACAGATCATCCTGGTATTCCGAAACCGCAAACACCGTACCCAGACCGCCGGTTCCCCAGGTGAAGAACGTGCCAGGGAAGGGCCGCCACGCCTGCCCATCCCACCGCGCGACGCCATATCCCTCGGCACCCTCGACCCTCATGAACCGACCACCCGCCACAAGATCACCACCGTATCGCCCAAAGGCCGCGATCACGGGGTAGGGGTTGCCGGGCACATTCGGGAACCCGAGGCCCATTGCACGCCAGGTCGCGCCGTTCCACGCGGCCACGCACCCCACGCTCACGCCGCCGGCCGTCGTGAACGTGCCGCCGGCGACCAGTTCGCCCGAGAACTCGGCCAGCGCATAGACCAGGCCGTTCATGCCGGAGCCCAGCGGGCCCCACCCGTCGCCGTCCCACTGGGCGATACCTGCGCACGGGCGTCCGCCGGCGCTCCCGAAGTTGCCACCCGCAACCAGCGCCGTCTTGTAGGGCGAGAGGGCGTAGACGCTGTTGTCGATCCCGCTCCCCACGGCGACCCAGTTGCCCCCGGTCCGGCGGGCGACGCGGTCCACGGGCAGCCCCAGTGCGGTCATTTCGTCTCCGCCGACGACAACGCCGCCGTTCCACATCGTGATTGCCCACGGTGCCGGTGCTATACCCGCGCTCGCCGGCGCGACAGTCAGCGCTGGGATGCACTGCCCGAGACACGGGCCCGCGGCCGCGGCCGCGAGGACTGGCATCAGTCGCTTGCGCCTTGGTGCTTGCGTGCGCATTCAGCGGGACTCCTTTCGCCTCGCCGCCGACCACAGTGCCTGGAAGCACGCCGGGTCGGCGCTGGTGAACCGGCCGTCGCGGTTGCAATCGGCGCCGCGGGCCCGCGCGGCAAAGCGGAGTTGGAAGCACGCGAGGTCGGCGATGTCAACCGCCCCGTCTTCGTTGCAGTCGGCCGATGCCTCTAACGGGGAGCGGCCTCCCCTATCCAGCCCGCAATACGAGGAGTTGACCCCGTGCAGGTCGAACCCATCGCAGATGTCCTCGTCGTGGGGCGTCCCGTTCGACAGATCGCCGTCGTCATCGTCCGCCGTAAGAACCTCGATCAGAATTCCCTCGTGCACCGCGTAGCCAAGTTCGGTCCCGCTACAGGTGGGAAAGGAAGCGATTCCGCCATCGGTTATGAGCGACCAGTCCACATGCAGTTGTCTGGCATCTTCGAGCCCCTGAGCCGAGCACGCGTGAACGCGAGAACGCGAGAACGCGAGAACGCGAGAACGCGAGAATCATGGCTGTCCTCCCGATGGGCACCCACAATCTATCACCATCGCCCAGATTCCGCAAGCCCATTTCCGGGATTCTACCTCGGCCGCATGTCCCGGCGCGCAACTCCGCTGATTTCAACGACTTGCCGCCACCCGCCGGTCCTAGAGCCTGTCAATGTCAGCAGCATCTTACCATGCGCCGCCCGCAATGGAGGCATCAGGAGCCCGGCCTTCCCCCGTTCAGTCGAAGAACAGAACCGCCCGGGCGCCGAAGTCGAACCCGACAGCCCTGAATCGCCGCAGCACGCCGAGCCCGATGATCGGCCTCATCACCGCCCCGCCGGGAACGATGAGTCGTCGATCACAAGGACGCGCAAACCTCCGAACGACCATCCCGCGATCTCCGTCGGCACCCCCAGGCGCGCGACCGGGGTCCGGTGCTCCGCCAGGAATGACCGGACAACGATGTCGCCGTCCGCCTTCATCGCCTCGCGCCACGGCGAACTTGCCGCGATAGACGCCGGCACCGCCAGGTCGGCTTCAACGCCTGTGTCCACGATGGCATCAACGGCCACGCCCCCCACGAGCACCTTGATCGTCACATTGCCGTGCTGCTCCACCCACGCCGGAGCAGCATCGCGCGGCGGGCGCGGGTGCCACCACTCGAAGGGCACGCTCGCCGAGGCGCCGGGGTCCGCCGCGCCGTGGGCGATGAGCGTCAGTTCGCCCCGCCGGAAATCGAAGACGACCCGCGACCAACAGCGGAGGAAGCCCAGCCCTACGACGGGGGGCGACCCGGGCGGATCGACAACCTCCGTCGGCACGGCGCTGAGCATCGCATCACCGACGCGGAGCCTCCATGTGACTCCGAGCGACCCGGAGCCGCGGACCAGCGACCAGATGCGAACGCGGCCGGCAGACTCCGGCCAGAGCCAAACCCGGGCGCGGCGAGCCGCCGGTTCGGAGAGGCCCAGCGTCCCATCGAATCCGGTGTCCACCTGGGCCGCGCCGGTGAGCCGGGTGCGACCGTCCGCATCCAGCAGCGCGAGCGTGATGAAGGGCAGTCGCGGCGATCGCGGGTCCAGGGTCAGTGTCGTGACCGCCGGGGGCGGCGCCGCGAACCCGGCCCGGCCCTCGATCTCGTATCGGCCACCGTCATGCACAGCGGGCGTGAGGTGGTCGAACCGGGACCAGTCGATTCGGGGCGAGCGGGCGCAACCCTGCAGGAAAGATGGACACGCTGACCACGGCGCGCGCACCAGCCCGATTCACACCCCCGCCCTCGGCTTGGGATCACGCTGCCCCCACCGCTCGCGCTTGTCCTCCTCCTTCACGAGCAGATTCCCGCTGAGGCGGATGCAGCCCTCACCGACGACGTGCTCCAGGCGGCGGAGCAGGCCCGGCGTGGGCGTGACCAGCCAACCGGGGGCGACGGGGATCGGCACGGGACGCGCCGCCCCTTCCACCTGCACGAACACGCGGATCGGTGTGGGCTTCCCGGCGGGGCCGGGCTCCGGCGGGGCGTCCGCGGCGTCCGCCAGCAGGGCGGCGGCGCGCTCGATCACCGAGTTGCTGGTGCCGTTGTGGACCACGGCGTCGATCAGCACGTCCACCCAGCGGATGGGCTCCCGCGGCAGCAGGTCCATCGGCAGCAGGCGGTCCACGATCACCTGCGGATCGCCGCGGGACGTGTCCACCTCTCCCAGCACGAAGACCAGGCCGTCGGCGGCGGCCAGGTGCCCGTAGCGGGCGAACGACTCTGTGAAGAGCACGCACTGCATGGTGCCCGTGCGGTCCTCGAGCGTCACGACGGCCATCTTCTGCCCGGCGCTGCGCCCGTTCTTGATGACCAGCGAGCGGACGCCCTGGACAAGGCCGCCGAGCAGCACGCGCTCCTTGGGCTGGCGCTGGGAGACCTCGCTCAGCGGCGTGCAGAGCAGCGCGCGGCACCAGGCTTCGCTGGCCTCCAGCGGGTGGCTGGAGACGTAAAAGCCGATCGCCTCCTTCTCCGCGTCCAGCGTTTCCTTCTCGGTCCAGGGCGTGACGGCCGCGAGGGGGGCCGGGAGCGCCGGGCCCGTCGCCTGCGCTTGGGGCCCCGATCCGAAGAGGGCCGACTGGCCGGCCGCCCTGTCGGCGGCGAGTTTCTGGGCCGCGGCGAGGGCCTGCTCGATCGTCGCGCACACGGCGGCCCGCGAGGGGCGGCCGTGCAGCGAGTCCAGCGCCCCGCACTTGGCCAGGGCCTCGACCGTCGCCTTGTTGATCACGCCGCTGCCGCGGGCCATCAGGCGGTCGCAGAAGTCGTGCAGAGAGGAGAAGTGGCGGAGTGGCGGAGTGGCGAAGTGCCGGAGTGGAGAGCCGGGCTGACCCGACGCTTCCGCATCCACTTTGCCACTTTGCCACTTTGCCACTTCGCCACTTCTTTCTGCCACGATCGCCTCGATCGCCTTCTCTCCCGCGCCCTTGATGCCCCTGAGGCCGAAGCGGACGTGCCCGTGCAGGGCGTCGCGCGGCTCGCCCCCGTCGAACACGACCGTGAAGCCGGCCTGCGACAGGTTGATGTCCGGCGGGCGGACCTCCACGCCGACCTTGCCGCTGATGAACCGCGTCTTCCTGCAGTCCTCCAGGTACGGCACCCACTCCGAGGCCTTCTGCGCCCCGGACTCGTACGACAGGAACGCGGCCATGTACTGGTTGGGGAAGTAGGTCTTCAGGTACGCCGTCTGGTACGCGACGATGGCGTAGCCCGTGCTGTGGCTCTTGTTGAAGCCATAGCCGGCGAACTTCAGGATCAGTTCGAACAGGTCCACCGCCTGCGGCCTGGAGAGCCCGTGCCGCTCCGCGCCGGCAACGAACTTCGGGCGTTCCTTCTCGATCTTGTCGAACTTCTTCTTGCTGATGGCCTTGATGAGCGAGTACGCGTCGCGCAGCGTGATCCCGCCCAGTTCATGGACGATCTGCATCACCTGCTCCTGGTAGACCATGACGCCGTAGGTCTCGGCCGTGTGCCTGTCCACGATCGGATGGACGGCGGGCACGGCCTCCGTCCCGTGCTTGCGACGGTTGTAGTCGGGGATCAGGTCCATCGGCCCCGGCCGGAACAGGGCGTTGGCGGCGATCAGGTCCTCCAGGCGGTCCGGGCGCATCTCCACGAGCAGGCGGCGCATGCCGCCGGACTCGAACTGGAACACGCCGGTCGTCTCGCCGCGCTGGAACATCGCGAAGACGCGCGGGTCGTCGTAGGTCAGGCGGTCGAGGTCAAGTGGGTGCGGAGAAGTGGCGAAGTGGCGGAGTGGCGGAGTGGCGGAGTGGCCCGGACCCTCTACTCGGGGCCTTTCGCCACCAGTTTGTTGATCAGCGACTGCAGGAGCCGGTCCTCCTCGGCGAGCGATTCGAGGATTGCTGGAGCTGCCTTGATCATCTTCATGCTCGTCGCCAGCTCGTACGCGGTCATGAGCTCCATCAGAGAGCCCATCGCGATGCGCAGGCCGCGCAGCAGTTCCGCTCTTGAATGCTTGCCGAATCCCTCCGCGATGTTCATGGGGACTGACGAGGCGGCGCGACGCATCTGACTCGTCAGCGCGTACAACTCCGACTTTGGCATCTGCGCGGTCGCGCGATAGATCGCTCGCGCCAGGTCCATGCCCCGTTGCCAGACCAGCAGGTCCCGAAACGTCTTGACCTTCATGGCGCGGCTCTCCACTCCGCCACTTCGCCACTTCGCCACTTCGCCACTTCTCGTACTCCCCCCCCCGTCCCACCGCCTCCCACACCGCCGCCTCCGGCAACGTCTCGCGGATGATCCCCTTGCACCGCTCGATCACGCTGATCGTGCGCAGCCCCAGGAAGTCCATCTTGAGCAGCCCCATCTTCTCGCACGTGGGCCCGTCCCACTGCGTGACGATGTCCTCCGTGTTCGGGGGCTTGTAGAGCGGGACCACCTGGTCGAGCGGGCGCGTCGCCACGATGACGCCCGCGGCGTGCACCGAGGCGTGCCGGGCCTGACCCTCCAGGACACGGGCGTGGTCGATCACGCGCCGGATGCGCTCGTCCGCGTCGTACTGCTTCTTCAGGTCGGGCTCGACCGTGAGCGCCTCGTCGAGCGTGATGCCCAGTTGCTCCGGCACGAGTTTCGCCAGCCGGTCCGCCTCCGCCAGCGGCACCTCCAGCACGCGGGCCACGTCACGGATCGCGGCCCGGGCCTTGAGCGTCCCGAAGGTGATGATCTGGGCCACATGCCCGTACTTGCGCCGCACATAGTCGATGACGCGGGCGCGCCCGTCCTGGCACAGGTCGATGTCGATGTCGGGGTACTCGCTGCGGTCCGGGTCCGTGAAGCGCTCGAAGAGCAGGCCGAACTTCACCGGGCAGGCGTTGGACAGGCCGAGCACGTAGCCGACCATCGTCCCGACGCCGGAGCCGCGGGCCAGCGCCGGCACGCCGTTCTCCCGGCCCCAGTTGACAAAGTCCCAGACGATCAGGAAGTACGCGCTGATGCCCTTGTCGCACAGGATCGTGAGTTCGCGCTCGAGCCGATCGCTTTCAGAGCCCCTCACGGCAGTGAGGGGACCGCCCGCTTCCGCGGGCGGCTCTGACAAACCATACCTCCACACGAGCCCCGCCCGCGCGAGCAGCCGCAGCGCCCCGTCGCACTCCTCTTTCGCCGCCTCCAGTTCGTCCTTTGTCGGCGCATGGTCGAACGGCACAACCTCGAAGCACGCGCAGTACGCCGCGTACCACCTCGACAGATCCCCCCCAAACTCCGGGTCGTCATGCGACGGCAGCCCGCCCCGTGCCTCTGTGTCTTCGTGCCTTTGTGCCTTCCTCCGCACCCGCACCATCGGCGCATGGCTCTGGCCGAGGCCCAGGTCCACGTTGCAGCGCCGGGCGATGTCCAGCGTGTTGTCGCAGCCCTCGCGCCACGCCGTCCGGGTCTCGTCCGGCTCCCCGTCGCACAGCGCCCGCATCTCCGCCGGGCTCTTGACGTACACCTGCGGCGGGTATCGCATCCGGTTCGGGTCGCTCTTGGCCTTCTGCGTGCTGATGCAGATCAGGGTGTCGTGCGCGTCGTGGTCCTCGGCCCGCAGGAAGTGGGCGTCGTTGTCGGCCAGCAGCGGCAGGTCCAGTTCCCGCGCCAGCCGCACCAGGTGCGGCAGGATCGCGTTCTGCTCCGGCACATGCCTCTGGAGTTCGATGTAGAAGCGGGGAAGAGACGGAGAGACAGAGAGACGGAGAGAGTCTGCATCCGTCTCTTCGTCTCTCCGTCTCTTCGTCTGTTCCTTATCGCCGAAGGCGGCCTTGCCCCACTCGGCGGCCTCCACAGCCGCGTCCCAGTGCCGCGCGTCCTTCGAGCGCTCGAACGCGAGCAGGTGGTCGCCGATCTCGCTCCCCAGGTGCCCATTGATCGCGATCAGCCCTTCGCTGCACTCGGCGAGCAGTTCGCGGTCGATCCGCGGCTTGTAGTAGAACCCGGTGAGGTACGCCTGCGTGCACAGGCGCATCAGGTTGCGCCAGCCCGCCGACGTCTCCGCCAGCAGCACCAGGTGGTACCCGCCCTCGCCCCCGCCGCTGTACGTGCGGTCGGTCCGCGGCTTGCCCGGCGGGGTGACGTAGGCCTCGACGCCGAGGATCGGCTTTATCCCGGCGTCCTTGCACGCCTGATGAAAGGCGACCGCCCCGAACAGGTTGCCGTGGTCGGTCACTCCGACCGCGTGCATCCCCAGTTCCTTCACACGCCGGACGAGCCGGTCCACGCGGTTCCCGCCGTCGAGCAACGAGTATTCGGTGTGCAGGTGGAGATGCACGAACCCGCCTTCGGCGGGCGCGGTAGCCGGGATGGTGGGTGACGAGACCATGGGTACAAGGAATGGTGTGGACCGGTCATTGTATCGACCGCGCCGACCGTCCACCCAGTGCCGCCAGGCGATCCACCGAACACCCACCTATACTCCTGCATGTCCGATACCGGCCCATTCGGCGGCGAGCGTCCGGCGATCCGGGTGATCGGCACGCCGTGGGCGTTGCGGCTGGCGCTCGCGGTCGGCGTCATCATCGCGAGCCTGGTTCTGCTGATCGTGCTGGTGCCGGCCGCGGCCCTGGCCCTGGCGGCATTCTTCGTGGCATCGGCGATCCTGGCGGTTCGCGACCTGGGCAAGCGGGCGCTCACCCGCGACGGGCGTGAGAACTGCCGCGTCCGCGAGCCATGAGCCGGGAGACTCGCCGAGGACGCGGAGCCCCACAGAGATAGAGATTGAACTCGAAGGTCGCGAAGAACGCGAAGGCCGATTCTGCGGAAGTAGACCCGGCCCGCGCCGGCGCTGATCGGCCGTGCCCCCGCCGCTTCTATGCGCGCGATTCGGTGCTGGTGGCACGCGACCTGTTGGGGAAGCGCCTCGTGCGGGTGCTGGACGACGGCACTCGCCTCGCCGGGATCATCGTGGAGGTCGAGGCCTACCGCGGCGTGCCCGACGCCGCATCGCACGCGTTTGGCGGCCGGCGCACGCCGCGGAATGAAGTCATGTACGGCCCGGCGGGTGTCGCGTACGTCTACTTCACCTACGGCATGCACCACTGCATGAACGTGGTGTGCGGGCGCGTCGGCGACCCCCTGGCCGTGCTGATCCGGGCGCTGGAGCCCACGGAGGGTCTGGGGAAGATGCGGGAACTGCGGTCAGCCGGAGCGGGCGGCCCGGGCCCCGGATCACGACGGCCGGGTACCGGGCATCGTGCGGATACCAAACTCTGTAGCGGACCCGGCAAACTCTGCCAGGCCCTCGCAATCGGTCGATCCCTCAACGGGGCGTCCCTGTTGGGGGACTCCCCCTTGTTGATCGAATCCAGCCGGGGGCGGCCGATTGTCGATGAACTGATTCTCACGACGCCCCGTATCGGCATAGGGTACGCGGGCGATTGGACAGCCCGGCCCCTGCGCTGGTGCATCCGCGGGAACCCGCATGTGAGCGGGCCGCGGGCCGGGCGTGTGTGAGAGCGGGGCGATTGTCGCCCGTGGGAGTGGACCGTGGCCGAGGCCAATATCAACTGGAAGGCGATCCGGAAGCGGGCGGGCTCCTATCCACAGGAGGCCTTCCAGTTCGTCCGTCAGGGGCTGACGCACACCTCCAGCGTGGTGCACGGCGAGGGGCAGCCCGCCGAGGCCGAGCGGCATGTGAACGGGGCTCAACTCTGCATGGGCCTGCGTGACTTCGCGATACACCAGTACGGGCTGCTCGCCCGAACGGTGCTCGCGCACTGGGGCATCACAAAGACCGAGGACTTCGGCCGCATCGTCTTCGCCCTGATCGACGCCGGCGTGATGCGCAAGAGCGCCGAGGACTGCCCGGAGGACTTCCAGGGTGTCTTTGAGTTCGACGAGGCGTTCAGCGTCCACGAACTCGTGTAGGATTCGTGCTCAGAGCGGCCGCGGCTTGCCATCCGACCGAGCGGCTGGTCGCCGGCTGCCACGCCCCGTTCGAACCGGGTGCTCCGCCCGTCCGCTTTCCGATACGCTGCGGACCGCATGACCCGGGATCCGACGCCCGAGACCGACTGGCAGACCCTGCGCCTGTGGCATATCCAGCCCGTGCGCGACGTGCTGGTCCTGGTCGGGATCATCGGGGTCATCTACCTGGGCTACCGCCTCAGCGTCGTCACCGTGCCGATCCTGCTGGCCCTGCTGCTGGCCTACCTGTTCGAGCCGCTGGTCCGGCGGCTGGTCCGGCGCCGGTGGATGAGCCGGCAGGGCTCGGCCGCGGCCATCATCGTCGGCCTGCTGCTGATCGTGCTGGTGCCGCTGACGGTGGGAGCCGGCTTCGCCGTGCTCCAGGCCGTCGCGATCACGCGGGATGTCGCGGGCAACGTGGGGCTGCTGGTGCGGTCGGTGAACGCGGCCAACCCCGCGGAGCGGGAGCACGCCCGCGCGGCGCTCACCGGCCCGTGGCGCTGGGCGGGGGACAAACTCGTCGAACTCCGGGAGGAGGCGGGCGAGGAGCCGGCGGGCACCGAGCAGGACGCCACGTTTGAGGGCCCTCCGACCCCCGAGGAGGCCGACGCGATGGAGGAGGCCCGGCATGTGCCGACGTGGAAGCGCGGCGCCTCGCGCGGGGCCGATGCGCTGCTGAAGTGGGCCGGCGACAACGCCAAGACGATCGCAAAGGCGGTCGGGGAGCAGGCGATCGGGAGCGGGGCGACGGCCCTGGCGGCGGTCGCCGGGCTCTTCGTGTCCATCGGGTACCTGGGTTTCTCGCTGTTCCTGACCGCCTTCTTCTTTTTCTTCTTCAGCACCGGGTACGGGCGGGTGCTGGAGTTCTGGGAGGGGCTGATCCCAGAACGCAAGAAGGGGCGCGTCTTCGATCTGGTGGAGCGGATGGACGGCGTGATCGCCGGGTTCGTGCGCGGGCGCCTGCTCATCGCGGCCGTCCTGGCAGGGTACATGGTCGTCGCGTACTGGATCATCGGCGTGCCGGCACCGTTCCTGGTCGGGCTGGCCGCCGGGTTCCTGTTCCTGCTGCCGTATATCAGCGTGCTGGGCGTGCCGCTGGCGATCCTGCTCATGGTGCTGCACCCGGGGTCGATGGCGTTCCAGCAGTCGTGGTACTGGATCGTGCTGGCCCCGATCGCCGTGTACGTCGTCGGGCAACTGGCCGACGACTATGTGCTCTCGCCGATCATCCAGGGGCGCACGACCGGGCTCGAGGCGCCGATGATCCTCTTCGCGTCGATCGCCGGCGGGGCGCTGGGCGGCGTCTACGGCCTGCTCCTGGCGATCCCGGTGGCGGCGTGCCTGAAGATCCTGCTCAACGAGGTCTTCTGGCCGCGGGTGAAGGCGTGGGCCGAGGGGCGTGAGAAGGACATCCTGCCGATCGGACGAGAATGATGGTGGCACCGGCTCCCACCCGGTGAAGACGCATGATCACCCGTGTCACCGGAAACCTGGATGCCGTTGAAGGCCTTGCCGCGGTGGTCTCGCCGCCCGGGGGCGTGGCGTACCAGGTGCTGGTGCCCGCGTTTGTGGCCGAACGCCTGCGCGAGCAGACCGGCCGCCCGGTGACCCTCCACACGATCCAGTACCTCGAGGCCCAGGGCCCGGGCGGGGCGATGATCCCGCGCCTCGTCGGGTTCCTATCCGCCCGGGAGCGTCGCTTCTTTGAACTGCTCACCAGCGTGGACGGCATGGGCAACCGCAAGGCGCTGCGGGCCCTGGCCCAGGAGCCCGCGCTGATCGCCCGCGCCATCGCCGGCGGAGATGCGCCGTGGCTCACCCGCCTGCCGGAGATCGGCCGGAAGACCGCTGAGAAGGTGATCCTGGAACTGAAGGACAAGGTGACGGGCTTCCTGACGGCCGAGGAAGTGGCGGGCCTCGACGCGGCCGCAGGCCCCGCCCCCCGAGAGGGCCCGGCCGCGGCCGCGATCAGCGCCCTGGTGGCACTCGGCGAGTCGCGCCCCGACGCCGAGCGCCTGGTCCGCACCACCCTCACCCGCAGGCCCAGTCTGAAGACGCCCGACGAGATCGTCGCGGCGGCCCTCGGCGGGTGACCGAAACTCGCCGTTTTTCCTTGCGTCCGCGGCGGTTATCGGTTTTCATGTCCGTGCGGCCAGAGCCGCGGAGACTGCCCATGAAACACGCTCGTATCATCGCGTTGGCGGCGCTCGCGCTGGCGCACGCCGCGCTCGCCGGCCCGCAGCCGAAAATCCATCCGGCGCTGACCCGGATGCTTGCGGAACACGGCACCGCGAAGGCGTGGGTTTTTCTCACCGACAAGGGCCTGCGCACGCCGGCGGGGCACGCCGCGGCCATCGCCGCGCTGGAGTCCACATATGACGCGCGGGCCGTATCCCGCCGCCGTGCCCGGCGCACCGACCCCGGCCTGTTCGACGACCGCGACCTGCCGCTCGCATCCGGGTACGTCGAGGGCGTGCGCGCCACCGGGGCCCGCGTCCGCCGGCAGAGCCGCTGGGTCAATGCCGTCAGCGTGGAACTGACCCCGGAGCAGGCCCGGCGCCTCGCCGCCCTTCCCTTCGTCCGCGCCCTGCAGCCCATCCGCACCGGGCCCGGCCCGGACAGCACGCGGCACGCCCTCCCGCCCCATGCAGAGGATTTCTACGGCTACGCCTCGGAGCAGCTGACGCAGATGAACCTGGTCGCGGTGCACGACCAGGGCTTTACGGGGCAGGGCGTCGTCGTCGGTATCCTCGATACCGGCTTCGTCCGCACGCATGAGGCCTTCCACGAGCCCGGCCACGAACTCGGCATCGTCGCCGAATGGGACTTCGTGAAGGACGACCCGAACACCGCGCCGGAACCCGGCGACAACCCGGACCAGCACGTGCACGGCACCCTGATCCTGGGCACGCAGGCCGGCTACAGGCCGGGCACATACGTCGGCGGGGCGTACGACGCGACCTTCATCCTCTGCAAGACCGAGGACCTGGACAGCGAGACGCCCGTCGAGGAGGACAACTACGTCGCGGGCCTGGAGTTCATCGAGAGCCACGGCGGCGACATGGCCACCGCCTCGCTGATCTACATCGACTGGTACACGCAGGCCGACCTCAACGGCCTCACGGCCGTCACCACCATCGGCGTCAACACCGCCACCGCCAACGGCGTGTACTGCGTGAACGCCGCGGGGAACGCCGGCCACGACGAGAACCCCGCAACCTCCGCGCTCGGCGCCCCGGCCGACGCCTTCCGCGTCCTTACGATCGGCGCGGTGGCGGGTGACGGCGCCATCGCCGGCTTCAGTTCCGACGGCCCCACCGCCGACGGGCGCACCAAGCCCGAACTGCTGGCCCGGGGCGTGGACACCGCGACGGTCAATCCGGGCGACGACCACGGCTACACCGGCGCCAGCGGCACGTCGCTCTCGACGCCGCTGGTCGCCGGGTGCGTGGCGAGCCTGATCCAGGCCCGCCCCACCTGGACCGTGGACCAGATGCGCACCATGCTCTTTGCCACCGCCGGCGACCAGGTGGCCGCGGGCCACCCGGACCCGCTGTTCGTCCGCGGCTACGGGCTCATCAACGCCGGGCTGGCGCTGTCGTCCGACTGCAACGCCAACGGGACACCCGACGCCCTGGACATCTCCGGCGGCGCCAGCCGCGATTGCAACGGCAACGGGCGCCCCGATGAGTGTGAGTGCCGGCCGGACTTCAACGGCGACGGTGTGCTGGACCTGGCGGACTTCGGGGCGTTCCAGACGGGGTTCGCGCTGGCAAACCCCTGCGCCGACTTCAACAACGACGGGGCCCTGAACCTGGCGGACTTCGGCGCCTTCCAGACCGGCTTCGCCCTGGGCTGCAACTGAGGACGCCTCACCGTCCGGTCGAGCCGAACCCGCCCACGCCCCGCGCTGTCGGGTCGAGGTCCGCGACCTCCTCGATGCGCACCCGCACGACCGGCGCGATCACCATCTGCGCGATCCGCAGACCGTGCTCCACCACGAACCCGTCGCGCCCGAGATTGATCAGCGGCACGATCAGCGGGCCGCGGTAGTCCGCGTCGATGGTTCCCGGAGTGTTGGGCATTGTCACCCCGTGCCGCGTCGAGAGGCCCGAGCGCGGGCGGACCTGCCCCTCAAAGCCCGGCGCGATGGCGACCACCAGCCCCGTCGGGATCAGCGCGATCCGGCCCGGTGCCAGCGTCACCGGCTCGGGCAGGCACGCGGAGAGGTCCAGCCCCGCGGCCAGGTCCGAGTGGTACATGGGCAGCGTGGCCCGCGGGTCCAGCCGGCGTACGCGAAGGGTGTGCTCCATGTCGGGAGCGTATCCGGGGCGCCGGGCATCAACGCATCGAGCGGAGCGGCCCTCACCTCAGCCCTTCCCGCTTCAACTCCTCGACAAGCGCCCCCGCCAGGTACTCGTACTGCTCGCGCGAGTTGTACAACTGGGCGCTGAGGCGGGTCGTCCGCACGCCGTTTGCCTGCCAGATCGGGACCTGGATGCGGTGCCGCTCCAGCAGCGCCCGGCCCAGCGGGTCCGGCCCCCCTTGCGACGGCCTGCCCGGCAGCGGGATCGTCGCCATCGACCCGAGCATCGAGTCCGGCGCCGGCGGCGGCACGCCCAGCGCCCGGCACACGATGTCCCGCCCGGCCAGGGCCAGGCTGTGGTTGTGCTCGCGCACGGCGTCCCACCCCGCCGCCCCCCCGCCGATCTCGGCGACGGCCCGCAGCGTGTCCGGCACGCACAGCCACGCCGTCACGTCGTTTGTCCCGACATAGTCGAACTCGGCGTTGAACAGGCTCCGGCCGGGCTTGCCGCTCTCGGCGTAGTTGGACAGCACACGCGGGCGCAGCCCCGCCTGCCGGTCCCGGCGGGCCCACAGCATCCCGGCCCCCTTCGGCGCGCACGGCCACTTGTGGAAGTTGGCCGTGTAGTACGACGCGCCGATCGCGGCCAGGTCCACCGGCACCTGGCCGATCGCGTGCGCCCCGTCGATCAGCACGGCGACACCCCGCCGCTCCAGTTCCTCCGCGATCCGAGCCACCGGCAGCACCAGCGCGCTGGGGGCCGTGATGTGGCTCACCAGGCACAGGCGCGTCCCGGGTGTCACGGCCGCCACGAGCCGCTCCGCCGCGTCGCCGGCCCCCGAGACCGGAAACTCCACCGGCACGCTCACGATCTTCGCGCCGCGCTGCGCGGCGACGTGGCGCAGGTTGTTCATGCACCCGGGGTACTCGTGGTCCGTCACCAGGACCTCATCACCGTCCTCCAGCGGGAACGACGCGACCACCGCCGCCACGCCCGTCGTCGCGTTGGGCACGGGCACGATGTCCCCCGCCCGCGCCCCGACGAACGCCCCGGCCGCCTCGCGGGCGCCGTCCATGAGCCCGTCATAATCCATCGCGTAGAACCGGACGGCGTCGCGCTCCACCCGCGCCCGCAGCGCCGATTGCGCCTCCAGCACCGCGCGCGGGCAGGCCCCGAACGACCCGTGGTTCAGGTACACGACCTCCGGATCAAGGCCCCAGTGGCGGGCAAGCGGCGACGGCGCGGGGAGTGTGCTCACACCCGGAGGGTACGGCGGCATCACCCCGGGCCCAGACCGAGCGACGCCTCCCAGTCCTGCGGGCCCATCGGGGCGCTGCGCATGAAGTGCTCGGGGCTCGTCTGCCCGGCGGCGCGGTCGTCCATCAGGCGCTGGGCGATGTCGCGGTGGCGCGGGGCGTTCTCGCGGTCCCCCAGGTGCCGGTAGAGCGACGCCAGGTACCGGTGGGCATCGATCATCCCCGGCTGCATCGACACCGCGACCTGGAACGAGCGGATCGCGTGCCGATGCTCCCCCAGCCAGGTGAGCGCCACGCCCAGCGTGTAGTGCGCATCGGGGTAGAAGTGCTGCAGGTCCAGGGCCGCCAGGCAGTGCTCGGCCGCGGGCTCGTACCTGCCCGTGCTGAGCGCCACCAGCGCCAGCCCGTGATGGGCCCTGGCGTCGTGCGGGTCGGTGGCCGCCGCCCGCGTGAACACGCGGTGCGCGTCGCCGTAGCGTTTCAGGAACACGTACACCATCCCGAGCATCGTGTCCAGGTCCACGCGCCCCGGCGTCTCCCGCTCCAGTTGCTCCAGCACGCCCCCGGCCTCCTCCAGCCGCCCCTCCGCGAACAGCGCAGCCCCGAGGTGGATGCGCGCGTCGGCGTGCCCCGGGTGGGCCTCCAGGAACCGCGCCAGCACCTCCCGCGACTCGCCGTAGCGCCCGACATTGTGGTAGCACTGCGCCAGGTTCAGCACATACCTCGGCTCGTTGGGCACGGCGGCCGCCAGTTCCTCCCAGATCGGGATCGACTCGCCCACGCGCCGCGTCGTCATCAGCACCACGGCCAGGTTGAACCTCGTCTCCCGCGCGAGCAACTCCAGTTGCCGCGGCGCGTCGCCCGCGGGCGCCGCGAGGTAGCCCAGGTCCACCAACTGCTGCATGGCGCCCGCGGCCTCCACCGGGTCCACCCGCAGGTCCGGCGGGTGCATCCCGGCCTCGCCCTCGAGCGCATCCCACGAGAACACGCGCTCGACCCGCGGCTCGTGCTCAAAGGCCTCCACCAGCACGCGCCCGTCCATGTCCGCCCCGACGGGCAGCCCCAGCAGCGTCAGCGCCGTCGGCGTGATGTCCAGGATGTTCGCCCCGTACACCCGGTCGCCGCGCTTGATCCCCGGGCCCGCCATCACCAGCACGCCCAGCGGACGGTGCCACGTCGCGTCCATCGCCGCCATCGCGTCGTCGGGCGACGGCGAGACCGCGGGCCTCAGGTGGTCGCTGTGGAACCCGTGGTCGGACAGCAGGATCACGGCCGCGTCCGGCCCGGCCAGTTCCAGCAACCTCCCCAGCATCAGGTCCTGGAACTCGTAGACCGCGGGCATGACGGCGCTGAACACGTCGTAGTCGTGCGCGCTGACGTGCGGCATCCGCGGCGGGTGGTGCTGCATGAAGTGGTGCCCGGCCACGTCGATCGTCTCGAAGAACACCATCGTGCAGTCGGCGGGCTGCCGCTCCAGCAGCGTCGTTGCGGCGTTCTGGATGGACGCCGACTGAGCGACCAGGCGGGCCAGCAGTTGCACGCGCCGGTCCCTCGGATCCATCTCGCGGAGGCGCGGGGCCAGCGCCAGCAGTTCCGCGGCGGTCACCTCGCCCGGGTGCATCCGCAGTTCCGCAACCCCGGCCGCGGACGCGGGCGGGTGGACCGCGCCGGGGACGGGCGGCCAGGCGGCATCCGGCGCGGGCGGTGCGCCCTCCTGGAACAGGTTGGACACGATGGTGCCGGCGATCGGCTCGGCCGGGTGGGTGGCGTACCAGCCCACGACATCGGTGCGCCGCCCGGCCTGCGTCAGGATGTTCCACAGGGCCTTCACCCGCCGCGTCGTGCTCGTGGCGACCCGCAGGCCCCCCGCGGGCTCCGGCTCCACGAAGTTCAGGATGCCGTGCTTGTCGGGCGTCTTCCCCGTGGCGATCGAGGTCCACAGGAGCGGCGAGAGCATCGGCTGGAGTGTGGACAGGTCGCCCCGCACCCCGCGGGCGATCAGCCCGGCCAGGTGGGGCGTGCGCCCGGCGGCGAGCAGCGGGTCGATGATCTTCCAGTCCGCGGCATCCCAACCGACGATCAGGATGCGCGGGGCGGTTCGCTCGGGCATGGGCGGATGCTACCCGCGTCAAAAACAAACAGGGGCGGCCGTGGCCGCCCCCGCTCGTTGGTCAGGAACGAAACGGATTACTTGCGCCGACGGCCCAGCAGGCCCATGCCGCCGAGGGCGAGCAGGGCGAGGGAGCCCGGAGCCGGGACCGCGCCGACCGCGATCTCGACGCCCGCGACGTCCTCGTAGGCGAAGTCAACCAGGCGACGATCGCTCGTGCCGTTGTTGATGATCTGCGCCCAGCCGTAGTGCACCTGGTTCCCGTTGGCCTCATTCTGGAAACGGAAGCCGACGAACCCGGTCCCCGTGGGATTCCAGTTCGTGTTCGTGGTGCCCCAGGTGTTCGACGCGTTGATCAGTTCGCCGCCGGTGTACATGGCAACTGCACCGCCAACCGTGGAGTACACGCCGCCGGCCGGCGCGCCCGGGTTGAAGAAGTTCAGGGAACTGGAGCCCCAGAAGTTGAGGTCCCAACCCGCGACACTGCTGCCGGACGTGTTGCCGGGCTCGTTGATCAGGCCGGTGACAACATTGATGTACAACCCGTTCGTGGTGGCCGCGATCGGGAGGTTGACGGCCCCGCTGTACACGATGGACGCGTCGGCGGTCTGCACGGCGCCGATGGCGGCCGCGGCGGCGGCGGCGGAGCAGGCCACGAAGTGCCTGTCCAGGCGGGACTTGAGCGACTGAATCATCTTGTTTCCTTTCTCTCTTCCTACGGACACGCGGCGACCGCCGCTACGCCTGTTCTTCCTCCCGGGGCCACATACCCCGGGCGTTCTTGTCTCTTGACCCTTTCGGGTCCGGCGTGGAGAGTACCCTGTCCGGTACAAACCGCAAGGGGTACACCGGCAGAAATTCAACTATTTTTGGGCGGTACGGGGCCATGACCAGCCCAGGTTGACAGGCATCGAACGACCCCGGATTCCAGAAATGTGAACTTGGGTGTTCTGGCAGGGACGGCCGCAGCCGGTACCCTCTTCGCGTGCCGCCACAGGCTGAAATCTTCGTCGTCTCCGGCCTGCCGCGGTCCGGAACCTCCATGATGATGCGGATGGTTACGGCTTCGGGGGTTGAACCGCTGACGGATGGGCTGCGGGCGGCGGACCCGGACAACCCCCACGGCTATTTCGAGTACGAGGCGGTGAAGAGCACCCGGCGAGATCCGTCCTGGCTGGTCGCGGCCCCGGGGCGCGTCGTCAAGATGGTGCATCTGCTGCTGATGGACCTGCCCGTAGACCGGCCGTACGCGGTGATCATGATGCACCGCGACCTGAGAGAAGTCCTCGAGTCACAGCGCAAGATGCTGGCCCGGGCGGGCAAGACGCCCGCCGCGCCGGACGCTCTTGGCCGGGCCTACGGGGCCCAGATGGCACAGGTCCGTCGTCACCTGGAGGCGCACGCGTGCTTCCGGGTGCTGGATGCGGATTACGCGCGGGTGGTCGCGGCCCCGCTGGTCGAGGCGCAGCGCCTCGCCGGGTTCATTGGAAGGGGCGACCCGGCGGTCATGGCCGCGGCGGTCGATCCGGCCCTGTACCGCAACCGCGGCGCATGAAAAAGGGCCCGGCGACCCGGGCCCCGGCTTTCGTGTCGATCAACGCCGACGGCGAGCGGCCAGCAGGCCGCCGAGGCCGAGCAGAGCGAGCGAGCCCGGCGCGGGGACGACGGTGAACCGGCCCCACCACACGTCGAACGCTCCATCCTTGAACGGCAGGGAGTCGTTGTAGATCTGGAAGCCCAGGTTGACCCCGGCGGCCGAGGACGAGTTCGCGATGATGTCCGGGAAGTCCAGCACGTCTCCGGTGCGGAAGTCGTCATCGCCGGGCGAGGCGAGGTTGTTGGCCGTGTTGTAGTCGGAGATCGCAATGTAGTAGGTGCCGGGGGCGTACACCCGGTTCAGAAACGACTGGACGGACGTATTCGGGTCCGTCGTGTCGTCATTGCCGTAGCCGGCGATGGCGTTCAGGTTGCCGTCGTAGACCCAGAGATCCGTGTCGGTGTTGTGCCCCATGTTGACCGAGGAGAGCGTGATATGCCCGGGCTGGTAGTTGCCCAGGTTCGTCACCTCCACGGTGTCGGTCACGAGGGTCGCGTTGTACATGGCCGTGGTGTCGGCGGTGCCGGCCACGCGGTAGAACAGCGATTCACCCTTGCCAAACCCGTACCACTGGTTCATCCGCGACGTGCCGCCGGGAAGGATGACGCTGGACTGGAACGCGATATCCGTGTTCTGGTTGATGACGCCGCCGACGCCCGCGCCGCCGTCGGACTGCGACAGGCCGCGGAGCGTCGCGGTGTGGCCCGCGATGTCGGAGGTCAGGATCAGGCGGTGCCGGTAGATCGCCAGCGGCCGCGCCGTGTTCGTCACGCGGAAGTAGTCGAGGTCGCTGCCGGCCGCGATGCCGCGGAGGACCGAACCGTCCTGCATCACGAAGGCGTTGGCGGCGGCCTTGGACCCGTTGTCCTCGACCTCGGGGAAAATCTGCGCAGATGCCGCGGAAGCCAGGCCCGCAAACGCCACGCACGCAACGATGGTGCTCTTCATCTCATCCTCCGGTAAGGGACGGGTGTGCAGCCCGGGGCCCTTCGCGGCTGCGTCCGACACGCGTCGGAATCGACAGCCCTCCTCAGTTTGCCGCGCTTGTCTCTCCGACCCCAGTCTACTGCCTCCCCCCGCCCCGTCAAGCCCCCGCCCGGTTTTTCTTCTTGGGCCGCACCCCGCCGGTAGACTTCCCCATGCCGGTCATCCTCCGCTGGCTCCTGCGCCTCGGCCCCACGAACCCGATTGCGGTCCGCCTGGTCCAGAACGGGTCCCGGCGGGTCCGGCACCTGTATGTACGGGCGGCGTACCTGGCCGTCCTGATCGTCGTCCTTCTCTGGGTGCTGGTCTTCAACACCCAATCGGGGGCGATGTCCTACCGCGACCTGGCCCAGGCGGGGGCCAGCAGTTTCATCTGGATCGCCTACCTCCAGATCGCCCTCATCTGCGTGCTCGCCCCCGTGTTCATGGCCGGGGCCATCGCCCAGGAGGCCAGCCCCCGAACCTGGGACATCCTGCTGACCACCCCTCTCACCTCAATCCAGATCGTGCTCGGCACCCTCACCGGCCGCCTGTTCTTCATCCTCGCGCTGCTCGTGGCGAGCCTGCCGCTGTTCGCGCTCACGCAGTACTTCGGCGGCGTGCCGGGCCGGAGCATCTTCGCCAGTTACGGGATCGCCGCGACCGCCGCCCTGCTGGTCGGCGCGATTGCGGTCGCGCTGGCCGTCAGCCGCATGGTCGGGCGCCGGGCCGTCTTTGCGTTCTACATCGCCGTGGTCAGTTACGTCGCCGTCACCGCCGGCGTGGACAGGTACCTGGCCACCATCGGCGCCGGCGCCGGCCCGGGTGGCGACGGGGTCACCTGGATGACGGCCATCAATCCGTTCCTCGCCCTGCGGGCCCTCCTCAACCCCTCCGGCTACCCGGTTGCGGAGATGGGCCTGCACCGAGGGGTCGCCGCCTGGTTCCTGGAGACTCCGGTGCGCACCTGGGTCATGGGTTCCACGATCCTCTCCGTCCTGCTCATCGCGGCGTCGGGGTTTACGGTCCGCATCGGCGGCCTGGCGCTGGCCGGCGGCGGGGCCGAGAGCAACGCCCCCTGGTACCGCCGCATGTTCGGGCTGGGCAGCGCGGGGTCGGAGCACCGCGCCCCGCGCGCCGTGTGGACCAACCCGATCGCCTGGCGCGAGGCCGCGGCCCGCAACGCCACGCTCGGGCGCATGGCGGCGCGGTGGGCGTTCATCGGGGCGGGCGGCCTCTTCGGGATCGCGCTCGTCGCCCTGTATCACGGCGGCTCCATGACGCACGGCGAGTTCCAACTGGCCCTGCTGACCACGGTGTGGGGTGAACTCGCCGTCACCACGCTCGTGGCCGTCAACATGGCCGCGACCTCGATCAGCCGGGAACGCGAGGACGGCACCCTCGACCTGCTCCTGACCACACCGATCACCGCCGGCGCGTACCTGACCGGCAAACTCCGCGGCCTGATCGCCTACCTGCTGCCGCTGCTGGCTGTGCCGCTGGGCACGCTGCTGCTGGCGGGCGTCTACGTCATCCTCGGCGGGATCGGGCGCAAGGGCGGCGTGACCATGAGCGTGACGCCCTCCGGAATGACATCCGCGATCACCGTGCCGGTCATGCTCGCTGAGGCGGGCCTGGTCATGGCCGTGGTCACGATCCCGTTCATCGCCTTCTGCGCCATGGTGGGCATGTACTGGTCCCTCAAGAGCAAGGGCACGCTGGCCTCGGTCGTGGGCACTGTCGGCGTCGTCGGCGTCATCTCCGGGATCGTCGGCCTGTGCGGCTGGAACTCCGGGGAGAGCCTGCCCTGGGTTGGCCCGGTGCTCTCTGGCCTCTCCCCCGCGTCGCTGCTCTACGCGGAGGTGGAACCCGCCTCCGGCATGCGCGACACCATCCAGCAGGTCGGCGGCGACCTGTCCGGCGCCCGCATCGCGGCCCTGACCGGGGCCGCGATCGGCGCCGTCATCTACATCGTGATCGTCTACAGCCTGCACGCCTGGATGGTGAAGAACTTCGACCAGTCTGTGCGCAAACTCGCCGGGACCAGGTAGCGCGGGCGGCCCGCCTACCCCCCCACCGCCGCCACCACAAGGTCGGCCTGGCGCACCACGGGGTCCGTCCCGCTGATCCACACCGAACCGGGCGCGGCCCGCAGCCGTCGCAGCCACGTCCGCTGGTTCTTCGCCAGGCGCCGCGTCTCGATCTTGATCCGCTCCACCGCCTCCGGCAGCGTCCACTCCCCGGACAGGTGCCGCAGCAACTGCTTGTACCCCAGGGCCTCCCGCGCCTGCGGCCCGAGCGTGCCCGCCAGGCGCCGGGTCTCATCGAGCAGCCCCCGTTCCATCATCGACCGCACCCGCGCGTTGATCCGCCGGCTCAGCGCGTCGGCGTCCCACTCCAGCGTCACGAGCACGGCGTCCTCCCGCGGGCGCGCGTCCCACTGCGACTGGTGCTCGGTGATCGCCCGACCCGTCTGCCGGAAGACCTCCAGCGCCCGGATCGTCCGCCGCTCGTCCGCCGGGTGTATCCGTGTCGCGGCGGCCGGGTCTACGCGCGAGAGTTCTTCCCTCAGCGCCGGCAAGCCCAGCGCCCGCAGCGATTCCCGCAGCGCCGGGTCGGGCTCCGGCCCGTCGAAGAGCCCGTCGAGCAGGGCCTTCACGTACAGGTGCGTCCCGCCGACCACGACCGGCACGCGCCCGCGTGAGCGCACGTCCGCGACCGCCCGCTCCGCCAGGCCCAGCCACTGCGCGACGGTGAACCGCTCGGTCGGCTCGACCAGGTCGATCAGGTGGTGCGGCACGCCGCGGCGTTCCTCCATCGTCGGCTTGGCGGTGCCGATGTCCATCCCGCGGTAGACCTGGAAGGCGTCGGCCGTCACGACCTCCCCGCCCAGCCGCAGCGCGATCTCAACAGCCAGGTCCGACTTCCCGCCCGCCGTGGGCCCGGCGATGATCGGGAAGCGGCAGGGGGCCGGTGCCCGGTGGATGGCCTCATTCGAGTATCGTGACACGCGGGATGGCCCGGGATGGTCTCAAAGTTGCTCTCGGTGCCGCGGAAAACGCGCTCAGGTTTCCATCGTTGGCTGCGGCGGCCGAATGGTATCGCGCATGGCGGGACCGTCTGCACAAGTGTCTTGTGCAGGCGCGCCGGCGTGACAAGCGCCCGCTCACTGATTCGTTCGGCGACCTCGATGAACTCGAGTCCTGGGGCGCCGCGCTGCTGCACGACGGCGGTCGGATCGGACGACTGGGTCAAGGGGAACTCGTGGACGCGCTGGAGTTGCACGCCCGCCGGGTCGCGGTTGCGACCTTTGGAGCGAGTTGGGTTGTCAAGCGGAATTCGTTTCTGCCTGATCGCTTCGACTTCGGCGTGCAGCAGAACCTGGCCACGCACATAATGTGGCCTCCCCACTCGAAGGACGATCCCGCTCCGGCGACCTGGAGGGAACGTAAGCGGGGCGCACGGCTGCTGCATTCGTCCATCGGCGCGCTCCGCGACCGCTATACCCGCGCCGAGTACTCACGGGTTCTCGCGCAACGAGCCCGATTGAGCGCGGACCCTGATGAGCGTTGCACCGAGGAACAGATGCTCCTCGCGGGGCTCGACCCGTGGCGCTGGGAGGACCTCTTGTTCGCGTTCGAGCAGAACAACCCACCATACCCCTGGCCCATTGCTCTGCGACCTCTCTTTCTGAGGGAGGGCATCTGCTTTCCGGCAACACTCGCCGAGTTGCGCCGCCGATTCGCCGGGTATCCACCGGGACAGCGGGGGCTCGCTGCCGAGATCCTGGCGAGTTACGAGGGGACCGGAGCCACTGACCTCCTGCTCAGGGCGTTCGATTCACTTCCTCTTGGCTCCGACGCGCTACGCACCTTTGCAAACTATGGGGACGAGCGTGCGGTCACGCGGGTGTGCGAGCACCTGGAGGTGCAGACCAAGCGGAAGCGGCGTCATCAAGACCTCGATGGTTTCGCCTACGCGGCGCTGTTCCTTCGGCGAATCGGACCATCTCACCCCGGCGTCGCGTCCATGCTCAATCTTCTTCAGAAGCGATCACGCCGACTTCACCCGGGCGAGCACACCGTGTTCGCATGCATCTTCCCCGAGTGCTGGCCTCAACAGGACATCGTGCCGCCACTCTCCGACCTGATGCGATTGCGCGCGATTATGCGCTCCGGGTATCCGCTGCCCGCGCGTGCCGGAGGCCCGTGGGGAATCGCGTTTACGGACTGACCGGCGCGCCCGCGCCGCTCCAGGCGTCGAACCCACCCGCGAGGTTCACCGCGTCGTAGCCGGCCCGCCGCAGCAACGCCACCGCCCGGGCCGAACGCCCGCCCGCCTTGCAGTTCACGACGATGGTCCGGTCGCGCGGCAGGGCGCCCAGGTGGGCCGCCAGGCGGGTGTGGCTCGTGTTCCGCGCACCGGGGATGTGCCCTTCCGCGAACTCGCCCGCGCGCCGCACGTCGAGGAAGAACGCCGTTCCCTCCTTCAGCACGCCGCGTGCCCGCTCCACGCTCACGTCCTCCGCCCGCGCCACCGCCCCGCCGCCGGCCGCAAGCCGCGCCACGTCCGCGGGCTCGACGAACCCCTCCGCGCGGTCGATCCCGATACGGCACAGGTCGCGCACCGCCTCCTCCACCCGCCGCTCCTCCAGCACCAGCACGACGGGCAGGTCCGGGTCGAGCATCGACCCCGCGTCGGTCGTGAAACTCTGGTTCAGCGGCAGGTAGAACGAGCCGGGGAGGTGCCCGCCCGCGAACTCCTTCCACGTCCGCGTGTCCACCACCTGCACGCTCCCGGGCGACGCGACCTGATCGGCCGCCACCCGCCGCGGGCGCGGCAGTTCCCCGAGCGGCGGCACGCCGTCACGGTTCATCCGCTTCATCCGCGCGAAGTACAGCGGCGGCTCCGGCTGCCCAGCGAGGATGTAGTCCATGAACTCGCGCTCGCCCGACGCGGCCGCCCGCAGCCCCGGGTTGTTCCGGCGCTCGTAGCCGACGGTGCTCTGCGGCACCGCGCCGAGCGCCTTCCCGCACGCGCTGCCCGAGCCGTGGGCGGGCCAGACCTGCAGGAAGTCAGGCAGCCCCGCGAACCTCACCGCGCTCCGGTGCAGGCGCCGCGCCGCCGGGGCCGCGGCCCCCGCCTGCCCCGCCGCGGTCTCGAGCAGGTCGGGCCTCCCCAGGTCGCCCACGAACACGAAGTCCCCCGTGACGATGCCCATCGGCTCGCCCGCGCCGGAGCCACGATCGGTCACCGCGTAACTCAGGTGCTCCGGCGTGTGCCCCGGGGTATGAACGGCCCGGAGTTCGACGTGCCCGACGGCGAACGTGTCGCCGTCGCGCAGCACGCGCGACGCGTACGCCCCGCCGCCGGATTTCGCGCCGAGCCAGCGCGGCGACCACTCCTCCCCGCCCTCACCCGAGACGCACGCCGTCGCCCCGCGTTCCGCCAGTTCCCGCACGCCGCTCAGAAAATCGGCGTGGATGTGCGTCTCGGCGGCGTGCGTGATCCGCAGGCCCTCGCGCCGCGCCAGGTCAACGTACCGGTCGACGTCCCGCTCCGGGTCGATGACGACGGCTTCCCCCGTCCGCTGGCACCCGATGAGGTACGCGGCCTGGGCGAGTTTGTCGTCATAGACCATGCGGAAGAACATGGGATGCTCCCGTGGCACCGGCATCCTGCCGGCGTCCTCATTATGCCCTCCGCGACTTCCCGGACCACACCCCGAACCCCCGAGCCCTCACGCCCCGCGTGCCCGCCGGTGAATCGAGGGCCCGTTCCCCACCGCCGGGTCCACGGGCGCCCCGGCTGCCCGAACAACAGGGGACACCAGAGGCACCCACATGCTGCAAGAGCCGTCCCCCCGTCCGCGGCCCGCCCCGGCCCCGTTCCAGTTCTGCGCCGTGCTCGAACCCGGCCAGAACCCGCCGCACACCCTCCCGGACCTGATCCGCGCCGCCGCGACCGGCCTCGGCGGGCACGCCGACCCGCTGGACGGGCGCTGGGTTGTCACGGCAGAGGTCACCTGCCGCGCCGAGACCTGGGTCTGGGCCGACGACCTCGTGAGTCGTTCCGGTGGGACTCTCGTCGCGACGGGGCTGGCGTGGGAGCGCCGCGTCCGCGCCCGCGGGGAACTGTTCAACCGGGCGGACCACGCCGCCTGCCTCTCGCGTGAGCGCGGGATGATCTGCACCTGGGACATGGTGGCCGCCTACCGCACCGCGGACGCCCTCGGCGCCCGCACGGACCTGGCTCCGCCGGACCGCGCCAGGGAACTGCTCCGCCGGCGGTGGGGCTTCCTCGGCGCTTCGCAGCGCGCCCACCTGACCGAGCACTGCGAACTGGTGAGCGACGCGGCCGCGGGCCTTGCCCGCGCCATGGGCCAGGTTCCGGCGGCGATCAACGCGGCGCGTGTCGCCGGGCTGCTGCACGACCTGGGCAAGATTGTGATCCCCGATGAACTGCTCGCCCGGCCCGGCGTGCTGAGCGCCGCCGAGCGCCGGATCATGGAACGGCACGCGGAGGAAGGGGCGGCCATCGCGGGGCTGCTCGGCGCCGACCGCGAGGTGGTGGACGCCATCCGCCTGCACCACGCCCGCTTCGACCAATCCCCGGGACTGCCCGGAGCGGCCCGCGTGCTCGCCGTCGCCGACGCCCTGGTGACCATGACCACCGACCGCCCATACCAGGAGGCGCGGACGCTGCACGGGGCGCTCGCGGAACTCATGCGGATGCGCGGCACCACCCTGGACCCCGACGCCGTCGCGGCGGCATTCCGCCTCGGGCGCACCCGCATCGCGCTGGCCGCCTGACGGCCGGAATCGGGCTTCAGCGCAGGGACGAGTCCACCGCGGCGTGCAGTTCCTTCAGGTCCTGGGCGCTGTCCCGCGGCATGATGAGCGTCGCGTCGGGTGTGTGGACCACGATCATGTCCCTGCACCCGAGCAGGGCGATCGTGTGCCCGGCCCGTTCACTCACCACCAGGTTGCCGGCGCCCCTCACCACGGTCGCGTCGCCGACCACCCGGTTCCCCGCCGCGTCGGCGGGCAGGGTCTGCCCGTAACTCGGCCAGGACCCCACGTCGAGCCACTTCAGGTCCATCGCCACCGTGCACACGGTGACGCGCCGGGAGTCGCCCTTGGCCTTGCTGGCCGGCTCCATCACGGCGTAGTCCACGCTGATCTTCGGGAGCGTCGGGTACACCGCCCCGAGCACCTCGCGCTGGCGGGGTGTGCCCCACGCGTCCTGGATCCGCAGCAGCCCCTCGTAACTCTCGGGCTTGTACTGCCTGATGCACTCCAGCACCGTGGCGGCCTTCCACACGAACATGCCGCTGTTCCAGCCGAAGACACCGCTCTGCACATACGCCTGGGCCCGGGGCAGGTCGGGCTTCTCCACGAAGCGCGCGACGCGGAACGCCAGGTCCTTGCTGCCCGGCACGTCGATGATCGGTGTGCCGCGCTCCACATACCCGAACTGCGTGGCCGCGTGCGTCGGCTTGATGCTGAACGTGACCAGCCGCGACGGGTCGGCCTCGACCATGCGGAAACCCAGGTCCAGCAACTCCTGGAACTTCGTGACCGGTTCGATGATGTGGTCCGCCGTCAGCACCGCGAAGACCGCGTCCGAGTCCATCTTCTGGAACACCGCCGCGGCCAGGCCGACCGCGTTCAGCGTGTCACGCCCCTCCGGCTCGCCCAGGATCTGGTTGTCGTCCAGGGCCGGGATCGCGGCGCGGATCGCGGCCCTGTAGGACTCGCTCGTGCAGATGAAAGCCCGCTCCGGCGGCACAAAGCCGGCGAGCCGCTCCCGGGCCAGTTCCAGCAGGCACCTGGCGTTGTCGCCGTGACCGATGAACCGCAGGAGTTGTTTCGGCCGGCCTTCGCGGCTCATCGGCCAGAGCCGTGTCCCCGCGCCGCCCGCCATGATCATCGCGTATCGCATGGCGTTGGAGAGTCAGGCCGCGTCTTCCCTGATGCCGAGGCGCATCGTAGGGCAGTGGCACCCGTCCATGCCCATCGGTCGATCCACCGGTCTTGACGCGGCGGGCATCCCGCCGGGCTCCGGGCTCACTTGTTCTCCTCGATCACCTTCTTCAACTCCTCCGGCATCGGCCTGAGCGGTTCGCGGACGACCTGCATCGCGTCCGTCACCCCCCCGCGCCTGAGCACGATGTTGAACGCCGCGTACTCGTCGCGCTTCGCCGGATAGTCCTCGCGGAACTGGGCGCCGCGGCTCTCCTTGCGTTCCAGGGCGGCCCGCGTCACCGCCTCCGACACCGTGAGCAGGTTCGAGAGGTCGATCGCGGTGTTCCAGCCCGGGTTGTACTCGCGCGACCCGGGGGCCGCGACGCTCGCGGCGCGCTCCCTCAGTTTCTTGATGCCTTCGAGGGCCCGCGTCATCTCGGCCTCGGTGCGGACGATGCCGACCAGGTCCTGCATCATCCCCTGCAGGTCGTGCTGGATGGCGTACGGGTTCTCGCCGGTCTTGCGCTCCAGCGGCCCCAGCGCGCGCCGCTGCGCATCCTCCACCTGTGCGGGGTTCACGGCGCCGGCTCCGTGCTCCTTGGCGAACGCCGCCGCGTGCTCCCCGGCGCGCTTGCCGAACACCACCAGGTCCGAGAGTGAGTTGCCGCCCAGACGGTTGGCCCCGTGCAGCCCGGCCGCCACTTCCCCCGCGGCGAACAGCCCGGGGACCGTGGACATCTGCGTGTCGCCGTCGACCCGCACGCCGCCCATCACATAGTGCGTGGTCGGCCCGACCTCCATCGGCTCCTTGGTGATGTCCAGGCCCGCGAGCGTGTGGAACTGGTGGTACATGCTCGGCAGTTTCTTCTTGATGTGCGCCTCGGCCGCGCCGCCCAGCTTCTCCTTGATCCATGCGATGTCCAGGTACACCCCGCCGTGGGGCGAACCCCGCCCCGCCTTCACCTCCCGGTTGATGCACCGCGCGACGTGGTCGCGGGTCAGCAGTTCCGGCGGGCGGTTGGCGTTCTTGTCGCCGGTGACGTAGCGCCAGCCCTCCTCGGCGTCCGTGGCGACCTGGTTCCTGTAGAGCGGCGGGACGTCGTCGAACATGAACCGCTTGCCGTCCTTGTTCAGCAGGCGCCCGCCCTCGCCGCGAACGCCCTCGGTGACGAGCAGCCCGCGCACGCTGGGCGGCCAGACCATGCCCGTCGGGTGGAACTGGACAAACTCCATGTCCATAAGGTCAGCGCCGGCCTCGTACGCCAGCGCGTGCCCGTCGCCCGTGTACTCCCAGGAGTTGGACGTGATGCGGAAGGCCTTGCCGATGCCGCCGGTCGCGAGCACGACGGCCCTGGCCTTCCACACGCGGAACTGGCCGCGGGGACGGTCATAGCCGAAGGCGCCGATCACCCTGGGTAGGTCGGCACTCCGTGCCGACATGCCGGATGAGGTGTCGGCTCGGAGAGCCGACCTACCCAAATCCGACGCACCCGAATCCAGCAGCAGCGTGTGGACCGTCATCTCCATGAACACGTCGATGCCGCGGTGCACGCCGTAATCCTGGAGCGTGCGGATCATCTCCAGCCCCGTTCGGTCGCCGACGTGGGCCAGGCGCGGGTAGCGGTGCCCGCCGAAGTTCCGCTGGAGGATGCGCCCGTCCGCGGTGCGGTCAAAGACCGCGCCCCAGGCCTCCAGTTCCCGCACGCGGGCCGGGGCCTCCTTGGCGTGGTGCTGGGCCATGACCCAGTTGTTCAGGTACTGCCCGCCGCGCATCGTGTCGGCGAAGTGGACCTTCCAGTTATCCCGGTCGTCCACGTTGGCCATGGAGGCGGCCATGCCGCCCTCGGCCATGACGGTGTGAGCCTTGCCGAGAAGCGATTTGCACACCAGCGCAACGCTGCACCCGGCCGCGGAAGCCTCAATCGCCGCCCGGAGGCCGGCCCCGCCGGCCCCGATGACCAACACATCGTGCTCGTGCGTTTCGTATGAGTTCACGCTGACGCCCTATGGGGCGCATAGGTCCCATGGGACCTATCGCCAGGTCACAAGATTCGGTAATCGTGCCACACGCCCATCGACACCATCCGCACATACAGGTCCGTGAACCCGACCCAGAACAGACTCAGCCACGCCCACATCATGTGGCGGCGATTCAGGCACGAAACGCAGTCGTAGACCGGCTTCCGTGCGCCCAGGCCGGCAAGGCTGTCGCGCCGACCGCCGACCAGATGCCGCAGGCTGTGGCAGCCGAAGGTGTACGCCCCCAGCAGGATCGGATTGATCGTCAGCACCAGCGTCCCGATGCCGATGCCGAACTCGGATTTCACCACCCCGCCGGCCCCGTACCCGACCGGGAAGAAGTACGACACGATCGCGTCGTAACTGAGCAGGAAGATGAACACGACCGCCAGGTACATGAACCAGCGGTGCGAGTTCTGCAGCACCAGCGGCAGGTACTTCTCCCCCAGGTACGTCTTCCGCGGCTCACCCACCGCGCACGCGACGGGGTCGGCCCAGAACGCCTTGTAGTAGGCCCCGCGGTAGTAGTAGCAGGTGAACCGGAAACCGCCCGGCGCCCACAGGATCAGGAACGCCGGCGTCAGCGGGATCACCGCCCATTTCCAGTTGAGGACGTGGGTCGGCAGCCACGCCGGCCACTCCCCGAACCAGGCGTGCCCGCTCGGCCGGTACAGGTGCCCCTGGCCCTGCATCCACGAGTCCCAGAGGACCGGCGAGTACATGGGCGACAGGTAATGCGTCCCGGGCACGAAATAATGCTGGCCCTGCAGCGCCGCCCATGTGGAGTACACGATGAACGCGGCAAATCCCAGGAACACAAGGAGCGAGGGCAGCCACCATGCTCCCAGTCGCTTCGTCTCGCCGAAGCGGCGTTGCTGGGGCAACTGCACGTCAGCCATGCTCATCACAAGGGCTCCACGCCGGTAGGGAGGGCAGGATAGCGGGCCGTACCGCCGAAGTCCGCTCGGCCAGGCCGTCACGGACGCCGGGGCCCGCTCCGCCGGACCGCCCGGGGCCGCGCCCGCGCCACCCGGACATTACCCTCTGGTCGTGCGCACCCTCCGTGACACGCTGATCGTGATCCTGGCCTGCGCGGCCGTGTTCTGGCCGGCGCTGGGGCGCGACGGGTTTTCCATGACCGAGGGCCACCGCGTGATCCCAGGCTGGGAGATGCTGGACACCGGGCACTGGTGGCGGCCGACCCTGTTCGGGCAGGTCTACCTGCGCAAGCCCCCCGGCATGTCGTGGGCGGTCGGCGCATCGGCGGCGCTCTTCGGCAAGTCCGAGTTCTCGGCGCGGGCCGTATCCGCGGCCGCCTCGACCCTTTCGGCCCTGCTGCTCCTTGTGTTCGCCCGACGGTGGTTCGGCCCGCGGTACGCGGCGTGGGCCGGCGTGATGTTCGCGCTCACCCCCCTCTTCTGGTCGCCCGGGCGCAGCGCGGAGATCGAGGCGCTCAACAACCTCGGTGCGCTCGCCTCGATGCTCCTGACGATCGACCTGTTTCTCGCGCCCCGCGCCGGCGTCGGGCACGCCGCCGCGCTCGCCGCGGCACTGATCCTTGCGGGGCTCGCCAAGGGCCCCGCGGCCGGGCCCTGCGTCCTGGCGGCGGTCATCGTGGCATCCCGGGGCGGGGCCTGGAGGACACGGGCTCGTTGGTACTTCGCCGCCCTCTTCGTTGGGCTCGTGGTCCTGGCCGCCGCCGGCTGGAAACTCTGGGCGGAGGCCCGCGGGCAAGACCCGATCATGCAGAGCCCGTCGGAGTTCCTGTGGACCAGCGGCCGCCTCTCCCCCGCCACGGTCGCCTCGATCCTGCTCGTGCCGCCGGCGGCCCTGGTGTCGGCGCTGCCGACGGCCCTCGTGCTGCCCTTCGCGCTGGGACGCGGCGCCGGCGATGACCCGCGGGCGCGCGCCGCCGCGTGGACCGTCCTCATCGCTCTCACGTTCTACCCGCTGCTCGGCGTCGCGAATCCGCGCTATGCGATGCCGGCGCTGACGCTTATACCGGTCCTGATCCCGTGGTTCCTGCGGAACACCGCCGACGCCTGGGAGGGCCGCACGCTGAGCCTTGCCCGCACGGTGATGCTGCGCGTGCCGCTGGCCTGGCCGATCATCCTCGGCGCGGGCGCCATGGCGTACATCACCGTGATGGAGCCCTCGCGGCACGCCTCCTCCGGGCGCGAACCCGGCCGCGCGCTCGCCGCCTCACTCCCGGCCGGCGCGACTGTGTGGGCCAATGACCTGATCGAGGCCCGTCCCGAAACTCTCCTCTACGCCGTCCGGGCCGCCGCGCAGGCCGGTCGTGACGTCCGCGTCCTCTGGAAGCCGGGCCTCGCCGCCGGGCAGGCCCCGACGCCGGGCACGTTCGCCGTCCTGCGCACCGATCCTGACGCGACCGATCTGCCCGCGCTTCGCGCCGTGCCGTTCGACGTCGTCACGACGGGATCGGTCCACAAGTACACCTTCTCGCTGCTCCGCGTCCCCTTCAGTGAACCATCGCCGGCGCGCTGAACCCCTCCGCGCACTCGGCGCTCCCTCCGCGATCTCAGCGCCCTTGGTTGGTTCACCGCCGCCGGAACGCCGCTCGCAGGCGTGGCTTTGGCGGATCCTCCTCGTCGAGGAACGCCTCCACGCTCTGCACCGGCGTCAGCCCATGGGCCCCGAACAACCCCGTCAGTTCACCCGGCGTCAGCGGGAAGGGCGGGGCGTCGGCCGCATCGAGAGGCGTGCCCTCATCCCGTCCGCGGCACAGCGCGAGCAGGCACCCGTGCGGGCGCATCAGCGACACCAGCCCCGCGGCGGCGGCCGCGCGGCACTCCGGCGGCAGCGCCTGGATTGTGTGGACCTCGACAACCAGGTCCGAGCGGCGCAGGAGTTCCCGCGGCAGGGCCATCAGGTCCGCAACCATGAACCGATCCCCGCAGTGTGGGTGCAGCGTCCGCGCCCATTCCACCGCCGTGTGCGAAACGTCGAACCCGGTCACGTCGTACCCGCGCTGGGCAAGTTCCGCGACGTCGTGGCCGAGCCCGCACCCCACGACCGCCACCCTCGCGCCGGGACGCACCTCGCTGGGCGCCGCGCTGTTGAGCCACTCCACCAGCCCCGGGCTGGCCCGCCCGTCAGCCCACGGAATCACCGTCGCGTCGCCGCGGGCCGCTCGGTAGACCTGTTCGTAGTACTGACTCCACGCCGCCGCGTCGGGTGTGACCGGAATGCGCACATCCGCGTCCACCCGTGCCGGCCCGGTGCGAACGAGCGTTTCCATCAGTCCCCACTTCCGCTGCGGCCCTCCCGAGCCTTCATGCAGCCCCCAATCCTAGCCGTCCCGGGAGGACACGAGCATCGCCACTTGTACGGGGCCTTGGTGGACGCCGCAGTTTTTGCGCGGATACACTGCCTTCCCGCGCCGTTCCACGGCGCGCCGCCCCGCCTGGAGGGAGAGAGAGAATCCATGTTGGGCAGGCACTCGTCGCCGCGGCTTCCACTCTGGAAGCCCCCGCCGGCGGTGCCGCGCCGATAGAGTCCAGCCGTGACCCCGACCCGACTTGCCTGCGTCAGTTACCTCAATACCACCCCCCTGATCGAGGGGCTCGCGAAGGCGACCGGCCTTGCTCTCCTCCCGACCGTCCCCTCCCGTATCGCCGCCATGGTCCGGTCCGGTGCGGCCGACCTGGGTCTTTGCTCCATTGTGGATGCCGTGGGAGACCCGCCCCTGGCCCTCATCCCTGCCGGCATGATCGGCTGTGACGGACCGACCCTGACCGTCCGCCTGTTCTCCGCTGTCCCGCCCGCTGAAATGACCGAACTCCACGCGGATTCGGACAGCCACACTTCTGTGGTGCTCTGCCGCCTGCTCCTGCACCACCTGCACGGGGTCGCCCCGCGCATCATCCATTTCGACGCCCGTGCCCACACCGGCCCCCTGCCCGCCTCGGTCCTGCTCATCGGCGACAAGGTTGTCACCGCCGCCCCGGCCGACCACCCCCACCAACTCGACCTGGGCCAGGCCTGGCGCGACCTGACCGGCCTCCCGTTCGTCTACGCCATGTGGATGTGCCGGCAAGACCGCGCCGAAGACCCGTCCATCCACGCCGCGGCCGGCCTGCTCGACCGCCAGCGGCGCCGCAACACCGCGCGGCTGGACTGGCTGGTTGCGAAGCACGCGGGGCCGCACGGCTGGCCCGTGGAACTCGCGTCGGAGTACCTGGGCCGCCTGCTCCGCTACCGGGTCGGCCCGCGCGAGCGCGAGGCCGTGGGCCGGTTCTTCGCCATGGCATCTGAACTGAACCTGCTGCCCGCGGCCGCGCCGCAATGGGTTGACCCGGGCGTCACCACGCGCGAGCCTTCGGCGGCGGGATGACCCCACGGCCGGCAGCGGTGCCGCTCAGCCCAGCGCCTTGACCATTGCCGTGCCCATGTCCGCCGGGCTCATGGCGACCGTCACGCCCGAGGCCCGCAGCGCCTTGATCTTCGCGTCGGCCGTGTCGTCCGCCCCGCCGATGATGGCCCCGGCGTGACCCATGCGGCGGCCCGGCGGCGCGGTGCGCCCGGCGATGAACGCGGCCACGGGCTTCTTCACATGCTTCTTCACGAACTCCGCCGCCTCGATCTCGTCGCTCCCGCCGATCTCCCCGATCATCAGGATGCCGTGCGTCTCCGGGTCCGCGTCGAAGAGGCGCAGGCAGTCGATGTGGTTCAGGCCGCGGACCGGGTCTCCGCCGATGCCCACGCACGTTGACTGGCCGAGGCCGAGGCGCGAGGTCTGCCACACAGCCTCGTAGGTCAGCGTGCCCGAGCGCGACACGATGCCCACGGCCCTGCCCAGTCGCGACTGGCTGACGTGGGTGTGGATGTACCCCGGCATGATCCCGATCTTGCAGCCCCCGCCGCCCCTGGACGCGCTGGTGTACGGGTCGCCGGACCGCTCGCCGCCGCCGGTTTTCGCGCCGGGCGTGATGACGCCCGGGCAGTTGGGGCCGATGAGGACGGGTAGGTCGGCACTCCGTGCCGACATTTCGGAGTCGGCTCGGAGAGCCGACCTACCCATCGCATCCAGCACCGCACGCACCTTGATCATGTCCTGGACCGGCACGCCCTCGGTGATGCAGCAGATGACATTGATCCCCGCGTCCATCGCCTCCAGCACGGCGTCGGCCGCGAGCACCGGGGGGACGAAGATCATGGTCGCCGTCGCCCCCGTCTCCCTCACCGCCCGCTCGACGGTGTCGAAGATCGGGACGCTGCTCCCCGCGTCGATCTCGAACTTCTGCCCGCCCTTGCCGGGCGTCACGCCGCCGACCAGGTCCGTGCCGTACAGGAAGCACCCGCGAGTGTGCTGGGCCCCGAACGCCCCGGTGATGCCCTGGCAAATCACCTTCGTGGACTTGTCGATGAGGATCGCCATCGCAGGCCGGAAGGTAGCGCCGCGGGCGTCGGGCGTCAATCAGAGCCCGGAGCACCAGCAGAGCCCGGAGCGCGAGCGACGGGTTCCGGTGCCGGATCGAGCAAGACCCCGCGCTGGCGCTTGGGGCTCTGTCAGAGCCCGGAGCGCGAGCGACGGGGTCCGGTGCCGGATCGAACAAGACCCCGCGCTGGCGCTTGGGGCTCTGTCAGAGCCCGGAGCGCAAGCGACGGGTTCCGGTGCCGGATCGAGCAAGACCCCGCGCTGGCGCTTGGGGCTCTGTCAGAGCCCGGACCGCGAGCGACGGGTTCCGGTGCCGGATCGACCAAGACCCCGCGCTGGCGCTTGGGGCTCTGTCAGAGCCCGGAGCACCAGCAGAGCCCGGAGCGCGAGCGACGGGTTCCGGTGCCGGACCAAGACCCCGCGCTGGCGCTTGGGGCTCTGTCAGAGCCCGGAGCGCAAGCAGAGCCCGGAGCGCGAGCGACGGGTTCCGGTGCCGGATCGAACAAGACCCCGCGCTGGCGCTTGGGGCTCTGTCAGGCGCTGACCGGCGCCCCGGGCACCCGCACGTCGAGTTCCACGACCCTGGCGGCGATCTCCGGCGGCATCGCCCGCGGGCGGTACGCCGCGGGGAACGCGGGGCGCAACGCATCGCACAGGCTGACGGCACCACTGGCGTAGTACGCCCACGACGCCCACCGCCGCAGCCCCGTGCGCGCAAAGATCGCCCTGCCGTGGTCCGGCAGGGGCGCGCCGGGCGCCCAGTGCAGCATGCGCGCCCCGTCCACGATCGCGCGGCGCCAATCCGGGTAATCCCAGTGCTTGCCCACATGCTGCCCCGCCCCGTGCGTTGAGCATCGCAGCGCAAACCTCCGGCGGATCTGCGGCGGGTCGCGCTTGGCGTAATGCAGGATCGGGATGCGGGCCCGCGCCACCAGCCCGGCCTGGGTCGGCTCATACTCCCCGGGCGCCCAGCGCATCGACGGGCGGTACCGGAAGAGCCGCAGTTCCCGGTGCTCGTTCACCTCGTACCAGCGGCGCCGCTCCCCGATCGGTCGGGCCCGGTCGGCCTCCGACTCCAGCCCCTGGCACCAGTCGCGCCACTCGCCGAGCGTGAACTGGAAGTCATAGTGCGCCCCGTACACCCTCCCCTCCGCCGGTGACAGCCGCGCGCGCACAAAGTCCGGCGGCGGCATGTGGTAGAACTCGTCCGCATCCGCCCGCACGATCCAGTCGCCGCGTCGGAAGCCCCCGCGCACGCGGTCAAAGAACCACGACGTGACCCCGCCGACGCTGAACAGGACTTCCTCGCGCCCCACACACCGGAGCCTCGGCTCGCGCGCGGCTGTGTCGTTCACAAACTCCCATGTCCCGTCGGTGCTGCCCGTGTCGAACACGTGCACACTGTCCGCCCACACCAAGAGCGCGGGCAGCGTCTGCGGCAGGATATCCGCCTCATCCCGCACGACCAGCAACGCATGGAACCCCGGCACGGCGTGAGTCTAAGGCCCCGGTGGCGCTCACACGGAGCACGCCCGCTGGACACCGGCGGCGAGGTCCGCGGCCACCTTCAACTCACGGGTCGCTTCCGTGCCGATCCCGGTGGCCCAGTCCTGCCCGCTCGCGAACGAAACGTTGATGCGGACGTTCCAGCCGCACGCCCCGGCGGAGGCGTCGGCGAGGGTCGCCGCGATCGCCAGGTCGGAGCGCAACAGCCGGTTCGTGATCCCCGGCAGGTCCGCCAGCAACCGCAGCATGTTCACGCACGCCGCCAGCGCCGCCGCGGGAATCTCCGCGCACCGCCGCATGGCCGCGGGTTCACCCCGCCGTGCCGGGTCGCCCTCGGGGAGTTTCTGGAGGCGGTTGAGTTCCGCGTACGCCGAGGCGTCCTCGTCCGCGAGTTCCAGCAGCACCGTCCGCGTCGCCGCCAGCGCGGCGCGCGCCGATTCAAGCCGCGGCTGGTGTTCGGCAAGGTTCCTCTTGCCCAGCGAGTACGCGACGACCATCTCCGCCTGGGCCGCGGCCACCGCGCCGGCGACGCACGCCGCCGCCCCGCCGCCCGGCGCCGGGGCCCGGGCCGCGAGCGCACCGAGGAAAGCCCCGACGCCCATCTGCGCGATCCCTGTGGGCGCGGGGAGCGTCACGAAAGCCTCCGCGGGCCGAAGTCCAGCCCCATCACCTGCTTGGCGCGGTGCAGCGTGTCCTCGGCCAGCACGTTCGCCCGCGTTGTGCCCGCCTTGATGATGTCGATCACCTCATCGTCGCCGCCCTCTCTCTCGAACTCCGCGCGCCGCGCCCGCATCGGCTCCAGCAGTGCGCTCACGGCCTCCGCGACCTCCGCCTTCACATGCCCGTCGCCGATGTTGTCACCCGCGGCGTAGCGCCGCTCCAGTTCCGCGATGCGACCGGGGTCCTTGATGAACGCCCGGACATACTGGAACAGGGCGTTGCTGACGTCGCCGGGCTCCGTCAGCGTCTGCCGCCCGGTGAAGATCTGCCCGACCTTCTTCTTCACCGTCTTCGGGTCGTCGGAGAGGAGGATCGCGTTCCCCAGGCTCTTGGACATCTTCTGCTTCCCGTCCGTGCCCACCAGCCGACCGACGCGCCCGACCAGGGCCTCGGGAATCGGGAAGAGCCCGCCCGCCGACGGGTAATCCTTGTCCTCCGTCTTCGGGTCCACACCGCAATACGTCTGGTTGAACCTCCGGGCAACCTCGCGGCACATCTCGATGTGGGCCACCTGGTCCTGGCCCACCGGCACCATCGCCGGGCGGAAGGTCAGGATGTCCGCGCACTGCCCGACGGCGTACATCGGGAAGCCGAAGGAGTAATGGTCGCCCAGCCCCTTGTCGTCGATCTCCGTCCTGAGCGTCGGGTTCTTCATGACCCGGTTGAACGGCAGGAGCATCGCGAAGAACCATGTCAGTTCGGCGATCGCGGGCGTCTCCGTCTGGAGCACGATCGTGCTGCGCTGCGGGTCGATCCCGACCGCCAGCCAGTCCTTCACGATCTCGATGGTGTCCCGCCGGATGTCGCCCGGGTGGGCCGCCCGCGTCGTAAAGGCGTGCATGTTCGCCAGCAGGAAGTAGCACTCGTAGGTGTCCTGCAACGCCAGCCGGTTCTCCAGCGAGCCGACGTAGTGCCCCAGGTGCAGGCGGCCCGTCGGCGTGTCGCCGGTCAGGATGCGCGGGCGGCCGCTCACGCGGAAACCCCGGCCCCGGGAACGGGGCGCCCCCGCATTCGGCGCGGGGCACGCGATCCGCACGCTGGCTCCTGATTCCTCACTCGTCACTCCTGGCTTTTCTTCGGGGGCGCAAGTGTACGGCCCGGCTGGGGTTCGCTCGCGCCGGATCCGTCCGGGGTCTTTGTCCGGGTTGACTCCGGCAGCGCCCGCCGTTACGTTTGCACCCCCTGGTGGAACGGGTCCGCGAACGCTCCGGGAGGGAGCGCCGCGCCCGCACTTTGGAAAGGCTCGGGAGGCGATGAACGAGGCGCTGGAGCGACTCTGGCCCGACATCCTCGCGCACCTGCGCACATACCACCCGGCGGTGTGCCGGCAGTGGTTCGAGCACATCCAGCCCCTGTCCATCCAGGGCGGGGTGATCTCCGCCCGCGCCCACTCGCCGGTCCACCGTGACTACCTCCAGCGTCAGTGCCTCCAGTTCTTCAACGAAGCGGGCCAGGCCGTCACCGGCCGCCTCATCTCCTTCCGCTTCCTCGGCCCCAATGACAAGGACGCCAGAGACGCCGGCGCCGAGAGCGAGCGCCTCCAGGACCTCCGCCAGGCCGACGCCCTGGTCATCAACCCCGATTACTGCTTCGACAACTTCGTGATCGGCGAGAACAACCGCCTGGCGCACGCCGCGTCCCTAGGGGTAGCGGACCAGCCCGGGCGGATGTACAACCCGTTGTTTATTCACGGCGGGGTCGGGCTGGGCAAGACCCATCTGCTTCAGGCGATCTGCGTGAAGATCCTGCAGCAGTCGCCGTCGTCGGTGCTCTATTACATCTCGTGCGACAGTTTCATGAACCAGTTCTTCGACGCCGTGCAGGCGGGCACCATGGCGGACTTCCGCCACAAGTTCCGCGATGTCGACGTCCTGATCGTGGACGACATTCACTTCCTGACCAAGCGGGACCGGTCGCAGGAGGAGTTCTTCCACACCTTCAACGCCCTTCACCAGATCAACAAGCAGATCGTCCTGTCCTCGGACGCCAATCCGGAGGAGATCCCCCACCTCGAAGCGCGGCTGGTCAGCCGGTTCCGGTGGGGCCTGGTGACGGAGGTCCTGCCCCCGGGGTACGAGACCCGCGTCTCCATCCTCCAGCGGAAGGCGGCGATGCGGAGCCTGAGCATCCCCGACGACGTGATCGGGTACCTCGCCACCCGCATCGACACCAACATCCGGGAACTCGAGGGCGCCGTCGTCAAACTCCAGGCCCAGTCCCTGCTCGACAAGCAGCCCATCGATATGCGGATGGCCCAACTGGCCGTCGGCGATCGCCCGGACCACGCCGGCCAGAAGCCCACCATCCACACCGTCATCACGGCCGTCACCGAGTTCTACGGCGTCCGCCTCACCGACCTCCAGTCCGAACGCCGCCACCGGTCCATCACCATCCCCCGCCAGATCAGCATGTACCTGGCGCGGCTCCACACCTGCCTCTCCCTCGAGGAGATCGGCGGCTACTTCGGCGGGCGGGACCACACCACCGTCATGCACGCCATCAAGACCGTCGACAACCGCCGCAAGACGGACCAGGAGTTCGACGTCGTCGTCGGCAGCCTGCACGAAAAACTCGTCCACAACGGCCGTCCCGCGTGACCAGCGGACATGCTGCTGCGGTTTCCGGGCTGCAATATGAGGGTGTTCTTAGGGGCGGGGATGAGGTGTGGAAAAAGCGCCGAGCGGTGTCGCGGGCGCTCGCCCCGCGGGCTCCGCTCCCATCCCGCTCCTGACGGCGGCCCGGCATCCCCGTCGCGCACGCCCCCGCCCGACCGCTCACCGACAGGTTGTTCGAGCGGTGATACTTTCGTAAGTGCTTGCTGATTCAGTACTTGCGGATGTGTGCCTGGAGTTGTTCCGGAAGCGAACGCACCGTTTCTACTACTTCTTGATCTCTCTCCAATATGGAAGAGAGAGGTCGATCTGGGCCCCCTGTGACCCGGGCCGTGCGACCCTGAGGCATACCGCCGCCGCCCACCTCCATCATGTGGATATCCGGTACCCGATTCACCGAGCCCCGCCTCCGTCACGGACGTACAAGCAATGGGGTGTCCGTATAACGCCGATACCGCTGGTACGCCGCCATGCCCTCCTCCTCACACACAGACCTCTCGCCCGAACTCCTGGAGCACATGAAGGCCATCCGGGCCAAGGCCATCGAGTACGGCCTGGACTTCTACGAGGTCATCTACGAGGTTCTGCCCTTCGAGATCATGAACCAGATCGCGGCCTACCAGGGCTTCCCTACCAGGTACCCACACTGGCGCTGGGGCATGGAGTACGAGAAACTCTCCAAGCGTGACGCCTACGGCCTGGGGCGCATCTACGAGATGGTCATCAACAACGACCCCTGCTACGCCTATCTTCAGGAGTCCAACGCCGTCACCGACCAGAAACTGGTCATGGCCCACGTCTACGGCCACGCCGACTTCTTCAAGCACAACAACTGGTTCAGCCGCACCAACCGCAAGATGATGGACGAGATGGCCAACCACGCCACCCGCGTGCGCCGCCATGTGGAGCGGCACGGCCAGGACGCCGTCGAGCGGTTCATCGACATGTGCCTCTCCGTCGAGCACCTGATCGATCCACACTCGATCTTCGTCCGGCGGGATGCAGCCGCGGCCCGCGCCCAGGCCCCCGAAGAGGAGTTCCGGGCCGACCTGCTCCCGGCCAAGGACTACATGGACCCGTTCATCAACCCGCAGGGTGAACTGGAGCGCCAGAAGACCGAGTTTGAGGAGCGAAGGAAGGCCGACAAGCAGAAGTTCCCCGCCCGTCCCACGCGCGACGTTCTGCTGTTCCTGCTGCGGCACGCGCGGCTGGACGACTGGCAGCAGGACATCCTGGGGATCATCCGCGACGAGGCGTACTACTTCGCCCCGCAGGCCATGACCAAGATCATGAACGAGGGGTGGGCCACCTACTGGCACTCCAAACTCATGACCCAGCACTTCGTCGAGGCCTCGGAGATCGTCCACTACGCGGACCAGCACTCGGGGGTCGTCCACATGGCCCCGGGCGGGTTCAACCCGTACAAGATCGGCGTCGAGATGTTCAAGGACATCGAGCGCCGGTGGGACCGCGGCCAGCACGGGCCGGTCTGGGACCGCCTCGAGGGCGTCGGCGCCAAGGACCGCCACGATGACAAGTCGATGAAGGGCCGCGAGAAGATCTTCGAGGTCCGCCGCATCTACAACGACGTATCGTTCATCGATGAGTTCCTGACCGAGGAGTTCGTCGAGCGTCTGAAGATGTACCAGTACCGCAAGGACCCGCAGTCGGGTGAACTGAAGGTCGCCAGCCGCGACTTCGGGCGGGTAAAGCAGACGCTGCTGCACCACCTGACCAACCGGGGCGACCCGTTCATGTACGTCGCGGACGCCAACTACCTCAACCGGGGTGAGTTGTACCTGGCGCACCAGTGGACGGGCCTGGAGGTCGAGGTGGCGCGGGCGATGCCGGTCCTCAAGACCCTTGCGCGGCTCTGGGGACGCCCGGCGCACCTGCAGGCCCGCGTCTCCGACGAGATGTGGTTGTTCACGGCCGAGCCCGACGACCGGGAGGTCCGCAAGCAGAAGATCACCGCCGAGATCCCCGAGCCGGCGCACCATGTGACCTGACCCGGCGGGCGCCACCAATACAATCCGCGTGCCCGAAACGCGCGAGGAACGGCTGTCGAGGCTGCTGGCGAAGGCGCGGGCGCTGCCCGCGTGCCCGGGCGTCTACCTGATGAAGGACGCGGCCGGTCGTGTGGTGTACGTGGGGAAGGCGTCGCGGCTTCCGGACCGGGTGTCGTCCTACTTCATCCCGTCCACGGACCTGGGCCCCCGCAAGCAGCCGATGCTGGAGGTCGTCGAGGACTTCGAGACCCTGGAGTGCGACGGGGAATGGGAGGCCCTGCTGACCGAGGCGCGGCTGATCAAGGACACGCGCCCGCGGTTCAACGCGAGCCTGACGGACGACAAGACATTCCCCTACCTGGCGATCACGATGCGGGAGGACTTCCCGCGGGTGGAGGTCACGCGGGAGCCCGGCCACCCGCGGTTCGCCGGGGCACGCGTGTTCGGGCCGTTCGTGAGGGCCGGGGCGCTGCGGGAGGCGGTCCAGTTGCTCCAGCGTGTCTTCAAGTTCCGGACGTGCGGCCTTGACATTACGGAGGGCGACCCGAGGAACCGGCACTTCCGGCCCTGCATCCTCTACAACATCAACCAGTGCACCGCGCCGTGCGCCGCGCGGATCGGGCGGGAGCAGTACCGCGCGGACATCGAGCGGTTCACGAAGTTCCTGGGGTCGAAGCGCAGCGTGATGCTGCGCGAGATGCGCCAGGAGATGGAGGCCGCGGCTGCCGCCATGGAGTTCGAGCGTGCGGCGGTCATCCGGGACCAGGTGCGGGCGATCGAGAAACTGGAGGAGCGGGCGACCCGGCGGGACAACTGGCAGCCGGAGGCCGAGACGCTGATGTATGTCGAGCCCGACAAGGGGCTGCGGAGCCTCCAGAAGGTGCTGGGGGTGGAGCGGCCGATCCGGTGCCTGGAGGGGATCGACATCGCCCACCTCATGGGCGGGGAGACGGTGGGGAGCAAGGTGTCCTTCATCGACGGTCGGCCGCTCAGGAGCGAGTACCGCCGGTACAGGATCAGGAGCGTGGACGGCGGCAACGACGACTACGCGAGCATCCGCGAGGTGGTGAGCCGCCGGTACCGCGAGGCCGGCGCCGGGCACGAGTTGTACCCCGACGTGATCCTGATCGATGGCGGCCTGGGCCAGTTGCACGCGGCCCTGGAGGCGTTCCAGACGCTGGACGCGCGGCCGCCGATGGTGATCAGCCTGGCGAAGAAGGATGAGGTTGTCTACATGCAGCAGCGGGCGGAACCGCTCCGGCTGTCACGATCGCACGCGGGGCTGCGCCTGCTGCAATCGGTCAGGGATGAGGCCCACCGGTTCGCCCAGCACTACCACCATGTGCTGCGGCGGAAGAAGACGCTGGAGGAGGAGTAGGAACGGGAACGCGGGGTGAAGCCGCGCGCCGGGTGTGGTACGCTGGGGTAGCCCGCTGGGGCAAACAGAGGGAAGCGTCATGCCACAGGGAATCAGGTCGTTGGCGGTGATCGGGTTGGTGGCCTGCTGCGGGATCGCGGCCGCGGCGGACGAACCGCCGCGGCTGCCCGGGCAGCCGGAGAATCAGCCGGCGGCGGCCCCCCAACCCACGCCCCCGCCGGCCGCGATGACGCCGGCGGGGGTGCGCCTGGAACTGACGGGGCGGGCCTGGCTCATGGGGGTGTCGGGCGATGTCGAGGCGCGGGGCGCGAAGGCGACGATGGACGCCAGCGCCATGGACTTCATGGATGAGAAGGGCTCGATGATGGCATTCTCGGGCCGGCTGGAGGCGGGCAGGGGCAAATGGGGCGCGTTCCTCGACGGCACCATCGCGCAACTCGGCGCGGAGGACCAGTCGGGGCCGGTGGGCGGCGACATCGGCGTGGACTTCACCATGGGCATCCTGGAGTTTGGCGCGATGTACCGGCTCGGCGAATGGGTCACGGAGGGGCGGGAGTCGGGCGTCGAGCGGAGCATGACGTTCGACCTGTACGCGGGCGGGCGGTACAACTACGTCGAACTGGACGTGTCGCCCCCGGGCGGCGGCGAGGAGTCGAAGGTCGGGACGTGGGTGGACCCGATCTTCGGCGCGCGGCTGGTCGCGCCGCTGGGCCAGCACTGGGAACTGCGGGGCAGCGCCGATGTCGGCGGGTTCGGTGTGGCGTCGGACCTGGCGTACTCGGTGACCGCGATGGCGGGGTACCAGTTCCGCATGTTCGGCAACCCCGCGACGGCCTACGCGGGGTACCGGGTCCTGGCGCAGGACTACGGGGCCAACCGGTTCACCTGGGACGTTGTGCTGCACGGGCCGTTGCTGGGCCTGAAGATCGAGTTCTGATCGCCCCCGCGCCCGGCCGCGGACCCGAACATAATCCTGATTCATGCGCCGCGCCCGGCCCTGAGAACGGGCGGTGCGGCGACACCGGCGTGCGCTCGCAAAGATCAATATGTAGACCTACTAATCTGGTATAGGTTTCCGGCCGCTCTTCTTCCGGAGGATTCACCCATGGTCCGCCCGACGCCGACACTGCCCCGCCCGCGTGACCTCCTGACCGCCGAAGACGCCGAGTCCCTGGTGCATCGGCAGGGCTACGGGCCGGAGGCCGAGGAGATCATCCGGGGCGAGGGGCTGCTCCCGGCCGGGCTCCTGTCGCGCCTGCACGCGCAGTACCCGGAGCACAGCGGGTTCCTGGAGAGGGAGCCGCTCATCTTCGAGGGCCGGGAGACCTACGAGGGGCTCCAGGGGTTCCGGCGCGTGGCGGCGCGGCTCGAGACCCGGGGCATCCGTCTGGCGGCCCCGATCGAGCGTGAACTGTTCATCGAGGTCTACCGCTTCAAGGCGACCACGCACATCCTCAACGCGATCAACTGGTCCCGGTACCAGACCGACTCGATGTACCAGCTCGTGTTCCCGCAGCCCGGCATGATGCCGCCGGCGGTCGTGGCCCGGTACGCGGCGGCGGGGTCGGCCGCGGAGCGCACGCGGATCGCGGACCAGTACAAGCGGGAGACGTCCCCGCACGACGGCTGCCAACTCCTGAACAAGCCCTGGATCGAGCGCGACGACGGCGGCATCGACGTGCTGGAGGGCAGCCAACACAAGTACCCGCCGGTCGCGCTCGTCTTCGACAAGACCACGCAGGACTGCTTCGCGTTCTGCACATACTGCTTCCGGCACGCGCAGCTCCGCCAGGACGACGACATGTTCATCCAGCGCGACGTGGCGCAGGTGCACGATTACGTCCGCGCCCATCCGGAGATCACCGACCTCCTGATCACCGGCGGCGACGCGGGCTACATGTCCGCGGAGCGGTTCCGGCAGTACACGCTGCCGATCGTGGACGACCCCGAACTCCTGCATGTGCGCACCATCCGCATCGCGTCGCGGGCCCTCACCTACCAGCCGGAACTGCTGCTGACCCACGGGTACGGGCGCATGCTGGAGACCTTCGACCACCTGCGCGACCACGGGGTGCAGGTGACCTGGATGGCCCACTTCTCCACCCCGCGGGAGGTGCTGAATCCCGGGACGATCGCCGCGGTCCGCAGGCTGCAGGCCCGCGGCGTCGTCGTCCGGAGCCAGAGCCCCATCATGAACCACATCAGCCTCTTTGAGGGGCCGGACGGGAAGACAGATATCGAGCGGTCGGCCCGCAACTGGATCGACCTGGGCAACATCCTCGGGACGCTGGGCGTGCGGTTCCACTCGATGTACTGCGCCCGCGCGACGGGCGAGCACCACTACTTCGCGGCCCCGCTGGCTGACGTCGAGAAGGTCTTCAGCCTCGTCTACCGCTCGCTCGGTTCGCTCAGCCGTCCCTCCCGGTACATCACGATGACCACGTCGGCGGGGAAGGTCTCGCTGCTGGGCGAGACGACCGTCGGCGGGCGCCGGGCCATGGCCCTCAAGTTCAACGAGGCCCGCAACATGGCGTGGATGGACCGCGTGTTCCTGGCGGTCTACGACGGGGCGGAAACCCGCGTCGACAGACTGCTTCCCCTCGACGGCGGCGGCTTCTTCTTCGAGGATGAACTGCGGGACATCGAGCGTCAACTGCGGGTTACGCTCGAGGGCCGGGCCCTGGAACACCGCGGGCCATGATCGACAAGCGCGTCGGATCCCCGGCCGCCGCGGTCGCCGATATTCGTGACGGCGCGACCGTCATGATCGGCGGGTTCGGGGAGGCCGGGAGCCCGATCGAACTGATCCACGCCCTGATCGACCGGGGGGCGCGGGGCCTGACGGTCATCAGCAACAACACCGGGTCGGGGCGGGTCGGCCTGGCGGCGCTCATCGCCGCCGGGCGCGTCGCGAGGGTCGTCTGCTCCTACCCGCGCACCGCGAACTCGACCGTCTTCCCCGCGCTGTACCGGTCCGGAGGGATCGCCCTGGAACTGGTGCCCCAGGGCACGCTGGCGGAGCGGATCCGGGCGGGCGGGGCCGGTATCCCCGCGTTCTTCACGCCCTCGGGCGTGGGCACCGTGCTCGCCGAGGGCAAGGAGGTCAGGGAGTTTGGCGGGCGGCGGTACGTCCTGGAACACGCCCTGCGCGCGGACTTCGCGCTGGTTCGCGCTGACAGGGCCGACGCCTACGGCAACCTGACGTTCTCCAAGACCGCCCGCAACTTCGGCCCCATCATGTGCATGGCCGCGGCGTGCGCCGTCGTGCAGGCCCGCGATGTGGGCGACCCCGGTCACATTGATCCCGAGGCGGTCGTCACGCCCGGGGTCTTCGTTCGACGCGTGGTGCAGGTGGCGCGCCCGGCCCAGGAATCGCGCCTCGTGCGCGAAGGGGCGGTGTACCCATGATGCAGCCCCCGCCGCCCGCCGGCTGGTCTCGCCAGGATATCGCCCGCATGGCCGCGGCGGACATCCCGGACGGTTCATACGTCAACCTCGGGATCGGCATCCCCGAACTCGTGGCCCGCAGCGTCCCCGCGGGGCGTCAGTTGATCTTCCATACGGAGAACGGGCTGCTGGGCGTCGGCCCGCCGCCGGCGGAGGGGAACGAGGACCCCGAACTGATCAACGCGGGCAAGAAGCCCGTCACGGCGATTCCGGGCGCGGCCTACTTCCACCACGCGGACTCGTTCGCCATGATCCGGGGCGGGCACATCGACGTGTGCGTTCTTGGGGCGATGCAGGTCTCGGAGACGGGCGACCTCGCGAACTGGTCCACGGGCGAGCCCGACGCGATCCCCGCCGTCGGCGGCGCGATGGACCTGGTCGCGGGTGTGAAGACGATCCTGGTGCTGACCGAGCACACGACCAGGGACGGCGAGCCCAAGTTGCTCCGGACGTGCACGTTCCCGCTGACCGGCGTGGGCGTGGTGAGCCGCGTCTATACCAACCTGGCGGTCGCCGACGCCACGCCGCGCGGGTTTGTCGCGCGGGCCCTGGCCCCGGGGCTGTCGCTCGCGGATGTGCAGCGGTGGACCGGCGCGCCGCTCGCCGACGGCCGATCCACCACAGGGAGGGCCCCATGACCACGCGCAGCGCGGAACTGTACCGCAGGGCCTGCGCCGTTCTTCCGGGCGGTGTGAGCCGCAACGCGGTATTCCGGGCGCCGCACCCCGTCTACGCCGAGCGCGGCAGCGGCTGCCGCGTGACCGACATCGACGGTGTGGAGCGCCTGGACTTCGCGGGCAACATGGCGTCGCTGATCCACGGGCACGCGTTCGGGCCGGTGGTCGCCGCGGTGACGGAGCAACTGCGCCGCGGGACGGCCTGGAACCTGGGCACCCGGGTGGAGATTGAGTTCGCCGAACTCCTCACGGGTCGGGCGCCGGGGTTTGAGCGGATCCGCTTCGTGAACTCCGGCACGGAGGCGGTGCTGTGCGCCCTGAAGGTCGCCCGGGCGTTCACGGGCCGCCCGAAGATCGCGAAGGTGGAGGGCGCGTACCACGGCGTGTACGACTACGCGGAGGTCAGCCAGACGGCGTCCCCCGCCGACTGGGGCCCGGCGGACCATCCGGCGAGCGTGCCGGTCTGCGCGGGCACGCCGGCGGGCGTCCTGGGCGACGTGGTGGTGATCCCCTTCAACGACACCGAGCGCGCCCTGGCGCTGCTGGAGGCGGAGGCGGACCGCCTGGCCTGCGTCCTGATCGACCCCCTCCCCCATCGGGTGGGGATGATGCCCGCCGCGGACGCCTTCATCGCGGCCATCCACGCATGGGCGCGCCGCCGCGGGGCGCTGCTGGTCTTTGACGAGGTGATCACGTTCCGATGCGGCTACGGCGGCGCCCAGGAGCGCTACGCGGTGCGGCCGGACCTGACCGCACTGGGCAAGATCATCGGCGGCGGCTTCCCGGTCGGGGCGCTGGCCGGGCGGGCGGACGTGATGGACGTGCTCAACCCGCTCCGCACCCCGCTGCTGTTCCCGCATTCGGGCACCTTTTCCGCGAACCCGGTCACGATGACGGCGGGGCTGACGGCGATGCGCCACTTCGACCGGGACGCCGTCGCCCGGCTCAACGCCCTGGGCGAGCGCGCCCGCGAGCGGATCAGGGCGGCCATCCGGGATGCACAGGTGCCGCTGAGCGTCACCGGCGCGGGCTCGCTCTTCCGAATCCATCCGATGCCGAGCGCCCCCGAGGACTACCGCCGGGCCTACCACTCGCCCGCGCGGGCGGCGCTCAAGCGCCGGATTGTCGATTTCGCGCTGGACCACGGCGTGATCCTGATCGAGAGTTGCTCCGGTGCGCTCTCCACGCCGATGACGGGCGGGGACATCGACCAACTCACCGCCGTGCTGGCGGAAGCGTTCCGGGCATCCCGGGAGCACGCCCTGGCGATCGGGGCATGACCCGCGCCGCGTACATCTGCGACTATGTGCGGACCCCGATCGGGCGGTACGGCGGGGCGCTGGCGGGTGTCCGGGCCGACGACCTGGCCGCCGCGCCGATTCGCGCCATGACGGCCCGCCACGCGATCGACTGGGCGCGGGCGGACGACGTGGTGCTGGGCTGCGCCAACCAGGCCGGGGAGGACAACCGCAACGTCGCGCGCATGGCCCTGCTGCTGGCGGGCCTCCCCTGCACGATCCCGGGCGTGACGGTCAACCGCCTCTGCGGCTCCGGCATGGAGGCGGTGGCCGCCGCCGCCCGCGCCATCGCGGTCGGTGAGGCGGACCTGGTGATCGCCGGCGGGGTGGAGAGCATGTCGCGCGCCCCCCTGGTAATGCCCAAGGCGACGGAGGCGTTCTCCCGCAGGGCGGAGGTGTACGACACGACGCTGGGCTGGCGCTTCATCAACCCGGCGATGAGGGCCGCGTGGGGCGCCGACAGCCTCGCCGAAACCGCGGAGACGCTGGCGTCCGAGTTCCACATCTCCCGAACGGACCAGGACCGCTTCGCCGCGTGGAGCCAGGAGAAGGCCATCGCCGCCGCGCGCAGCCTGTCGGGAGAGATCATCCCCGTGCTGCCGCCGGGGAGGCGGGGCGATGCCGCGGTGAGCGCCGACGAGCACCCGCGGGAGACCTCCGCCGATCGGCTCGCGGCCCTCCAGCCCATCACCCGCCCGCACGGAACGGTCACGGCGGGCAACGCGACAGGCATCAACGACGGTGCGGCCGCGCTCCTCGTGGCCTCGGGCGTCGCGGTGCGGGAGTGCGGGCTGACGCCGATGGCCCGCATCGCCGGGTGCGCCGCGGCCGGCGTGGAGCCCGGCCGCATGGGGATCGGCCCGGTCCCCGCGACGACGAAACTGCTGGCACGCCTGGGCCTTTCGCTCGCGGATATCGGGGTGATCGAACTCAACGAGGCGTTCGCGGCCCAGGCGCTGGCCTGCCTGCGGGGACTCGGGCTCGATGATTCGGATGATCGCATCAACCGCTGGGGAGGAGCGATCGCGCTGGGGCACCCGCTGGGCATGAGCGGCGCCCGGATGGTGGGCACCGCCGCGCGTCAACTCGCCGCCGCGGACCGCCGCAGGGCGCTGTGCACAATGTGCATCGGCGTGGGGCAGGGGCTCGCGATGGTGCTGGAACGCGAGTCGTCATCGCCTCTTTGATCCTCTGTGGCCCCCGGGCCCTTCCGCGTTCTCTCGTCTACGGGCAGCCCAGGGCGAACTTCGTCTGGAAGCACCCGAAGTCGGAGAGGTTCCGGGCCCCGTCCTGGTTGCAGTCGGCGTAGGGGTCCGCGGCGGCGAACCTGGTCATGAAGCACGCGAAGTCGGGGAGGGTGAGCGCCCCGTCCTGGTTGCAGTCGGGGTAGCAGGGCCCGCCGGGCGGCAGCGGGTATCCCCAGCGGGCGAAGTCGGAGGCCGGCACACCACCAGCAAACTCGAAGTCGCCCCCGACGTACAAGCCGCCGGGGTTCGGCCCCGGCCCGTCCTCGTCCCAGGCGCAGAGGGTGTAGCCGACGGTGCCGCCGAAGCCGCCGGACAGGCCCGAGCCCAGGTCATTCATGCTGTGCCCGGCGCCGCGCCACTGCTTCACGCCGGGCG
>JADLGW010000029.1 GCA_020849105.1 Phycisphaerales bacterium | reverse complement strand
GGCCTGTCGCGTCGGGCCACGTTGGCGCCCACCGCGTCGTCGTCAGGGTCCACGGTCGCGACGTTGCGCGCGAACGTCTGGGACACAGTTCCGGTGCCGGAGATGACGAATGCCGCGCCCGACTTCGTCTCGTTCGCCTTGAAGGTGTAGACGGCCATGTGGATTCCCCATTCGGGACGAGCATGAAGCCTACCACGGCATACCGGGTTTGCTGGTTCCAGATGCACTTTCAGCGCAAGTGCGACCGAGAACGCGCAGCGGAACCGCCCGCCACGGCCCTGCGAATCTGGGTGCTCGGGGGTGGCCGCGGAATGGGGCGGCCCCTGCTGTCGCATCCGAACCGGGGTGCGTTTTCGTGCGGGGCGCCGGCGTGGCCGGCGGCCCCGGGCGGCCGGCGTGCGCCCCGGCTGCGGGCCGGGCTTCGGGAGGCTAATCTAGTGCTCAGAGACGGCAACCACACCATCGCCCCCGCGGTAGACCCCGAGGTTCTTGGGACCGGGGGCGGCGGGGGCGGCCACGGAGCGTCGGCGATGTCCCACCAGGCGGCGGCGGAACCAGCGACCACGGGCCACACCACCCTGGACCCGGACAAGAAGCACGACCCGCACGCGACGCGGTTCGGCTCGTTCCTGAAGGCGTGCATCAAGTTGCAGGCTTCGGACCTGATCTGCAAGGCCGGGCAGCCCCCCAAACTCCGCGTCCGCGGCGCCCTGAAGCCGCTGGACACCGAGCCGGTCTCCGCGGAGGAGTTTGTGCAGATCGCCAGGCACATCCTCAGCGAGGAACAGTGGGAGGACATGCGCAAGCACGGGTCGGCCGACTTTGCCTACGACTACGACGAGAAGAACCGCTTCCGCGTGAACATCTTCCAGGCCCGCGGCAAGATGGCCTGCGCCTGCCGCCTCATCACCAGCACCATCCGCAGGTTCGAGGAACTCTACCTGCCGCCGATCATGTCCGAGGTGGCGATGCAGCCCCAGGGCATCGTGCTGCTCTCGGGCGTCACCGGCTCCGGCAAGACCACGACGATCGCCGCGATGCTCGACTATGTGAACGAGCGCAAGCACGTCCACATCCTGACCATCGAGGACCCGATCGAGTACCTGCTGACGGACAAGAAGGCGACGATCAACCAGCGGGAGATCGGCATCGACGTCTCCAACTTCAAGATCGCGCTGCGGGCCCTGGTCCGCGAGAACCCGGACGTGGTCCTGGTGGGCGAGATGCGCGACAAGGAGACCTTCGAGGCCGCCCTCAACGCCGCCGAGACCGGCCACCTGGTCTACGGGACCATCCACGCCTCCAGCGCCACCCAGACCTTCGCCCGCATCTACGGCCTGTTCGAGGCCGACGAGGTCGAGGGCGTCCGCAAGGTGCTGGCGTACCAGATGCGGGCGTTCGTCTACCAGAAACTACTCCCGACGCTGCACGAAAAGATCCACCGCATCCCGGCCATCGAGATCCTGATCAACAACACGGTCGTGCAGAAGTACATCCTGGAGTCCCGCGAGGGTGAACTCCGCGAGTACCTCAAGAGCATCGAGGCCGTGCAGTCCGGCAACAAGGACTTCAACCAGTCGCTGGTGGAACTGGTCGAGTCGGAGATGATCCACATGCGGGTCGCCCAGGAGGCCAGCCCGAACGTCGATGAACTGAACATGCGCCTCAAGAAGTTGGGCGGGACCAGGCGGTAGGAGGCGTCCGCGGCCGCCCTGGCGGACGTTCCCCGGCCCGGTCGGCTATCGTGTTGGTTGGTCGGGCCCGGCGACGGGCTGTCGGTCGGGGCGGTGTCTGCCCGCAGGTCCACATATTTCCCCTCCCGCGGGCGGCCAGCGGGTCCCTCCAGGTGGTGACGATGGGCACGGATATCACGGTGCTGGGCGTGCAGGGCTACTTCCTCGTCTCATTCTGGAAGCCCATCCTTCTCATGATCCCGTTCGTCGGGTGGGCGTGGGTCATCTCCGCCTACTACGACAAGCACGCCGCCCGCTTCTTCCTGCCCCGGCAGATGTGGAACGTCATCCATCTCACGGCCGGGCTGCTGGCCGTGGTGGTCGGGCTCATCGCCATTCCGATCGCCGGCGAAGGGGCTTTCTGGGCCGGTCTCGGGGCGATGATCGTCATCATGGCGATTGACCTTGCCGCCTACGCCTACGTCGCCAACAAGGACGAGCGCGTGCCGGAGGAGTTTCACATCCGGCTGGACATGGAGCGCATCCGCGCGGCCCGCGAGGCCAAGTCGGTCGCCAAGAAGCAGGGGAAGGTCGAACTGGTCCTCAAGGGCCCGGACAAGAGCGCCGTGCCCGTGCCCAACGCCGACACGCCGGAGTTCGCCCTGCGGGTGGCCGCGGAGAGCCTGGTGCTCAAGGCCCTGGAGATGCGGGCGACCCAGATCGACATGGCCCCGGGCTCAAAGGACGGCGGGTACATCGTGGCGTACCTGGTGGACGGCGTGCGTCAGGCCGGCGCCCCGCTGGCCCCGGCCGACGCCGTCAAGGTCATCGATTTCTGGAAATCCGTCGGCAAACTGGACGTGACCGACCGCCGCCGCCGCCAGTCCGCCGACGTCACCATCGAACGCGGCACCGACAAGCACAAGTTCCGCGTGGTGGCCAGCGGGGCCACGGGCGGCATGCGGATGACCGGCCTGATCGACCCGGAGAAACAGGTCAAGCGCAAGGCCGCGGAACTCGGGCTGCTCGAGAGCCAGATGGCCGAGATCAAGGCGCTGGTCGAGGAGCGTCAGGGCGTCGTGCTCCTGGCCGCTCCCCCGGACATGGGTCGGACCACCACGCTCTACACCATCCTCAAGATGCACGATGCGTACACCAGCAACGTGCAGACGGTGGAGATGGAGCCGCAGGATTCGCTCGAAGGCGTGCGCCAGAACTTCTTTGAGTCCAAGGCCGAGGGCGGCGAGTACAGCACCCTGGTCCGCACAATTCTGCGCCGCGATCCGCAGGTCGTGGGCATCGCCGACCTGCCCGACGAGCAGACGGCCAAGGAGGTCGCCCGGGCCGAGGTCGATCGGTGCCGCGTCTACCTGTCCATCAAGGGCGACAACGCCCTGGCCGCGATCCAGGTCTGGACCAAGGCCGTGGGGGATCCGGAAGTCGCGGCCAAGGTGCTCCACGGCGTGACCGCCCAGCGGCTGGTTCGGAAACTGTGCATCAACTGCCGGCAGGCGTACCAGCCCGCGCCGGACATGCTGAAGAAACTCGGGCTGCCGGCGGACAAGATCAAGCAGCTGTTCAAGAAGGGCGGGCAGGTCCTGATCAAGAACAAGCCCGAGGTCTGCCCGGTGTGCAACGGGATCGGGTACATCGGGCAGGAGGGCATCTTCGAGGTCTACACGCTGGGCGTACCGGAACGCAGCCTTGTGAAGGCCGGCAACCTCAGCGGCCTCCGCGCCGAGTTCCGGAAGAAGAACCAGCCCACGATCCAGCAGGTGGCCCTGCGCAAGGCGGTCGAGGGCATCACCAGCGTCGAGGAAGTGCTGCGCGTCACGTCCGAGGGCTCGGGCGGGGCGCCGGGCGGTGAGCGCAAGGCGCCGCCGGCCCCGGCTCCGGTCGGGTCCGCGTAAGCACGAAAGCAAGCAGAGGTACGGTCATGCTGATGGCACTCTTTGTCTACGGAATCATCGGGCTCTGCGGGTACATCTGGCTGACCCGAGGGTTCTTCTCCGCCCTGATCCACCTCGTCTGCACCGTCGCAGCGGGGGCGATCGCGCTCTCCCTGTGGGAGCCCCTGGGCTACCTGCTCCTTGCAAACTCCCCCGACCGGGGCTTCTTTGTGTTCCTCCGCGACTCGGCCTGGGCCATTGCCCTGGGCGTCCCGTTCATCGTCGTGCTGGTCCTGCTCCGCCTGGCCACCAACAAACTCCTGATCTTCAACGCCCAGGGCGACAAGGTGGGGGATGCGATCGGCGGGGCGGTCTGCGGGGCCGCCTCCGGTGTCCTTACGGCGGGCATCTTCATGCTCGCGATCGGGATGCTCCGGGCGCCCGCGGACGCCCTCGGCTATGCCCCGGTCTCCTACTCGACCCAGGCCACCGCCCGCGGCGCGATCGAGACCACTCCCGGCCTCTTCAGCGGGGCGACGCTCCGCGCGGACAAACTCACCGCGAACTTCTATGGGTACCTCTCGCGCACAACCTTCCGCACCGCGGAGCCGCTGGCACGCTGGCACCCGGACATGGCCGCCACCGTCGCGGCCAACCGGATGACCTATGAGGGCAAGAGCCGCAACACGCTCAAGAAGACCGACTTCCGCGTCAACAACTGGTACACCATCGGGCTCAGGCGCGACGACGGCTCGTTCGACCGTTCCTACACGGGCAAGCCCATCGCTCCCCTGCTGGCGGACCAGTGGAACGGGCCGTCGCAGGGCGCCATCGAACTCAATGGCGAGCGGATCACCAACGGCTATGTGGCCGGTTTCCAGGTCCAGTTGCTCCCGACCTCCCGCGAGAAGGTCGGGTCGGTCCTGGTGGGCGCGGGGCAGGTCCGCCTCGTTGTCGAGTCCCTGACCGACGAGGACACCCTGCCCCTGTTCCCTGTCGCCACCGTCACCGCGATGGACGTCACGAACCTGGAGCCCGGGCAGGAGCCCGCGTACGCGCGGTTCCGCTTCGACGGGAATGATGTCTTTCTGTCCTCGGTCGGCGGGGCGTCGGAGACCCTGATGACGTTTGAGTTCGCCGTCCCCAGCGGGTATCGCCCCATCGGGCTCTACGTCAAGGGCACCCGGTGGGACGTGCCGGCCGGCGACCCCGCGAAGAACATGGCCCTCCCGGCCGAGCGTGACGCGGACATCGTTGCCAAGGGCGGCGTGTTCCCCGCGCCGACCGAAGCAGCCGCGGCCATCGACCCCGTGGTGGCGAGCAACCTGATGGGCTTCACGATCCAGTCCGGGTCGGAGCGCGGCCTGACGGTCTTCACCGACGGCGGCAACAACTGGGTCCGCGACGGTGAGGAGGCGTACCGCAGGGACCAGGTCGGCGGGCGCAACATGGCCGGGGTGGACCGTTCCCTCCAGATCCAGCGGTTCGAGGTCTCCCCCGACACCGTGCTGGTCAAGGTCAACGTCAGCGCGAACTCTCCGGCGAGCATCCTTTCAGAGGCGGCGCTGTCCGCCGACCCGTCGCAGCCGCTGCTGCTCGTGGACACCAACGGGGTCACCTACACCCCCGTGGGGTATGTGTACTCGGACAGCGAGCGGTACAAACTGCGCTACACGCTCGGCCGCCCCATCCGCTCGCTCCAGGAACTCACCCAGTCCGGCATCACGCTGTCGACCAGCCGGTCCGATCAGAAACTCGAACTGATCTTCCGCGTGACGTTCGGCGCCCGAGTTCGGGCATTCCAGATCGGTGGCACGCCGATCTACGAACTGCCCGAGCCGCTGGCCCTGGACACGCACCAGAAGTGACGCCCGGGACGCCCGCCCCGCCCCGGCCGCCATTGCCCCGGCCGATCGGCACCGCCCTCGCGCCGTTCTACATGGCCGTCGTCGCGTGCCGCAACCGGCGGTACGACGCCGGGCGCGGCGTAGTGACCCTGGACCGCCCGGTCATCAGCGTGGGCAACCTGAGTCTCGGCGGCACCGGCAAGACGCCGCTGGTCGCGTGGATCGTTGAGACCTTGACCCGTGCGGGGCACGCGCCGTGCATCGCGATGCGGGGGTACGCCTCCCGAGCCGGCCATTCCGATGAGGCGGCGGAGTACGGAGCCCGCTTCACCGGCGTCCCGGTCGTCGCGCGTCCGAACCGGGTCGAGGGCCTGCTGACCCTCTTCCGGTCCGAGGCCGGGGCGGCCGTGGACTGCGTGGTGCTGGACGACGGCTTCCAGCACCGGCGCGTGGCCCGCCAACTGGACATCGTGCTGATCGACGCGACCCGAGGCACGCTGCGTGACCGGGTGCTCCCGGCGGGCTGGCTGCGGGAGCCGCCCGCGTCGCTCGCCCGCGCCGGGCATGTCGTCGTCACCCACGCCGAGTGCGCTGACCCCGGTGCGATCGAAGCACTCCTCCGCGAAGTTGCGAGGCGCACCGGCGCGCCGGCTGCCGTGGCGCGGCACACATGGACAGGCCTGACCGTGTCCGATGGAGGTGTGGACAGACCGGAACCCACGGCCTGGCTCCGCGGCCGTCCCGCCCTGCCGGTGTGCGCGATCGGAAACCCCGGACCGTTCCTGGCTGCCTGCGCCGCCGCGACCGGGGCGCCCGGCCCGGCGCCGATCGTGCTGCCGGACCACGACCCGTATCGCCCCGGCACGCTTCGACGTGTACTCGCCGCGGCACGGAGCGCGGGCCTCGTCATCACGACCGAGAAGGACTGGTCCAAACTCGCACGGGCGTCGTGGCCGTGCCCGGTCGCCCGTGCCCGCCTCGGCATGACCTTTGACCGGGGTGAAGACGACCTTCTTGCGGCGATTCTCCACGCGGCCCGGCGGCCCCCGGAATAGCCCGTACACTCACCCCTGTGGACACGCTGATCCGGCACCTGGAGACCTGGAAGCCCTTCACCGCGCTGGTGGTGGGGGACTTCATGCTCGACCAGTTGCAGTACGGAGACGCCGATCGCCTGGCCCCGGACGCCCCGGTGCCGGTGCTGCATGTGCGTCGGACCGAGGATCGCCCGGGCGGGGCCTCGAACCTGGCGATGGACCTGGCCGCCCTGCGCGGGCGTGTCCTGGCCTTCGGCGCGACTGGGGCCGATCGTGACGGTGAACGCCTGCGCGAACTCCTCGAAGCGGCGGGCGTCACCGCGGGCGGGCTGGTCGCGGACCCGGACCGGCCCACGACTGTCAAGCGCAGCCTGATCGGGCTCGCCCAGCACCGGCACCCCCAGAAGATGTTCCGCGTGGACCTCGAATCGCGCGAGCCGCTCCCGGGCTCCGTCGTTCGTGCGGTCCTGGACCGCTTTGAGCGTGCCCTGCCCGGGGCGGATGTGGTCTGCGTCGAGGACTACGGCAAGGGGGTCTGCGCCGGTCCCGTGTGCCGCGCCGTGATCGAACTCGCCAGGGCCGCAGGCAAACCCGTGTTCGTGGACCCGGCACGCATCCCCGACTACTCGCTCTACCGCGGTGCCACCGCGATCACACCCAACAGGACGGAGGCGGAACTCGCCACCGGCATGACCACGGACCGGGAGCAGGCCCGTCCCGACCACAACGCGGCACTGGCCCGCAAACTCCTCGGGGACCTGGGACTTGAGGCGGTGATCCTGACGCTAGACCGCCACGGTGCGCTCCTTCTGGCCCGCGATGGTGAACCCCTCGCCGTGCCCACGACCGCCCGCGAGGTCTACGACGTCTCCGGCGCGGGCGACATGTTTCTGGCCGGGCTCACCGCCGCCCGCGCCAACGGCATCGACTGGCTGGGTGCGGTCCGCTTCGCCAACGCCGCCGCCGGGCTCGAGGTTGAACTGTTCGGCGTCGAGCCCATCCCGCTGGAGCGGGTGCACCGCGAGGTGCTCTCCCAGGCGGGCCGCATCAGCGGCAAGCATCGCACGCTGGACCAGGCCGTCGCCCAGGCCGCGGCGATTCGGCACGCGGGGGGAAAGGTCGTCTTCACCAACGGCTGCTTCGACATCCTCCACCCCGGCCACGTCTCGCTCCTGTCGAAGGCGGCCGCGATGGGTGACCTGCTGATCGTCGGGCTCAACAGCGACGCGTCGGTGCGCCGCCTCAAGGGCGCGGGCCGCCCCCTCAATACTCAGGACGATCGCGCGATGGTGCTCGGCGGGCAGGAAGGTGTCGGTGCGATCGTGATCTTTGATGACGACACGCCGATGCGCTTGCTGGAAGCGCTGCGCCCGGATGTCCTCGTCAAGGGGGCCGACTACACCCGGGACCGGGTTGTGGGAGCCGGCTTTGTTGAGGGCTACGGCGGGCGGGTGGCACTGGTCGACCTGGTGGACGGCAAGAGCACCACGCGGACGATCGGCCGCATGAGAGACAGTGCGCCCCGCCCCGCCGGCGCATGATCCCGCGCCCTACACTAGTGAACGGAGTTCTCCGAAAGGAAGGCCAATGCCCAGTCGCCGCGGCTTTGCCGGGTTCGGGCTCATCGCGATCCTGGTCGTGCTCGCCATCGTGCTGATCCTCTATTTCGGCGTTGGCGGCAGCGGCGGTATCGCCCAGCAGGCCCAGCAGACCCGCAGCACAGCCCGTGAGCTCCAGTATGAGATCATGACCTCCCAGCTCACGCCCCTCATCGTGATCTACTACCAGAACAACAACAAACTGCCCACGACCTTCGAGGAGATGGAGGCCCCGCCCCAGTCCTGGGCCGATCGATGGGGCAACCCCCTGACCTTCACCATCAAGAAGGACCCACGGACCGGGCGCCAGAGCGTGACGTACCGGAGCGCCGGCCCCGATGGCGAGGTGGGTACGGCAGACGACATCACCCGGACGGACGATCTGCCCGTCTGAAGCCTTTCTCGCGGTTCGGAGGCGGTTGACTTCATCTGGAGCGGTGATCCATGCCCTGGGGGCATGGGCTGGGTGTGCCCGGCGCACCACGAGTATGGCCTGGGCGGCGCGTGAATCTGGGGTCCGTGCTTGTCAGGGCTTACAAACCGGTGTATGACTATCTGGCAAGGGACGCGTGCAAGGGGACCGTCATGAAATCGGCACTCGTGGTGGGAATCGCACTGGCAGCGACGCCGGCCTGGGCCCAGCCGCTGCGGATCATGGACAGCACCATCAGGTTCGACACCGCCGCTCAGACGGTGAGTTTCGAGCTGGACTTCAACCACAAGCCGGACTTCTTCACGCTCGACGCCGGCGGGCGGCAGGCCGATAGTTGGCAGATCAACCTGGATATTGCCCCGGGCTACAACGGCTTCGGAGGCACCTCACCCTACCCGTGGGAGACGATCATCCGGGGTGAGGAGATCCACGTCAACGACGACATCCGGATCCGCGACCATGTGCTCGGCCCGTCACCCGATCCGGTCAGCGGCGGCTGGGGTCCCCTCACCGGGGCCGTCCCCTACACGATCACGGACAAGCGGCAGAAGTTCACCGTTCCGTTCAACCTGCTCAACACTCAGACCGGCACCTTCCGGTTCGAGATCGAAACCTATCAGTACGGTCAGGTGCAGTCCCACACGATCAAAGGCGGTTCCATCCCGGCCATCCCAGCCCCGGCGGCAACCGGCGTGCTCGGGATCGGCGGGATGGTGGCGTTTCGCCGGCGCCGATAGGTGACGCCGCGGCGTCAATCCATCCGGGCCGCCGCCATCGCGCCGGAGAGCGCCCCTCCGGACCCGACGAAGAGCGCCGCCAGCAGGGCGCCGCCAAGCATCAGCAGACCCTTGATGTCGGGCCTCCCTCTGGCATCCGTGAACACAAACCTGATGTACCCGTTGCCCTTGGCCTCGTCGTAGTCGCCCCGCAGCCGGTCCGTCGCCTCGGCCCTGAACCGGGCCTTCCACTCGGGCGTCGCCTTGTTCCACCCCGCCTCCGCCTCCCGCCAGAGGCCGGCCGGAAAATCCTCCTGTGATGCGGCCGTCTCGGAGTCGACACCCTCCGGCCACCCCATCTGCTGGTTCGCGGATTCGAGTGTCTGTGCACGGACCCGGGCGTACTCCACCAGGAGGTCGTCGTCGCTCAGGACGAACGTACTCTCGATGTCGAACTTCTTCTCGAACCGCCCCACCAGTTCGTGGTACGCAAACCAGTACCCCACGAATATCGCGATGAGCGTCACGCCCACCGCGATCGAGCCCGAGGTCACGCCGGAGTGACGGCCGGATGCCAGTTTCACGGTGAGCCCCACCATGATCCCGATCCCAAGGATCACGATCCGGATCGCGTGACCGGTCTGGGCCACGATCAGGTACCACGCGCCGGCCCCGATCGCCCCCGCGACGCAGGCCGCGACCAGCCACACCAGCGGATTGGCGAAGATCAGGACGTTCGCGGCGGCCCCGGCGATGGCCGCGGCACCGGGGCCTTCGGCGGCCACCTTCACCTTTCTGGGCGCTCTCCCGGTCTCCTTGTTGAATCCGCACGAGGGACAGACAACGACCGCCGGAGCAATCGGGAGCCCGCATGAGCCGCACGGACACGTCTCGCCGGAGGCAAAGGCCAGCCCGTCGAGCGGCACACCCGCGTCATCGCCCGTATCAAATGCGCTGACCGTCCGCGGCGGCTTCCGGGCGTCCTTGACGGCCCCGGCGACCGCCGCCGCACGGGCATCCGCGGCCGCTCCCTTCTGTCGTGCGGTTGTAGCCTTCTGGCCCGCCTGCTCGTGGCAGGCTTTGCACATGTACTTGCCCTGCGGATCCTTGACGCGCGGCTTGCCGGAGCAGTCCTGCCCGCAGAGCACGCAGGTCTTGCCGGTTGTCGTCGCCTGCCCCATAAGTACCTCCGGCCCCGCCCCGGCGGCAGGATACCACACGAGGGTGGGTCACGGGTATCGCTACCATTAGATTGAAATGAGGTTCTGCGGGCTCCCGGCTGTTCGGGGGCCCGCGCCGCAAGGAGACGCGCCTCTGTCGGTCCGCTGGAAACTGATCCTGGGTATCGGTGGGCCGATCCTGCTCCTGGCGATGATCGCCATCGGGGTGGACTCCGCCCGCCTGCGCCGGGCGGCGCTGGAAACGACCTCGCTGCAGTTCCAGGAGTTGGTTTCGCGCTACGCCGCGGAGTTCGACGGGCGGTTCAACACGATCGCCCAGATCGGGCGGTCCGCGGCCTCATTTGTCGAGACCCATCCGAATCTGACGGAGGCCGAACTTTACGAGATGCTGGAGCGCAACGTCGGCCAGAACGACCTTGTGTACGGGTCGTGCATCGCCTTCGAGCCCCACACGTTCGATCAGCGGAGGCTCTTCGCCCCATACGTCTACCACGGCCCCGATACCGCCCTGACGCCCGATGGCCGCGTGGACGAGCCGGGGCGTCCGCTCCTGAGGATGGACGTCGCGGACGCCTACGACTACACGGACCCCAAGTGGGCGTGGTTCCGGGAGCCGCGCAAGACCGGCAAGGCGGGCTGGACCGAACCCTTCTTCGATGAGGGGGCGGGCAATGTGGCCATGGTGACCTTCGTGGTCCCGTTCTCCCGCGATGGAAAGTTCCGCGGCACCGTGAACATGGACGTGCGGCTGGACCAACTCACCGCCCGGGCGGCGCGGGTCGATGCCCCCCTGGGCGAAGTGGCGATCATAAGCCCCACCGGACTGTTCATCAGTTTCCCGGACAAGTCACGGGTCATGAAGAGTTCTATTTTCGACCTTGCGCGTGACACCGGGGTCGCGTCGCTGGCGACGCTCGGCCGGGCGATGGTGGAGGGGGGGCGCGGTTCAACGACCGTTGCACGGCTCGGCGTCCCGGAGCCGCACCTGATCTTCTTTGCCCCTATCCCCTCCGCCCGCTGGTCGTTTGCCGTCGCCATCCCGGAATCCACGATCATGGGCCCCGCGTACGCGCAACTGCGGGAGCGGGCGCTGATCGCGGCAACCGGCGTCATGCTGATCCTGGTCCTGGTTCTGTTCCTGGGCATGTACATCACCCGCCCGCTGTCCGACCTGGTGGAGGCCGTGCGCGGCCTGGCCGCGGGCCGGCTGGACGTGCGCGTAACCCAACTCCGACGGCGGGATGAGGTGGGCCAACTCGCCCGTGCGTTCAACACCATGACCGGGCAACTGGCCCAGCACGTCGAAGCCCTCAAGCGCGAGGCCGCGGCACGGGAGACGGTCGAGAGCGAACTCCGCGTGGCCCGACAGATCCAGGCGGCCATGCTCCCGCGGGAGTTCCCGAAGCGACGCGAGTTCCGGGTGTTCGGTGTGAGCGCCCCGGCGCGCTTCGTCGGCGGAGACTTCTACGACTGTTTCGAGAGTTCCGGGGGGACCGTGACCATCGTGATCGGGGACGTGTCCGGCAAGGGCGTCCCCGCGGCCATGTTCATGGCGATGGCCCGCACCACCATCCGTGACCTGGCGCGCGAAGCGTCGTCGCCCGCGACGATCCTCGCGCTCGCCAACGAACTGCTCCGGCAGAGCAACGAACAGGGGATGTTCGTCACGCTGTTCCTGGGCCGGTACGAGCCGTTCACGGGGCGGCTCCGTTTCGCCAACGGGGGGCATCCGGCGCCGTACCTCCTGAACGGCGGCCCGCCACGGAAGGTGGGGGGGAGCACAGGGACCGTCATCGGGGCTCTGCCCGCCCAGCGGTACGAAGAAGGCGAGATGAGCCTTCGGCCCGGTGAGTCGCTTTTCCTCTACACCGACGGGGTCACGGAGGCCCGCTCGCCCCGAAACGAGTTCTTCACGGAGCGGCGTCTGGAGCCCTTCCTGGGCTCCGTACAGGGAACCGACGCGGAAGAGATGTGCCGGCGGAGCGTCGCGGTCATCGACGAATACCAGGCCGGCGTCCGCGCCGATGACGTGACGGTGCTGGTGCTGGAGCGGTGCCGCGTTGGCGAGCAGGAGCCGGCGCCCGCCGTGCCGAACATTCCGCGAAAACCGGCTTGACAGGCGGGCCGCGGCGCGGGAGACTGCGCGCATCCTCCGGGCCCGGGCGTTCGCCCCGTGCGTGAAGAACCCGGCATGGATGCACGCGGTGTCCGCAACTGAAGCGGAGGCGGCCATGAAGATTCAGTTCAAGCGGTCAGCGGTCAGCGGCCAGCGGATCTGCGGTCGCGTGAATCTTCGGAAGGGGTGGTTGCTCGCGTGGTCCCGTTCCTGCTGATGTGGCTGTGGCTCACGGGGTCGGGGGTGTCGCAGGTGGACCTGGCGCACGCCTGGGCCGCGTCGTCCGGCTCGGCCGAGGCCGACCTGGCGCGGGGCGTCGCGG